>NZ_RHNO01000001.1 GCF_003946265.1 Levilactobacillus yonginensis
ATACCGCGGTGAAGCCGCTTAATCAAATCTACAAAAATTATAGTATTTCATCCGTCAACTTGACAGGGACTAGTACACACGGTCATTCCCGTGAACCATCACGTCCTTATTTAATAGGCTAGTCCATTCACGTTAGCCCGCCGCGTCTTATTGGAGGTCCAAGCTGGTACCTTCACAACGCCTAAAACCTTGTCCTTATTAACGAATCCCCAGTAACGGCTATCGTTAGACACGCTCCGGTGGTCACCAAGCACAAAGTACTTACCCTTAGGAACAACCGTGGTGCCATTACCCCAACCATTACTCTTCTGCAGACTAGCTAAGGTCCAGTTACCGGTCCCAGCATTCCGTTCGGATTCGCTGATAAAACTCTGCTTAATTTTCTTCTTATTCACGTAGATGTAGCCATTCTTACTCGTAACCGTATCACCTGGTAACCCAATGACCCGCTTAACGTAATTGGTATTTGCCTTAGCAGATGGGTCCTCACCATGGGCGTCAAAAACGATGACACTCAGGTGTTTAACCTTCGATTGCTTAAAGGCAAAAACCTTTTCGTTATTTTGTAGGTTTGGTTCCATGGATGGCCCGTCGACCCGCACCCGGGTAAAGACGAACTGTTTGATGGCAAAGGCGATAGCCAGCCCGATAATCACGGGGATGATCCAACTCATGACTTCCTTTAATACTTTCATGATGAGGCTCCTTATGTTCAGAAATATTAATATACTGTTATCATACACCCGCAACGAAATCAGACAACCGGTTCCGTTTTTATGGTCGAGTCTAATCTTACCATTTACTGGCTAAAACCCCCATGCTTTTTCCCAAGTTTATTTTAAATGTTACGAAAATGATATCCCTCGTAGAAAAACTGAGCTTGCAAATTCGTTTTTTTCCAGCAATAATGGACAAATACATAACGAATAGCCATTTCATCCGCTGGACCGCCATTCTGCCCGACAGAGTAGCGGTCCAGCGGTGGTTTGTGCCATCATTAATTTCATAATATCTCTAGAAAGGGCTGACAGTCTTTGAATTCTACACACTCACGACAGCGTCAAATCTGGCTAACCTTACTCCTGGGAACCGTTAGCGCAACGGGTCCCCTGGCTATCGACCTTTATTTGCCGGCCCTACCTCAAATGAAAGTTCAGTTCGCAACCAACGCTTCCCTCATGCAGCTCAGTATCACGGCCTGCCTGATTGGTCTGGCCCTATGTCAACTGATTGCGGGGCCGCTGTCTGACCAATATGGCCGCCGTAAACCACTAATCACTGGTTTTATCATCTTCGGCCTGGTCTCACTAGCAATGGCCTTTATCCATTCGATTGGTCTCCTAATTGGCCTCCGGTTCATTCAGGGGCTGGCTGGGGCCACTGGTCAGGTACTCGCTCGGGCAGTGGCTCGGGACCTCTTCTCTGGTAAAAAGCTGACGAAGTTCTACGCCCTCCTCAATACCGTCAACGGTGTTTTTCCCATCATCGCCCCCATTATTGGTGGCTTCATGATTCGTTACGTTGACTGGCAAGCCATCTTCATCCTGCTAGCCGTAATTGGCTGGGTCATCGCCCTCGCCGTTGCCTTTGGCCTCCGCGAATCTCTGCCAGTTGCTGACCGTCAAACGGGTGGGTTCCACACGTCCCTGTTGTCGATGGGCAGCCTGCTGATCAAACCGGCTTTCTGGCCGTTGATTCTCGCAACGGGTCTCGTTTACGGTGCCCTGTTCAGTTATATTTCTGCGTCGACCTTCGTCTTCCAGACCGGCTTCGGCATGGCTCCGCAAATGTTTAGTTTACTCTACGCCTTTAACGGGCTCGGAATCGTTGTCGGGAGTAATCTCCCCGGGCAACTGGCTGGGCGCTTCTCTAACCGGCAACAGGTCACGACCCTGTTGACGTTGGCTGCGCTAACCAGTCTGATTCTAATCGGCTCACTGCTCTTCCCCGCCAACGTCTGGCTAGTGAGTGGCTTGATTCTCATTCTTGTAATTTTAATTGGGGCCCTCCTCACTTTGACCGTCACCATTATCATGGACCAGGCTACTAGCAACGCCGGTGGCGCATCAGCTGTCATTGGTCTCTCCCAAAATGCCTGTGGGGGCTTAGCCTCACCACTGGTTGGTCTAACCGGTAGTTCCTACGCGGCAATGGCTGTCATGCTATTCATTTGTAACGTGGGCGCCCTTGGACTCGTCAAAGTGCAAGGTAAACTCGCCAAAGCTTAAACGACTGCTCTCACCCATCCGGTGGGGGCTTTTTTGATCGTTCATTTAGCCATAACCAGTTCTGCCATAACAAAAAGAGCGATTGACAACCATCGACCGCCCCGCTACCTTAACCAGGTTTACCACATGTATTCAATTGGATCTTTAATATATTTATCGTAAACATCCGTGACAATGGCCATCTGTTGGCTGGTCAACGGTTCAGCGTCCGCAGCAATCGTGTTCCGTTCAATCTGGTTAGGCGTGCTAGCCCCCGGAATAACGGCGGAAACAGCGTCAAACATCAAAATATAACGCAAGGCCGTGGTTGCCAAGTTATCCGTCCCCAATCGTTCCTTCAATTCATTGGCGGCCTTAACCCCCGTTAAGTAGTCGACACCAGAGAACGTCTCCCCTTTGCTAAAGAGCTCACCATTCCGGTTAGACATCCGATGATCATTGGGCTCAAAGTGCGTGTCCGCCGTAAACTTCCCAGTCAACAGGCCACTAGCCAGGGGGACCCGTGCCAAGATTCCCACGTTAGCCTGCTTAGCTAGATCAAAGAACAACTTAGCGGGCCGTAACCGGAACATGTTGAAGATAATTTCGACACTGGAGATGTCGTAATCCAGCGACTTAATGGCTTCCTCAACCCGTTCAACACTGACACCGTAGTTAGCGATTTTCCCTTCCTGCTTGAGATCATCCAACGTTTTAAACGTTTCTGGTTGGTAGTACACGCTCATTGGTGGGCAGTGCAGCAATACCTGATCAAGCGAATCGACTTGCATGTTCTGCAGGCTCTCTTCAACGTATCGTCTGATAAACTTGGGACTAAAATGTTCCACTGACAGGGGCATTTCCTTGCGGCCGACCTTGGTTGAATAGTGGACGTCGGGGTGGCGTTTGATGAACTGACCGAGCACCTTTTCACTTAACCCATCCTGGTAACCATCGGCGGTATCAAAGAAGTTGACGCCATGGTCATAGGCGGCCTCTAGCGTCTCACTAGCATCCTTTTCACTAAATGGGGCACCCCACTTGCCACCGAGTTGCCAAGTCCCCAACGAGACTTCACTGATGTTATAACCCGTCTTTCCTAATGTTCTAAATTTCATATTTATTAACCTGCCCTTCTACTTGTTTCTAACATACCACTTGAAGTACACTTCAAGTAAAGTAGTTTCTCTATCAAAGAATAGGACGGATAAATAATGACCGAATTAACCATCTCCGAAGTTGCCAAGGCGTATAACCTGGCCCCCTCGACCCTCAGATATTATGAACGCCTAGGGTTGATTCCTAACGTCCAGCAAAGGGGCAACCACCGCGTCTACAACGAAGCTAATCTTGAAAAATTAAACAGTATCATTTGTTTCAAAAATTCTGGCATGAGCATGAGTGAGCTTCAGACCCTGTTGAGCTATCAGGAAACCGGGGACGACCTGAACGAGATTTTAAACGTTCTGAATGAACACGCCATCAGTGTGGCCCAGCAGCTGACCAAGCTCAAGAAGTATCAACGACATATCACACAAAAGGTGGCCTTCTATTCAGCCATCAAAGAGGCCGAAGCTAAGGGCGACCCGCGACCAGACTGGGCGGATTATAAACCGACTTACGAAAAATAATATGTATAAAAATAGGACCTAAAAATTGCTTTCAGGTCCAACCGATTACGCCTCGTGGCTCCACTGTGTTAACTGAGCCACGACGTTTTTTAAAATTTTAATGCCTAATTGATAGTCGGGTTCGGACCCCATCATCCGAAAAGCCAACGTCCACGCATCGTGATACACGCTGACTGTCAATTGAAAATGCGGCATTGTCCGATAAGCACCGGCAAAGTAAATCTGGGTAACGGTGATTCCAGAGAAGTTGAGCCGCGTATGATCAATGTGACCGAAGTTCGCAAAGGAAATGGCCGCCTGAGGCCGATGTTTCCCAGCTAACCGCCGCACCAACTGTGGTGGCAAGGCTCGACTCATCCGATTGATTTCTACTAGGGGCGGTAGGTAGGCTAATTCATCACGCATTTGCGTGACCGTCGCCTGCGTCCGCTGAACCACGGCCCCTAAGGTATCACCATCCTTAACCGTCATGGCCACGGGCATTTCACTGGTCAAGTTGGCTACCTGAACAATGTTCGTTGCCGCCACCGGTCCGTGTAATCGTAAATCAACCTGATACGGGATGACTAACCGTTTTTCACCAGTCAAAGCAAATAACGCGAGCGCGTAAGCAGAAAGGAGCACAGCATTCATCGTGACCCCCTGCTCACGCGCTTTTTGCCGGAGTAACCGGCTCTCGACTCGGGGAATAGTGGCTTCACCACGGTGATGGTGAATGTCCCCACTCAACTGTGGGAAAGCTTCCTTCGCATTATCATGCAAGAGTGGCAACGCCCGGTGCGGATGACGCAAGTGTGCTAAAATTTTACGCACACTACGCTCATTCGTGAAATTCGTTAAGTCCTGACCATCATATGCTGCAGCCAGGAGATACAGGTAATGTTTGAATCCTTCTCCATCAGCCAGCAAACGACTCATTGCCAGTCGTAGTTGATCATAGGCAGCATAGTGAATCACTTGAATTTTTAACTGTGGTCCCGCTAGGACGTCGAGTTGAACGCGGCCGGGATCATGACTAGCAGCATATTCTTCTACCACATCTGTTGCCACGTCCGGTTCAACTTCAAATCGGTTCCATTTCAAATTATACCGACCCAAAATCTGGGGAACCACCGTTTGAGTCGTCTCAATCGCTTCTTGTAACCGTGCCAAATCAATGGGGTGCGTCAAACTCAGTGTACATTCAAGCAGTGGATACGTCTGTGCCGTGTCCAACGTTGGCATCAAATCTAACGGTTCACCGTGGTAAATCATGCAACACCCCTCCTTACTCATTTATCCATAGTATAGCAAGCCAACTGACCGACCTCTAGGAATTCGCTGAGTCATTGTGAAAAATTAATAGTCCTGTAATCTTTGCCAGAGTCGCCGGGATGCACGGACTCTGGTAGAATAGAGGGAGACAAATTAACTGATGAGGTGAAGCTTTTGATGAATCGAACCACGCCCGTGTCCTGCAACGCCACCCTAATCGTGACCAGTCACCGGGTTTTTCAACCAGATTTAAACGAACATGAATCCGTCTTTGGCGGTAAGATTTTGTCGCTAGTAGATGATAGCGCTTCCGTGGCCGCTGTACGACTGACCCACAAGACGGTGGTCACAGCCTCCTTTGACCACGTTAGTTTCCTAGAACCCTTCCATTTAGATGATTCCATGTTCTTGGAAGCCTATGTAACTGGGACGGGAACTCGTTCCCTAGAGGTCTTCGTTAAAATTATCGGCGAAAATCTCACGACCAGTGAACGCTTCGTTGGCTTCACATGCTTCATTACCTACGTCATTGAGGACTCCCGGTCAACGCAACCACTGCCACCGGTCAAACCCGTCACAGAGGAACAACGTTACATTGTCTCGGGTTACGAGAAGCGTACCGCGCAACGTAAACAACGTCGGGCAGAACAAGCCAGCCTGAACCATCACGTTTCAACTGAATTCCCTTGGCCTCTTTAATGTTTCACATGAAACATTCTGAGTTCGTTGTCACACCTCGTAGGTGCGCTGACGAACTTTTTTAGTTTTCTGTTTCACGTGAAACAGCGCGCCATTCACTTGCTAAAATCCCATATGAATAGAGATCCAACCAGTGTCCATCCTGAAAAATCGCTTCTCGATTGACCCCTTCTCTCGTAAAGCCAACTGCCTCGTAAGCGTGAATGGCCAAAGGATTATTGGCATTGACCTCCAAATTGACCTTATGGAGACCCAACTCATTAAATGCAAACGACAAGATTGTCTGAATGGCATCCTGCCCATAACCTTGCCCCCGGTCACTGACCACGGGTAAGGCGATTCCCATGGATGCCCGCCGATTTTTGAAATAGACGTTATTCAAAACGACTGATCCTAACAAGCCATCGTCCGCATTAGCCCGCACCATAAAGAAGTAGTGATCATCACTGTCCGGATCCGTTGCCCATTCTGCATACTCCTGCGCCGTCAGTGGGTGCAGGGCATCAGCGGATAGATTCCGCAACAGACCAGGCTCCCATTGGGTATCCTGCAACCACTCTGCATCCCCGTCTCTCATTTCTGTTAAATGAACCAACCGGCCTTGTACCACATCTTTCATTTCTGTGACCCCCTCGGTGTTTTCTCCACTGTACCATACGGTTACAATGAAGGGTCAAAATAGTTGGCGATTGACCAAACTTCCTCTATACTAATCACAATTCAAAAGGAGGACGATTTTTTATGAAAATTACAATTATTGGCGCCACCGGTATGGCCGGTAGCGCACTGGTTGCCGAGGCACTCAAGCGGGGGCATCAAGTAACCGCTCTGGCCCGCTCCACTGAAAAATTGGCCGCCTTACCCACGAACCCTAATCTTACGACCCGAGCCGTAGACGCCTTTGGTGTCACCGCCGCTGACTTACAGACGGCCGACGTCGTGGTCGACGCTTTCGCCACGGCTCCAGCTCAGGCTTACCTGCACGTAGACTTAGCCGCTCACCTGGTCCACGTTCTCCGCGAAACAACAACGCCGCGCTTAGTCTTCATTTTAGGCGCTGGTAGCCTTCTCACGGGTGATGACCGCCACTTGTTCGTCAACGATATTGCAAAGGATCCCCATGCCGCTAGCTTTATCAGTGTCCCTCAGAATCAACTGAAGGAACTCAACTTCCTCCGCGAAGTTGAGGACGTCAACTGGGTCGGCGTTTCTCCCGCTGCTAATTTTCACCCTGGAGAAGCTACCGCAGCACTTTTGGGCGAAGACGACCTGCTCTTCAATGCGCAACAAGAATCGGGTACTTCAGCTGGTACGATGGCCGTTGCCATCTTAGATGAAATTGAAGACCCACAACACCATAATAGTCGCTTCACCGTAGCCGATAAGTAAGTTTCTGACGCTCGCCGTTTCTTCGGCGGGCGTTTTTTGGTATGCTAGTCGTTGATTATGCATAGACACTGTCTGAAACTTAATAGAAAGTTGCGATTACATTGAAAACTAAATTATCCGGTCGCGAGTTACTCATCATTGGGATGATGCTCTTTGGCCTCTTCTTCGGTGCCGGTAACCTGATTTTTCCGGTCTTCTTGGGACAACAGGCTGGGCATCACGTCTGGACGGCAGTTATTGGCCTGTTGTTAACGGGAATTGGCCTGCCACTCCTAGGGGTCGCAGGTATCGGCTTAACTCGTAGTGAGGGGGTCTTCGACCTAGCAACGAAGGTCAATCGACCGTTTGCCTACGTCTTCACCATCCTCCTTTACCTCACCATTGGACCGTTCTTTGCTCTGCCACGACTGGCGACGACGTCCTTCCAAATTGGTTTAGCACCCTTTGCCAGTCAGGGGGCCCAACCCGCTGTTCTGGCTATTTTCTCCGTGATTTTCTTCTTCACCGCTTGGTGGCTGGCTCGAAATCCCGGCAAGCTCATGGTCTACGTTGGGAAATGGCTGACGCCAACCTTCCTAATTCTACTAGGTATCCTGTTGCTTGCCGCCTTTATCAAACCTATGGGGGGCTTTGCCGCCGCTGCCCGTGGCACCTACATTACCGAGCCAATTCTCAGTGGGTTCACCGAGGGCTACAACACCATGGACGCCCTCGCCTCACTGGCCTTTGGTATCGTCATCATCAATAGTATTCGTGCCCTTGGCGTCACTGAACCCGGCCAAATTGCCCGTGACGTCATTAAAGGGGGGACGATTAGTATCGTCCTCATGGGCCTGATCTATACGCTGCTAGCCTTAATGGGAACCATGAGTGTTGGGAAATTCTCACCAGCCGCCAACGGGGGCATCACCCTGGCTCAGGTGGCCGCCTATTACTTCGGTACCTTTGGTAACGCCCTGTTGGCATTGATTGTCATCATTGCCTGCCTCAAGACGGCTATTGGCCTGATTTCAGCCTTTGGGGATACCGTGCATGAAATGTTTCCGCGGATACCCTACGCTGCTTTGATTGCAGCGGCCAGCATCCTGCCCTGCTTGTTTGCCAACATTGGACTGACCAAGCTCATTACCTACTCAACACCGGTCCTCATGTTTCTCTACCCGCTGGCCATCGTGTTGATCTTCTTAGCAGTTCTATCACCGATTCTGGGAACGTCCCGTTGGTTATTTGGAACCAGCACCCTGATTACCTTAATTCCAGCCATCTTCTCCGCAGTAGCCGCCTTACCGGCTAATCTGCAGCAAACCGGTTGGGGTCACGCAATAATTAGCCTCAACGACCGGTTACCCTTTGCAGCAGCTGGGTTTAGCTGGGTTGTCCCAGCACTACTAGCCATTGCCCTTGGCTGGCTACTTGGTCGTCTGTTTGACAAATCAGTGGGTTAACTGACAATCCAATGGTTTTATCTCCCCTTTTACCCCAACTTCTGTTAAAATAAGAGCAAGCTATAACCAAAATCTCATACTCTCATTTAAACGAAACGAGGTAATTCGGATGACCGATACAAAGTACCCAGTCACCCCGCTTAAAATTGGCGTACCAATTCTGACGGTGGTGCTCTTACTAGCTATGTTATTTCTTCAAGACCCCGTTACTGTCGCGTTTTTATGTTTTAGCTCACTAATTACTGCTATGCTTCACTTTAACGTCTTTGAAAGTACTGCTGACAAGAGTCCTTTGAACCGGATCGACCTTGGCATTCAAGTTGCCTTTCTGGTTCTATCCGTCGTCCGGGCCTTGGCCATGGGCGGTCACCCTTAACAGCTAGGTTTCGCTATCCACCAACGGATAACGGAACCTTTTTTTATGCCTAGATTTTACCTAGCGTCAAACTATGCTAAACTCTGGTAAACCACCTTGAAAGGACCGTAACCATGCTAAAATACGCTATCTTCGACCTCGATGACACCCTGCTTGATTTCACCCGCGGCGAAAATGAAGGCATTACCCATTTGCTAAAAAAATACGGCGTGACTGATATTCAAGCTGGATTTAAGACCTACCTGAATATCAATCACGCCGTCTGGCAAGCTATTGAGCAAGGCGCCCCCCGTGAGCAATTACTAAATGAGCGGTTCACGCGAACCTTTGCTGCCATGGGCCTAGCTGTGGATGGTGCCACCGTCGAAGAACAATACAACGTCATTCTCGACCATAATTACTATATCCTAGCTGGTGCGGACTCCCTATTACAAACGCTGCGGGCCGCTGGACTGACACTCGTGGTCGCCACCAACGGTACCAAATCCATCCAGTTGAACCGCTTAAATGGCTCCGGCCTCCGCCAACACTTTGATAGCCTCTTCATTTCTGAAGATATCGGCTACACTAAACCAGACAGTCGTTTCTTTGCACCTATTTTTCGCCATTATCCAGACCTCACATCAGCGAACACCCTAATGATCGGTGACCGCCTCCAGTCTGATATTTTGGGTGCACGCAACGCTCAGCTCCACAACGTTTGGTTCAATCCGCAGCATCACGTCAACCAGCTCGACTTCCAACCAACTTACGAAGTAACGAGCTACCGGGACCTCCAACAGCTGTTACTCGCAGAAGTCTAGCCCCATTCGACCTGATCGGTCCGCAAATTGGTCAGATTGATGCGACTATTTTGCTTAATCGGTGCTGCTGGTGCCTCTAAGAAAGCCAATTCGGACAAGGCCTGCCATTCCTGCAAAGGTAAAACTACGGCCGCGTGCTCATCCCGTTCGTCCGTCGGCGTAATCAAAATAGTTTCCTTAAGCTGATGGACCGCTGACAAAATTTCTAGAAAGTCTTCCTGTGCCGCTACTGGTGAATATTGTTTCATGTTAAAACTCCCCCTTAAAATTAAAAACGCCCGTTAGCGCAGTTGAAGACTAACGTTAACGGGCAGCGATTCATTTAATGTATTTTACCGGTATGGTGACCCCAGCAACGTTCCCAACAACACCGCAGCCAATAATAATTGACTACTAGTAAAGTACCACGCTTGACGGCGACCTAACGCCCGAACGGCACTAGGATACTGCCGTTGGCGACGCTCCACGCCAGCCATGACAACTGCTATCAAATCAACCAATAACAGTAGGCCAACGACGCGTGCATTCAGCCAGGCCGGTTGCCAGAGGCCCACTACCACGTAGCTAAGGCCCACGTATAACAACCCGTGATAGAGAAATCGATTGCGGCTGACCCGCTCCGATGTGACCGCTTGTTGTTGCACTGCTCGTAACAATCGCTGATGTTGCCAGTGACTGCCTAACGTTAGCAGCACCCCGAAACTCAACAGACTTGTGTACATTGTAAAAACTCCCCTTGTTTCAAGTAATGCCCCGACATCACTTGCCCCGATATTAGATGGCTCTGGGAATATTTTACCAGACTTCGCAACTAAATGATTAGCTACGCAAAGTCAGTGGTACCCTGCTTACTGATAAATAAGCTGCACCACCGTTTGTTGCCGTTATCTAGGGGTGGCGTAATCACTTGCCAGCCAACCGTTTAACGTTGTCTCACTACATCCCCTACCTTACCGAAGTTATGTTGAAATCTTGCAAAGAATCAGTAAAGATTGTGTGTCCCTTTTATTAATATATTAATATCACGTGTTAATTAATAATTATTAATAATTAAAAAAGGACTGAGACAACTGTCTCAGTCCTTTTGTGCTACTTCAGCCAACCTTAATCGACCTTAGCAATTTTTCCCTGTTCAATGTAGACACTCAGGATAGCAATATCGGCAGGATTGACCCCACTAATACGGCTGGCCTGTGCCAACGTTTCTGGTTGAATTTTCTTCAGCTTCTGGTGTGCCTCAGTTGCGAGACCATCAATGGCATCGTAATCGATCTTGGCTGGAATCGCCTTGGCTTCCATCCGCTTCAGCTTGGCCACGTTCTCTTCGGCCTTCTTGATGTAACCAGCGTACTTCAGGGAGATCTCGATCTCCTCAACGATGTGCCGGTCTAACGGTTGGTCTGGCGCTGGCATGAACCGCAACAACGTTTGGTAGTCCACGTATGGCCGCCGCAAGAAGGCAGCTGCTAGCACGCCATCCTGCAGGGGCTTGTCACCGTGGCTCTGAACAAACGCGTTGATGTCATCCCCTGGCTTGATACGAATGCTGTTTAACCGGTCAATTTCGGTCTTGAGCATCGCTTTCTTAGCCAAGAAGGCCTCGTAGCGTTCATCACTGATCAATCCCAGCTCATGGCCCTTAGCAGTCAAACGTAAATCAGCATTATCGTGCCGCAAAATCAAACGATATTCGGCCCGACTCGTCAACAGGCGGTATGGTTCGTTAGTCCCCTTGGTGACCAAGTCATCGACCATTACACCAATATAGGCGTCAGAACGCTTCAGCGTGAAGCCAGGCTTGCCCTGAGCCCGTAAACCGGCGTTGATTCCGGCTAACAGTCCTTGACCAGCAGCTTCTTCGTAGCCGGATGTTCCGTTTGTTTGTCCAGCCGTAAACAAGTTCTTCAGTGGTTTCGTCTCCAGGGTTGGCCGTAATTGATATGGTGAAACGACATCGTATTCGATGGCATAACCCGGCCGCATCATTTGGGCATCTTCTAACCCTTTGATGGAATGCAAAATCTTCTGTTGAACTTCTTCTGGCATCGACGTTGATAGTCCCTGAACGTACCATTCATCAGTCTTACGACCTTCTGGTTCAAGGAAGAGTTGGTGCCGGGGCTTGTCAGCAAACCGAACGATTTTGTCCTCAATGGATGGACAGTAACGGGGGCCAACCCCCTCGATCACACCGGTGAACATGGGTGCTCGGTCTAAGTTTTCTCGAATAATATCATGCGTTTTGGCGTTCGTGTAGGTCAACCAGCATGACAACTGATTCTTCAGATCCAGGTAGGCACTGTCGGGCGTGGTGAAACTAAAGTGGTTAGGTTCCACGTCGCCGGGCTGTTCTTCCGTTTCATCGTAATGGATCGTATTGCCATCAACCCGTGGTGGCGTCCCGGTCTTAAACCGTTCCAAGTCGAAACCGTACTTAGGCAGGTTCGCCGTCAGCTTAGTCGCTGGTTGCGAGTTGTTAGGCCCGGAAGAGTACATTAATTCACCAATGATGATTTTACCGCGGGCAGCCGTTCCAGCCGCAACGACCACAGCCTTGGCACTGTAACGGGCCCCCGTATTAGTGATAACACCGTGACAGACGCCATCTTCCACGATTAAATCATCGACGATTCCCTGCCGCAAAGTCAGGTTAGGTTCGCGTTCCAAGGTGTGCTTCATTTCAGCGTGGTAAGCGTGCTTATCTGCCTGTGCTCGTAAGGCACGGACAGCTGGGCCCTTCCCCGTATTGAGCATCCGCATCTGAACGTAAGTCTTGTCGATGTTTTGGCCCATCTCGCCACCTAAAGCATCAATTTCACGGACAACGATCCCCTTGGCTGGACCACCCACGGATGGGTTACATGGCATAAATGCCACCATATCAAGATTGATCGTCATTAACAGGGTCCTATTCCCCATCCGAGCGGCGGCTAAGGCTGCTTCACTACCAGCGTGACCGGCACCAACGACGATAACGTCGTAGTCCTCTCCGGGATATTGCTTTACTTCAGTCAAGATTCTTTCCCTCCATGTCCGGTTACACCTGCGTATAACCAGACGGTCTTATGTGTTTTATTGTTATTTACCTAAACAGAACTGACTAAACAGCTGATCTAACAATTCATCTTGGTAGCTGTCCCCGGTGATTTCACCTAACAGATCCCAGGCACGGGTCATATCAATTTGAACCAAGTCGACAGGCATCCCCGCCGCAATCCCGTGTTGGACGTCATCCAACGCCGCACTGGCTTGATGGAGCAGCCCAATGTGCCGAGCGTTCGTGACCATCACGGTGTTTTGACTAGACTCGATTCCTTCATCAAAGAACAGGTGGGCAATGGTCGTTTCCAACTCATCCATCCCGGTGCTCTGCAGGATCGAGGTCCCAATCAGCGGACTGTCACCAGCCGCTACCTTAACCTCGGCCATGTCGAGCTTCTCTGGCAGGTCCGTTTTATTTAAAATTAAAATGCGTTGGGTGTCAGCCGTGGCCTTCAAAAGTTCACGGTCCTCAGCGGTCAACGGTTCACTCGCGTTCAGCACCAACATGACTAAGTCAGCCGTATTGATGGCTTTCCGTGAGCGTTCGACCCCAATTTTTTCGACCTTATCCTCAGTATCTCGGATACCAGCCGTATCGATCAATTTCAAAGGCACGCCCTTAACGTTCACGTATTCCTCAATCACGTCACGGGTAGTCCCAGCAACGTCGGTCACAATCGCCTTGTCCTCATGTAAGAGGTGGTTCAACAGGCTCGACTTCCCCACGTTTGGCCGACCCACGATGGCAGTAGCCAATCCTTCACGTAAGACCTTCCCCTGCTTCGCCGTTGAAAGTAAGACCTTGATCTGCTTTTGAACCTCTTGGGCCTTCTCTAGCAGCATCTTAGTCGTCATCGTTTCCACGTCATCGTATTCAGGGTAGTCAATATTAACTTCCACTTGAGCCAAAGCATCTAGGATATCTTGACGCAAGTTACGAATCAATTTAGACAAGTCTCCGTCTAATTGGTCTAAAGCTACCTTCATTGACTTGTCCGTTTTTGCCCGAATCAAATCCATCACAGACTCTGCCTGTGTCAAATCGATTCGGCCATTCAGGAAGGCGCGCTTGGTGTATTCACCGGGTTCAGCCAACCGTGCACCGTAGCTCAAACACAACTGGAGAATCCGGTTCGTGGCCACAATTCCTCCGTGACAATTGATTTCAATGATGTCTTCCTTGGTGTACGTCTTTGGTGCCCGCATCACGGTCGCCATGACTTCATCAACCTCTTCGCCATCTTCAGGGTCAATGATGTGACCGTAGTGAATCGTGTGACTCGCTGCCTTAGTCAGATTGGCGCCCTTAAATAGCTTAGCGGCAACGCTAAAGACTTCCTCACCGCTCAACCGAATAATGGAGATCCCCCCCTCACCAGGTGGGGTAGAAATTGCTGCAATCGTATCAAACTCTGTTGTGGTGACTGCCATGAGTCATCCTCCTTTGATTTAAAAAATCATTTTAACTACTGAATAATCATCGCGATATCTTGATCACGACGTCCTTATGAACGGGAAACCATCCCCCTTATCAGGGACAACGGCCACCCGCTACCACACTCTTTCAACCCGGGCGTATCATTTAACGCCATAAAAAAAAGCACCCACTCCACGCCACCTAACTCTGCGCGGATAAAGTACTTTCACTACTTTATCGTAAACTTGATAAGAATGATTGTCTTCACTATAAGGGCAATCACGTCATTTGTCAAACAGAAACCTATGCCGGTTCAATCACAACGGCCCGGTGCGGTTCTTTGCCCGCAGAATAGGTCGTCACGTAGCGATTCTTAGCTAGCACAGCATGAATCTGTTTCCGTTCAAACGATGGCATAGGGTCCAAATAAATGGGCTTACCAGTCGCCACGACCTCCCGAGCCGTATTCTCAGCCAAACGGGTCAGGGTCACCGTTCGCCGTTCCCGGTAGCCCGCAACGTCCAGTTCAATATCAACGTGTGCGGCCCCGTTATGGTTCAAGAACAGCTGAGCCAGACTCTGCAAGGCGTTGATGGTCCGACCGTGCTTACCAATCAGTAACCCCTCTTTGTCCGTCGTAAACGTCAAGCGGACCTGCCGGTGAGCACTGCTCTCGACCTCCAGGGAGGCGTCGATCCCCAGCTGCTCAACAATGGTCGCTAGGTAGTCTTGCACGGCATCTACGGCCGCTTCACGCTGCTGACGTCGCTCTTCTGGCGTAACCGTCGGCTGTTCTTCAGTCGTCGTTGGGGCAACTGGGGCAGTAGCTACCGCTTCACCCGCCGGCTCAGCCGTTGGTGTTGATGCGTGAGCTACCGAATAAGTTGCTGCAGTTGAATTTGCCGCTTTCACCGCTTGCTTTTCTTCCTCAGCCACGGGCTTTAACACCACATCCACCATGGCATCACGGCGACCAATTCCTAGTAGACCCTTACGCGGGGTTGCTACGACCTTAATCGCGACCTGGTCCCGTTCACAGTTCAGCGCGGCCAGTCCCGCGGCAATCGCTGCTTCTTCCGTTTTCCCCGTAAAGATCGTCATCGTTCATTCCTCCGTATCGTTTTCGCTAAAATTCAGTATACCATACTGCCCCGACACAACTAGCCATTGTCCTGATAAAAAATGGCTGGTCAGAAGGACAATTACGTACTCCCGCCTGACTAATTGCCAAATATGGGCTGGAACGGTGCGGGCCATATCTGACGGTCCCCTCGGCTCACACAGCATTTTGCTGACAACTAAATCCGGTATATATATTATCGGCTAGCCGTTATGAGGAACGTGAGTGACCCTTTCAGCAATATTTTAGACTGAACCTTAATCAAAGCCGGAGGATGCCAGGGATGCAGCCAGCTGTGGTGGTGGCGTTAACTGGTGGTTTCTACCAGTTTACACCACGGGCGACTTTGAAGACACACGGGCTTCGTGGCTTCAAATCGAGCGAGAAGACTGTTGGGCTTACCAGCCTGAAGCGTCCTCACAGCAGGCGAAATCCCTGGCAGCCGGAGTGCGACCACTTTAGCTTTCAACCCATAATTAGGCATAAGAAAAGGGCCTGGAATGAATTCCCAGGCCCTTAAAATGCATTTATGTTTAACTATTTACGCTTACTTTGCTTAGCACGACGAACAGCCTTTTTAACTGCCCGATCATGCGCGGCCTTTTCCCGGTTCTTCACGTCGCGCTCTGCTTGAATCTTCCAGGGGTTCTGGATAAGCAAGGTTTGCCCAACTTGGAAAATGTAGGAAACGGTCCAGTAAAGTGACAGTGATGAGGCCACGTTCAGGGCAGTGAAGAAGACCACTACCGGCATCCCGACAACCATCATCGTGTTCATTGAACTGGACTCTGGGGCGGACTTCGTGGTTAACCACGAACTAGCGAACGTTGCCAATGCGGCCAGGATCGGTAGGATGAAGTACGGGTCCTTGTGACCAAGTTGCAGCCATAAGAAACTCCCAGTACGTAATTCTGCCGTCCGCCAAATGGCTTGATACAGCGCCCAGATAATGGGCAATTGCACAACAGCTGGTAAACAACCCAACATAGGATTGATACCGGCTTCCGAGTACAGCTTTTGCTGCTCAGTCTGCAATTTCTGCATCGTCTCGCGATCCTTAGACGAATATTTCTTTTGCAGTGCTTTGAGTTGAGGTTGAACCTCTTGAGTCTTCCGCATGCTTCGCGTTTGGAAGATCATCAATGGCATCAAGATAATCCGAATGATTACGGTAAAGATAATGATCCCAATACCGTAACTTCCACCGAACAAGTCGGCCAACCAGATAATCGCCCGGGAGAAGTTCAAGACGATCAGACCGTCCCACAACCCAGTACTTTGATTGGTGATTGGCTTGTTGCTACAAGCAGAAAGGATAAAGACCAAACTCACAATGCCCAACATAAGTAGGGTACGTTTGTACTTTTTGACGTTTTTCACGTTTATTCCTCGCTAAAGTTGGAATCCAACAGTTTGGCTAGCTTCAACACGTGGATCATGCTGCTTTTCGCGTCGGGCATGGCAATGCCATCGGCTCGGGGACGAGCAATCACGAGAAAGTCCACATCCTGCTTGAGGTAGGGCTTTAACTCGAGGAGACTCTGCCGAATCCGACGTTTCACCCAATTACGGTGAACGGCGTTACCAATTTTCTTCCCGACGGAAATGCCGACCCGAAAGTGCTTCTGGTTAGGCTTTTCCATTGAGTACACCACGAATTGCCGATTGGCGACTGAATTCCTGGTTTCAAAGACCTGCTGAAATTCCGCTTCTTTCTTAATGCGGTAAGATTTTCGCATGTGCATCTCCAAAATTCTCGATTTACAGTCCGTGAGGGATTGGTGATCCAGTCACCCCGCAGATAAAATAAAAAGACCACTGAACCATCAGCGGCCTATGCAGACAATACTTTACGTCCCTTTTGACGGCGACGTGCTAATACTTGACGGCCATTGCTAGTGCTCATGCGCTTGCGGAAGCCGTGGACACGTGAACGGTGACGTTTCTTTGGTTGGAAAGTACGCTTCATCGTAAAAACTCCTCTCTTAACTATGACTATATTTTCATCTGGGAGTCCCAGACTTGGATACATCTAGTAAATGCATTTCCTGAACATATTAGCATAAAAACGGCTGGATTGAAATAGCAAGTTTCGATTTCATAGAAAAAGTTGTTCCCAGTAAAATTTGTTTCATGCACTTTGCTTGTGGATAACTCTAATATCTAGAAAAAGTTATTTCGGACTTGGCCACCGAGTTATCCACCGTTCCACAGGCTGTTAATTTTTAAAAATTGGGTTTTGTTAATTCTGTGGATAACTTGTGAAACACTTGTTGCTATGCGGTTATCAGAGAACAGACTTCTGTGCATAACTAAAACAAAGGAAAACTATCCACAGATTCTCACAAGCCTGTGGAAAACTCTATTCACTTCCTGTGAAACAATTATTCACAGGCTCCAATACCCTGTGGAAAACTTTTTTTCTTCATGCTACACTGGATTTACGTTTTCTTTTGGGGAGACTATGCCCAATTGATAAATGAGCATCTAAACTAAAATAGGGGGATACATCAGTGCCAGACATGTTAACTTTGTGGACTGATATCAAGGCGTTGTTCGAAGAGAACAATTCCAAGACGGCCTACGCGACTTGGATCGAAACAGCCAAGCCGATTGCCCTCGAAGGCAACAAATTAACGTTGGAACTCCCATCACCCCTGCATCGTGATTACTGGACCCATCAACACCTGGACCAGCAATTGGTAGAATACGCATACCAAGCCGCTCACGAAGATATTCAGCCCGTCCTTATTTTGGAAGGGGAGCGTCAGCAACAAGCGACGCTCAAAGCCAAGACCGCGACTCCTGGAGAAGCGGCCTCAACGGAACCAACGCCAACCTTTATGAAGGAAACGGCGTTGAATTCGCGCTACACGTTTGACACTTTCGTTATCGGAAAAGGTAACCAGATGGCCCACGCAGCGGCCCTGGTCGTCTCAGAAGAACCCGGCGTGATGTACAATCCGCTATTCTTCTATGGTGGCGTTGGTTTGGGCAAGACCCACTTGATGCACGCGATCGGCAACAAAATGCTTGAAGATCACCCGGACACCAAGGTTAAATACGTGACTAGCGAGGCCTTCACGAACGACTTCATTAATGCGATTCAAACTCGGACGCAGGAGCAGTTTCGACAGGAGTACCGTAACGTTGATCTGCTACTGGTCGATGATATTCAGTTCTTCGCTAATAAGGAAGGAACCCAAGAAGAGTTCTTCCATACATTTAATGCACTTTACGACGATGGCAAACAAATTGTTTTGACGTCCGACCGTCTGCCTAACGAAATTCCTAAGCTACAGGACCGGTTAGTTTCCCGGTTCGCTTGGGGATTGTCCGTAGACATCACGCCACCAGACCTCGAAACGCGAATTGCCATCTTACGTAATAAGGCGGATGCCGATCAAATCGACATCCCCGATGACACACTCAGTTATATCGCCGGTCAAATCGACTCCAACGTGCGTGAACTTGAGGGCGCTTTAGCCCGTGTTCAGGCTTATTCGCAACTCATGCATCAGCCGATTACCACCGACCTGGCAGCCGAAGCGCTCAAGAGTCTGAACCTCGCCAACGCTAGCGACGCCATCACCATTCCCTTGATTCAAGATAAAGTCGCCACCTATTTTCACGTCTCACTCAAAGACTTAAAGGGTAAAAAGCGGAAAAAGGCGATTGTGATGCCCCGGCAGATTGCCATGTATCTCTCACGCGAATTGACCGAAGCATCCTTACCACGGATCGGCAATGAATTTGGCGGAAAGGACCATACTACCGTCATCCACGCCTACGACAAAATTGCGGACTCCTTAAAGACTGATCCTGAACTACAAAAGGATATCGATAGTCTGAAAGAAGACCTCCATCGTTAGGAGGGGATCGTCTGAGTCTAGCGACTAAAGTTACGGACTCACGACGGTCTTTTTGTGACCGATTGGGGTATCATGAGAAGTAGCAAGCCCACGGTGTGTGGATAAAAAAGAATAACCCTTGAAGTTTTCCACAAGTTATCCACAGGTGGAAAACCGTAACTGCTTAGTAGTTTCTCAAAGTTATCCACAGAATACACCGCTCTACTACGGCTACTATTTTTTTCTTTTAATTAAGTAAATAACCCGCACCACGAAAAAGGAGTGTCCAATCTATGAAATTCTCAATTAACCGGGCTGCGTTCATTAAGGAATTGAATAACGTCTCCCGGGCCATCTCTTCCAAGACCACGATTCCCATTTTGACGGGATTAAAAATCGTTGCGAGTGACGCTGGGTTACTTTTAACCGGATCTAACGCAGATATTTCTATTGAAACGTTGATTCGTGCTGATGACCCAGACATTGGCTTAGCCATTGATGAACCTGGTTCCATTGTCTTAACGGCTCGCTTCTTTAGTGAAATCGTTAAACGATTGCCTGAAAAAGATATGACCGTAACCGTTAAAGACGGGTTTCAAACGGAAATTACTTCTGGTTCAGCCGCTTTTAACATTAACGGGCAAGATGCAAATAACTATCCGCACTTACCAGAGATCGATGCCGCTGATTCAGTCGTCCTTTCTGGTGCTGTCTTCAAGGAATTGATCAGTCAGACCGTTATTGCCGTGTCCAACCAGGAAAGTCGACCAATCTTGACCGGGGTTCACTTTGTCTTAGCAGATAACCAATTCTTGGCTGTCGCCACGGACAGTCACCGGTTGAGTCAACGCCAGATTGAACTGCCAACGCCTAGTGAAGCCTCATTTGACGTGATTATTCCAGGGAAGAGTTTGACTGAACTCTCACGGATGATCGGGGATGACGATGCTGATGTGAAGATGCAGTTCTCTGAAAACCAAGTTCTGTTCTTATTGGGTGATACCTCCTTTTACTCACGTTTGTTAGAGGGAAACTATCCCGATACCTCACGGCTGATTCCTAAAGATGCCTCAACGACCGTCGAATTCGAAGCGCCAGAATTATTGGCAGCCGTCGAACGGGCCTCTCTGTTGTCTCATGAATCACGGAACAACGTGGTTAAATTGACGCTGACTCCCGCAGACAATCAGGTCACGATCTTCAGTAACTCTCCTGATGTGGGGAACGTTGAAGAAGAATTGGCACCTAAGGCTCTGGATGGGGAAGACCTTGAAATCTCCTTCAACCCTGATTACATGAAGGATGCGCTCCATTCATTTGGTCAGGCGACGATTCGGGTGGCCTTCACCTCAGCTTTGCGACCATTTACGTTGGTCCCAACCGAAGATACGAGTAACTTTATTCAACTGATTACGCCAGTCCGGACGTTCTAGACGAACGACTTGGATTACATCGCAGTTTAAGAAAGGGTCTGAGGCACAGGTCTCAGGCTCTTTTTTTGTCGCTGATTTCAGCTCACCGGAATGTGTGACAGAAAGCAGCTAGCTCCGAGTAGCAAATAAATGGTGCCTGAGATTTTTGAGAGGGTTCAGCCACGGTCTGTCACCCGCGAATTTTGCGAATTGGTCCAGGTAAACACTCACGGTGGATGAAGCCTTGCAAACTAAGTGAAAACTGGCTTTATTTTGTCGTAAAATTAGTACTTGCGTGCGCAATTAATGCCTATTTTCGGCTAATAAACGGCAAAAGCTGGATTTGAGCACAAAAAAAGGCATATTTTGATATAAGCGGGTTCTTTTTTGTTCTGAGCAAATTTAGTGGCTTTTTACCAAAAATATCATAAACGCCCTAAATCGGCTGAGAACGCAAAAATAAGGTGGTCAACCTGTACCTTTCGTTTAAAAAGCGGTATAATATAAGAGAAGAAAATTAAGGGGTGAAATTGTGAAAAAAGAAGTTTTCATTGACACGCCCTACATCACTTTAGGCCAGTTACTCAAGGAAGAATCCATTATCAGTACTGGCGGCCAAGCCAAGTGGTATTTACGCGAAAACACCGTAAATATTAACGACGAGCCGGACAACCGGCGTGGCCGTAAGCTGTATCCTGGTGATACGGTGGAAGTGCCTGATACGGGATTGTTTTTTATACGCTCAAAGCAGGGTGAATAATGTATTTGCAAGAGTTGCAGCTGCAGCATTTTCGGAACTATCCAACGGCTGATTTGCAGTTGGGGCAGGGCATTAATGTCTTGCTTGGTGAAAATGCGCAAGGCAAGACCAATCTATTAGAGGCAATTTACGTGCTGGCGTTAACGCGCAGTCACCGTACCGCCAATGACCATGATTTGGTCAATTGGCAGGCCAAAACGGCCAAGGTCAGTGGCCGTGTCGTTAAATCTGCCGGCACGGTGCCGTTAGAGCTCACATTTTCACGCCAGGGGAAGCGCGCCAAGGTCAATCATTTGGAGCAAGCCCGGTTGTCTCAATACGTGGGACAGCTCAACGTGATTTTGTTTGCACCGGAAGACCTTGCCATTGTTAAAGGTGCCCCGACCGTTCGGCGGCGCTTCATGGACATGGAATTTGGTCAGATGAATCCGCGGTATCTCTACAACTTGAGCCAGTACCGGACGTTGTTAAAACAGCGAAATCGGTACCTAAAGGATCTCCAGCACAAGCAAAAAAAGGACCTCCTTTTTTTGTCTGTCCTGTCGGATCAGTTAGCAGCGTTCGGGGCGGAGATCATCATGGCGCGGTTGACGATGCTGAAGAAATTGGAGCATTGGGCGCAAGCCATTCATGCTGAGATTTCGCAGCAACGTGAAGAGCTGACGTTTCACTACGCCACGCAGGTGGCTGACGACCAGTTAACGGACGCCAAGACCATCTGTGATGCGCTGACCGCGCTCTACGCGAAGCAGCAGGAAAAAGAGCTCTATCAGGGCACGACCTTGGTTGGTCCTCACCGTGACGACCTGCATTTCCAGGTTAACGGGAAGAACGTGCAAACGTTCGGGTCACAGGGCCAACAGCGGACAACTGCATTGAGTGTCAAACTTGCCGAGATTGATTTGATGAAGGAAGAGACTGGCGAATACCCAGTCTTATTGCTTGATGATGTACTTTCAGAACTGGATGATGCTCGTCAAACGCACTTATTGACGGCGATTCAGGACAAGGTACAGACGTTTATCACTACCACCAGTTTGAGCGGCATCACGCGCAAACTGATCAAGGACCCGACCATTTTTCACGTGGCCGATGGGACCGTGGTGGCGGATGGGTCGCCCGAACAAGGCGATGCAGCAACAAAGGAGGATTAGGCAGTGGCTAACGAACACGAAACCAAAGCAGAACGAGCTAGGGAATATGATGCCAGCCAAATTCAAGTCTTAGAGGGCTTGGAGGCTGTGCGGAAACGTCCCGGGATGTACATTGGCTCGACGAGTGCCCAAGGCCTGCACCACTTGGTCTGGGAAATTGTTGATAACGGGATCGACGAAGCCTTGGCGGGCTTTGCCAACGAAATTCACGTGACCGTTAACAAAGATAATAGTGTGACTGTAACTGATAACGGTCGGGGAATCCCCATCGATATTCAGAAAAAGACGGGGAAACCCGCCCTTGAAACGGTCTTCACGATCCTGCATGCCGGTGGGAAGTTCGGCGGTGGCGGTTACAAGGTCTCCGGTGGACTTCACGGGGTTGGTGCGTCTGTTGTTAACGCCCTGTCTACCGAACTGGATGCGCAAGTTATCCGGGATGGTAAGAAGTATGGTATGAAGTTCAACCGCGGTCACGTGGTCGAACCAATGCGCGTGATCGAAGAGGGACTTCCCATCGATGATCACGGGACCATTGTTCATTTCCTGCCGGATCCAGATATCTTCCGGGAAACGACGACGTTTGATATCAAAACGTTGACGACGCGGATTCGTGAGCTCGCTTTCTTGAACAAGGGCCTGCGCATCACCATTCGTGATGAACGCCCAGAAACGCCAACGGAAGACGATTTCCTCTATGAAGGTGGGATTCGCCACTACGTTGACTACTTAAACGAAAACAAAGAAACGTTGTTTGAACCACCAATTTACGTGGAAGGCCAAGAAAATGGCATTACCGTAGAAGTGGCGCTTCAATACACCGATGACTATCACAACAACCTGTTGACCTTTACCAACAACATCCACACCTACGAAGGTGGGACGCATGAGGAAGGGTTCAAACGGGCCTTGACGCGGGTCGTGAACGACTATGCTCGTCAGAATAAGCTGATGAAGGACAACGAACCCAACTTAACTGGGGATGATGTCCGTGAAGGTTTGACGGCCGTCGTTTCCGTTAAGCACCCGGACCCACAATTTGAAGGTCAAACCAAGACCAAATTAGGGAACTCGGATGCACGGACCGCTGTGGATCATACGTTTGCTGACCACTTTATGCGTTACTTGATGGAACATCCTGACATTGCCCGCAAGGTTGTGGACAAGGGGACGTTGGCTTCCAAGGCACGGGTGGCTGCTAAACGGGCTCGTGAAGTTACGCGGAAAAAGAGTGGGTTGGAAATTTCCAACCTCCCTGGTAAGTTGGCTGACAACACGTCTAAAGATCCAGCTATCTCTGAATTGTTCATTGTCGAAGGGGATTCCGCCGGTGGTTCTGCTAAGCAGGGCCGTTCGCGGTTGACGCAGGCGATTTTACCAATTCGGGGTAAGATTTTGAACGTTGAAAAGGCCTCGATGGATCGCATCCTGGCCAACGAAGAAATTCGGTCAATGTTTACGGCCATGGGAACTGGTTTTGGGAACGACTTTGATGTTTCCAAGGCCAACTACCATAAGCTGATCATCATGACCGATGCCGATGTCGATGGGGCTCATATTCGGACCTTGTTGCTGACGTTGATCTACCGCTACATGCGGCCATTATTGGATGCCGGCTTCGTTTACATTGCCTGCCCACCCCTTTACCGGGTCCGGCAAGGTAAGATGCAACGGTACCTGGACACCGATGATGAATTGAAAGAACTCTTAGGACAATTACCACCAGCACCGAAGCCACAAATCCAACGGTACAAAGGGTTAGGGGAAATGGACGCGGAACAATTATGGGAAACGACCATGAACCCAGAAAACCGGCGGCTCTTACGAGTTGATGCCGAAGATGCTATCAACGCTGACCAAGTCTTTACCATGTTGATGGGAGACAAGGTGGCGCCACGGCGTCAGTTCATCGAAGATAATGCCACCTTCGCTGAGTTGGATGTTTAGTGTGTGTTAGGGAAGAACGGAGGGTAAAGATTTGGCTGATCAAGATTATTTAAGTCGGATTACCGACGTTGACCTTTCACAAACGATGCGGACATCCTTCTTGGATTACGCAATGAGCGTGATTGTTCAACGGGCGTTACCAGACGTGCGGGATGGGTTAAAACCCGTTCACCGTCGGATTTTATATGATATGCATGAACTGGGAATTACTCCCGACAAGCCATTCCGGAAATCAGCCCGGATGGTTGGGGATGTTCTTGGTAAGTATCACCCCCATGGTGATTCGGCTGTGTACGAATCCATGGTGCGGATGGCCCAAGACTTTTCGTACCGCTACATGCTGGTCGATGGTCATGGGAACTTTGGTTCCGTCGATGGTGACGGAGCCGCTGCCATGCGGTATACCGAAGCGCGGTTAAGTAAAATCGCGATGGAAATGCTGCGTGACATCAACAAAGATACGATTGATTTTCAAGATAACTATGACGGTAGCGAACGGGAACCCGTTGTGCTGCCATCACGGTTCCCGAACCTTTTGGTCAACGGGGCTTCCGGGATTGCCGTGGGGATGGCAACCAACATCCCACCTCACAACTTAACGGAAGTTATCAGTGCTTTGCACATCTTGATGGACAACCCCGATGCCAGTTTGGCTGAGTTGATGGAGGCCTTGCCAGGTCCTGACTTCCCAACCGGTGGGATCGTTATGGGTAAGGCAGCCATTCGCCGGGCTTACGAGACCGGGAAGGGCACCATTACCTTGCGGGCTAAGGTCGACATTGAGGAAGAAAAGAACGGGAAGCAACGCATTGTGGCCACGGAAATTCCGTACATGGTCAACAAGGCTAAGCTGATCGAACGAATCGCTGAATTGGCCCGGGACAAGCGAATCGAAGGCATCACGGATGTCAACGATGAAACCGACCGGACGGGGATGCGAATCGTCATTGACGTTCGTCGTGACGCCAGTGCTGAAGTCATTTTGAACAACCTGTACAAGATGACTTTGATGCAGACCTCCTTTGGGATCAACATGTTGGCCATCGTTAACGGTGCGCCAAAGGTCCTGGGGTTAAAGGCCATCTTGCAGTACTACCTGGAATTCCAGATGGAAGTTATTCGTCGGCGGACCGCCTTTGAATTACGGAAGGCTGAAGCCCGGGCCCACATCCTGGAAGGGTTGCGGATTGCCCTGGACCACATCGATGCCATTATTACGATCATCCGTCAGTCACAAACGGCGGAAGTCGCTAAGAATGAATTGATGACGCGTTACAGCCTGTCAGATAAGCAATCGCAAGCCATTTTGGACATGCGGTTAGTTCGTTTGACCGGTTTGGAACGTGAAAAGGTCGAGAAAGAATACAACGAAGTGATGGCTAACATCAAGGATTACAAGGAAATCTTGGCATCCAAGGATCGGCAACAAGCCATCATCTACCAAGAACTATTAGATATTCAAAACAAGTTTGGCGACGCTCGGCGGACTGAATTAATGGTCGGTGAAGTGTTGAGCCTGGAAGACGAAGATTTAATCGCTGAAGAAGACGTTGTGGTCTCATTGACGCATAATGGTTACATCAAACGATTACCAACGTCTGAATTCAAGGCACAAAACCGTGGTGGTAAAGGGGTCCAAGGTATGGGCGTGCACGATGATGATTTCATCGAACACCTTGTAGCGACCTCCACCCACGATATGTTGTTGTTCTTTACGAACACCGGGAAGGTTTACCGGATGAAGGGTTACGAAATCCCTGAATACGGTCGGACTGCCAAGGGGATTCCTGTGATCAACTTGCTGGGAATCAACAACAACGAGCACGTACAGGCCGTTATTAACGTCGCTAACCCTGGTGAAAACGAAGATAGGGATATCTTCTTCACCACGGTACAAGGGACCGTTAAACGGACGCCTGTGGACGAATTTGCCAATATCCGAAGTAATGGTCTGAAATCCATCAACTTGAAGGAAGATGACGAATTGATCGACGTGGACATCATCAATGGTGATGCCAACATGATCATCGGGACCCATTTGGGTTACGCCGTCAGCTTTGCTGCTCAGGATGTTCGGTCGATGGGTCGTTCCGCAACTGGTGTCCGGGGGATTCGCTTACGGGACAGTGACTATGTCATTGGTGCCAGCGTGCTCAAACCAGACAGTCACGTGTTTGTCATTTCCGAAAAGGGTTATGGGAAGCAAACGGCTGCTAGCGAGTACCCAATCAAGGGCCGTGGCGGTAAAGGAATCAAGACCGTTAACGTGACCGAGAAGAACGGGCCGTTAGCTGGATTGACCACTTTGGACGGTGACGAAGACTTAATGTTAGTCACCAATAAGGGTGTTATGATCCGGTTCAGTGGTGCCGACGTTTCCGAAACGGGACGGGCAACCTTAGGGGTTCACCTGATTCGTTTGGCCGACGATACAGCTGTGGCAACCATGGCTAAAGTTGACAAGGAAGATGACACGCCGGACGAAGCCGCTGCTGATGGAACTGCTGCTAACGAGGAGACGCCGTCAACTGACGAAGCCACTCAAGTTACCCCAGATTCTGACGCACCAACTGAAGATTAAATAATCTTGTAAAGGGACCTTACCAACTGGTGGGGTCCTTTTTTGCGTGCTCATTTGGCTAAAGATAAACGATAGTCTTGGAAATGTGCATTGGGATGAACGAGCGTTAAAGCTGATGTTAGTCAACTTTGGCTCCCAGAAAGTCGTCCGTTATTGGCAGGAAAAATAAACCTTACAAGGCGATTAGTTTTGGTGATATACCATTGTATGATTTCACCGATATTCCGCAAAATGAAAACATATATTAATTATTGAATAGCATGTACTTTTCTTCGCGACCATGTTATAGTGACTTTAGACAGATAGGCGGATGTGTTACAAAAGTGAAAGGGGTATTACCATGAGTAAAAGGTTGGGGAACAGCTCAAAACAAAAATTGGCAACCTTGGCATTACTAGGTGCCGTGGCAGGACTAGGCTACCAAATCGACGTTGCTCAGGCGGATACAGCGGCAACACCCGACCAACAAGCACCCAAGACGACGGTAACTTCACCGGCGGAAAAGACTAATCAGCTTCAGGATAAGTCGGCTACACTAGGTCGTTCACAGGAAGAACCATCTCAAAATAAATCCGGTAACGTTGAGAAGACACAAGCGGGTGAGAAAACCGAACCGCAACCAGAAAAAACGCCAGCAGCATCAGCACCTCAAGCACCGGCTACTCCCGAACAGACAACTCCAGACAAAGTAACCACACCGGCTAAGCACGATGCGCCACAGCCAGCTAATCTAGATGTTGCGCAACCACAGCAACCAGCTAAGCAAGCAAGAATGGCAGCACCGGTAGCACCCGTTGATGTTCAGACTGGCGTTTGGGGCACCAGTAAGTGGACGCTAAATGATCAGGGCACGATGACGATTTTTGCTGGGACGCTGGGCAAGGCGTTTAACCAATTTGACAGCGCTAACGACAACATTTTTGGTGCCACTAAGGTGGTCTTTGATGGCACCGCTGGTAAAATTGTTTTGCCGGCTAACGCGAATTCTTTGTTTGCTAGTTTTGAAAAGGTGACCGCCTATGAAGGGCTGGATAACGTTGACACCAGTCAAGTTGCGGTGATGAACAATCTCTTTGCTGAGAACCTGGCGTTGACTAGTATTGACCTCAGTAGCTGGGACTTCAGCCACGTTTCCAACGTAAGTTATCTGTTTGCTGGGCAATCACCGGCCATCTTGGAAGAGATGCAGTTAAAGAGTGTCAAATTAGGCAAGAGCTTCAATGCTGCCATCAATTTAACGGGGATGTTCCAGAACGCCACGAACTTGACCGACGTGGATTTTGCAAACTGGGATCTGAGCCATGCCTTGAATATTCAAAATATGTTAAGTGGCACTGGTTTCAGTACATTAGACGTCAGTGGTTGGCATGTTGACCGCGTGACGGCTACACGGGATGCTTTCTCCAATATGGCTAATCTGACCACCATTAACTTGGGCGACTGGCAGACCGGTAAAGTGGGGAACGCGATTGGGATGTTTAGAAACGACCCACTATTGACACAACTTAATTTAACCAACGTTGGTGGTCAATACATCACTAACCTGTTAGACGGAACTACCGGATTATCGCAGCTCGTACTGGGACCGAATACCGTACTGGCCAATGATTACGGCAACGTAGCATTGCCAGCAGTTCAAGTGAATGACGACTACACGGGGCTCTGGCAATCGGTTGAAACGGGCGCTACTTACACGAGTGATGAGCTAGTGGCGACCTACGACGGCGCAACGATGGCCGGCACTTACGTTTGGCAGAAGACGGCACCTAAGCCAGTTACACCGGTTGATCCTGGGACCCCGGTAAATCCAAGTACGCCAGATGTTGTGACGCCGGCCCCAACTCCGGAAGCGCCAACGCCGGATATCGTTAACGGCGGGGATGCAGCCACCATTGACGACGGTGCGGCAGATACGGTTGCACCTAAGAAGAATGTGAAAGCTGCTCCAGTAACGCCGACGGTTAAGGCATCTGGCCAAGCTGTCAAAGGCACTCGTGCAGCGGTAGCCACAACTACGATGCCAACCGCAGCGCCGGCCGCTTCCAAGACGCCGGCACCACAGGCTACACAACAAGCAACGTTGCCCCAAACTGGTGAACAAAAGTCAAGTTGGTTAGCTGTCGTGGCGGGTGCGCTCAGCATGAGCTTACTTGGCGCACACTGGTTCAAACGACAAGATTAATTAAGAAAGATAATTTGTAAACCAAAAGGCGTTGGAATCCTTGTTCCAACGCCTTTTTGGTGCCAATTTAGTTAGAATGTTTCCCATGAAACATGGTTCGCGTGAGAAACTAATTCGACAATCAGTAAAATCGGCACTTAATTGATTCGTATGGGTAGATTTTTGGTCATTTCGCGCCTATACTATTGTTAGACAGTTTGACTGATGTGTAACATGTTTAGGGGGATTAATCATGACCAAAAAGTTGAGGAACGCGACAAAAACAAGGTTGACAACCTTAGCAATCATGGGGGCCATCGCAGGGGTTGGTGTCCAGGTGAATACGGCATATGCTGACACAAATGTAAGCGCAAACAATTCTGACAATCAGGTCAGTGATTCAGCAGTCAGCACGGCTAACGACACAACGAAACAATCAGCAACTCTAGCTAGTTCACAATCAAAACCAACTAACGAAGAAGATACTCAGAAAACGTTAGCTAAACCGACTAGCGACGCTGTGCCAGAACCGGTAACGCCAGCGGCCGATAAGCCAACCACCACCCCTGCTCAACCAGCAGGGGCAACTGGTGAATCGACGACCAAGCCAGTGGCAACGGTCACGACGTCGACACCCAAGAAAGTGGTCGGTGAGGAACAGGCTGCGCCCAAGGTTGCTCAGGTTAACCGGGGCAAGATGGCTCGAGCGATGGCGCCCGTTGCGCCAGAGAGCCTCGCGGATACTGCGGCGGCAGCCCCAACGATTGTTAAGACGGGGATGTCTGGGACTAGTAAATGGACGATGGATAGCGATGGCGTGATGACCTTTTATGCTGGGACGCTAGCCAACATCGGGCGGTACCATAGTGCCACTAAAGTCGTTTTTGATGGTAGTCAGGGGAAAGTTGTCCTGCCAGCAAACTGTCTGATGTTGTTCTGGGACTGGGAAAACGTGACGGCGTTTGAGGGGATGGACAACGTCGATGCCAGTCAAGTTAAGAACATGACGCAGATGTTCAGCCAGGACTTCGCCTTGAAGAGCTTGGATCTCAGCAGCTGGGATCTGAGTAATGTGACGGATATGACCGAGGCCTTTAGTGGCCGCACCTATGATCCAGAGACCAATACAAACTACAAGATGGGACTGGTTGACCTTAAATTAGGGACGACTACCAGCAACGTGAAGACCATGGATTCGATGCTTTTCAACGATGATGCTTTAACCACGGTCGATGCGGCTGACTGGGACGTCAGCAGTTTGACCTCAGCCGCTTCACTATTTTATGGGACCGCCATTGCTAACCTGAACTTATCTGGCTGGCAGACCAGTAATCTGAAATCGTTGAGTGGAACCTTTGCTAGTATGCCAAACCTGACATCATTTGACGGGAGTAACTGGGATACCAGCAGTGTCGCTATCTTCGTTCAGGCCTTTGAAGGGGATCCATTACTGACGACGGCTAAGGTCAGTGATTGGGACGTTTCTGGTGGCAGTCAGTTCACGAGTATGTTCCACAATGATCCGTCGTTGGCTACGCTGGACTTGAGCCAATGGCATCCCACGATTAACTACATGATCCGGATGTTTGCTGGAGACACGGCCTTAACGAAATTAGATCTCTCTGGGTTTAACTTGGCGGCCGTGGACGGTGATCACGTTAATGAGGCCTTAGATGGGACAACTGGGTTGCAGGAATTAATTTTAGGACCGAATACACATCTGGGAGACACAACGACTGGTAATGTGTTATTACCAGACCTCCCCGTGACGGACGTTTACACGGGCCTCTGGCAAGCAGTTGGGACTGGAACGGTTGATAAGCCTAACGGTGCCACCTTCACAAGTGCACAACTTAATACCGGTTACGATGGTAGTACCATGGCGGACACGTACGTTTGGCAAAAAGTGGCGACCCCAACTGACCCTGACACTAATCCCGGTGGTGGGGGCAATACTGGGACGCCGACTGAACCGGAAACGCCGGCCCCAACGCCGGAACCAGATACCAATACCAATGAAGGCGATAAGTTTTCTGGCGGCAATGGTGCCAACGTAGGGAGCACAACGGTTAAAAAACCGACAACCAAAGCACCGGTTAAGCAAACCAAAACCAAGAAGAATCAGTCAGAAGTTGTGATGAGCGGGTCAGCGGCTAAGATTCGCAACCGAACTGCTGGTCAGGCCGCAATCGTGAACGGTTTAGCAGCCGTAAAGGTGGGCCATGGCACGCAGCAGCCAGGGCAGCAGCAACTGAGTGCACAGCCAAAGTCATCGTCAACTGCAACGCAGCAACGGGCGGCCACGACCTTGCCACAAACCAACGAACAAAAGTCGAGTTGGGTTGCCGTATTAGCAGGCTTCCTGGGACTAAGTTTGTTGAGTATTCACTGGTTTAAGCGGCAAGATTAGAAAAGTCTATTTGATAGGGCGATCATCCAGAAATTGAGATGGGCGTCCTTTTAGTTTGGTCAATTTTTTTGGGCGGGAAGGCGAGATGTTTTACGATTAAATTTGTATTTAATATTTTCTTTATTGTAAATAGTTTAACGGGTTTACTTTTTTGGCGGGATTTGCTACTCTGGGAGTAACTTATTTACGGATGAAAGTGGGGCGATGGGTGTCATGGCGGATGATTTATCACAGGCTGGCCAGTTACTAGGTCGCGGCTTGCGAGCGCGGCGGTTGGAGTTAGGAATCGCACAAAATGTTTTGGCGACAGGTCTGTGTGCCCAGTCGCTGATCAACAAGATTGAACAGGGGCGAGGAATCCCCAATGCCATTTTGTTAACCCAACTTTGTGAGCGTCTACGGTTACCCATGAAGCAGGCGTTGCGTCAGAACTATCCGATTCGTCGTCAGCCAACGTTTAGTCGTAAGGTCCACAAGTTATACCAGGCCGGCCGCTTCGCTGAGGTGGTGGCCTACATGGACGATTCCGACCTACTGCCCACGCTAAAAACGGATGAGGACTTAAAGACTTATTATTACTACTATGGTTGGGCCCTCTATCAGGCAACTCAGGAGTCGACAGGTGCGTTGCAACACGTTCGGACAGCCTTGACGATGATGGTGCCCCAGCGGCCGACCCAGTATCGGTCGTTGGAGGTTTTACTGATTGCGGTGGAAAATTATTTGGTAGCGGCCAGCCAACCCGGAAACTTTGAAGGCTTTGAGCGAGCACTAGCCATTATGCAGACGGAGCGGGTCATGGATCCTGATGAAAATTTAAATGTCGTTTTCTATCAGTATGCGCAGGTCTTGTTGCAGCAGGGTCAAGTCAACCGAGCTGTTCAGACCATTAGTGCAGGTGTTAACTGGGCGACCTCCCACGATTCACATTACCTGTTGGCTGACGATTACACCTTGTTAGCGCAGGCTTATCTACAGGCTCATCAAAGTATGGCCGTTGCGCAAAGTTAGGACAGGTGTGGACTAATGAGAAGCACTGCAGCAATTGTTGAGTAGAAAGACGGTCACCGGTGTCTGGGATGTTCTCGGACGCCTTTTTGATAGTGAGGATAGTTAAGTAATTTTTTGACGATGTTACCACGGGTGGAAGGCCCTGTTCGGCATAGTCCAGGGCCAGAGAAATTTAAATAGCAGAAATTTTCAATTTTTCAAAAAACAACGAGAACTTTGCGTAGTTAATCCTTGTAACGTCAGCAACACCCGTCGGTCGGCCCCGATTTGCTTAACTGCTACGTTTATGCTATACTACTAGCTTGTGAGTATCTGGCTTACGCTAGTGTCTCTCCTTGCTTCCGCATTGCAGCGGGGGCCTGAAGTCCATAAGGAGGTGTAACATTCATGGAATCTACTAAATACGAAATCACCTACATCATTCGTCCAGATCTTGACGATGCTGCGAAGACCGCTCTGGTTGAACGCTTCGACAAGGTACTGACTGATAACGGTGCAGATATGATCAGTTCAAAAGACTGGTCAAAGCGTCGGTTCGCCTACGAAATTGGCGGCTTTAACGAAGGTATTTACCACATCAACCTGGTTAACGCTACTGATGACGCAGCATTGAACGAATTCGACCGTTTGGCTAAGATCAACGACAGTATCTTACGTCACATGATCGTTAAGCGCGAAGACTAAATTCAAAACTAACTATATGTAGAGAGGGAGTTATTCAGCAATGATCAACCAAGTAGTACTTACTGGCCGACTGACACGGGATGTTGACTTACGTTACACCCAAAGCGGTGCTGCTGTTGCCACATTCACGCTGGCCGTTGATCGGCGGTTCACCAACCAACAAGGTGAACGGGAAGCTGATTTCGTAAGTTGCGTCATTTGGCGTAAATCCGCGGAAAACTTTGCTAACTTCATGCACAAAGGTTCTCTTTGTGGGATCGAAGGACGCATCCAGACCCGGAATTATGAAAATCAACAAGGCCAACGTGTTTACGTGACCGAAGTTGTCGTTGAGAACTTTTCGTTCTTGGAACCCCGTTCGAGCAATCGTAACGCGGGTGGCAACGCCGGTGGTAATTACAATGGTGGTTCCGCGAATAACGCTCCTCAAAATCAGAATCAAAATGCCAATCCGTACACGAGTGGGAATCCGACACCGTCGGCCCCATCTGCGCCTACGAACTCGAATCCTAACCCGGTCAATAACAACCAAGGTAACGCTGGGAACAACTCAGCTGATCCGTTTGCGAACTCCGGCGATTCAATTGACATTTCCGATGATGATTTACCGTTCTAATCTCAAATAACGAGGAGGGAAATTTTCATGGCAGGACAACGTCGTGGCGGCCGTCGCCGTCGGAAGGTTGACTTTATTGCAGCCAACCACATCGAATACATTGATTACAAGGATACTGACTTATTACGTCGGTTCATCTCTGAACGGGGTAAGATCTTACCTCGCCGGGTTACTGGTACTAGTGCCAAGAACCAACGGAAGTTAACCATTGCTATCAAGCGTTCACGGATTATGGGCTTAATGCCTTTCGTCAGTGAAGAAGGTTAATAAAGAATTAGACCTAACTACAGAAATGTAGCGGGTCTTTTTTTTTACCCATTTTTTGTGATTGTGAATTGATAATCCCTTTATGTAGCCTGTTTTCAGAACAATTCACAAGAAAAGAAAACGGAAATTGACCAAAACTTTCACAAGATATCTTACTTGCACCCTTAACTAAATCGGGGCATACTCTGGTCATAAGCTTAATCACAGGCCAGGATTAGGTCAGTAAATCATGGGGGAGACGTCCACCCGTAACTACTGGAATCTCACGGTAAGCGCCAGTCATATGGCAGGTTACCTGTTCATTCGCACCTAGTTGATTAGAATGAAACCTTTCTTAAGGATGGAGGTATTTTCAATGATTACGGCATTTGCAAGTCCTTCGACATACGTTCAGGGTGATCAGTTACTACAACACGCGGCGCGCTACATCGCACCATTTGGGGATCATGGGCTCTTGATTGCGGATGATATTGTTTGGAAACTGATTGGTGAGCAGTTCTACCAATACTTGACCGCTGATGGATTGGAAATCGAACATATTTCATTTAACGGGGAAAGTTCACCGGAAGAAATTGAGCGGATTCAGGGTATCGGTGAGCAAAAGGATGCCAAGTTCGTCATTGCGCTTGGTGGTGGCAAGACCAACGATACGACCAAGGCCGTTGGTGACCGGCTCCACGTTCCAGTGGTCATCGTGCCCACACTGGCTTCGAATGACTCACCTTGTACCCGGTTGAGTGTTATTTACTCCGCTAACGGAGAATTTCTGAAATACCAATTTTACGATAAGAACCCAGATTTAGTTCTGGTAGATTCCTCCGTGATTGCGGGTGCACCCGTTCGGTTCCTGATTGATGGGATTGCCGACGCGTTATCGACTAACGTAGAAGCACAGACCGTGGCGCGGGCTCGGGCGACAACCTTACTCCCATTGCAGACTGACCAAACAGCTGCCGGAATTGCTTTGGCCGAGAAGTGTGAAGAATTACTGTTCAAATACACGGATCAAGCGGTGGCGGCTGCTCAGGACCACGTGGTGACGCCAGCGTTATCCCACATCATTGAGGCCAACATCCTATTGAGTGGGGTGGGTGCCGAAAGCTCCGGCTTAGCGGCCGCGCACAGTTTCCAAAATGGGTTGACCGCGCTGTCTGGTGACGTGCATAAGCTTTCACACGGGCAAAAGGTCTCCTTCGGAACGTTAGTCAACTTAGTCCTGGAAGGGGCGACTGACGACCAGTTCCGGCGCTACCTGGAGTTTGAAGCGGCATTAGGCTTGCCAACCACTTTGGCCGACCTCCACCTGGAAAATGTGAGTGACGAAGACCTGTTAAAAGTGGCCACCTTGACTACGCAAAAGGGCGAGACGATCCACAACATGGGCTTCCCCGTAACGCCACGAGACGTTCTGGCAGCCATTAAGGCAACCGATAGTCTGTCACGGAAAATGCAAGGATTGGCTTAATTAAAGGCAAGCATTAAAAAAGCAATGCGTCAGCACTGGGGGTCGGATCCCATGCGAACGCATTGCTTTTTAACGAGGTTTAGAACTCGCGGTGACCGCCAAGGTAGACTTGTTTGTCTGCCTGAACCACGTTGGCGGTGTCAGCGAGGGGGTCCTTCTTAAGGACTTGGAAGTCGGCGAATTTGCCAACTTCAAGGGTGCCGTATTCATCGGCAACCCCTAATAATTTAGGGGAGTTCAACGTTGAACACTGGTAGGCTTCAGCGTTGGTCATGCCTAACTTGGTGAGTAAGCCAAATTCCTCGGGCGTCTTATCGAAACCGTTGTAAGGGGTACCCGCGTCGGTCCCACAGGTGAATTTGACGCCTAACTTGAAGGCTCGCTTCATGTTAACGTAGGTATCGTCTAAGGCGTCGGCGGCCTTCTTCACTTCCCAGTCAGGGAGGTCACCGTTACCAAATTCTGGGATGACCCATTCGGCAATCAGGGTTGGGGTGAGGTAGGTGCCCTGTTTAACCATTTGCTTGGCTTCAGACTCGTTGACGTAGAAGCCGTGTTCGATGGAATCAACGCCCGCATCCAAAGCATTTTGGATACCGGGGTTCCCCTCGGCGTGGGCAGCGACGACGCGACGCTTATGGTGGGCCTCTTCAACGGCCACGTGCATTTCGGCTACGGATAATTGGGCGTCTTCCATGAAATCGTTAGGTGTCATGACGCCACCAGTGGCCATGACTTTGACACTCTCAGCACCATTCTTGAAGGCGGTTCGGACGGCCTTACGCATCTCATCGGGTGAGTCAACGGCGTGCCCACCAGTTGCGGAATCACCGTGGCCGCCAGTCATAGAGAAGGCCTTGCCGGAGGTCAGCATCCGGGGAGTGTGTGGGAGTTGACCGGTCTTTTGCAGGCGCTTGAGTTTCACGTCAACGTCGTAATCGTTCCCGCAGCCGCGGACGTAAGTTACCCCGGACTTTAAGAGTGCTTGGAGGTTGGTCCAGGCAAAGACGGAGACTTCGGATTCGGAGTTGTGACTCCCGTTCAGCGCTAAAGGATTGGCTGAGACGTGGGTGTGAACGTTGAAGAATCCTGGCATGACGTACTGACCGCCTAAATCAACCTGTTCATCGGCCTCAGCGGGCGTGCCCTGCCCGCGGTCGACTAATTTGCCTGTTTCCGTATCGACGGTGAACCAGGCGTCGGCTTCATTCTGATCGGTGGTGCCATCAAATAAGGTGAAGTTAAAGAAAGTTTTTTTGCTCATATGTGTTTCCTCCTATATTTTAAGTGACTCATTTCGTTATTGGTGGTTACGAGTATGTTGCTAGTGGCATCGTTTATTTCCAGTAAGCGTATTGGTATTTAGCATCGTGCAGGAGCGTGTAGGTCAGACCGCCCACCTTGCTGGAGACCAACTTAGCTTCTGAAGGTTGGTAAACGGGGATGTAGCCTTTGACTGCCATTAAGCGCTTGTCGGCGGCCATCAGACCGTTGTAGCGTGCCAAACCAGTCTTACTGTTGGCGTCGTTCAGCAATTCGTTGAACTGATCGTCGTTCCAACCGGTGAAGTTCACGGTGTTGGTCTTGGCAGCTAGGCTGAGGTAATCAGAGGCGTCCAACCAACTGCTGGACCAGCCGGTAAGGTTTAGTTCAAATGTCCCGGCAAAGTCACGAGCGACGTGTTGGGCGTGAGGGATTGAGGTCACGTTGACCGTCAAGCCCTTAAAATTCTTCTGCATAACTGATTGCAGGTAGGTGCCAACGTGTTTGTCATCATCGGTATCATCGGTCAGAAGGTTTAACGTGACCTTAGTCTTCCCAGTTTCCTTGAGGTACTTGGCCCAGTATTCCTTAGCCTTAGTGACGTCTTGAGGTAACAGGTTGCCAACTTGAGCGGCCATATCTTGACCAGTCTTGGGATTGGCTTGATCACCACGAGGAACGGCGCTTAGCGCTGGCTTGGAGCCATCTTGAAGGACCTTGTTGGTCAACGTTGACCGGCTCATGACGAGTGAAACAGCTTGACGCAGGTTTTCTGAATCCGTTGCTTTCTTCTTACTGTTGACGTAAAGGTATTGCAACCGGCCTAACAAGTGGGTGTGAAGCTGCTTGTCGTTAGCATTGGCCCGGACGTACTGGCCACTAACCGTGGTTTCTTGGATCTTACCGCTCTTAAAAAGATTGGAAGCGGTGCTTTCGTCCTTGGTGACGGATACGGCGACTTTCTTGATCTTAACGTTCTGAGCGTTCCAATAATGGGTGTTCTTCACGTAAGTCCATGAGGAATTACTACCAGTCCAGCCAACCAGCTTGTAGGCACCATTGCTGACGGTCTTAGCGGCGCTAGTCCCGTACTTCTGCCCGTATTTCTGAACGGCGTCGGTGTTCAGTGGATAGTAACCAGCGACTAAGTCATCGAAGTAGGGAACCGCCTTAGTTAATTGAAATTGGAGCTTAGTTTTGCTTAACGCCTTGACCCCTAATTTATCAGGGGTGTCGGTGCCTTTCTGAACGGCATCGTAGTTTTTAAAGGCACTCAGGAGACTGGCATATTGGGCCTTGGTCTTGGGGTCGACCCACCGTCGCATGGAAGTCACGAAGTCTTGAGCGGTAACTGGTTGGCCGTTGGACCACTTGGCATTCTTCCTTAACGTGAACGTGTAGGTCTTACCATTGTTGGTGGGTTTAACCATCTTGGTGGCGACGCCGGCGGTTAATTTGCCGGCTTTGTTATAGGTATAGAGGCCTTCCATTGTTTGGGTGATGACGTTACCACTATTGGTATCGGTCGACTTGTTTGGGTCGGCGGTGGCGGGTTCACTGGCCAGCGTGACGTTTAACGTTTTGTTCTTGTTGGTCGTATTCCCAGATGCTTGACCACAGGCACTGAGAGTGACGAGTAATAATAAAGATGCGGGCATTGCCCAAACTGAATGTTTCATGTGAAACAACCTCCTAGATTCAATTGATTAGAAGTGATTAGCGGAGAAATAAAAAGCACCCCTACAGAAAATGTTTCTCTGTAAGGGTGCAGTTCGCACGGTACCACCTTAGTTTTTGCTACTCAAAAAGTAGCCTTATCTATGAACGGCGGGCTCCTAGAGGACGAGCCTCAAAAGCTAGGAACTTTTGGGAAACGACCACTCCCGCGATTCACTGCATTGATAACGGATGCTTCCGGTATAAACTTACTTGAATTTCAGCTAACAGCTCCGAAGGGATGTTCATGCTAAGAATCTTGACCCGCTCTCACTTAACCGGGCTCGCTGACAAGATCGTTCAGCACTACTGGACTTCATCATCACTTTTTAATTTTCTAATCAATTGTTAATAATTGCTAGTTTAGCACCGAAATTTGTTTTGTCAACGGTGAATTTGAAAAAAAGGCGCGCCATTTTTAGTGGTGGTTAGTCGAGGGTCTACAGGAAGTATGGTTGGGTGGTGCGGGACAAGTGTGATAGTAGCAGCAATGTAAGCGGTAACGTGTGGCGGCTAATTTTCCGGACCATTCACTGGATACGTGAGGTAGTTTGGGAGTCAGCAAAATTTATTTCTAACGATGGTTGCCAGTATTTTTAGGCTAGTTACCCGGTAAAACCGGCCCCAGGAGGTTGGAAAATGAGAAAGACGGCAGATGCTGATGGCAAAAATGTTGATTATCAAAAACGAGGCCGGGAAAAATTCCGACCTCGTTTTTATATTCTGTAGTGTAAGAAATTTTGGTGGAGAATTGGTTTTAGTCGTTGCCTGATCCAAGCCAGCGACGAGAACTTACCCAGTTGGCAATCTCGACAGCAACCGCCACGCTGATGATTAGGATGATAAGCGTGAAGACGATGCTGATATTGTTACTTACTAGGAGAAACCCTGATAGTCGACCCAATAGCATAAAGAGGGCAAAGCTAGTGATTAGAAAGGTGGGTAACCAAATGATTAAACGCGTGAGTAAGCTAAGGATAAGGATGACCTCCTGACTGATTGGAAACCAAGCTTAGCATAGGAAAATTGAGGAGACAAGCAGAATAACGCTAGCATAATTGAATAAATATGGCGCATTGCATAGCTAATATTTATACACGTTAATGGATTATTATTAATCACGGCAATCCAAATGAAATCAAGGCGTTTATCAACCAAATAGGTGACGTGGCAGACTGAATAGCCTTGTTTCACATGAAACAGCAGAACCTGGTTAGAGAATGCTAAGTGGTTCAAGCCAGTGATTGGTGAGCGATATTAAGGGAAAAATCAGTTGCAGTCGCCACTGGATTGAGAATAACAAACGATTCAAGGCCCTTTACTACTATCTCAAGGAAAAGCTTGCTACACTTAGGATATTCATAGTCAGGAGATGGTTATTTATGCAATCCAGAATTATTCCCAGCTTTGCCTTTGAAAGTGCCAAGGAGGCCTTGGCCTATTACCAAACGGTCTTTGGTGCCACAGATGTCTATCGCTTTAGCCCACAACCAGAGCAGGCCAAGCAGTTTCACCTGCCAGCAGATGCCGACCTAGAGAGTCTGACGATTCATGCTGGATTTACAGTACTGGGCATGAGCTTTCAGTGTGCCGATAGTTTTCGGGGTCCCGTTCAGTCATCCAATCAGGTGGATATGATCTTAGATATCAATGGTGATGATACCGCTAGTGTTGAAGCAGCGGACGCTTTTTATCAGCACTTGGTTGCCTCAGGCGAAGTGACGATTGATATGCCATATGAGGAGCAGTTCTGGGGTGGTAAAATGGGCCATTTCACTGACAAGTACGGTATTTCTTGGATGCTTCACGTGATGCCCTGGAGCCAAATCAAGGACCCTAATCAATAAACCGGTTCTGACCCGTAATATAGGATATTTGCCAATTGAAAATAGCGACCATGACACTTTCATGGTCGCTATTTATTGTCGTGGTTAAAAACCGGCTGACGGGTTGCGATGCAAACTATGCCGTATACTGATTGATCACGGCCACTAGGGTAGCTGCGGCATTGGGTAAGCCAACCCGTTGATTGTAGTAGTCGGCAAAACGGGAATCATGCGTGTACATTTGAGCCAAGCCACGGTGAGCGACTTGCGAGTAGTTGTTCCACGTGAAACATAACCATTGCCGATGGCACTCGTAGACTCGTCGGGCGGCTTCACTCGTGAGATCACCCGTTGTGGCGACCATTTTGAGAGCAGTAAATAGCTCAGCCTCGGTGGCCTGCATGTCGTGGTACTCGGTTTCACTTAGGTTGGCAAACCGGTGTTGGCTAGCCATGACGGTTTCTTTTCCATATAATTGACGCGCTTCCACACCAAAGGCCTGCTCGTTGTCAGCGAGTTGTTCCTGTTTAAATGTGGCAAATTTTTCTGAATCAGTCATCTGAGGACCTCCGTTACGGGCCGCTAGGGTGCGGTCCAAAGTATTCAGCAAGGTTGTGAGGTGTTCGCGCTCCGCGGCCAACTGGGCCCGTTGCGTAGCTAATGCGGCCGTCTGGACGGCGCGGGGCTGGTCGAGCAGTTGTTGAATGGTGGTCAGTTCGAATCCAAACGTTTGAAAATAACGAATCAGTTGGAGCCGGTCCACGGCAGCCTCACCGTATTCACGGTAGCCGTTATGAACGTTGCGGTTAGCGGGTAATAGCTTGATTTGGTCATAGTAGCGTAGGGTCCGAGTGCTGACACCAGCTAAACTGGCTAACTGTTGAATACTGTAGGTCATGGCGACCACCTCCTGTCTTGCTTGTAATCTACTATAGTGGTTGACGTAACGTCAAGGTCAACTGGGAATTTTTAATCATGCCTAAACCCTTGCCGTTCCCGTCATGACGCGGTTTATTGCGTCGGGTGGGTTTGTCATTACCCGCGAGTGTGATAAAATAAGGTTATTATTTGACACTTTTTGATCCCGTGAGTTTTTGCCCGGTACGGGTGGGTCAAAATATCTTTTCCAGATGAATCAGATGAGGAGCAAAATGAATAAATTATTTTCACGAGCAAATGTGCCCGAGTTCTTACAGAACCGGCGCTTGCGAGGCATTGCAATGATGACTGCCATACTGGCAATTCTTGGCATTGTGCTCTCGTTTCTGCTCAATTGGATTTTTGGGATCGTCGTTTTAGTTCTGGTGGGAATCGCAACGCTGATAGCATTTAATACGATGGCGGAAATTGGTGCCGATACGACGCAGTACATCTCTGATCTGTCCTTTCGAATTCAGCAGGGTGAGCAAGAAGCGCTGCTGCGGATGCCACCTGGTGTGATTATTCTCGGGGAAAATGATCAGATTGAATGGGTCAATCCTTACTTACAACACTACTTTGGTGATCAGGACGTCTTGAACCGCACGATTGGCGCGGTTGACACGGACCTGGCAAAGTTGGTGGAAGGTGCGGAGCCCCAGACCATGACGACCGTGAAATGGCGGGATAAACGCTTCACGATGTACGTTCAACCAGATTTTCATGCGATTTATTTGTATGACATCACCCATTACCAATTGATTCAGGAACAGTACGATAATGAGAAAATTGCGATTGGGCAGATTTTCTTGGATAACTATGATGAAGTCACACAGTCAATGACCGACCAAGACATTTCTAATCTGAGAAATTACGTCACGAATGAATTGTCGGCGTGGGTCCAACAATTTGATATGTACCTCAAGCAATTGGATGATGACCACTACTTCATTCTAGCCTATGCCAAATCGCTGGCCGGGATTGAAGCGGATAAGTTTAAGATTTTGGACACCATTCGGGAGAGTACGTCTAAGCAAAACTTCCCCCTGACCTTGAGTATGGGGATTGCGTACGGCGACCCTAACCTGAACAAACTGGCCGATCAAGCTCAGAGTAATCTGGACTTGGCACTCGGTCGGGGTGGGGACCAGGTCGTGGTGAAAGCCGCTGACCAGGAAGCCCGCTACTATGGTGGGAAGACGAACCCGATGGAGAAACGGACGCGGGTTCGGGCACGGATGATTTCACAAGCACTGCAAGAACTGATGAATGAATCCGACCAGATCTTTGTTCAAGGGCACACCCAACCGGATATGGATTCGTTGGGAGCTTGCCTAGGGATTCGGCGGATTGCGAAGATGAATAATAAGAAGGCGTGGATCGTTCTCGACAAAGAGACCGTCCATTCCGACGTGCAACGGTTACTGGATAATTTAAAAGAATATCCGGACGTCGATGCCGCCATCATTTCACCGGAGGAAGCCCTGGAGAAAGCGACCGATCAGAGTATGTTGCTGATGGTTGACCACTCCAAGTCGTCGATCTCCATTTCGTCTGAACTCTATCACCGCTTGGAGAACCGGGTCATGATTATTGACCATCACCGTCGTGGTGAAGAGTTCCCTGAGAATCCACTGTTGGTCTACATTGAACCATACGCTAGCTCAACGTGTGAGCTGATTACCGAAATGTTTGAGTATCAGTCACAAGAGGGTGAACCAATCAATAAGCTGGAAGCTACAGCGATGCTGACGGGGATCTTCGTCGACACCAAGCACTTCTCGCTACGGACCGGGACGCGAACGTTCGATGCCGCCAGTTACCTACGGTCTGCCGGGGCGGACGCGATTCAAATGCAACAGTATATGAAGGAAAATGTCGATAGTTACCTGCAACGCAACCACTTGATTGAAATGGTCGAGTTCGTCAACGAAGACATGGCGCTGATTGCTGGCGAAGAGGATCAAACCTATGATCCCGTTACAGCTGCTCAGGCTGCCGATGATCTCTTAAACATGTCTGGTGTCGATGCGTCGTTTGTCATTACGCGTCGGGCCGATGGTCGGGTCGGTATTTCTGCTCGGTCGCTGGGTGAAATTAACGTGCAACTGTCCATGGAAGCCATGGGCGGTGGTGGTCACCTGTCGAACGCAGCTACGCAAATCAGCGACAAGACGGTGGCTGAGGTCAAGCAACAGCTGATCGATATTTTAAATCATAGCGATGATCCGGAGGAATCGACGACTTAGTTAATTGCTAAACGCGCCGTCTTAGCGTAGGATTAATATTATAGTTGGAATAAGTGAGGAGTGAACGACGTGAAAGTTATTTTTATCAAGGACGTTCGCGGTAAGGGTAAGCGCGGGGAAATTAAGAATGTTCCCGATGGTTATGCCCAAAACTTCCTGATCAAGCGGGGATTAGCTAAGGAAGCTAACCAAGCCACGATGAGTCAGTTGAATGCCGAACGCAAAGCTGAACAACGGCGAGATGCCGAAGAATTGGCAGAAGCCAAGGACTTACAAAAGAAGCTAGAAGCCGACAAGACGGTTGTTGAAATCGTGGCTAAGGCGGGGGAAGATGACCGGTTATTCGGGTCCATTCCTAGTAAGCAAATTGTTCAAGCGCTGCAAAAGCAATTTGATTTAAAGATCGACAAGCGGAAGGTTGAACTCCCAGAACCAATTCGGTCTTTGGGCTTCACGAACGTGCCAGTCAAGCTTCACAGTGACGTGACTGCTAAGATTCGGGTTCACGTGGTTGCCAAGCAAAAATAAATATTTCAAAAGCCGCCCTATACAGGACGGCTTTTTTCATGGAGCCAGTCATCGATGGAGGTAACTTATATTTCCCCCATCCTGGCTTACATGGTAAAATGTAAGTTCAGAAGTCCGTTACGGTAGACAAAATTGAGTTAAGAGGTAATCAGTTAAGCATGGATAACAACGTACTCACAGATCACACACCACCACAGAACCTCGATGCCGAAAAGGCCGTCCTTGGGGCGATCTTTTTGAGTACCGACGCGTTGGTGGATGCCATGGAATATCTGTCCCCGGAAGACTTCTATCGCCGGGAACATCAGATTATCTTTCAGGCCATGATCGACCTGAACGACCGTGATGAAGCCATTGATGTGGTGACCATTACCGACCGATTGACGGCGAAAAACGAGCTGGACGACGTCGGTGGTGTGACCTACATCGCTGAGTTAGCGGGTTCCGTGCCTACTGCGGCCAACGCCACCTACTACGCTAAAATTGTTCAGGAAAAGGCCATTTTACGGCGGCTGATTCAGACGGCCACGAACATTGCGACGCAGGGTTATCAACAGGACGAAGATGTTTCGGACCTATTAGATAACGCCGAACGAGATATCATGAGTGTGGCAGAAACGCGGAACCAATCTGGTTTCAAACCCATTCGTGATGTGTTAAATAACTCATTTGAAGAAATTAATAAGCTTTCCGAACAGGGTGACGTGATTACCGGGTTATCTACCGGTTACGCCGAGCTGGATAAGATGACGACTGGGTTACACGACGATGAATTAATGATTCTTGCCGCGCGGCCAGCCGTTGGGAAGACCGCGTTTGCCCTGAACATTGCGCAAAACGTGGGGACCAAGACGGATAAAACCGTGGCCATCTTTAGTTTGGAAATGAGTGCGGAATCGTTGGTCAACCGGATGCTGTGTGCGGAAGGGTCCATCGATGCCAACCATTTACGGACTGGACAATTGTCCGAAGATGAATGGCAGAACCTCATTGTGGCTATGGGAAGTCTGGCCAAGGCCAACATTTATATCGACGATACGGCCGGAAATAAGATTACTGAAATTCGGGCTAAGTGTCGGCGGTTAGCAAAGGAAAAGGGTAACCTGGGGTTAATCGTGATCGATTACCTGCAACTGATCGAAGGGACCAACCACGAAAGTCGGCAACAAGAAGTTTCTGATATTTCACGGCAATTGAAGAAGTTAGCCAAGGAATTGCACGTACCCGTTATTGCATTATCCCAGCTCTCACGGGGAGTGGAACAGCGGCAAGACAAGCGCCCAGTGTTATCTGATATTCGTGAATCTGGATCAATCGAACAAGATGCCGATATCGTTTCGTTCTTGTACCGTGATGACTACTACGAGCGGGAAGGCGACGAAGACGGCGGTGGTGGTGACAACAACAGTGACCCACGTGAAGAGGGCGACCAAGACGTCGGTGAGGTTGAAGTCATTATTGAAAAGAACCGGTCGGGTCCTCGGGGCACGGTCAAACTACTTTTCGTTAAATCGTTCAACAAGTTCTCCTCGGTGGCTTATACACCGGAAGGGTAAGAGCAAGAGTGCAGAGTCAGCCGCCTAGACTCTGAGCATTAGTGGAAATAAGGTTTCTGTTCAGCAACGCTGGACAGGGACCTTATTTTTGCTAAGCGGAGGAGTCTGGCTGACGGCGCACGTTTCAGAAGCCGCCAGAACGAACTGGCCCGAGTTGAAATTATTCTTCTGCATAAAGCAATGTATAAAACGTTATACGCTGTATAAATTGAAAATGAACGGCTGAATTGCACGAAATATGACTAAAATAGTGATGCCACACAACCCTTCCCCCCGTAAGGAAATAACGTCTTAAATAGTGACTATGTGCAAAATTCATAAGAGTGTGCCAGAAAGTTCACACTTTCATCATATTTTCCAATTATTATATGAAGCATAGAAGTTAACCAGTAGGTTGCTTCTACCAAAGATTAACAATCTTTTTTCATGTACTCCTCCTCCCCTGGAATAATGAAAAAATAGTTAACGTCATTCTTATATAGTGACGTTACCCCTACTCCGATGACCATCGCTTTCCCCGAGCGGTGGTTTTTTATTTGCCATTAATTTATCAACCGATAAATGAAAAAAGACCTGAGACATTTTTCTCAGGCCTTTTTGTATTTCCAATAAACCGGGTGTCAGAAGGTAACTGGCTACCCATTTTGGGGAGATTTAGCTTTTAATGAGTGATTTAACGTAGAAACGATCCATCGTTTGATGTACCGCGGTTTTTAAAGGTTTCGGCACCAGTTGGTAGTGCATTTCCTCATAGAGGTGCATGGCCGGCTTCAACGCGTGGTGGGTTTCCAAATACATTTGTTGGTAACCAGCCTCGCGGGCCATGACTTCGACCGTTCGGACTAATCGGTAGCCCACGCCTTGACCCTTGGCAGTGTCTGCTAGGTACAGTTTCTGGAGTTCCGCGATACCCTGATCAGGAAGGTACTCGGCAAAACCACCACCGCCGAGGATTTCGCCAGCATCGTTGAGGGCGACTAGGTAGTCGCGCCCAGCTTGCTGGTAGAAGTCGCTGAGGTGTTCGAGGTCGTCGAAGTAGGCGGTCCCCGGGATGTCTAATCCGTTGGCCTTAAGGTTGCCGCGTAAGATTTTAGCTAACGCGGGATTGTCGGTTGATTGGATAAGTCGAAATTGCATGGGTGAAGCCTCACTTTCTGAATAAATTCAACTTTTACTCTAGCATAGTTCGCGGGTCAATAGGGCATTTAGGTAAAATAAAATGACCGGTTGCATGCTGAGCGTGCCAACTGGTCAAAGAAGTTTAGCTGTTTAGTTATGTTTCACATGAAACATTTAGGCTTGATGCTGCTGCAGAATGTCGCGTAAACGGCGTACGCTAGCAGGCAACTCCGCCATCTTAGCAACGTCCGTGGGACCGTCTGCCGTAACGGTCGCCGTCCCTTGAAAGTCCATCTGTAACCAGTCACAGGACTCCTGAACGGCTTGGGTGATGCCGGTAGCCTTGGTGGTTGGTTCATCAGCACCAACGACTAGCAGGTAGAGACGTTTGCTAGCAAAAGGGAAGTCGTTAGTGAAGCTGTCAAACCAGCGGTCCATGAAGACCTTGAGTTGCCCGGTCATACCATACCAGTAAACTGGTGTTCCCAGCACAATGTCGGTTGCTTGAGCAAATTGGGCCATCAACGCTTCGTAATCATCGGTTAGGTCCTGTTGTGGATGGGCTGTGTCTCGGTAATCCTGAACGAAGTTGAGTTGGTGGTCGGCTAGATGAATGGTGCGATAGGGTAAGTTAGTGAGCAGTCGATCGCCCAGAGTTGCCGTGTTGCCAGTCTTTCTGGGGCTGCCGTTGATCAGTAAAATTGTCATCGTGGTGGTCCTCCTTAGGGACTAAGTGTAGGGAAAGCCGCGTAGAAATGCAATTGAAGCGTTTGACAAATTGGCTGGGGCCTCGTATAGTGTGCGGGGTTCAGGAAAAGTTCGTTCGGCATTGTCGAACCCCCATTTAAAATTGGGAGGTTTTGAACCATGAAAACTGTAATTATTACCGGTGCCACGTCCGGGATGGGGCTCAGCGCCGTCAAACTCTTTAGTCACCGTGGCTGGCGCGTTGTTCTGGCTGATTTAAACGCTGAAAAGGGGACCCAAGTGGTCGCAGACTTGCAGCAAGCGGGGTATGCCAACCTCTTCTTTCACGCGACGGATGTTAGTCAGGCCGCTTCCGTTCACGCTTTAGCTACGGCCATTCAGGCCCAAGGTTGGGTCGTTGACAGCCTGGTAAATAACGCTGGGATCTTTGTTCCGGGAATGCTCCACCAGGTCGATGAGGACGATTGGGACCGGATCATGGCGGTCGACGTCAAATCCATCTATCTGATGAGTGCGGCCTTTGTTCCCGGTATGATTGAACGGGGACACGGGACGATTGTGAACACGGGTTCCATTTCTGGGTTGCGGGGCGACTATAACATGGCGGCCTATAATGCTGCCAAAGGTGCCGTTGTCAACCTGGTGCGCGCCATGGCGTTGGACTACGGGCAGTATAATATTCGCGTGAACAACGTGGATCCAAGTGCGACCAAGACGCCGATGTTTATGGCCAACCCACCGGAGGTCGTGGCACAGTTTGAACAGGCTAATCCATTGAAAAGAATTGCCCAACCGGAAGACATCGCGCGGGTCATGTATTTCTTGGCTAGCGATGAATCTGACCCAATCAACGGGGAAAACTTGCCGGTATCGGGTGGCTTGGAGCAGCATTCTGGCCAACCGGTTCAATAAATTCACTGTTAGGTTGCGGGTCGGGAACGAAATCCCTGGCCCTTTTTGTTGTTCAATAAAGCTTGCTGGTTGAACCGCGGACCAGCTAGTAGCCAGTATCCCCCTCTTTCGGGGTTAAATGCGGGGCGCCAAAGCCGCAGTTAATGCGAGTAGTTGCTGCTCACCAATCTGCAGGTCAGTTGCACTAGCGGTGGCTGGCAGGACGAGACTGACGCTGGCAATCACCTGACCACGGTGGTCGCGTAGACCGGTGGCAACACAGGCAATTTGGTGCGTCTGTTCGCCGTAGTCGTATGCCACGTTTCGCTGGCTGATGTCGGGGAGCTCGGCTCGTAATTGTTGGGCTAGTGGTGCGGCCAGGTTTGCTAAATAGCTGGCTTGAAAGTCAGCTGGGCTCACGCTAAGCAGTAACTTGCCAGTTGCCGTGATGGCCAATGAGTCGTCCTGTCCAGGCTGTGCTGACACGTGTTGGGGGTGGGGCGCCTCAATTTTGGCTAAGTAGTGTGCGCGGTCAGCTTGACGGACGGCGACGTGAACGGCCAGATTCTGATTGCTTGCCAGCTGTTGTAGGTCGGGGCGTAGTAGCCGGACCAGCTGGATGGCGGTGAGCGGTCGATTCCCAACCAACGCGGCCGGCCCCAGTGAATAGGCGGCAGTCAACGGATTCTTATAAAGGATGTGTTCGGCGACCAGCGTCGCCACTAGGCCGTAAATTGTGGTTTTAGGGAGCTGAAGCGCCTCCTGAATCTCGTGGAGGCTCGTTTCTGGTTGTGAGGCTAGCAGCCGACAGATGGCCGCGGCGCGTTGGACGGATTGAATGAGTTTTGTCATGGGATGACCTCCTAGATGTGGGGTGGTCACGTTCGCCCCACGAGTGCTAGAATAAAGCTTAACATCTTTTGAGAAAAGGAGGGGTTTTATGCAAGAAATCCGTATCCGGTGGCTCCTACTGGGTGCATTGTTCAGTAGTATCGGCATGAGCTTTATTTGGCCGCTGACCACCATTTATTTACATAATCGGCTGGGAACGTCGTTGACCGAGGTGGGAATCATCTTGCTGTTTTACTCCCTCGCCAATGTCGTGGGTAGTGTGTTGGGGGGGCGTTTGTTTGACCGCCTTAATCCTTACCATTTGACCATCGCTGGGGTATGCATGTCCCTGGTCACATTTGGCACGCTGGTCGTCACGCATGGCTGGCCAGCTTACCCAATCGCATTGGTCTTCCTGGGGTTTGCCTCAGGGTGGACGTTAACGATGGTCAATTCACTGGCCACGACCATTCATAGTCGCGATGGCCGGTATATCTTCAACATGTTGTACTTTGCGGAGAATCTGGGGATCGTGCTCGGGACTGCCATGGTGGGGTTCGTCTATACAACCAGCATTACGTTGCTGTTTGGAATCGCCTTTGGCCTGTTCGTGGGTTTTCTCATCGTGGCCATCGTGTGCTACAAGGTCCCGGCCGTGGTGAACCGTAAAGTGGTGACCAGAGCCAAGACGACCGTCCACATTGCGCTGCCCAACCGGCGGATCATGGCGACGTTCTTCATTTCATTGGTCATCATTTGGACGATGTATGAGCAGTGGGCATCGAACCTGTCCGTCTATATGACGGGGATGGGCATTCCAATGAAGGAATACAGTCTGTTGTGGACGTTAAATGCCGCGCTTATCGTGGTTTTCCAGGCAGGTCTGAACTGGTTAGCCAACTATGTTAGCAATCTCTACGTGCAGGTTTACGCCGGGATCTTCTTCGTGGCGTTGTCGTTTATCACGCTGATTTTTGCCAAGGACTACCTGCACTTCGTCATTGCCATGGTGATTCTAACGATGGGTGAAGCAACTGCGTTTCCCGCGATTCCAGCGCTCGTTAACGACCTAACACCGACCGTAGTCAAAGGAAAGTATCAGGGGATGGCTAACGCCTGGGCGTCCGTTGGGAAGGCGCTGGGTCCGCTCTTCGGGGGACTGGTGATCGACCACGCTTCCTACACCGTGCTCTTCGTGGTAGCCGCTGCGGCCAACCTGATTGTCTTGGTCCTGACCGGGGTTGTCGTGACGGGAAACCAACGGCGTGTGGAAACTTATCGATAAGTTTTGGACAACTTAGGTGTATAATGTCGCTAGAGGACTAAAACGCACATAGGGAAATCAGGGGAAAGCACATGAAAAAAAGTATTCGGGGAATCAGCGGTCTGTTGATCGGTCTGGTTTTAGGCGCTTTTCTGTTCATTCAGGCACCTAAGAGCCAATCGACCGTGACCGACTCTGTGGTTCAACCGACATCTGGTCAAACAGCCGTTCAGCTATCAAATGGTGGCAAAGGCAAGGGTCACGTTGCAGTTAAGACGCAGACCACGACCAGTCAGGCGGGGAAGACCGTGAGTCGGCAGACAACGACCACCACACAAAACCATCAACGTTGGACGCATAAATAAAAAAATTATCGCGATTATTTAGGGAATTTTCACGATTATTCATTTTGACCAGCCTACGGCGACGTGGGTTGGCCATTTTTTTACCCAGATACTCATAAAATATACATAAAAATGAATGTTTATAAAAGGATTGACAGATAAAATGAATGATGATAAATTTAATATCAATCAAGCAGACGTTAAACAGAAGAGTAGCTCGTGAGGGTTTGTTGAGCGAGTCCGGGCAGATGAAAGCCGGATCAAACCACACGAGTGAAGCGCATCTGGAAGTCGTAACGGTGAATGAAGTAGCCGTTACTGGTTCGTGTCCATTACCGCACGGAGAGTTCTAAGGAACTCCATGAGAGATAAAACAAGGTGGTACCGCGAGTCGTTCGCCCTTGTTAGCCAGAGATGGCTGACAAGGACGGGCGACTTTTTTAGTGATAATCAATGATGAGGGGTAATTAAAATGAAAAAATTAATGGGATTAGGATTTGGATTGTTAGCAGTTGCTGCGTTGGCCGGTTGTGGGTCCACGCAAGCCAAGAGTGATGCGGATAAAGAATTGAACGTGACGATGGTGGGGAACCCTGCCACGGCTAACCCAGCTATTTCGGGTGATAGCAATAGTTCCAGCATGATTGCTCAAACCGAAGAGGGGCTGTACACGTTGAACGCCAACGGGAAAGTCGTTGCCGGGGTTGCTGAAAAAGTGGTTAAGCCCACGAAGAATGGCACCGTTTATACGTTTAAGATCAAAAAGAATGCTAAGTGGGCCAACGGGGATGCCGTCACGGCTCAGGACTTCGTTACTTCCATTGACTGGCAGGTTAATCCCAAGTCTAAGTCGCAAGTAGCCAACAAACTGAAGTTCTTGAAGAACTACGATGACGTTCAGAATGGGAAGAAGGCGCCTTCGGCTATTGGTGCCAAGGCTTTGAATAAGCAGACGTTACAACTGACGCTGTCCAAACCACAACCTTGGTTACCAGATATCTTGGCAACGGCCGTTTATCCAATCAAGACGAATTTATTTAATAAATATGGCAACAAGTATGGGACTTCCGCAGCTAAGACTATGTCCGAAGGGGCCTACAAGTTAGTCGGCTGGAGTGGGAGTGCTGATTCATGGACTTACGTGAAGAACGACAACTACTGGAACGCTAAGAATGTGAAAATCAAAAAGGTGGGCGTTCAGGTTGTGAAGGACCCAGGGACCTCAGCTAGTTTGTTCAAGTCTGGCAAGGTTCAAGAAACGGTTCTGTCAGGACAATACATCAAGCAAAATGCCAACAATCCAGAATTGAAGACGACGCTGAACAGCTCCATGCGGTTCCTGGAATTTAACGACAAGAAGACCGTGACGCACAACACCAAGGTTCGGCAAGCATTCTCCTACGTTGTGAACCGGAAGGCTGTGACCAAGAGCGTGCTGCAAGATGGTTCGACAGCGGCTAAGAGTTTGATTCCTTACGGCGATGGTAATGACCCAACTACTGGTAAGGATTTCTCACAAGACGTGGGTAACCTGTTGAGTTACAACCCTAAGAAGGCAACGCAACTGTGGAACCAAGCGAAGAAGGAAATGGGCATCAAGAAGGCTAATTTAGAGCTCCTGACGGCCGATACGGACGAACAGAAGCACGTGGCCCAATACTTACAACAACAGGCTCAAAAGTACATGCCAGGGCTGACAATCACCATTAAGTCGATGCCACTGGCACAGCAGATTGCTAAAGGCGCTGCTGGAAACTTCGATATTGATTTGGACGGTTGGACCACGGACTGGCGGGACCCATCAGATTTCTTACAAATGGCAGATGGCACCAGCTCAGTTAACTTCACGAAATGGAACAACGCCCACTTCAGTAATATGATGAAGGAAATCGACAACACGGCGAAGTACACCACGCAACAACGGTGGGACATGTTAAAGAAGGCGGATACGTACGTCACGGAACAGGCGGGCTTAGTCCCACTGTACCAACAAGCCAAGGCACACTTAGTATCTAAGACGGTTGGCGGGTTGAAGTACACCATGATGAGTGATGCACAGTATAAGTATGCTTATTGGAAATAGAGTGTGGAAATAGGCGCTTAGATTCTGAGCATTAGCGTAAAACAAGCTTCAGACTGGATTTATTCAGTTTGGAGCTTGTTTTGTGCTAAGCGCAGGAATCTGCCTATTTCCATACGTTTCAGAAGCTGCCAGGCTCGGGATAGGTATCCGGAGACGAATGTTCTAAAACAGTAGAGGCTAAGCACAGGGACCTGCCCCAGGGAACACGTTTCAGAAGCTGCCAGGCTCGAGATAGGTATCCGGAGATGAACGCTCTAAGCCAGTAGAAGCAATATAGAGGAGCTTGTTTTGTGCTAAGCGCAGGAATCGACCTATTTCCACCCCCAGCCAAGGGTAGTTAAGTCTGGAGACAATCCCAATAAACACCGCACCCAAGCGATCAAGCCCCAACAGTAACCAAAAAAGCTGCCCCAGAACTCGGGACAGCTTTTTCGGGTATCAGAATGAGGACCTAAGCATAGCTGGCAATCAGGACGACGTCAACGCCTTTCACAGATAAGCGCTTTTTTGCGCAAGAACAATCAGTAAATGCTACGAAAGCTGACATTCTAATTATCAAAGTAATAACTAGCGACATGAGTTCGTCACCAAGCTAAGCGGCGACGAACTAGTCATCCTAACTAGCAAAAACAGTTATATAAGCAAGTTGTCGACAAGCTTTAGTTTTTTCATACAACTTAGTTCAGGGGCATAGTTATTGTGGGGTGACCATGGTATGATGTCTCCATGGGGAACTCGGGGATGAGTACAACCGGGACTGATTATGGGGTGATGGCGGTGGTTAATCGCTGTCAGATCAGGTTTCGGCGATGATGGATCATCGGAGGAGGTTGTGTGATGGGTTTTCGGAAGATTCTAAGGGAGCAAGTAACCCAATCGGTTGACTTGTTAGAGATTTATCTGTTCTTTTTATTACCGGTATTTCTGTTTAAGGGAGCCGTTGATTTCATCACGCAAGGCCAGTTGTTCTGGCGAAGTTATGGACTCCTATTTATTGCTAGTGTGGGCGGATTCATCGTGTTATTTGCGTTGATTGACCTGGTAACGGCGCTGCATCATTGGTACCTGCACTAAGCCATACATAGAAAAGCGGTCGTCACGGGTTAAACCGTCACGACCGCTTTTCATTTTGAATCAGAACTAAAGTTTGAAAGATGAATTAGTTGCTTCAATCCAGTATTAGTACTCTAAATTGAACGCATTCCGGCGGCCAGAAATGTAGCCTGCTGTGGGGACGCTTCAGCCAAAGAACGGGCTTCTCGCTCGATTTGAAGCCACGAAGGAACCGCGTCTCCAAAGTCGCCCGCACCGTTCCAGCCCATATCTGGCGGCCGGTAAGGCGAAAAGATAGACTTAGTGGAGCATGTCTTCCGTGTAGATGGTGTGGTCAGACACGTGTTCAAAGAGTTCGTGTCCGTTACTAGTATGGGTGTCGAGGAACATGCCTTGGCCGTCATTGATAACGTAGTATTTACCGGCGGCACTCTTACCCAACATGACCAGCACGTCTTCGCCGGGATGCAGGACCTCGCTGTCGGTAACGGCCATTTGCGTAGTCCCCCCTTGGGTGAAGGTGACCGTTGTCCCAGCGGCGGCGCCCTTAAACTTGTCCGAAACCTTTAACGTCTGGGTCGTGTAGTAATTCTTAGGGGCCTTATGGTGGCCAACACTCTTGGTGATGGTCCCTTCAACAATGGTGCCGGCGTCGTGGACCAGTCCTTCAACGCCATAAATACTGTTGGAATAGTCCTTAATGTGGTCGACGGAGAGGGATGGCTTGGCAGCGGAGGCCAGAGCCTTACGCGTGGCGACAGGTGTGCTGTAGGCCTTCTTAACGCCACGAATATCAACGTTGCGTAGCGGCTGGACCCGGTTAGCCGGATTCATCACACTAACGGAGCCTTTAGCGTTGTGGCTGAGACCCAGAGCGTGGCCCATTTCGTGAATGGCGACGTTCGTCCGTTGCTTCTTATTGTATTTGTACTTTTTCAGAACGGAACGGTTCAGATACATGGCCGAACCAGTCTGGTGGCCGGCTTTGTCAAAGGACATGCCATTGTAGGCCATTCCGGTTGCGTTAATCCAGATACCAGAGGCCTTGCTGACGGTCGTGGTAAACGTTCGCGACTTTTTATTCTTGGTCGTGGACCACTTGAAGGCCTTGGATTTATTCCAAGCCTTACGAGCGGCCGTCCAAATGGACCGGTAGTAAGTGCTGGTTGATTTGTTATAGTAGGAGGCTTTCTTACTAACGTAACGGTATTTACTGATGGGTGTCGGATTTTTAGTGGCAGCTGCGGCTGGCAGACTGGTCAGCAGGGCCAAGCAACTGGCGAACAGGACGACGGATTTTCTCATAGTGATGGATCCCCTCTAAGCTGTGGGGATAAACTAGTCGATAAAATAATTATCCGAGAAATAGTCCACTCCACTTATTTTTATTAAGCGTAATCCCCGGGGCGGGGACTTGTCCAGTCCAAATCAACGCTTTAGTCGCCCATTTTTCTTCTGGTGATGACGCCAAATGGTTTCGACTAACCAGGAGAGAAAGAAGATAACGTTATAGAGGGCAAAGACGATACTGATCTGCACCACGTAGCGCGGCCAGAGAAAGTTGAGCAGCCAAAGAATGCCGAAGGGTAACTCGAGGAAATCTAAGGTTCTAACCCAGCGTGAATAGGAATCAAGAAATTTTGACGTAAATCGCATGATGGTGCCTCCTTAATAAATGTCAGTATACGCAGGTTGCACGGCCAAAAACAAATTTGGGGAAACGAAAAAAATCCGCTGACCAACTAGTGGTCAACGGATAAGGTTACTTTAATGAGAAACTCTAAAGTTGTGGTACAGGTGTGGCATGATGTGTTTGTCAGCGGCGGCGATGATGACTCCGTTAAAGATAATGGAGTACAACGTCCCTACGTTGACGGAGTAAAACTGCCGGGTAGCGATGTAACAAACGGCGATCATGATGATCGGCGGAATGAAATCGACCAGTTGTGAAGCCGTGGCGCGCCCACCTAGGTACATGAACCGCAGGATGTTCGACGTGTCATCGTTGGGATGCATGATGAGGTTTGCTCGCTGATAGATGGAAATGGAGCTAGCAAAGATGGTGACCCCTACGATGCTGAGGAGCATGCGCCAACCTAAAGAAAGGTTGGGAACCCCCCATTTGCCAAACATGGAGACGAACACGTCAATGAAGTAACTGAAACAGGAAATGAAGGCCACCTCACCCACGAATCGGGGGATGTCGATCTGGTGAATCAGAATCTGATTCAAAAGCGCGCTCAGAACCCCGACGATGAGGAGAATGACCCCCACGTTGCCGTGAATCCAGTAAGCGATGTTAACGGCCGCCGCGGTCCAAATCCCACTCCCAGCGTTAGCTGAAACACTGAGGGCGTTGCCGAAGGCGTTTAAGACCAGGCCAATCAAGAGAGCGACGACCCGGTAAGACATGCAATTCTTCTGATGTTGCTGTTGGATAACGCATCACCTCTGCAAGTTTCCGTTGCGGGTGTCATCCATATATGTAGGAAGTGTCGGTGAAACAGGCTTACTGTGGCGGCTTCTGAGGGGGTTCACGCGGCCTGTCACTGCTGTCTGGCCAAAAGAGGACATCACAGGTAGCGTGCAGGAACGTGAGAACTCACTATGAATAAACATGAGGTCAGCGGATATTTATTACCTCAGGGTACAAAAAAATCAGCAACCACGAAGTTAGCTTCGTGAAAGCTGATTAGTAAGTGATGGGCAGTCAGGGGATCGAACCCTGGACCCACGGATTAAGAGTCCGTTGCTCTGCCAGCTGAGCTAACTGCCCATATCGGTTATGTCGTATGTCTTCCATATCAACGAGAACTATCATATCATGAGGATTAGGGGGGCGCAACCCCTTTTTCGAAAAAAGTTGATTTTTATTCAAAAAAATTGCAAATTTCATAATGACGAAGGGGCGAAAAATCCCGGTTTACCGTGGTTATTTCCGAATCTTAAAAAGTTTTCGGAATTTTGCGGTTTTTTTGAAATTGGGCCAAATATGTTGGATTTTTCGAAAGCTCATCGCTAATTAATCGGCAATTTTTGCAAAAAAAATTTTAAAATCAGCCAATTCTCCCAAATAATAGACAATTATTGGTGAATCTAGCAGGTAGCTCACTGAAAATAACCGGCTCAAAATTATTTCCCAGTTTGTTTATTTAACAAGTCGGGTGGTCAGCAGAGGTTGGCTGGCCATCCAAATCTGACGAAATAGAAATTAATCTTCGTAAAGAGATTGTGGTGAAACTGTTAGGAAGTCAAACGGCTAGTGAAATTGTAACCGCTGTCTTACTATCCACTAGGTGACTAATAGACTAAATGAGGCCATATGTTCATTAGAAAAGTGCATTTCCCGGGAAATAACACGTTAAGGGAAGCTTAAATCCTTGATGTGCCTAGGCTGAAAGAAACTTCATGATGTGTTATAATTCAGGTAACGTTGTTCTCTCGGTACCGGAAATATCTCGGACCGTTCAACGTTACTTTTGAAAACATTTTGGGCCATCAGTTGTACGGTGGCCCGTTCTATCCTTGACTTTAAACGATGAACCAAACTGTACATTAAAACGTAGTGGCCCCGTTGACGGTGGTAGTATGACACCCAACGGCCGGCCTGCCGGCAATCCTGCAATTGTCGGATTCATTTGTATTTCCCTTTAAGGAGGAAATTTTTATTATGCCTAAGAAAATTCTCGTTGTTGATGATGAAAAGCCGATTACTGATATTATGAAGTTTAACCTTGAAAAAGAGGGTTACGAAGTGGCCGTTGCCTACGATGGCGAGGCTGCGATTCAGCAGGTCGAAGAGGATAGCCCTGACTTGGTTATCTTAGATTTAATGTTACCTAAGGTCGATGGCCTCGGGGTTGCCCGTGAGATTCGCCGGAAGCACGATATGCCAATCATTATGGTAACTGCTAAGGACTCTGAATTGGATAAGGTCGTTGGTCTGGAAGTTGGGGCTGATGACTACGTGACTAAGCCATTCTCTAACCGGGAGTTGGTTGCTCGGGTGAAAGCTAACCTGCGGCGGCAGGATACTGTCGCGCACGCCCAGCCAGAAGAACCAGAAAACCAAGATATTGAGATTGGTGATTTGACCATCCATCCTGAAGCTTATTCTGTTTCTAAGCGCGGCGCCAACATTGATCTGACCCACCGGGAGTTTGAATTACTCCATTACTTGGCCCAACACATTGGGCAAGTCATGACGCGAGAACACTTGCTGCAAACGGTTTGGGGCTACGACTACTTTGGTGATGTCCGGACTGTGGACGTCACGGTTCGTCGGCTCAGAGAAAAAATTGAAGATGCACCGAGCCACCCAACTTGGCTGGTAACGCGACGGGGTGTGGGGTACTACCTGCGCAACCCAGATTCAGACCAAGCTTAAGCTAGCGGCAACGCTAAATCTCGCATTGAGGAGTATGTGACTTCGTGAATAGTAAAATTAAATTTTTCCAGTCGATTCACTTTAAAATCGCGCTGGTCTTCGCGCTACTCCTACTTTTAACGCTGGAGATCGTCGGTGCTGTGTTTGTGCGCCAGTTGGAGCGGCAGAACTTAAATACGTTTAAAGCCCAACAAGTCGTGCAAACCTATATTGGGAATCGGCTCTCAGATGAGCTGACGATGACGAACACCGTCAAGGGAAATAAACAAATTAAATCAACGTTGTCGGAAATCAATAACACCAATAACGCTCAGATTCGGGTCATCGATAACAAAGGGACCATTCGGGGGACCAATGAAGTCGACAACCAAGGGGTCGTTGGGCAAAAGACGACCGATAACAACATTAAAAATGCCATCTACAATAACCGTGATGTGGTGCGGACGACGTATAATTCACAGAACAATAGTCGGTACTACACCACCATTACGCGGCTGATTCGGACCCAGGGAAATAACAGCGAATTAGTTAGGGTTATTTCAATGCGCTCTAGCCTGGACTCGGTCTATCAAAATATCAATCAAATCACGCTGATTTACTTCTCAGCCACGTTTGTTGCGATTATTTTGGGACTGGTCATGGCGATTATTATTTCGCGAGCCATTACCCGACCGATTGATGAAATGAAGAAACAGACGTTACGAATTGCCCGGGGGGACTACTCTGGCCACGTTCACGTGTACGGGAATGATGAACTGGGGCAACTAGCCAGTGCCGTCAATAACCTGTCCGTGCGGGTCGAAGAGGCTCAGGAATCCACTGAGTCTGAACGACGCCGGCTGGATTCAGTGATGTCTCACATGACCGATGGGGTTATTGCCACCGATCGCCGGGGAAACGTCACGATTATTAACGAAACCGCCGGTAGCCTGCTCGACCAGGAGACGGACGATGCCGTGGGCAAGTCGATTCTGGACCTGCTCGACATTCGTGATGACTACACGTTGCGTGAACTGTTAGAGGACCCCGATGATTTGGTCCTGGACTTCTCAACGAAGGAACATGATCTAATTCTGCAAGCTTACTTCTCCCTGATTCAACGGGAGTCTGGCTTTATTTCCGGGTTGGTCTGTGTCCTACACGATGTCACCGAACAACAGAAGATCGATCAGGACCGGAAGGAATTCGTTTCTAACGTGTCCCATGAATTACGGACGCCACTGACCAGTGTGCGGGCGTACATCGAATCGTTGTCCGAAGGGGCCTGGAAGGACCCTGAGGTGGCGCCACAGTTCCTGAAGGTCACCCAAGAGGAAACTGATCGGATGATCCGGATGATCAATGACCTCTTAACCCTGTCACGAATGGATTCTGGCACGCAAAAACTTGAACTAGAAATGGTTAACTTAAACGAACTCTTTAACTATGTCCTGGACCGCTTTGACATGATGTTGAAGCAAGACGACCAGCCTAAGAAGACGTACACCATCAAGCGGGACTTCACGAAGCGGGACCTCTGGGTCGAAATCGACACGGACCGGTTCACGCAAGTATTGGATAACTTGATGAATAACGCGATTAAGTATTCCCCAGACGGTGGGGTCGTAACGGCCCGCTTGCTGGAGACGCATAATAACGTCATTTTAAGCGTTTCTGACCAAGGTTTAGGGATTCCACGGGCAGATGTTCCCCGTATCTTCGACCGGTTCTACCGGGTCGATAAGGCCCGTTCACGGGCCCAAGGTGGGAGTGGGTTAGGACTTGCGATTTCTCGTGAAGTGGTCCAAATGCTGGGCGGCCGAATCTGGGTCGATAGTCGTGAGGGCCGTGGCTCCACGTTCTACATTTCCTTGCCTTACAAGCCGTACGATGAGGAGGATCTCTGGGATGAAGATAACTAAAGCATTCTTACCACTCGGGCTCACCATCGCCGTAGTGATCAGTGTGGCGTTGTCCGCCATGATCTGGACGAATCCGGCTCAGTACGAGCGTAACCGCCAGCGTAGTTCAAATACGCCCACGACCGAGTTAAATTCCCGGCCGAAGAAGGACGTTTATTTGCCGACGCAGGTGGTGTACACCAACGGTAGTGGCAACCAGGAATTGTTGAATAACCGGAAAGTTAATTTGACCACGGAGATTCGCGAGGCCCTGTCCAAATGGGACCTGGGACGAGTTCGCCGGGTCGATGCTAAGTCCCAAGCCGTTTACATGAAGTTTTTGACGACCAAGAGTAGCATTCTCTTGTCCTACGGGGCACCGGTCAACATTAAACTGTTCAACACGGTGTTTAACAGCAACCTGACCCGCTCCGCCACCCAATTTTCACGGATTATGGTGCCGCTGGATAACTCCAAGCACATCTACCTATTAGACGATAAGGATCAGGAAGTCTACCAGGTGACCGTGAAGAAGGGGAGTAACAAGCAACTGAACAAGATTCTGAAGGAAAATCTCTTTCGCATCGACATTAAGATGCAGTGGCTCAATGGCTCGGCGGTACCATACGTCTTGAACAACGTGACCGTGCAATCCTACAGTTACTTGGTCAACCAACAGTCGACGGACTACTTTACCACGCGCCTCCTGAACAAGGGGGAGTCGACCAACGTTTCAGCCAAGAAGAACAAGGACAATACCATCTATAGTGATGGGGCGTCGCAACAGCTGACCGTCTACCACAAGAAGGGGACGGCGCTGTATGAAGACTACAGTGCGTTGCAAGCGTCGCTGAGCTTCAGCCAGGCGCTGAATGCTAGCTATAGTGCGGTGAAGGCCGTGGGGATTCCAATGGAAAACTTGCGGTATTATGGGTACAACCACACGAACTCAACGGTCACGTACCGGAGCTTCGTTGAAGGGTTCCCTATCTTTAATCAAAGTAACTACGGGGCGGCGCGGGTTCAGATGCTGTCACAGGGTGTGCGGCGGTACTATTTCTCGCTGTACAGCTTGCAGGTCCCCGTGCCAACCGACAAGAAGTCCGTTTCGCTGCCTAGCACGCAGAGTGTGATTGACCAGCTAACGGCCGCCGGGTATAGTAAAAAGAAGATTGCGACCGTGCAACTTGGGTATCAGTGGCTGGCTTCGTCCTCATCGGATAAGGTCGTCAATCTGACGCCTACCTGGTACGTTTTCTACGACGGTAACTGGAAGACGTATTCACAGATGCTGAAACAGTAGGTCGTTAAAAAGGAGGGTGGTTTGGCATGGATTTCCGCCGCATCGAATGGTTATTCCTAGTCGCGTTCATTGTCATTGATATTTTCTTGTTCGTTGCCTTTCAAAGAGATACATCCGGGCAAACGGAGACGGCCTCGACGCGTTCGGCGGATAGCGATGCCACCATCGTCAAAGAAATGCGGTCCGACGATATCACCTTCAAGACGCCGTCGAAGGCCAGCAGCGAAGGCTACTACATTTCAACCAGTAACGACAGCAGTGTTAAAAATATGCTGACGACGCTGAGTGATCAAACGGTTCGGTACCACGATGACGGTACGGTTGCGTCGACGTTTAAGACGCCCATTACGGGTATTGATGCCAAGCATCCGGATAAGACGTTGGATACCGTGGTCAATAACGGCGCCATGATTTTGAACGGAACGAATTACTTCTACAATAAGCAGTTGTCCAGTCAGAACACCGTGGTCTACACGCAACACGTGACGGACGGACAGATCTACTCGCGGTACGGTGAGATTCGCTTTAGTCTGACCAACGATGGCACGGTGACCGGCTACACGCAGGGCTACCTGTCAGACGTGTCGACCTTACGTGAAAAGACGGAAACCATTTCCGAGCGGAAGGCGTTGATCTGGTTGTATCAGTACAATCAGATTTCGAATAACACCAAGATCGTGTGGACCAAGCTGGCGTACACCCGCTACTTCACTTTGAAGAACAGCAGCGTGTACATTCCGACCTGGGTCATTGCGGTCAAGGCCAACAGTGGGAACAACGCCGGGGTCTTACAGCTGAAACACGTTAACGCGTTCACGGGGGCTATCTTGACCAACGACAGTAACGTGAAGACGGTCAGTGGGACCACGTCAACGAGTGATTAAACGCATGATGAATCGGGGGGCGGCCAGCTGGTTGCCCCCTTTTTACTTGGTTGCGGACGGCGTTAGTTACAAAGCCGGCCAGATGCGGTATGATAACGGTATTGAATTTAAGGAGAGGTCGAATGGACTTGCGGACAGAAACAACAGCAGATGACTTACGCATCAGTATTCTTTCCAGTGGGAGCACGGGTAACGTGGCCTACGTGGAGAGCCCTAACGAAAAGATTATGATCGACGCGGGACTGAGTGGTAAGAAAATTGAAAAATTAATGGGCGACATTGACCGCAATATGAGCGACGTCAACGCCCTCCTGGTAACGCATGAACATTCTGATCACCGCCAGGCTGTGGGTATTTTGGCGCGACGGTATGAACAACTGAACGTGTACGCCAACCAGGGGACCTGGGATGCCATGTCTTCCAAGATTGGGAAGGTCGATTTGGCCCAGAAGCATATGTTTGCGCCGGACACGGTTCAGACGTTTGGGGACATCGACGTGGAGAGCTTTTCCGTGTCTCACGATGCCGCTGAACCCCAGTTCTACGCCATCCACTACCATGGCAAGACCTTCGTCATCCTGACCGATACCGGCTACGTCTCCGAGCACGTGGAGGGCGTCATCAAGGATGCCGACGCCTACCTGCTGGAATGTAACCATGACGTGGAAATGCTGCGGATGGGTGAGTACTCATGGCCACTGAAGCAACGAATCTTGGGTGACAAAGGGCACCTCTCCAACGAGGAAGGCGCCGACGCCCTGATGGACGTGCTGGGTAACCGGACCAAGAAAATCTATCTGGGCCACCGGAGCCTGCACAACAACATGCAGTCGCTGTGTCACTTGACGGTTGCCTCCATGATGAAGAACCGGGATTTTGGTGTGGGTCACGATTTCCAGCTGATCGATACCAACCCCGAAGAGGCCACGCCCTTAGTTGCTTTATAGGTTAAGAAAGCGTAAATTTTAGGACTTGTGCATGAAATTATCAAAAAAAATTCACACTCACTCGCTATGATTAAGTTTATAAAATAAGCGGTTGAAGGTATTTTTCAACTGACGGATAAGGGAGGGTTCGCGCGTTAGCGCAATGTGATGGATAACAACAATAATCAAAATAATGATAACAACCAAACAACTGATAATAACCAAGCAACTCCAACGCCTACTCCAGAACCACGGAAGAAGCGGGGCGGACTGACTTTGACCAAGGTTGCCGTGACGGCACTGGTGGCCGGGCTACTCGGTGGGGGTGCCGCTTACGGTGGTATCACTTACATCAACAACAGTGGTCTCAACGATACGGCGGTACCTGCCGGGAGTAATAAGAGTGGGAATGCGTCGACCTCTAATGTGACGGTCAACGTGTCCAGCCAATCCACCAAGGCCTTTAACAAGGTCAAGGGGGCGATGGTCTCTGTTATTAATTTACAAAAACAAAGTAGTAGTAACAGTACGTTGGGCCAATTATTTGGCGAAGACTCTTCGGGCTCATCGACCAGTAAGGCGGCCCTGCAGGAAGCTTCTGAAGGTTCCGGGGTCGTTTACAAGAAGAGTGGGAACTCGGCGTACATCGTGACCAACAATCACGTGGTGTCCGGGTCATCGGCGCTGCGGGTCGTCACCAGCTCAGGTAAGCAGCTACAGGCGAAATTAGTTGGGAAGGATTCCGTGACCGACCTGGCCGTCTTAAAGGTCAACGGCGCGGACTTGAAGACCATTGCGTCGTTTGGTGATTCTGACAAGGTGAAGGTCGGCGAAACGGCCTTGGCCATTGGGTCACCACTGGGTAGCCAGTACGCAACGTCTCTGACGGAAGGGATCATCTCTGCCAAGAAGCGGACGATTGAGACCACTAATTCTAACGGGGCTCAGACGGGGAACGCCACGGTTATTCAAACCGATGCGGCGATTAACCCTGGGAACTCTGGTGGGGCGCTGATCAACGTCGGTGGCCAAGTCGTCGGGATCACGTCTTCCAAGATTGCCAGCGATGCTGAAGGGACCAGCGTTGAAGGGATGGGCTTTGCCATTCCATCTAACGAAGTGGTCAACATCATCAATCAGTTGGTCAAGCGGGGCAAGGTCGTTCGGCCAGCGTTGGGGATCACCTACGTGGACTTGGCGAACGTCTCCAGCTCACAACAGAAGTCGATTTTGAAGTTGCCAGCTAACGTGGACAGCGGTGTGGTTGTGATGAGCGCCACGGCAGGGTCACCAGCTAAGAAGGCCGGACTGACTAAGTACGATGTCATCACTGCCATGGGTGGTCACGAAATTTCGAACCAATCCACGTTGCGGGACATTCTGTACAAGTACAAGCTGAACGATACCGTTTCGATGACGTACTACCACAATGGTAAGAAGAAGACCACGAAGGTCAAGTTGACTGAGACCTCTTCACAATTGAAGACCACGTCCGGGACAACGACGAATTCCGAAAGCTAACCGAATAATCTCTGAAAAATGAAAAACGGCAGTCGGATTTTCCGACTGCCGTTTTTGTGTATGATAAACTGTTTAGTGAAAAGCCGAAGTTTAAGGTCGGCTTAAGGGGGATGAAAACGTCCCCGCCGGTTCGGTAACCGAACGAAAAATTTGTGAGTGGCCTGCGTAATTCAGGGCCGAAAATAATTGAATTTGTATCTGTGGATAACTTGGGGGATAATCAGAGGGCTGACCCGGTGGAAAACTCAAAAATTGGGTAATACCGGCAATGAAACCGGTGCAAAAGTTATCCACAGGTACGGTGGGTAACTGTGGATAGAAAAAGTTGTTCGCCATTTTAGACGCTCGAAACCCTTATACAATGCGGTTTGTAAGCGGGAACCCCGAACGTCCGTTTCGGTGGACAACGGTGGATAACTAATTTGAGATTGACTTTTTAACAAAAAATATATGTGGTGGGTGGTCCGACGACTCACCCCAATATCTAGGAAACCAGGTTGTCCACCTGTGGATAACTTTGTGGACAACCTGTGTACAGGAGGCTAATTATGAACATCAAGTTTGTGGTTGTGGGCAAATTGAAGGAAAAGTACTTCAAACAGGGCATCGCGGAGTATGCCAAAAGATTGTCGCGGTTCTGTAAATTTTCAATCGTCGAGGTCCCAGATGAAAAGGCACCAGAGAATTTGTCGCAGGCGGAGATGGATCAGGTCATGGCGGCAGAAGGCGAACGAATCTTGAGTAAGATCAAGGACCGTGAATACGTCTACGCATTGGCCATCTTAGGCAAGGAACGCTCGTCGGAGGAGTTTGCCAAGGAACTGAAGGACTTGACCACGTACGGCCACTCAGACATCACGTTCGTCATCGGGGGCTCATTGGGACTGACACCAGCCGTTCTGAAGCGTGCGGACGCCCAGATTTCGTTTGGCCGGTTCACGCTGCCTCACCAGTTGATGCGGTTGGTGCTGACGGAACAGGTTTATCGGGCGTTTATGATTAATGAGGGGTCTCCGTATCATAAGTGATGCGGTTTTTCCTGGGATTAATCGCTAAGTGGGTAGTTACGGGAGTCCGTATCATAAGTAAGTCGAGCTATAGCCATGGAATTATGGAAAAGTATTTTTGATAAAAGGGGGTTACGTCAATGAATAGGCATGAGAAGGTGTGGTATGACGAGTTCGATAACCTGGGATGTTTGGGTCAAGGGGGAAATGGGGATACATTCAGAGTAGTCGAAAAAAAATCTGGTAAAGAGTTTGCATTGAAAGAGCTTAGAGAGAAGAGTAAAGAGAAGAAGAGACGATTCGTCAGGGAAGTGGACTTGGTTTCTGAGTTTTCGTCATGTATTGAAGGGATTATTCCAATATATAAATATTCAAAAGAGAATTTTTGGTATACCATGCCGATTGCAATTCCCATTGATAAATACATTCAGAAAGGGAATAAAGAGGTTGATGACATTGTATCTGGAATCATTCAAGTTGCCGAAACATTATGTAAATTACATTTGAATGGAATAAGTCATAGAGATGTAAAACCATTTAATATTTATTTTTTTGACAATCAATATTACATAGGTGATTTAGGCTTAGCAGGTGATGAAAGAAACTTGGATGACGATACAAAGTCTGATAGAGCATTGGGCGCGATATTTACAATGGCGCCCGAAATGAAACGAAATCCTAAAGTGGCTGATGGAAAAAAAGCAGATGTTTTTTCATTGGCTAAAACGTTGTGGATGTTGTTAACTGGAGATACAAAGGGATTCGATGGTGTATACAATCCATCTGATCAAAGTTACGGATTGAAATATATATCAAAGTTCAAGGGAATGCATTTAGTCGAATTAGAGGATTTGTTGAAAAGCGCTACAAATAATGATCCAGAAACGCGGCCAACGATGTTGGAATTTAAAGAATCCTTGAGTGAGTGGTTAGTTATTAAAAAGGACTTTGAGAAGTCTCAATTGAGTGATTGGAAAGCTATCAATAAACATTTATTTGGCACAAATAAAGTCGAATCAGTTGTGTGGAAAGATCTTCAATCTATTATTAACACGATGAATGTATTAGGGGAATCACCAGTGTTTAATCATATGCTTTTTTCCGAAGGTGGTGGTCAGGATTTTACTAGAGTGACAAAGGCAAATGAACTAGGATGTATCTACTTATATGATGATAGTGGAACTGCTTCTGTAATAAAGCCTAAAGCACTATACTATGAGACCTTTGGAAATAGGTATTCGTGGAATTATTTTCTTTTAGAGGCCACTCCACTTAATTCAATTCTAGGGGATACAACGGAAGAAGGTTATGAGCGGCTTGTTGAAGATAAGTCAAATCCAGTGCATTACGTATCAGCTGCAGACGCTCAATATGGGGTTTATGATTACGATAGTGGGGATAAATTACCAGATGGGTACAAAGTTGTATATCGATACACAACCGGGAAGTTTTTAATGGTTTTAAAAAATGGTCCGTACAATCAAATTTCAGGGACCTATGATGGTCGACATGGTATGTGTAATGAATGTGAATTTAGAAAGTATATTGAGAGTTTGGCGGATGTTACTGAGCGATTGGAGCAGCAGGGATATAAAAAAGAAGAAATTTTACGGCTTAAATATTTTGATATAAATCCTTTTGAGAAAAAAACTAGTGTAGGCAGGGATATAAAGGAGAAAGAAGATATAGATGCAGTGGCATCGTTTATTATCAATAACTATGAAGAATGGAATTTTAAGGAGATATTTGTAGCTAAGGATTGTACTCATGATTTGGCCTATGAATTTGAGTTCTATAAAGATTCAAATTTTCAGCTTAATAGGTACTTTATTAATGTGGATGGCTTCATAGAATTAAATACGGGTAAGACAAAGAATTATGTAGTTTATAGTCGGTCTTCAGCGATTGAATTTCTGCAAAGATTAGAGGCTTTTCTAGAGAAAAAGTTTAAGGCTGGAGGCATGGTTAGCACACAGTTTAAATCCTATTTTAGACCAGTATTGAGAAAAGTTAGAAAGCCTCAGCACTTGTTTAATTTAGAGGAAGTAAAAGGTGCGATGAGAGGGGCGGATGATCGTGTAAATAATACGTTAGTTATCGATGAAAACGGGTATGTCAGTATTATTAAGAGAAATGAAAATGTAGATCTATATCCTGTAAGGTTAGAGACTTGGATAGCTGGTAATAATTATGTTGGTAAGTATTCTAATTTAATAACGGCTGATGAAACGTATACAGCATGTTTATCAGGCTGGCTTGATTTTTTGAAATCGGGAAAAGACAGCTTCGTGGATTATTTTTATACGGAATATAGCAATGAACAGCTGGTTAGCATGATTAACAAGTATTACTGATAATATGTAGTAATCAATTTTCAGATACTTGTTTGAGGGGTTCGACAAGCGGATATTAGTTTGATTAGGTTTTAACTTTTAACGTGATGTAATCAAATAGATACCGTCCCCTTGAATGATGATAGGATTATTGTGGAAATTAGGAGTGTCTATGAATTATTATGACTATTTTAGAATCAGATCAAATCAATTGATTGGGGGAATCGCAGAATAGTCTGTTACGGTTCTCCGTATCATAAGTGACGCGGTTTTAGATAAAAATACCAGATAGTCGTCATATGACTGTCTGGTATTTACTAGTTATGCTCAGTTACGTAAGAACTACTTTTGAATATGTTTTCTAATGAGTTTTATGTACTTGATGATTTTTAAGTAGTATTTTTCACCTGAGTTGACACAAATAGTATGCTTAGAATTGTTTGTCTTTGATAGAGAAGGTTTCATTTTCTGTTCTATATGTGTCTTGAGCAGTTTGAATCGATTTGATCAATGGTGTAAACGCTGAAATCCGTAGAATAGTAATTGCTCTTACAGCAGTTACTATTCTACGGATTTCATGGGGAATTCTCCGCTGTGGTAGAATTTCTTATCATAGACTTGTATTAATTATCAGCGTCGGTACATTTGACTCCCCTTATAGCCAAGAGCATGGACAAATAGGTACAAATGCTTCTTTTTATCGTGATAGAACTTGTTCTTATAGAATTTCAGTTTTAAATTGTACACGGGCATATTATCTGCATATACTCGAATATGATTCTTACTGTATGTACGTGAAAAACCAACGCCAGCATATATAGAGCGGTCTGACAGATAGCCAGTTGACATGCTATGTTTGGTAAACCTTATCCAATCACCATCCCAGGTTCCTCATTTATGACGGTACTTTTTGGGAACGTACTTTACAACGTGGGAAGCAGATGCATTAGTGGAACCAGAATTTAGAGTAATTCCGGTTCCGAGTACAAGACCAAAGAGCATTAGGAATACAAGTGTAGTTGTTTTTTTCATAAAAATCCTCCTAGTTTACAGTTTTAGTATACAAGAGCTGGTAGCTTATTCAAGCGAGCAGTAGCAAGTTCTTTTCATTATGATTGACCTAATGAAGATGAATTATCTGTGTTTTCAAATATATATTATTACCATGAAGACTTAGTATATCTTGTTATGCAATGGATTATAGGAACATAGAAAAGGGAGAATGATATTATGACAGAATCAGCAGTGACAAGTCCTGTAAGTTTCAAACTTGAGGGGCCAGTGAAGTTCAATAAGGCAAAGACTCATCGGTATGAGTTGAGAATTACGTGGAAGCAGCTAGCCAAGAAATTAGCGATGATCACTGACAATTTTGCCGGGTAGTAGTGATGGCATAGTCATGGATTTGACGACAGTGCTTAAGTCGCTCACATCACCGCACTGTCTCCGGCTAAATACCGCTCAAGCTTATGATCTATCACTTTCAGCTGTTCCTGCTTATCAGCAATCGCAGCGACGACTTGCTTACGCTGTTCACGCATTAATTCAATTCGTTGCGGTAAGCTGCTAGCGCCTTCACGTACTAAGGCGGTGTAGTGTTGCAACTCAACGATTGACATGCCAGCTTCTCGCAAGTAATGTAAATTAGTTATCCAGTGTAGATCTTCATTATTAAAGACCCGTTGATTATTTTTATTACGTTTTTCTGGTGGTAATAAGTCACATTCTAAGTAATACCGGACTGTTCGAATAGTAACATTAGCGGTTTTCGCAAACTCACCGATTCGCATCAATTTATTATTAGCCATTTTGGCTTGACCTCCCGTTACGTTAGGCTGATATAGTAGGTCCATCATAACAGAAAAGGAAGCTATGGATATGACTATCAAGACATTAATTACTGGTGCTGATCGCGGGATGGGTTACGAATTAGCCCTAGAACTTGGTTTGAAAGGCCAGTTTATCTATGTTGGTTCTAGGAATTTAGCTCGGGGACAGGCCGCTGTTGCCCGGCTCAAGGCTGCTGGTGTTCAAGCTCAGGCGGTACAGTTAGACGTGACCGATCATGAGTCGATTGTTGACGCGAAAACGAGTATCACTAATTTAGATATTTTAATCAATAACGCTGGGATTGCCGTTGATCATGAGACTAAGCCGTCAGAACTGTCACTAGACGCAATTCGGCAAGATTTTAACGTGAATTATTTCGGCTTGATTGACGTCACGCAGGTCTTCTTACCACTTTTGAAGGCAGCACCGGCTGGCCGGATTATCAATATCTCTAGTGCAGTGGGGTCATTGACTCTGGCCAGTGATGCCAATACCAGCATTCACAAGCTACAAGCATCAGGCTATCAGGCTTCCAAGTCAGCGGTCAATATGTTCACCGTCAAACTCGCCGCCGAACTTGAGGGAACGTCTGTCACGGTAAATGCCGTCAATCCTGGGTGGGTAGACACCAGTTTTGGTGGTGGCGGTGGTAATCGGACCGTGCAAGTGGGTGTGGCGCGGACTGTGGAATTGGCCACTTCTGATGCGTTAACTGATTCTGGCACGTTTTCGGATATTGATGGTATTGTGCCTTGGTAACCTTTTTAAACGCCAGATGATACCTGAAATCTAGAAGTTGGTTATCCGACCATTTATGTGGCATTAATTCCTTGCAATAATTTCAGTTCAAAACATATAAAAGAAGACTTAGCTTTTCGACTAAGTCTTCTTTTATGCGTCGTGCAGGTTAGCTCGCTGCCAAGTATCCTGGTTTGTAGAATTGATCTGAACGCTGTTTTAATAAAATTCACCAATTCATTTTAGATGATTAGTCAGGAATGTCTTAGTTTGATTATCCTCGTATATTTGCTAGAACCATCTTAGCTATCGCGTCAGAGTGCAGGTGCTTCAACTCCTTACGAAATGAACAAGACTCGGTCATTCCTTAGATTGTTGCTATTGAGTTCTGCGTAATTTGAGGAGATCATGATTATGTTAGACTGAGTATTTTACTATAGGGTTAGGCAGATTTAAGCTGCCTGATACGGAGCACCGTGCCATAAGTGACGCAATTTTTCTTGCGATTAGTAGCTAAGCGGCGTTAGTGAGAGGCTATAAGGCAGAATAATCCTGAATTTAGAACTTTTAATATATAGAGAGAAGGTCGCTCAAAATATATGGGCGGCCTTCTTCATGGTTACTTGATATGCTTGAGCACAGTAAATGAACCCTTTTTGAAGTGGGCACTGTAGCCATATTTACTAGTAAACTTATATTTGTGGGGGCTTTTTACTATAAACGCATAACCATCATGAGCGTAGTATGTAATTTTAACGACAGAGCCCTTATGTAAAGTGTAGTGCCCTGAAACCTTATTTAGATAGGCGTACTTTCCCTTTTTAATGCGGTCAACCCTGGTATTTTTTTTAATTTTCACTTTATAGAAACCGTCAGAATACTTCGTTTGCCATGCGGCTGCATGGGCTTCTTGAGCTGGATCGACAAGTGGTGCAAAAGCCGAAATTCCTAAGATGGCAGTCGCCGTAAGGGTAACTAATTTAATTTTTTTCATGGATAATCCTCCTCGTTGATAGTCTTAGTATACAAAATCTAGCTAACTATTCAATCGGGAAATAACGTATGCCCTTATTGATAAACTACACCAATGAAACTGAGCTGTTCCTAAGCATTCAAATCCCAACGTTTATCCGAGTTGCTAGAATATAACAAGTGAACGGACGGGGGCTTTCCTGCGCGTCGTCCAACAATATCACAACCGAAAATTATTTATGTATTCCGACTGTTAACCCAGTGCTATAATTATGATGTAATTGATGAATTAAACTATAGTCAATTGGAGGAATACATAATGAAAGTTAAATATTTGGTTGCAGCGGCTGCCTTAAGTTTGGGCCTTGCCGGAGCGGTGACGACCTTTGATCAACCGGTCAATGCCGCAGCGAAGACGAAGCGGATTACGACCTACAAGACGATGCCTAAGGCTCTACGAGGGACTTGGCAAGAGAAGAGCTACTCTAAGTACAAGAAGGGTATCAAGGTTAGATGGAGCTATACTTTCAACAAAAACTCTTATTCCATGAGAATGGACTTTAAGGGTGGTCCTAGAAAGTCTAAAACCATTCATTTTCCTAAAAACCAAATTGGTGGCATGAACTATGACCACCACTACAAAGTGTATAACGTCTTTCCTGGCGGGTCATCGATTCCTAAGAGCAAGCTGCCCTATGCCGCTTACCTGACGTTTACTGCTGGTCGCCACAATGGAAAAAAGGCATTGGGACAACATGGCATTGCCGATGATAAGATTACGTATTTCTACCGTAAATAACCGACCACAGCTAGGCTAGCTACGTCAGTAAGTCTGGAATAATCTAAATACTCACAGGAGGTCGTCTAACAACGTTGGGCGACCTTTTTCCTGTCCTTAAGCATTATCAAGCGGCTCTACACAGGCTTTCATCTAAGTTATCCACGCAACTATCCCGTACAAGCCAATCAAGAAGCGAAAGAAATAATCAACGAAACCAGTCGCCAGTACCTCAAAACTCAGAACAATCGATTCCTAACTATCCCCGAAAACCCCATCTTTCCGCCAAACGCCCCTACTTTATAGAAGCAACGCCACCCACAACTGTTCAATATATTTAGAGGTTGACATAATCGTTTTAGTATATAACACAACAACCTTGTTAATATTATTATAAAATACATATGGTGTTCATAAGTTATTCACATTTCGTTGGTATTCTGAAATCACTCGAAAAAAGACAGAACGAAACCCACAGGGGATATGGAGGATTACCGCATGAAAAAACTATTACGAATTATTGCGATACTGGGATGTTTCCTTGGCTTGGCATCACTGCTACGGATTCAGGCGCAAAAGCGAGAAGACATTATTAAAACGGCGGCCCTCCAAGACCAGGCGGGCAAAGTTGTTGAAAAGATTAGCAGTCACGACCCCCAGGAGCTACAGATGGCGTTGACCATCAAGCTACCCACTGGGGAGACGATGATGACGTTAGCCGACCAGGACAACGTAAAGCTTAAGACCGGGGAAATCGTTGACCTGCAGCCTAACGAAGACATCACGGCACGAGTTGACCAACAAAACCAACTCGTTATCCAAAACGACCGAGGCCGCGTAAAGAAAGTGAAGCTGGTCGTGCCAGTCGAAGTGACGAACCCACTACTGGTAGCCAAGCTACAACTGGACTTACACGTTGCCGACTCAAAAGAAACTTACACGCTTCCCGAAATCGCGGTTACGGCTGAGGAAACTAAGGAAGTCGCCGAAGAAAAGACCGAGGAATCAACGGAAGGTTTAGTTAAAGAACCAGCGGAAGACACGACTAAGGAATCAGCTACGAAAGTTCCTGAAAAATCCGCGAAGAAGATGACCGAAGAAACTACTAAGGAAACTACTAAAGAAACGACCAAAGAAGTTACACCAGCGTCGGACACGACCAACGACACCAAGACGACTGACAAGCAACAATCAAATTCACCAAAAGAGGGGCAAACAACGACCACCAGTGATCAACCAGCAACTACTAAGGAAGACACTGACGAAAAGGCAGCTAAGACGGCTACCACCACTAAATCCACGATGGCCGCGGCGCCGACAGATGCGCTATCTGGCGCAAATATCGACGTTCACCGGGCGCAAATCCAGGTGGACAGCTGGTCAGACAGCCTAATTGTTGCTGGTTCACTGCCTGCTAAAGATAATGTGAACGTGTTAGAAAAGGAATTAGGCGTTAAGGGTATCATTTCAGGTGGTTACTACGGTGGAGATAACTTTGATAACTTCGAAAAGCACTACCACCTATCCTACATGCGGAAGGGCGATGGCACGGGCACTGGAAATGGTGAAAAGGCCTACGCCGTGGCGGTTGACGGCGAGCCGACTAGTAATAAAACAGACGACATTCTAGTTTATTACCAAAACGTCGGGGCCTACACAGATTCAACAACGGCCGACAATCCAACGGAACCAATGGGGGCCATTGTGAAAATCTCCAACATTCAGTACCATACAAAGATTACCGGCAAACCTAAAGATGGCAAGGCCTTCATTGATTTTTCCAACAACTTCTACTCTGGAATGGTCTACAACGGGATTGAGACCCTCGATATCGACGTGACGTTTACCACTTCTGACTGGAAGCAAGCGCTTGTTTTCCCACCACTTGATGGTGACGGGGATGCTCGTAGCTACTTCACGTTTGGGTCACTGAACGGGAATACAGAAGGCGAACACGAATGGGCTGGTAGTCGATTGGAACTACCAGGAAAATTAGCGCCCAATGCCAAGATAGAAAAGCATGACGGTGGTTGGTACGAAGGTACCGGTATTGGAGTCGTTGATAAAGAAGAGTATGAACAGAAACGAAAAGAAGGCGATCCGCCAGCCGACTGGGGGGACTACCTCGGTTCTAGTGACTACGAATTAGGCGCCGTTTCCTTCCCACTGGTTGGGCGTGACCAACTATTCAAGTTAAAAAGTGAATCAGGCTTTACTTGGCAGTCCTTCTCTAGCGGCTACATCATGCCACTAGAGCAACCAGCACCACAAAAAAATGTTCACCGAGACAAAGAGTTGGGACTAGACAAGAACAATTTAGACGGCGTGACGATTGACCGGGACAATGACGACCAGAACAAGCTGTTCTACACGATTTACCAAAAGACCTACAGTATTCCCAACGAATCAATCGCGAAACCGAATGAGATTATTTTTCGGGACAAATTGCCAGCTGGCGTAACTGTTGCAGATGGTGGCTTTCGACTATTCAACACGGATGGCGGAAAAATGGAGCCGTTGACTGGTGATCTCGAAATTACCCCTGAAGGCAAAATCACGTACAAGTTCTCTGAAAAAGAAATTGAAGAGTTGAAATTTGACGGTGGCCACTTCGCAGTTCAAATAGAAACGAAGATCGGTAACGACTTTGTCGGAACCCTTAAGAATCGAGCTAGCATCGAATTCAACTCTGGTGAGAAGCACAGATGGCGGAAACGCACGAACAAAGTGGTAACCCATTTCATCCGGGGCAGTTACGAGTTCCAGAAGGTCGATGGCACCACTGGCAAGGCCCTCGCCGGCTCCACGTTTATCATTCAAAACGCGGATGGCAAGTACCTGACCTTTGATGGCAACAATCACCAAACTGGATTAGTCGCTCTGAAATCACGGGCGACCCGCCTGCAGGGCGACAGCGACGGCAACTTTAAGGTCGCCGGCCTCGCGAAAGGCACGTACAAGTTAATTGAAACTAAAGCGCCCGATGGCTATGTAATCGGGAAGCCAACTGAATTCACCATTTCTGGTAAGGTTCAGACCACACCAACGCAAATTGAAAATGACCCGTACAGTCTTCCCGTAACCGGGGGGCAAGGAATCTTCTGGTTCATTGTCGTTGGGCTCATACTCACCCTATCGTCTCTCGCCATTTGGCGCACTTACCCTAGAGGAGGATAACCCATGAAATTCACTAAAATTAGACAGCTGGTGCTCGCGACCTTCGCCGTTTGTGGCTTGGCGCTAGGCGGTCGGGCCGTTGCCCACGCCAGCACGCAAGCGCCAAGCACGGTCACCATGGAACTGCACAAGCTAGACAACAACTCGGAGGATCAAACGACAGAAACGATCAAGAACACTGGGGATGAAGTTTCCCTGCCAACTGGCGTGATACCTTACGACGCTGACAAGTACGGTAAGGTCACCTATAGTGTTTATGACTTGACCGACGTGATGAAACAGCGGGGCATCATCAGTGGCGAAGTAACTAGCGAAGCCTTTGAAGCCGCCCGGACCCAGCTACTGAAAGATATTACAGATGATCAGACTGATCCAAAGGCCTTACTCGCCGCCCAGGAAGCCTTCGTGAAGGCCAACGGGTTAACCAGCATTGCTGATAAAACGTTGGAAGGCCAGTCTAGTTCCCTAACTTTTCCTGGCATCCGCAACAGCGGCTTCTACCTGATCATGGAAACGGTCGCCCCGACGCACCATTTGACGAAGCTGTCGGCGCCCCTGATCATCGGGTTACCGTTGAGTGACAAGGCGACCATTCACCTGTACCCCAAGAACCTGATCGCCCGGGATGTCGACCCTGAGATCCACAAGGTGGGACGTAACCCTGAAAATCCGACCAGTAAGACATACCTGCCATTAGGCAAGGTGGAATTCACCCTGGCACAGAAGAATGGCGAAGGTGAAGTACGGACCCTGAAGACCGACAAAAACGGGGACATCGAGTTTGGTGGCCTGGAAGTCGGAATCGAGTACGTGTTAACTGAGTCAGCTAACAAGCGCTACCCGTGGTACCAACAAGCGGATACCAAGAAGCACAAACTATCATTGACCTTTACGGTTGATAAGGACGGCAACATCAAAGCACTCAAAACGTTGCCAAATAGAGCCCACTTTGACATCCAGGGCACGCGAATCGGAATCAAAAACGACCTGATTCTCGGGGGCGCCGAATTCAAGAAGGTGGACGCGCAGACCGAGAAAGGCTTAGCCGGAGCGAAGTTTAAGGTCCAAAAGATCAGCCCAAAGGGCAAAACTTACTGGGCCGTCTTCAAAGGCAAGACCTTCGTGAAATGGGTGACGAGCAAGGCCGCCGCGACTGAATTAACGTCCGCAGAGGATGGGACCTTTGACTTCACCGGCGTCCCTTACGTGTATGACCAACGGCATGGCAAGGTGACCTACAACTTGGTTGAAACGCAAGCCCCCGCGGGTTACGCGTTGTTGAAGGAAGCGACACCATTTGAAATTAATGAAGAAACAAATATCCAGACGATCAAAAACGAAAGCTACGCCCTCCCAACCACTGGGGGGATGGGTATCTGGCTATTCCTCCTCATCGGGAGTCTCCTGATGGGTGGCGCCGGTTACCTCTACTACCGACAACGGAAGGCGGCCTAACTGGTTAGCCACTTAGACAATTAGAGAAGGGAGGACCTCCACATGCGTAAATGGCTAGTGATTCTGCTATGTTGTTTCGGCTTAGGCCTGATTGCCTACCCAGCCGCCAGTAACCTGGTGATTGGTTGGCGTCAGCAGGGGGTCCTGGTGGCGTATAAGAACCAGTTACGGACGGCGAGTACTAGGCAGCGAAAAGCACTCCAACGGTCCTTACAGCGGCAGGCAAGGGATACTCGGACCACCCTCTATAACCCGTTCAAACAGGAAAATGATCGGTTCATGGGGACGCCCCCTCTAGCGTTAGTGGCGATTCCCACGATCAACGTGGAACTTCCGGTGTTTGCCGGAACCAGTGACCCCGTTTTACAGAAATATGCGGGGCTGGTTCACGGGACGGACGTTCCTCAGGGCAAACGTAACCAGCACAGTCTGATTACGGCTCACCGGGGATCACCCAACGCGACCCTGTTCACGGACCTACCGCGGTTACAACGGGGCGACCATTTCTATCTGAAGAATGCGTACGGGTTGATGACCTATCGGGTGACGAACATTCGGACTGTGAAGGCGGCCACGCGTCAGCCAATCCTGCGGGACACGGCCAAGAATCAGGTGACGCTGATGACGTGTACGCCGTATATGATCAATACCCACCGGCTCTTGGTAACGGGCCACCGAATTCCGAACGAAACTAAGACGATTCCGCAAGGGAAGATGGTGTGGGACTGGTACAAGATTATCTTGTTGGTAATTGGAGCACTCCTGTTGATTGGCGGCACGTGGGCCGGTTACCGGCGATTCAGACAAGCAAGGGAGGGCAACTAAATGACGAAACGTAAACGACGCTTCAAAAAAGGTTCCCTCTGGTTGCTGGCGATGTTTCTCGTCGGGAGTGGGTTGGTCTTACTAGGGTTGACGCAAAATTCCTCGGTAACCCGGATGGGTGATACGGCTAAGCGGGAGATGACGGTTGAGAGTGTTCAGCGAGCTAAGCGGTCGGCCCAAAGCAAAACAGAGCAAGGTAAGACGGCCCCGTTTGATTACGCCAAGACCTCGCAGCTGACGCCCCTCACGGTCGGTGGGTATCGCCTACGTGAGTTGACCGGGAATAGCGGCTACGATGGCGCGGTGGGTCAGCTGAAGGTCCCAGCGGTGGGACTGGACTTGCCGATCGGCATTGGTGTCAGTAATACCGTGCTGGTTCGGGGGGCGGGAACGCTGAAGGCGGACCAACGGATGGGCCAGGGTAATTACGCACTGGCCGGGCATTACATGGCGGCTAAGCGGCTCCTGTTTTCCCCGCTAAAGGGCGTTCAACGAGGAGATAGTGTCTACCTGACGGACAAGCAGCAGGTGTACCAGTACCAAGTCTCGCGGGTCCGGGTGGTGGATCGCCACCAGGTCAACGTCATCGATGACGTCCCCGGCAAGAAGTTGGTGACACTGGTAACTTGTGCTTCCGCCAAGCGCGGCGAACCTAAGCGGTTGGTGGTGCAGGGAGAACTGGTGTCGGTCCGGCGGGTTCGGGCTTGAGGCAGGATGAATAGGTGAAGGTAAACGAAACGAGCAGATACCGTGCTCGTTTTTTGTTGCGGATAAAATCAATAAGCGTCGTCAGTTGACTGTCCCGCAACGTTATAGTTTATGATTACCTACAACAGTTCGATTACTGAAGTCTGAAGGTAGGGTGGCGTCGTACATGAAACAGGAATCACTTTTCTCAAATCAACCGGAGAACACGCCGTTGGCTAGTCGGGTTCGGCCCCAAGACCTGGACCAATTCGTTGGCCAGCAACATCTACTGGGTCCTGGCAAGATTTTGCGAGAAATTATTGAAAATGACCAAGTCTCGTCCATAGTTTTCTGGGGACCGCCGGGTGTTGGGAAGACCACACTGGCTGAAATTATTGCGCGCAAAACGCAATCCAGTTTCTTGAGCTTTAGTGCCGTGGATAGCAGTATCAGCAAGATCAAGAAGATTATGAAGCAAGCTGAATTGGACCGAGAAATTGGGCAACGAACGATTGTTTTTGTGGATGAAATCCACCGGTTTAACAAGGCCCAGCAGGATGCGTTTTTGCCCTACGTTGAGCGGGGGAGCATCATTTTAATTGGGGCAACGACGGAAAATCCCTCGTTTGAAATCAACTCGGCCTTGTTGTCACGGTGTAAGGTATTTGTACTGAAAGCCTTGAAACAGGCGGACATTATCACACTGGTCGAGAATGCCCTGCATAATCCCAACGGTTACGGGAAACAGACCATAAAAATCGGTGACGAAGAGATCCAGGCGATTGCCAACTTCGCCGACGGGGATGCCAGAATGGCGTTGAATACGCTAGAAATGGCGATTCTCAATGGTGAAAAGGTTGATGGGGCCACGACGGTGACCATGGATAATCTCAGCCAGTTAATTACGAAAAAGTTTGTGTTGTACGACAAGAATGGTGAGGAACACTACAACATCATTTCTGCGCTGCATAAATCTATGCGTAATAGTGACACCGATGCCGCTATTTACTGGCTGTCGCGAATGCTAGAGGGCGGCGAGGACCCGTTGTATATTGCTCGGCGGCTCGTTCGATTTGCCAGTGAAGACGTTGGGTTAGCCGATACGAATGCCCTCAACGTGGCAATTAACGTCTTTCAGGCCTGCCAGTTTCTGGGGATGCCGGAGTGTGACATTCATCTGGTTGAGGCCGTGACCTACCTATCCCTGGCCCCCAAGTCCAATGCTATTTATAAGGCCAGACTCGCGGCGGCTAAGGACGTGAAACAGACGGTGAATGATCCGGTGCCGCTACAGATTCGGAACGCACCGACTAAGCTGATGAAAGATTTAGGGTACGGCAAGGACTATGAATTAGCCCACTATGCCAAAGATAAGCTGACGACGATGAAAACTATGCCACCTTCCTTAGAGGGGCATGAATATTATTTGCCGACGACTGAGGGCCATGAACGGCGTTTCAAAGAGCGATTGGCACAGATCAAGGCTTGGCATGAACAGAATGGGTAACAAAAATGGGTATCCTCAATGAGGACACCCATTTTTGTTAGACTTCAGGATGATTAAGATGTAACGTGTACTGCTCCTTAAGTTTCAGCCTAAACCAACGTTTTCTTCTGGCCGAAATCCATGTCCATTGGTCGGATGAAGGACCACGTTGAGTGAATGACCTTCCAGTCAGCACCTTCGCGTTCATAAACCTCAATGCAGTTGTAGCGCATCTCATTCAGTGAAGTCTTCGCAAACAGTTGGTAAGTTAGCACGGCCATGTCGCCTTTAATTTGAACGCGGGGGTCCTCGAAGTCGTAGGTGTCGGCGAATAGTTTGCCTTCCACGTTAGCGAGAACAAACTCTTTGATTTCAGCGTAAGTGTCGACCCGGTGCGGTTTAGCGCTGTCAAAGTAGGAAAAGTTCTTCTGGGACCAGATGGTTAGGTAGCCGGAAGTGTCTCCCTTGAACCATTTGTCCAGGGCGCCCTTTTCAAGCGCAATAATCTTTGTGGTTAAGTCAGTATTTTCGTTAGTCATGGTTTTTCTCCTATCTTTAATTAAGTAGCAGGGCCGGTTCTCCATAGGGGTGTTGCATAGAATGGGGAAGTAAGCTCGTGTATAACCATGAGTTTAGACTATGCCGTAACGTTACAGTCAAGCGTAATTCTTTGAAATTAGTGATATTGGTAAAGTAGCTACTGTTGTTTCGCATGAAACATTACTGCTAGCGGTATACTAAAAAGGCGATTCACCTAGTTACCCTGGAAACGGGTATTAGGTGAGTCGCCTTCGCTTAGGTTAGATGTAATTATTTGCCAGTTTCAGCTAATTCAAGTAGCCGTTGCCGTAAAGCATCGTCGTAGGCCGTCAGGTACAGGCCGTATTTCCCACGCTTCATCAGGACGTTCAGGACGTTAGCGATAAACGTTTTGTATTCGTCACGGCTAAATTGGATGTCCTTCCGTTTTTTGAAGATTTCCTTGTGGGAGTATTTTTCGGGAATGATGGTCATTGTATCTGTCTTAGGGTCGTAGCCAAATGATGGCCCAATGATCATACCCACGTAGTTGAGGTCAAAGCCCTGTAGGGTGTAAATGGTACCAACCTGGGTGATGGAGCCTTCACGCTTGGCCCAGTGGGTTCGTTGGGGGTCCCATTCGTCCCAAGGCAGGTTGAACGTATCCATCTCAACGTTGTGGCGGCCATCAATGCGAGGGAAACCAGAGGTGGCTACGACGCGGCTTATCCCGAATTCCTTGTTGCGCTTCTTAATGTTTTCGAACAATTCGCCGGCAGTATCAAACATTTTGAATTCGAAGTCGCTGTTGTCGGGGAAGGGTTTCAATGGCTTTTCAGCGGACAAGTCATCCATCCAAGCAACCTGTTCGTCGCTGGCAACCATCCGGTACTGGAAGTTCATGTTGAACAGCTTGTGTGGGTGGGAGCCGATGGTCTTGTAAAGCAGGTCTTTATCCCAGTACATCTTAGATTGGAAGACTTGTTCAAAGTCGTACACGACGACCACAACCTTAGCCAAGTTCATGAGGTCGGTCAGTTGGTTTTGGCCGCGGTAATGGGCGTAGGGTTCTGATTTGGAATAGAGCAAATGAGCTTCATCGACGAAAATAATGTCGTATTTTTTGTGGTTCTTTTGCGCGTAATTGATCAGAGCAGTGGGCCGCCGAATGGATTTTACCTTCATGTTCGGAATTGATTCAGCGAGGTCCTGATAGGCTTTGTATAACTCGGGGTGGTTGACCACCAGTGAGGTTTGGTAGCGACTATCGGTCATGTACTGACGAACGAGTTCCATCAGGACAACGGACTTCCCGGTTCCAGCAGCGCCTTCAATGATTGCTACGGAAGACTGGTTGCCGTTCAGCCCTTGCTTGATGTAGTCGTTGATATTGGTGATAACAGTCTTCTGGTCGTCTGACAGGTCATCGACGAAGAACTGTGCCTTTAAAATTTTATTCATTCTGAAACTCCCTTATGCCTTAGTTGATTTGCGTACGTAAACGAGACTAGATTCCTCTGTGAAAATTGCTATTACTAGTATAGCAGTTATGGGGTGGGAGACTGTAGAATTTTGAAAAGAGGGGAGTGGAGCGGAACCGTCAGACTTGATTGTGGATAGAGAATCGCTGATGTATCCTTAAAATATGAAGTGAAAATTACAGGCATGGCAACTATCAAAACATGGTGTGACGGTGATTGAGGGACTTGATAGCAGGTAAACCAGACGGTCATTACTGCTCTTTCAAACGACATATAGAGGTTGTTAATAAATTGACGTCGAAGTTTAAGGCGGTTAACGCATTGGGGATGAAAGAATGAATCAAAAGCCGGAGTTCGATGGCGATGGATTGGGTTGTGTTCACGTGATAGTATCATTGGCAATCGTCTATGTCTTATTTCAATTATTCATTGGCGTGTTGACCTATTAGTTACGGGAAATATAAAGCTGTCCTAAAAATAATATATTGTTATTCGAAATAGGTACGAATATAATTAATCCCATGAATCAAGGTGCATAACGAAGTTAGTTTCTCAGGAGGAGTAGAAATGCGTAAATTAATTCGTATCGCAGTGGTTGGCCTGATAGTTTTGCTGATTGGCGGGATTTACTTTGCCACGGGAACCACGGCCGACGCGGCCAAATGGCACAAGGGTGTGCCTAAGGTTGTTCGTAATCGGACTTATATGATCAGTCATGTTACTGACAAAAATTTGATGGCTTACGTGGGTTACACGTTCACCAACAAATCGTTGTTTGCCGGTCATACCATGGATGGCGGTCATTTCGTCAAGCATCTAAAGTATAAAAAGGTTGGCAAGCAGACCTATTCAATCAAGGGAAGTGTTTCAGGCGACAAGGAACGGTTAAAGCTCAAGGTTACCAACAAAAATAAGCTTACAGTCAAGGACCTCGACAATGGCGGGTTCAAAGGCTATGCTCCGTACAAATATTCTGGTAAGGCCTGGCCTCGGGTGCATTAAGCACCATAGTCAGTTAATTGAGTTGCACAACCAAAAGAATCTGTCACCGATTTGGTGGACGGGTTCTTTTTTCGTCTATGTAAGAATTAGAAATATCAAAAATAATATGGCTAAAAAACATTGATTTAGCAACGCTGATAGACTGGACTTGTTGGGCTGAACGATTGCCCGCCATGAGAATTTATAATAAAAGTAAATTAGCTTTATTATCGGTTATGATATATACTAGTTGTAACAGAGTGTTTATAATTCACGTGTATAAGCATTTGATTAAGATGACTATTACTTATTTATTTTTGTTTGGACACCCTAAGCAAACCCTGAAAGGGGAGGAAATATCGTGTTGAATCAGATGAGTACGAAGCGTCATTATAAGATGTATAAAAAAGGAAAGCATTGGCTATTTGCCAGTGTTATTGCAACTTCATTGGCATTGGGCGCAGTTGATGTGACCGCTAATGCCGATACGACGGCAGATGAGACCACGCCAGTGACAACTGAGACTGATGAAACACAGTCCCAGCTTCAGGATAAGCAGGTCAGTTTGACACCAACGCCGGCTAAACCAGCTGCTGATGAATCGGATACGCCAGAACCGGCAGCCACCACGGCAGAGTCAGAGACTCAGGTGCCCACTGCAGTTGGTTCGGTTAAGAATGGAGAATCAGCTAAACCGGTAAACAGTGAGGAAAAGGCGACGCATTCACCGGCCACTGTGGCAACTCCTAAGCCTGCCGCTAGAACAGCCAATGTCACACTGCCAACGGCGCGGACGAGTGCGCCGACTACGGCAGTAAAGGCGATGGCAGCGCCAGTGGTTAAAGTGTCCACCGATGACTGGTTGCCCAACAAGACGTTGCAGATAACTGTGCTGAATGCATTGAATGATTTGGGGATTGGTCGGACCTGGGCTACACCTGAAGATATCACCCAGGAAGACATGGCTTTGCTGAAACGTTTGGATGTGGCCGGGAGTCCTAACTCTGGTTCAAAGGATACTTACATTGATGGCACCACGGAATTTTCGTTGAAAGGTCTGGAGTACGCCGTTAATATCACCCGGCTGAGCTTAAAATCCAACCTGAACGCCTCGGGCCAATACTTTGGTGACGTGACCGATATCTCAGCGCTGGCGAATATGAAGAACCTGACGGATCTGGACTTAGCCGGTAACCGAATCACGGATATCAGTCCGTTGGTGGGCTTGAAGAATCTGAAGAATGTGGATATTCAATACAACAGTATTCTAGATTTGTCGGGCTTTTATGGTATGAACTTGACGTCGTTGAAGACCTGGTTCCAGTACGTGGTGCTGCCCGTCGTGCGGGTTGACCGGGCGACTAAATCAGGAACGCTGACGGCGGCATTTATCGATGAAGATAATTACCATTGGAATCTTTCTTCAGCCACTAAATGGTGGGTGGCGACTGATTCGAAAGTTCCCGGCACGACTTACGGCTTGGGATACTATCGTGGTGGTGACCGACAGTTTAACCCGGACGGTACGCTTACTTTTAACAATATGCCGGAGCAAGAACCGGGTGTGACGACGTATCCGCAAAAGAATATTCACGTCCAGCAATATAAGTATTTCATGATTGGTATCGTCAACGAAAATGGCACTAACCGACTGGCAATGTTCCAGCCCTATGTGTTGTCAGACAAGGCCGGCGCGGTCACCGTTTCCTACCAGGATAAGGTGGGGAATAAGTTAGCGGATGACGTTGTTTTGGATGCGAAATTAGTTGGCGACAGTTACACCACGGTAGCCAAGGATATTGCGAGCTATACACTGACCGCTCAGCCGGAGAACGCCACGGGAACGTACGCTGCGGAGGATATTTCCGTCGTGTACGTGTATGAGAAGACGCCGGTGAACCCACCAATCAATCCGCCAATCGTGACGCCTAGTGAAACGATTAAGGTGACGGTACACTATCAAACAAGTACAGGATTGACGGTGGCGAATGACGATGTTTTGACTGGCAAGGCTGGCGATAGCTACACCACCACGCCAGCAGTTGTCGTGGGTTACGAACTGATTGCGACGCCAGCAAATGCGAATGGTGTGTTCGGGGATCAGGATAGCGAGGTGACTTACGTCTACGCGAAGGATGGCGGAGACGGCGGCCTGGTTGATCCTGGCACAGAACCGGATGAGCCGGATATTGATCAGCCGACTGGGGAGACCCCAGACAAGGACGTCACGGGTGGCGATGCCGCGACGATTAGTAAGATGCCAACTGCGAAAGCTAAAGGAAATGCGGTGGTAAACTTAGAGACAACTAAGTCAGTGACAGCCAAGGAAACTTTGCCACAGACGGATGAAAAAACAGTCTCGCCGTTGTGGGGATTGGCTGTATTGGGATCATTGCTGGGATTAGCGGTGATTGGACGTAAACGGAAGAAATAATTTGGAATTTTTGTAGGGAATCGGTCGAGGGCCGGTGCCCTTTTTTTGTCTAGGGTTAAGCGGAACCATTAAACAGAAACTGTTGAAGAATACCGTGAGGAGGTTAATTAGAAGATAGTTGCAATGTAATTTTGGGTCATAAATTCAGTGTGAAATTTAGTTTATGGGTAGGTATTAAATACATTGTTAACTAGGTGCTTGTCAGGTATGCTTGAGAAGCAAACTAAAGGAATTTAGGTGCCTGGGAAATTTTGAATGCTGTTAAATCAACGTTTGTTTAGTGTATTCCCCACGGATGTGGGGGTGATCCCGCTGACCTTGGCAGAGTAACCCGGCAAGAACAGTATTCCCCACGGATGTGGGGGTGATCCTCCTCCCACACTGTGAACACTGGGCTTTTGTCGGTATTCCCCACGGATGTGGGGGTGATCCACTTTTGTGGCTCGACCCGCTCTGCTAGTGGTGGTATTCCCCACGGATGTGGGGGTGATCCTTCGACCATGCCGCGAGTAATCATCTCGATTGTGTATTCCCCACGGATGTGGGGGTGATCCTCGGGTTAACCTGTACCTTGGCAATCACTAACGGTATTCCCCACGGATGTGGGGGTGATCCCCACCACAGGGGAGCACAAACCATACGACGAGGGTATTCCCCACGGATGTGGGGGTGATCCTTTGAAAACAGAGTAAGGGATTTAAACGATTAAGTATTCCCCACGGATGTGGGGGTGATCCCAAGTCAGTTGAATAATGCTTAGTCATGGCGATGTATTCCCCACGGATGTGGGGGTGATCCCATCGTTTCCAACCTTTACCCAGATCTGACCTTGTATTCCCCACGGATGTGGGGGTGATCCCGTTATATGGCCACCCTTTAGGCAGGGTGGCTTGTATTCCCCACGGATGTGGGGGTGATCCTCATCGCAAGGGCAAGTGGCTTAAAATATATTGGTATTCCCCACGGATGTGGGGGTGATCCTACTAACACGAGGTGAAAATTATGGCTAGCAAAGTATTCCCCACGGATGTGGGGGTGATCCTCATTGCCAGCCCCTTTGCAGTTATGAGTCACTGTATTCCCCACGGATGTGGGGGTGATCCCTCGTTGCCGACAAGTACGGCACCCAGGTGTTTGTATTCCCCACGGATGTGGGGGTGATCCTTACTTGCCAGAGTAGGGTTTCGACTTCCGGGTGTATTCCCCACGGATGTGGGGGTGATCCCGAAATGCCAAAAAAGCACAAGCAACACCGGAAGTATTCCCCACGGATGTGGGGGTGATCCTTAAAAATTACACTGACCATAACTTCTACGCTGGTATTCCCCACGGATGTGGGGGTGATCCCCCCGTGACCATTGTGTCACTGCTGGCCGGCTCGTATTCCCCACGGATGTGGGGGTGATCCTGGAAGAAACACGCTCTATTTTTGTCACTCATAGTATTCCCCACGGATGTGGGGGTGATCCTGACATTCACTATTGGAATAGTGGGAAGGCTGCGTATTTCCCACAGATGTGGGGTGATCCCAGCTGGTCAAGGATTTGGATTGTGCTGTCACGGTGTTCTCCAGAGATGCGGAGGTGATTCTGATATGAAATTTGATGGTTATGAAGGCGATGGATGTGGTTGTACCAGCATTATTATTTCGGGTTTAGTATTATGGTTCCTACTTAAATGCCTACTGTCATTGCTATAGCATTCTCCATAGATGTAGGGACAAAATAAAGCGGTAAAAATGAAAATATGATTTATGAACATGTTTTCATTTTGCTTTTTGACATATTTTTCTAAAACATTATGACCTAATCTTTGACTAGTACTGGGACCATTACATAAATTACCTGTGCTTGTATATAGCGACGTATCAAGTATCTATCAGTAGATACGTTTCAAAAGAAAAAACAATAAATAAACATTATGAATTATTTTGTCGATTTACTACATTGACGTAAGAGTACTTAATCTGTATTGTTGGTAAAAAGAAAGTAACTACGTTGTGACATTTTTAAACTGTTGAAGGTATTTTTGGCAAACTTGATACGAAGGGAGGTTGGGTAATGGAACTATCTAAACAAGCCAGCGCTTTATGGGCTAAAAAACGCTCAGAAGATGGACGCCAGCATTGGTTGCCTTTAATAATCCATTTGTTGGATACGAAAAAAACAATCAATTGGCTATTTAATAACTGGCTTAGCCGTAGTCAAAAGCGACTGTTGATGAGCTCGTTTTCGGAAAAAGAAATACAGAATCTTGTTAAATTTTTGGGATTTAGTCATGATTTGGGGAAAGCAACAGCGGCCTTTCAGTCAAAGAAGTCTTATGAGCATGATGATTCGTTAGATCTAGATTTAAGACAACGATTATTGCGGAGTGGTTTTACACAAATAGAAGACCTGTACCTGGCTTCTGCTAAGGAATCGCCTCACGCTTTGGCTGGTGAAGCTCTTTTGGAAGACTTCGGTGGCCCAGCCTCAATTGGCGCTATTATTGGTGGCCATCATGGTAAACCGGCTACTGAGGCTCCTGATGAGCAGCTCGATGTTTATTCAGCCAACTTTTGGCAAAGTGATAATGATCCAATGATCCAAGCGCCTTGGAAGAATGTTCAAAGAGAATTATTTGAATATGGGCTAGCTATTTCTGAGTATCAAGATGCTAAGGATATTCCGGAGGTCACACAGCCACAAGCTGTCATCCTAGAAGGCCTCTTGATTATGGCCGATTGGCTAGCCTCCAGTGAATACCTAGATTTTCAACAAACCAAGCCCCTTTTTCCGCTGATTTCACTGGACCAATCCTGTCACGATATTAGTTTGAAAGAACGCTTCCGCAGCGCACTAGAAAACTGGAGTGTAGATGATGAATGGGAGCCCAGTCGAGTTGAGTTAGATACGGCTTATGAAGCGCGTTGGAAGTTTAAACCGCGTTCTGTGCAGCGCATCATGAGTCAAGAAATCAGTAAGGCAATTGATCCAGGAATGGTGATTATTGAGGCGCCTATGGGAATTGGCAAAACTGAGATTGCATTATTGGCAGCCGAACAGCTAGCTTATATTACTGGGAGTGATGGTCTCTTTATGGGATTACCTACGCAAGCGACGAGTGATGCCATGTTTAATCGGGTGAGCGAGTGGTTGGCATTTTTAGCGAAGATTCAGAGTGGAAACTTTGTGATTAAGTTAATGCATAGTAAAGCGCAATTTAATCAAAAGTATCGTGAATTACCAAATGCTTCGGGTGTTTACGATGAGTATAAATCCGGATAAGTAGTGATTAATGGTTGGTTTTCCGGTAAAAAATCCATTTTAGCTAAGTTTACGGTAGGAACAATTGATAATTTATTGTTGATGGGACTAAAGCAGAAGCACCTATTTTTACGGCATCTAGGTTTTAGCGGCAAAGTGGTGGTAGTTGATGAAGTTCATGCTTATGACGCCTATATGAATCAGTATCTTTATAAAGCATTGGAATGGTTGGGGGCTTATCACGTACCAGTTATCATTCTTTCAGCAACCTTGCCTAAGGCGAAAAGAAATGAACTACTGACATCCTATCTGAAAGGTAAGTATGGCAAGACGTATAAAAAACAATTAAAGGCACCTGAAGGTTGGTCAGATGTACAAGCGTATCCACTATTGAGTGTTTTAGACGGTCCTGAAATTCATCAGATTACGTCATTTCCAGATGCAGGTAAGCAGGCAACAACTTCCCTTCAGGTCCAGCGATTGCAATTGTTGGATGAAGAAGTGATTTCACATGTTGTCGACAAACTTCAATCGGGCGGAATTGCCGGCGTTATCGTGAATACAGTTAAACGAGCACAAGCCTTGGCTCAGTTAGTACCCACGGATATTCAGTTGATGGTTTTACATTCAGCATTTCTAGCTCCATATCGGTCAGTTCAGGAAACTAGGCTTCAAAATGCAATTGGGAAGAAGGCTCACCGACCGGCAAAAATGATTGTGATTGGGACCCAAGTCTTGGAGCAATCATTAGATATCGATTTTGACGTGTTATATACCGATATTGCGCCGATGGACCTCATTCTTCAGCGTGCTGGCCGACTGCATCGTCATCAGGTTGAACGGCCGCAAGCCTTACAGGTACCACAGGTTTTTGTCATGGGGATTGAGGGGCCCAATGCTTATGGCGATGGTAACGAAAGTGTCTATGGGAAGTATTTGCTCATGAAAACGGACCATTTTTTAAAGGCCGAGATTATCTTGCCAACTGATATTTCACCATTAGTGCAATTGGTTTATGATCCGACGAATGATTGTGAGGTTCCTGATATTACTGAAGCTCAGAATAGGTTTGAGACAAAGCTTAAACGTGAAGAACGTAAGGCCCATACTTTTCAGATTGCGAGTCCGAAATTGAAATTGGGCAAAACTATTCACGGTTGGCTAGATCGCAATCAAGGCAACCTTGATCAAAATGAACAGAGGGCGAGCGCCGCTGTGCGGGACATTCGAGAAACGTTGGAAGTAATTTTGATTCGGAGGACTACTGAGGGCAATTTTCTATTGGATGGGCGCAGGATGGCGGACGTTGCACCACAGGTTGTTGCTCAGCAGACGATAAGATTACCTTCAGTGGTCACGCTAGGACGCGGCAGACTTGACCAAGTGATTAAAGCTTTAGAAACAGTGACAAATCGATATTTTTTAGAATGGCAGGACAATATTTGGCTTAAAGGCGCGTTAGCCCTGCCAATGGATGAGGACTTGTCGACGGTCCTTGAAGGTTGGCGGCTAACCTATTCGACAAGCTTGGGCCTTACGTATGCAAGGGAGGATTGAGGAAAGTGGACAATAAAAGCTTTAACTTAACGACTAATCCATGGATCAAAGTAATTGCAGTTGATACGCAACGGGAACAGACAGTTTCGTTAATTGAATTATTTGAGAACGCTCAAAATTACCGTCAATTAGCTGGTGAAATGTGTAGTCAAGACTTAGCAATTTTACGATTGCTGTTGGCAATCTTAACGACGGTTTATTCACGATATACTGCCAGCGGCGAATCTTATGACTGGCTGGTAGCTAGTGGTGATTCAGAATTCGCAATCAATGAGGATAAATTCGATGAAGATGACAGTCAGGATGATTTATTTGAAACTTGGCGACAGCTGCAACAGGCCGGCCGTTTTTCTCAGGTAGTCACGGAGTACTTGAAAACGCAGGCCGATAAATTTGATTTCTTTGGTGAGCGCCCCTTCTATCAGGTGACAACGGCAGAATATGATGACTTGGTGCCTGAGAATAAAAGTGTGGCTAGGGGAAAAGGGCAAGTTTCTATCAAGCAGATCAATCGCCGGATTTCAGAGAGTGCTAATACACCAGCGATTTTCGCACCTAGCGCTGGGAATGCTAAAAATGAGCTTCAGGTAGATGAACAAGTACGTTGGATAATTTCATACCAAAACTTTACGGGAGTTACCGATAAGACAAAAGTTACGACTGAAGAAAAATTCTCGAATTCTGCCGGTTGGGTTTATCAGATTAATCCAGTATTTGCGCTGGGAAAAACACTTTTTGAAACGCTGCTTTTAAATCTGATTCTGGTGAATGATTGGCAAGATGATGTGGTGTATACGTTGCAAAAACCAGTTTGGGAATTCAAATCCGTACGTGAATATATTACGCAGAGAAAGTCACAAATTATTCCTGATAATTTGGCTGAATTATATACCGGTTGGTCGAGAATTCTTCACATAGAGTGGAATGAAGCTGGTCGTCCTCAAATTTTTAGTGCAGGTATTCCAATTTATGGCGATGAAAATGCCTTTATAGAGCCAATGACGACCTGGCGTTTGGATAAAAAAACTAGTGAATATCGGCCAGTGGTTAAGAGGCTACCCTCATTAGGAATTGCAATGTGGCGTGATTTTGGGCAGTACGTCAAAGTTACACAATCAAAGGATACGCAAGAACCAGGAATAGTGGTTTGGCTACGTTATCTAAAACGGAAAAAGTTAATTTCACACGATTACCCACTTATTTTAAATTCAGTAGCGTTGATCAGTGATGGAAACGCTACTTCACAGTCACCAGCGGCAGAAGTAAGTGATGATATGCAATTAGCAACAGATGTCATATTTGATGAGGATGGAACTAGGCAAGACCCAACTTCTCGGTGGCCATCTCGGATTGAAGAAGTTATTGATCTGACACAGGTTATTGGCCAACATTACTATCGCTTTGCCAGCAATATTGGCAAAATTCGTAACCTGGATACTCGCACATTTGCGGGTAGAATGAGTGCCAAATTTTATAATCGATTGAATGAACCCTTCAAGGTATGGCTGGCTGGTTTGTCGGGGCAGGATGACCGAGAAGAAAAGATTAGATTATGGAAAAGTGAACTTCAAAAAATTGTATCGGCTGCTGTCACAGACGTTATGGAGGCGAGTTCCCCCAGAGATATGAAGGGAATTGATACGGATCGTGGACCATTAAATATTTTTACGGCCAAGAGTCATTTAGAATATAGCGTTCGAAAAGACCTTGAGTTGGATAAGGAGTGATGAAAACTTATGCTATATAAAATTAAAGAAACGACCGCTCAAATCATTACCGAACTTTACCGGGATGGTCAGCCTGATAAAGCGGTATTAGCAAGTTTAAGAAATGCACCTACCATTGCCAGTCAACATGCTCAAGCAGTTTGGCCACTTTTAATGGCTAAACTAAATGAAAGTCAACTTAGTCAAAGTGGAGTCCCTACCCGGGCGGAAGTCGCTGTGTATACGGCAATTCGGTTCTATGCTATTCACCAACAAGCCAATCATACGCAATCGGTCAGTGCGTCGGCTTATGGTCATGGAGCAGAGGGAGAGACTTTCTTTGCAGCTTTGGCAAGACTACGGGGAATTGAGGGGCTACGGACGGCAATGGATCGTCGCGTACAGCCGCTTTTGGCAACAACCAATTCTGCTGGCATAATCAACGAACTTTCCCATTTAGTTAGTATTTTAAAGGCTAATGGTGGCTCACAAAAGGTTGACTATGCCTGGTTAGCACAGGATCTGTATGGTCTGCAGGGAAGCTATGAGCAAGCTAGCCAAGTTCGTTTACGTTGGGGGCAACAGTACTTTTGGGTAAAACAATCAGTAAAAGTTGAAGGAGAGAAAACTAATGACTAAATCAAATTTATATGTTGACGTAAGTGTGTTACAGACGGTTCCATCTTCAAATATTAATCGAGATGATACAGGCGCGCCTAAAACAGCACTTTATGGCGGGGTTTCTCGGGCGCGAGTTTCTTCTCAAAGCTGGAAAAAGGCTGTTCGAGATGCTTTCAAGCAAGACAACGTTTTAGTAGGTACGCGAACAAAAAAGGCGGCTAGCCTGTTAGGTGAAGAATTAAAATCGCTGAATTCTCTTCTGGACGATGATACTGTCGCAACTAAAGTTAGCGAGATTTTTAAGGCAGCCGGAATTAAATTGAATAAAGATAACGAAACCGGGGCTTTACTATTGGTTAGTCATGGTCAGATTAATAAATTGGCGCAGTACGCATTGGATAATGAGGAGTTGGATAAGAAAGCTGTAAAAAGTGTTTTGACAACTGACCACTCTTTGGACTTAGCTTTGTTTGGTCGAATGGTGGCTGACAATCCTGAATTAAACGTTGATGCTTCAGCTCAAGTAGCCCATGCGGTATCAACACATGAAGTTGTTCCAGAATACGATTACTTCACAGCATTAGATGACGAACAACCCAAGGATAATGCTGGGGCGGCTATGCTTGGAAGTATCGATTTCAATTCAGCAACGCTTTATCGATATGCAAACGTGAATGTAAATGAATTGGCACATAATTTGAATGCAACAGATGCAGTTCATGGGGTAGCAGATTTCATCAAAGACTTCGTACTTTCAATGCCAACTGGGAAGCAAAATACTTTTGCCAACAAGACTTTGCCAAGTTACGTGTTAGTGACAATTCGGACTGATACACCGGTCAACTTAGTTTCTGCGTTTGAGGCTCCGGTATCAGCTGCCGGGGGATATATTGAGCATTCTATTGAGAAATTGGAAGCTGAGTATCAACGGACTAGTGGTTTTGTGGAAGAACCAAGTAAGACGCTGGTTCTTGGAAAGACTGACTCGCAGATTGGTACCGTTGTAACTAACCTGTCTGAACTTTTGGAAGGTATCACGGATAAGTTGTCAGAGGTAGTTCAAGATGAAGACACTAACGATTAATTTAACGGCGCCACTACAATCGTATGGAAATGAGGCGGCTTTTACACGGCGGACAACAAATGATTACCCAACCAAAAGTGCCGTGATTGGAATGATTTCAGCAGCTTTCGGATATAGACGTATGGATGACCGGATTGTGGGTTTAAACAATTTGAGTTTTGCAGTCAGAATCGATCAAGTTGGCCGAAATTTGACAGATTTTCAAACTGTTGAGTGGAAACCGGGTACTCGAAAAATAACGTATCGGGATTATGTTCAAGATGCAATCTTTGTTGTGGCATTGGGTAGTGAAGACGATGTCTTGATTGATCAAATCAAATTTGCACTCAAACATCCTAAATTTCAACTGTGTCTTGGACGTCGGTCTAACGCTCCAGCCGGTGTCTTAAAATTACAGGAGTTTTCTGAAGTAACGCCCCTTGAGGCGTTCAAGCAGCTAGCTTGGCAGGCGGCCCCTTGGTATCGGAAAAAACGGCATCCAGAAACACTCGAAGTTATAGCTGATGCTGATTTGATTGAAAACAGTCAGGGCGTAATGGTCAAAGACCGCGTAGTATCTTTTGATCAACGTAACCGGCGGTATGGGTTTCGGGCAATTGCTAGAACCAGAATCAAATTAGATGAGTTTGAAACTCAGGGTGCTGAGGCTGATACGCGACACGATATTATGGAGGCCCTGGGAGAGGAGTAAGTATGTACTTATCAAGAGTAGAGATTGATAGTAAAAATCGTTCTAAAACGAAAGATTTAGCGCATCTTGGTGCTTATCATAACTGGGTTGAGCAAAGCTTTCCTGGGGAAGTCGAAGCAGGTCAGCGTAAACGGCATCTCTGGCGAGTTGATCAGTTAGCTGGTAAGTGTTACTTGCTAGTCTTGAGCGAGAAAAAACCAGTCATTACGTTGTTGGAACGCTATGGTGTTCCGGGCGCAGTTATGATCAAGTCGTATGATCATTTATTGGAAAGTATTGAAGTAGGACAAGTTTTACAGTTTCGGCTAACGGCTAATCCGACGCGGACTGTCAGTGAACCTGGTCAGAGTCAGGGACGAGTTTTCCCACATATTACGCTTGAGAATCAGCAAAATTGGTTGATCGACCGGGCCGAAAAATCAGGCTTTCAATTAATTAAGCAAACAACAGTGAATGGACCGGATGGTGAACCTACGTGGGCATTTAAGATTGTTGGTCGTGAGTGGCCAGTGCTTCATCGTAAGGCAGGCAAGAGTCCGCGCTTGAGTCGGGTCACCTTCGAAGGACTTTTACGGGTCAGTGACGTAGAAAGATTTAAGCAAACCTTGACCAAAGGAATTGGTCGGGAAAAGGCCTTTGGTATGGGGTTGATGACGGTTATTCCGGAGGCATAAATATGGTTAAAAAACAGGCTGGTGCTAAAAAGCCAGAGCGTTATGAACTCGGACGAGTACGTGACCGCATCACGTTTTTATATTTGGAACATGCGAAACTTAATCGGCAGGACAGTGCCATTCAGGTCATGGATGAGCGGGGAATTGTTTACGTTCCTGCGGCAATGTTGAGTGTTCTCATGCTAGGGCCGGGAGTTGACGTAACTCATCGTGCCATGGAGTTGATTGGGGAGGCCGGATTAGGTGTAGTTTGGGTTGGTGAGCGGGGTGTGCGACAGTATGCTTATGGTCGCGCGTTGAATCATTCTTCAGCTTTGCTTGAGGCCCAAGCAAAGCTGGTCTCTAATAAGCGCTCACGGCTGATGGTTGCTCGGAAAATGTATCAGATGCGGTTCCCAAACGAAGACGTTTCTCAGCTTACGATGCAACAGTTGCGTGGAAAGGAGGGGGCTAGGGTCCGCCAAGTTTATCTTGAAGAATCACAAAGGACTGGAGTTGCTTGGTCACGTCGGGAATATAACCCTAACGATTTTGATTCGGGAAGTCCCATTAACAAAGCTTTAACGGCGGCTCATCAAGCCCTTTATGGACTGAGCTATAGTGTTATTTCGGCTTTGGGGGCTTCAGCTGGACTGGGATTTGTTCATACAGGCCATGATTTATCCTTCGTGTACGACTTTGCTGACTTGTATAAGGCGGAGTTCTCAATTCCGGTGGCTTTCAGCGTTACTGAAAAATATGGTGATGATGCCGACATTGGGTCTAAGACACGGTTAGCTATGCGTGATGCCTTTGTCGACGGTAAACTGCTGATACGTATGGTTAAGGACTTGAAAACTCTTTTGGGAATGACGGATTCTGACAGCGATGCAGATGTGGTCAGTCTTTGGGATGATCGTCTGGGCTTACAAAAATTTGGCGTTCAGTATCAAGAACGACGGGAAGATGATATCAAATGATTGTTATAACCTTGACGAAGGTCCCCAGGTCTTTGCGTGGTGATCTCACTAAGTGGTATCAGGAGATTCAAACGGGCGTATATGTCGGTAGTGTAAGCGCACGGGTCCGTGACGCGTTGTGGGATAGGATTATGGAAAATATTGGTCGTGGTGAAGCAACCATGGTCTATAATTCGAATAACGAACTGGGTTATCAATTCAGAACGACCCGTCAAAATTGGCAAGTTGTCGAGTTTGATGGCATTCCATTGATGAAGCATTTAACTGAATCGACGGGGAGCGTTAAGCACGGATTTAGTAATGCCGCTAAATTTCATAAGGCCAAGGTGATGACCCAAAAATCTATAAATCGGCGGCCAACATCTGCGTCAAAGTTGGTAGCAGTTAGCATTGATTTGGAGACGACAGGGCTAGATCCTACAAAAGATGAAATTATCTCAATTGGCGCGGTTAAACGTGGTAAGGATAATCAAATTACAAAATTTTATCAGTTGATTCAGACCGATGAAGTGCTCCCACAAAAGATTGTGACACTGACGGGCATCACGGATGGGATGCTTGCTTCACAAGGTGTCAGCTTGAAAGACGGTTTAAAAGGATTACGAGCTTTTATTGCGGACTTTGAGGTAGTTGGCTACAATCTACGATTTGATGAAACGTTTTTGACCGTTGGGTTTAGGAAAATTAAGGAACCAGATTTAACAAATCGGATGATTGATTTGATGCCCTTAGTTAAGAAGGCCAATAAATTCTTAGATAATTATCGGTTAGACACAGGTTTAGACGAATACGATGTCGAAAATCAACAGCCACATAATTCATTTTCAGATGCTCAAGCGACATTAGAGTTGGCGACTAAACTGAAGGAAAAAGGGACTTTTTGAAAATTCAGATGCTGGTATGGCGGCGTTTCTTTAGTGTATTCCCCACAGGTGTGGGGGTGATCCCTAGTCGCCGAAAAGTACGGCACCCGGGTATTTGTATTCCCCACAGGTGTGGGGGTGATCCCTATTCAAATGAGATTTTCAAAAACTTTCCTCCGTATTCCCCACAGGTGTGGGGGTGATCCCCCCGTTTAGTTGCACTTTCACGCAATCATCAGGTATTCCCCACAGGTGTGGGGGTGATCCCGAGGTGGAATAATGAACGCGAATTATGAAGCAGTATTCCCCACAGGTGTGGGGGTGATCCCGAGGTGGAATAATGAACGCGAATTATGAAGCAGTATTCCCCACAGGTGTGGGGGTGATCCCGAGGTGGAATAATGAACGCGAATTATGAAGCAGTATTCCCCACAGGTGTGGGGGTGATCCCGAGGTGGAATAATGAACGCGAATTATGAAGCAGTATTCCCCACAGGTGTGGGGGTGATCCTCGCTTTCCGCGGCTTATGCCGCCCTATCTTAAGTATTCCCCACAGGTGTGGGGGTGATCCTGCACGAGTTGACACCTGATATGGGGTATGACAGTATTCCCCACAGGTGTGGGGGTGATTCTCAGTTTGAAACTATACCATTTATCTTTTTCTAGTATTCCCCACAGGTGTGGGGGTGATCCTATCAGAGCATCGCTTGAGATTCGATCAGGAGGGTATTCCCCACAGGTGTGGGGGTGATCCCGTTGACCTGACCGGTATCACGAAGAACGGGTAGTATTCCCCACAGGTGTGGGGGTGATCCCGTGGATGGCAATACCAATATCTTTAAGGTTACGTATTCCCCACAGGTGTGGGGTTGATTCCCTTAGCTGATGAATAAAGTATAACGACGTTAAGTGTTCCCCACAGCAGTAGGGCAAAAATTTTAAACCCACCAAAAAGAGTAGCCAGGCAAGCACAATCGCCTAGCTACTCTTTTCGAATAAACAACTAAATTTACCCATTCAGCTGATGATGCCTATGCCCGTTCCGGAACCCCAACATAGCTGGTAGAACCACCAATATAATTGGCGCAAAAGTAAATTCCACCAACACCCGCAACAAGCTGGGTAACAGGTGGCCCTCACTCCCGGAAAAATCTTGAATGGGGGTCATTGGTAAACCAGCGGCATAAGTCTTAGCCTTGGGCGCTACTGATTTGGGCTGATTCATCGGGTGATAGTTTGCATTGGCACGACGAACCAAGAGGTGATCGAACAACACGTGAACCCAGGGAAAGGCCAAGTAGCTGATTACCAGATACCACGACTCTGCGTTCCAGGTGAAGACGAAGCGTCCCACCGTAAACTGACAATTCAATAAAATTAAAATGATTAAGATTGGCAACGCCTTGACGTATAGCGCCAAATAATGGGCTGCTCGGGCAGTCAACAGTCCCCTTAACGGCTTATCAGATACTTGGTATAAGCTTTTCATCCCCATCGTCTTCTTTCATCGAGATTTGGATTCAGTATAGGCCGTCTGACTACTGGCAGTGCGTATTTCAAGCTGGACAGCATGCGTTTGTTCTGTGTTCATGTCAACAGTAGCCCATCTGTTGGCCGTATTGATGCTTAATTGGACCAACGTTTGCCGTTAAAGCAGATGCAACAGTTAGTAATTATCTGTAGATGAGAATTTTAATTTGTCTTTAATCGATGCTATGTCCACCCGGAAATAAGGGGAAATTACGTGGGCTGGGTTAGTTTCCACGTGGTCGTCGTGTTAAAAAGCGTGATTTATCAACGTTCTGACAATTATTTCTGATGAAAATGTAATTGCCATAAACCAGATTACACCAAAACCTTCTTGAGGTATCCACATTTGCAGAGTTGTGCAAGCACAATAAAAATATGAAATCGGATTCATTTAGCTTTAATTTTTGTGATGAAATCGCGGCATACTAGCATTTTAGCCTACTATTCCACCTGCGAATATGCTATAGTAACAGTAAATAATTAAAGAAAAAGTATATGGGGTGAGCTAAATGAACCGAGTTTTGAAGCAAATCACAGTGTCAGGATTAACCTTGTTACTACTAGGAGGCATCGTTAGTCCGAGCGCTGCTCGTGCAGATACGACTGATTTGCCCGCTGTGGCTAAGACCGCCGCTGCTGCGAAAACGACTGGGGACACTGATGTACAGGTTAGTGGGTTGGAGATGCCTTATACGGCCCTTCAGGATAAGACCGGGAAACAGACTAAGGTTTACATTTATTCCAAATTACCAAGTGTTGTAACTGCTGAGCAACTGGACGATGCAGATTATGTCACGTGGTTCAAGGACCAGTATCCTGCCAACGAGACGTTGAAAAGCTTGGCGACTGTTGGTGGCTCTGCTGTGAAGGGGTTGTCTGGTAAATATGATCTGAGTGTGCCGTTCATTGATTTTATGATAAAATCCACAGGTGGTGCTCTGACGGTTCAAAGCGTTGAAGCGCAGGCGGGTGGTCAGATGGCTGCGTTCGCCTGGATAATTGGTGATGGAATTAAATTTAATAAACACGAGTTAACCCAAGCCGACATTAAGGCTGATTTTGAAAAAAATGTTCAACCATTTCTCGAGAAGAGTCCTGAATTGGCGGGGATGTTGACTCAATATCAACGAGACATCAACTTAGACTCAGAGAGTTTTGAGCCACAGTTTAGTCAGATGGTCGATCAGACGGTTGCATTGCTATTTGGTGAAGACTATCCGAGTGATCAGTTAGCTAACCTGGATAGTCAAGCCTCATACGATGCGACTATTGCGGCCTACAGACAGCCACTTAGTCACTTTGTACAGAAGCAAACTGATGGCACCTACGTACTAGATCCAGCCATGGCAGGTCTTTCTGGTGTGAGCGTTTTTGCCGAGGCACCTGAGACACATACGACTAAGCCGACACCGACGCCTGAAACGAGCCAACCGGTGACTGTGCATTACGTTGATGCGCAGGGCAATCAGATTGCGAAGGACAAGACGCTAACTGGTAAGTTGGGCGCGACGTATCAAACGGCCGCCCTCGACATTACGGGTTATCATTTGAACCAGACGCCAGCGAATGCCACTGGAAAGTTCACCAGCTCTAAACAGTCGGTCACGTACACTTATGATGCCGTGGTACAATCTGGTTCAGCTGGTGCAACGATTGCGCCTAAGGGAACCGTGATTTATGCCACTCAGAAGATTGGTTTGTACAAGCAAGCCACCTTCACGAAGAAAGCTCGCAAGCAGTGGTACCATAAGAAGTCACGGATGAATCGGCCGATGTTTGTGGTCACAGGTTACGCTAAATCGAAGAACGGCGTGAAACGCTACCAGGTCAGAGACGTCAATCATCATAGTCGCACGGCGGGTAAGACTGGTTACGTAACGGCTAACGCGAAATATACAGTACCTGTATACTATGCAACCAAGCATTCGCAGATTACGGTAATCAATCCGCAAGGTATCAATGCCTACAGTAAGAAGACTTTGACTGGCAAGCGGACACATTACCGTCAGGGGCAAGTACTCAAGGTCAAAAAAATTGTGACACATAATTTAACGACGCGCTTTGTTCTCAGTAATGGGCGTTATGTGACTGCCAACAAGCAATTGGTTCAAGCGGGCAAGCAAGCGATGCCGAAAAAAATTGTGGTTAAGCACGCCATTAACCGTTACGGCACTGCCAACTTGACTAAGCGTAACCGGCATTATCGTGCTGGTGAGGTGTTGAAGGTCAAAGGCTGGACGTATTCCAATGCGCATAACTTTGGCAAGAACGACACACTGCGGTACCGGGTGAACGGGGGTTACGTAACCGCCAACCAACATTTTGTACGGACTGTTAAATAGAAACTAGTACGAGATAATTGAGCGTAGGTTGCGTCCATTATTAGCAAATAAAACGAGGTCGTTAGGACTGGTTCATTCCAATCCTAACGACCTCGTTTTAGCTAGTGAGAGTGGTTAGTGGTATTTTTAATCAGTGAAACATCCTTCAACTGAATCCACCGTTTCTTGCCGTGGGGACTTTGAACCTCAACGTAGGTCTTGGTCTTTCCGTTGAGTCGCAGTTTGGCTTGTTTGATGAGCTGCCATTTAGCGCGGGGATGACGACCAGTCTTGCCAGATTTACCGACTTTGTGTTTGAGATGCAAGTCGAAGAAGTAGGCACGGTGAGCTTTTAAATGAACGGCCTTGGCGTGCTTCAATTTCTTCACCGATAGGACTTTCACTTTAGTTTTACCAGCCTGATGTGGCTTAGTAACGACGAGGTCCGGTTGACCGGTGTGAATCGGTGTGGGACTGGTTACTGGTTTGGCCGGTGTTGAGACAGTTGGTGCTGGCGTTGGCTTTTCAACGGGTTTAGGAGCAGGGGCTGGTGTTGGCTTTTCGCTTGGATGTGGAGTGGGAACTGGCGTAGGTTTTTCGCTCGGGTGTGGAACAGGCAACCCTGATGGTACTAAGTATTTGGCCCGTAAGGCAGCTTGCTGGTCAGCACTGAAGTTTAACCCTTTAGGACTAGTGATGTAGTCATTCAGGCTACCAAATTTTTCATCGATTTGACCGATGTAGGTTTTGAGCCAAGAGTATTCAACCTTCTTGTCGACGTAGTTATTCGACATTAAATAGTCGTTGATGATGTCCTGATTACGCATCCCCAGAATTGACATCAACAGTACCGTCGCAATTCCCGTTCGATCGTTCCCGTGTTTACAGTGGTAGAGGACGGGGCCTGGCGCATTGAGTAGGTCCGTTAGAAAATCGTGGTAGCCACTCAGTGCAGTTCTGGAGAAGGCAATTGAGCCGCCATTGGCGCGGTTGTAGTGTTGGACGCCTGAAAAAACTTTATCTTCTGACCTAGAGTAGATGGAATCGTTTTTGGATTTAGCTTTGCCAACATAAATATCAGGATGTTTTTGTCTCTTCTTATCGGTACGCAAATCGATTATCAGACTAATATTCAGCGCATTTAAAACTTTATTGTCCGTTGGTGTTAAGTCGGTTAGTCGTGCTGAACGGAATAGTGTGCCAGGTTTGATTTTTTTGGTAGTATCGCGAGTTAGATAGCCAGCTAAACTTCGAGTGTTAGCGTTATAGCCATCGGAACTAGTCGACAGCGTAATCCGGTTCCCAGGCTCCCCCGCCGCTGGCACCTTAGGCGTTGTCACGGTTTCCGGCATCTGCTCGCCATTTAGCATGGGCACGCGGTCTGGGTCGGCCTTATCCGGTGTTTTACCGGGGACTTGGGTAGTCGGTGTCGTGGCGGCTAAACTAGTGACGACGGGGGTCCCCAGCCCCATCAAGGTTAGAGTCAGCATGCTGATGCTAAAAGTTCGTTGCAGTCGATGAGTCATCAAATTCCTCCAATTTGTTCGTCTAGGTAGTGCTTATGTACAGCAAGTTGCTTCCCCAGAATAACGAATAGATGTAGGGATTTGATGGCTGGTACGTATTATCTTGGTAAATGTTTTATTTATTAATATTTGAAAGCGGATTATATAAATAAACCAGTTACGTTGGTTTAAAATCGCGTGTGCTTGGGTTTTAACAGCTCCCCGGATTTCGCAGGCCAAACCTAGCTAAAGGTGGTTTCTACGTGGTAGGAATGGCAGGCTTCTACCCTCCAAATCAGCTAAATTTCATTAAAATTAAATTTTAACCCCTCAGATCGACTGAATGACATAATGTGTCATACCCATGTTGTACGATAGACCTATCGTAAGTCAGGCTATGCGCCGATGTTAGCAAAATTATTAGTGATTGAAGGTATTAGCTATGGATGATGAAAAACAACTGGTGCGAACCAATAAAGATGTGCAACGAATCTATCAGCAAGCCAAAACGTTACAGCAGTCCGATGATTGGCAAATGCCGCAGCACGATTGGAACGTTGAGAAATTGCAGCAACTTCAAGTGATGGCGTTACCTGAATTAATTGAGCATTTACGAGTCACCGTGGCCACGAAGGTTACTTTGGACAACTTAAAGGACACTAATCGGCAGAAGACAGTCAACTATGTGCGAGCTTTTAACGACGAGCTCGATGAGTTAAAGAAACGGTTTAAACACTATACATATTTGAATCAGCATCCAGTTGAAATTGCCTATCGTCGGGAGCATCACGTGAAACACCTCCCAACGGCTAAACACATTGATAATCGGAGTACGAAGATAGCTAAGATTGGCTTTTTCGCAACCATAATTTTGGCAAGTTATGATTTTTCTAGCTGGGGGAATTTTCTCTCGAATCCAATTTACACGGGTTTACCCTTAATGTTGTTGATTGTACTTGGCTTCGTGGGTTTTGGACTCTTGTACTTCGCAGCGAAACTAAATTTGCCGTTCTCTCAGCCTTGGGCCATGTACCATAACCATCGCATCAAATCCTTAGTGAATCGAATTCATCGTGCGGATGAGCGTTATTGTCAGGAAAATAAATGTGACGAGGCGACTTTAAGGAAAAGGTTTAAGTTCCATGAGAGTGTAACTGCCAGCCGCGGTGTTTATTTTGAAAAAATGAACGCGGAAGAGATCCAAACACGGGAGAATTTAAACGGTTACGTCACGACGCTGAAGGAGCATGTAGCCTACTTTCCCATGGATGATATGCAGGATGTGCGGCACGTTTTTCGTATCTATAAGCTACTGATAAATGGTCGTGCGACGAACTGGAAAGAGGCGGCCGTCCTGGTTGATGAGGATGAACGGATTCATCAATTAAAGCAGACGTTGGTTGATGAAATTCACGCTGCTAAGGGCGATATTATCAATTCAATTACTCAGGCCAGTGAGAAAATTACGCAGAGCGTGCAAGCGGCAACCAAATCAATTTCCGACGTCCAGAGTTCTTTAGAGGATCAAACCAGAAGAATGGATGAGTGGAATCAGGAACAGACGGAAATCATGTACTACCAAACAGGAATCATGCAAGACAGCAACGACCGCATCAATGAGTTCTATGGTCGCAAGCAAAAATATTACTAAGGAGTAAATCAATGAAAATAGCAAAAATTTTAAGCGTGACCGTTCTCGCCACGGGCCTTGGCCTGGCGGGTGTGTTTGCGGGTCCGAATACCACCCAAGCAGAAGCAAAATCAACGCTAAAGACGTTTCCAAAATCGTTTCGACACAATTGGTATGAATCAGCCGGAAAGCGTGGGAACGCCATAAAAATTACGGCTAAAAAGGCTTCTATGCGCTACGATACCAACACTAGGTTCACTCATTTTCAGTTACACGCGCGCAAGCTACCGATTCATAAAATTAAGAATACGAACAAGTGGTCGTGGATGTATGCCACGAAGCACCATGGGACAATCCATATCAAGCCGTGGGGTACCATGCAGACGCTACCGCTAGAGGGAAGTTACCGGGTTAAGACGAAGACGTATAAGAACCATAAGATTAAAGTCCTGCAGAATGTTTCTGGCGGGCAAGTAAACGAATCTTATTACACCACGAAAAAACTAGCATCACATTTTAATAAATAATCGTCAATTCAAAACTAGCCATCTAGTGATTTCCCAACGAGGAATCATCAGATGGCTAGTTTTTTTGAGATGTTGCGGCATTTGGTGGCGGGCGCCTGTTACTTGGTCGAATGGGTTATTTATTAATTTTAAAAAGCGGCTTATGATGGGTGTAGTTGATTATCAATAAAATTTATGTACCAACTGGCGAGTTGATTTTCTCCGTCCCGCCACACTCACCACGCTAAGGAGGTTGTCCATGTTAACCCTGAAATGCTATCAAAACGTACCAGCAGATAATGCCTTGCTGACCACCTACCAACTGTCGGACCCAACCTACACCGCCACACCCGAGCAGGCGCTAGCCATTGCCAACACCACCCCCGACCGGTTACCGGTCATGGCCTTAAATGGGAATCAGTTGGTTGGCTTCCTAGTTCTCATCAAGGGGGCCGATGTCCAAGAGGTTGGTGCTGATCCCGCAACGGCCGTTCTGGTGCGTTCATTTTCCATTTCCGAGACGCACCGTGGCCAAGGCTTTGCGACCCAAATGCTGGAACAACTGCCCACGCTAGTGCGGACCCAGCTCCCATTTGCCCGCGAAATCGTCCTGTCCGTAGACCACGGCAATCACCCCGCCCAAGGGCTCTACCACAAGGTGGGGTTCACCGACACCGGTCGCCGCGAGTTCGGCCAGTATGGGGAGCAGTTTGTCCTGACCCTGAGCCTCGATTAAGAAAGGATGATTCCATGTCTAACCGTGATAAATTACATACCGGGGACCTCTATTTACCGGATGACCCCGCCATTGAAGTTGAGCAAAAACGGTACCTTGACCGACTCTACGACTTCAATCAAACGCGTCCCAGTGAGCCCGAACAGCAACAGAAAATCCTCCACGAACTCTTTGCTGATATGGGTCCCAACTGTTACGTCGAACCACCGCTGCACGCTAATTTCGGCGGCCATCACGTCCATTTTGGCGCGGATATCTACGCCAATTTCAACCTGACACTGGTCGATGATACCCACATCTACGTGGGCGACCACACCATGATTGGGCCGAACGTCACGTTGGCCACAGCCGGGCATCCCATCGATCCTGAGCTACGGGCTAAAAACTATCAGTACAACATGGCCATTCACATTGGCAAGAATTGCTGGTTGGGTGCCGGCGTCATTGTGGTCCCCGGCGTCACGATTGGCGATAACGTGGTGATAGGGGCTGGTAGCGTGGTCACCAAGGACTTGCCGAGCAATGTTGTCGCGTTTGGTGATCCGTGTCGGGTTGCCCGGCCTGTTGGTGAGCATGATCGCGAGGTTTACTTTAAAGACCGACGAATCGATCCACAACTATTTAATAATTAAGGGCGTGAGCTCACCAAAAACGTTTGCCACTGTGAATTGGGCGAACGTTTTTTAGTAGTGATTTAATTGGTGGATGTTGGTACCATCAAGCTAGTCGTCAGTAACTGAACTAGCCGCTGTACGGCAACGTTTTGGTTAGCCTTTCTAACAAGGAGTTGAACGTGCAGGTCACTGGGAACTTCGGTGGCTAGTCGTTTTAGCTGACCGCTCGCCAACTCCGATTGCATGACGTAGTCCGGGAGAAATGAAAACCCTAAACCGGCCGCTACAGTCTGTTTGATGGCGGCCAGGCTCCAGACCTCCATGGTTTGAACGTTCTGACTGTTGGTCTGCTTCAGGAAACGCTCAAAGGCCTGGCGGTAACCGCATTCCGGTTCATTGATGACGAAGTGGGGGTGCCTCGTCGCTAGAAGGTCCGCCAGTGTGGCCGGTCCGTTCGTACTAGTGACTAGGGAACAGGGCTGGGCCCCGAAATCGTGAACCGCTAGTTGAGAAGATGGGGCTACTTGGGGCCACAGCATGAGCGCAATGTCTGCCTGGTCGGCAATTACGCGCTCACGATTCCGGATACAGGTGGCGTTGTTGATGGTGAGGTCGACCTGCGGATAGTCGCGCACAAACTTGGTGAACAGGGGCCCCAGTCCGTACAGCATGAGCGATTCGGGAACGGATACCCGGACTGGTCCGCTGATTTGATCTGGTTGATTTAGCGCGGCAATTTTAGCGTAATCGCTCAGGATCTGTTCCGCTAAAGGAACCAGCTTACGACCAGCGTTTGTGAGGTGTAGGTGTTTGCCATAGAAGGTAAATGGTGGTTCACCAATCAAGGCCTCAAGGCGCTTCATCTGCGCGGTCACGGTCGATTGGGTGTAGTTTAGCTGTTTAGCGGCACCGGAATAGGTCCCAGTCGTAAGAATTATACGAAAAGTTTTGAGATATTGAATATCCATGAGAACCCGCCCTTCAAAATATTTGATAGTGACTATCAAAACGTTCAATTTTTATGATGCTTGAGTTGCTCCTATACTAGTCCTAATGACACCCGTTCGTAAATGTTCGAACGCCGGAAATTGGTTGAGGAGGGGCAACATGACTGAAAAATTTATGACCACTGACAAATTACGTATTGCGTACGAAGTGAGCGGACCCACGACCGGAGAACCGGTAATCCTACTGCACGGTTGGCCGGATGATGTTCGGACCTGGGATGGCGTTCTACCGGGACTACACGCAGCCGGTTACCGAACCTACGTCCCTTCGTTGCGAGGCTTTGGTCAGACCACATTTTTGAGTCAACAGACTCGCCGGACTGGTGGGGCCTTGGCGTTTGCCGATGACTTACGGCAATTTATCCAGGCACTAGATTTGGCGCCTGTGCGACTGATTGGTCAGGACTGGGGCGCGTTCACGGCCTTGACGCTGAGTGCAGTAATGCCCACCATGGTTAAATCACAGGTGATCTTAGCCGAGGGGTGGCAACTCTTTAGCGACTTGAACCTACAGCAGATTCAGAACTTTTGGTATCAGTGGTACTTCACGACGGAGCAGGGGGCCACTTATCTGCGGCAGCGGCGTGATGAGTTCACTCAATATCTCTGGCAGTTGTGGAGTCCGCAGCATCAGCTGACAGAAGCGGAAACGACCGACTTGGCGGCGGCCTTTCAAAATCCGGATTGGGCGGAGATAACGTTGAACACCTACCGTGAACGCTGGGGCTATGCGCCGTTTGACGGGGCCTACGCCGACTGGGCTGAACGGTTACGGCAGTCTGCGCAAATCGACGCGCCCACGTTAAACATTATCGGCAAGTCAGATACCTGTACCGATTACCGGTTGGCGCCGCAGATGGCCCCTTACTTTGAGGGTGCTTTCAAGCAAGAATTCTGGGACGCGACTGGTCACTTCATCCAAAGGGAAGCGCCTACGCGACTCAGTCGAGCTGCCGTTTCCTGGTTTCGGGGGCATTAGTTAAAGGTTGAAAGCACTGAAACACCCACTATGCCTGATACAACGAGGATTGGGAAAGTCAGACATAGTGGAAAATTACCGCCTTACCGGTCGCCAAATTTGGACTGGAACGCGGTGGGAAGGGCGGGACAAGCCAAAGGGCGGTCTTGCCCCTCGCTTGAAGCCGCAAAGGCACGTCTTCAAGTCGCCATTTTCAAGAAAATCACTTGAAAATCCCACGGCTGAGTCCAAATTTGACTCACTCTCGGCTACTTAGTGGCGCCAATACTACTGAGTAAGTGCTGTCATTCAGGCATGTAAGCAGGTTTAGTTTCCAAGAACCCGTTTAACCGAAATCTCTGACAGCCGCAGGTGGCTGGGTGAGACCAATTTTAAGTCTATAACGCCGTACCATTCTTGGGTTGATAACGGTTTTCTTTAGTGCATTAGTTACAACGCTGAATCACTAGCACGATAACGCGATTCTTCTTGCGTTTACCGGCTACTTTGCGCTACACTTTTAGATAACTTAATAACACATCGGAAGACTATTTAGTTAGATAAGGTGCTCGTTGAGCATCGGAGGGTTACGGCCAGATAAGATTATTCATTTAATCTTATTTGGCCTTTTTTGTCTTCCGGAGAGGAGCGCAACGCGTGAAGGAATCGTATTGGAGTCGTAATTTCATTTTAATTTTAATTGGGAACGCCCTGTTGTTCATGGTTTACAACATGCAAGTGCCCGTCCTCCCGTTATACGGGAAGCAACTGGGACTTTCCCCCGCTCAAATTGGGGTCTTCGTGGGCGCCATTATGTTCGCTGCGTTGGTAACGCGACTGTTCGTGCCGTGGTTTTCTGAACGGTTTAGTAAAAAGGTGTTGCTCGTCGTTGGGATTTTACTGTATCTACTGGCGGCGGTCGGGTACCCGCTGTTGAGTGGCTTTGGTTTGTTGGTCCTGTTGCGGCTATTCAACGGCCTGGGACACGGCATCACGACCACCTATTTTGCCACCTCTGCGGCCGATGAACTGCCCAATCAGAAGATCGGTGAGGGGATGGGGTACTTCGGAATCGGCACCATGGTGACGGCCTCGCTGGCGCCATTACTCGCTTTGGCCCTGGTTCACCGGTTCGGGTTTCCAGCGTTTTTCCTGGCCTGCATCGTTATCCTGTTTGCGGCGATGGTCACGATTCTAGGAACGACGACGGCCAAACGAACACCGGTCAAGGCCGTAGCGACTGGTCCCGTCTTTGACCGTCAGTTTTTGCCGCAATGTGGGTTGGTCTTCATCCTGGGAGTGCTGATGAGCGGCGTTATGACCTTCACACCGATCTACGCCCAACTGCAACACCTGACTGGCATCTCCGGGTTCTTCTTCATTGCGGCAATTGCGGGGGTCGTGATTCGACCCATCGTCGGGCACACGTTTGACCGGCAGGGACCACGGTTGATTTTGCTAGTGAGCACGGTGTTACTGACGATTGGGATGGTATTGATCGCCCTGATCGACCGCAATTGGTTGCTGTTACTAGCGGGCGTGTTCTACGGTGTGGCCGATGGGGCCATTTATCCGACGCTGCAGGCCTGGCTCTTCAAGCTGACCACACTGGAAAATCGGGACACGGCGACCGGGATGTTCCTCAATTCCTACGATTTGGGGATGGGATTGGGCGCCGTGGTCCTCGGCTGGGTCGTCGAGGCCGTGGCCTACCAGGGGATGTTCTGGGTGCTCACGGCGATTTCACTCCTGTACATTGCGTTGGCGCTGGGGTGTAGTCGTCGGCTTAAACTAGCCTAAATTAACGAACTGCGAGAACGGATGTCTGTTTTCGCAGTTTTTTGATATTTAGGGGTGACAAATGGGCGTTGGATTTCGTTAGTAAGAGTAGGGATGGTATGATAATTAAGACTAACTGGATTTATTAATTTATTCAAAAACTACTTAACCTCTAAAAGGAGCCAACTAACCATGAAACACATTGTAGCGGGAATCGTTGCCCACGTTGATGCTGGCAAGACCACGCTATCCGAGGGCCTGTTGTATCAGTCTGGTGTGTTGCGCCAACTGGGGCGAGTCGACAAAGGGGACGCATTTCTCGACCCCGACGACCTCGAAAAACAGCGCGGCATTACCATTTTTTCTCACCAGGCCAGCTTTACACACGGTGACCTGAACGTGACGTTACTGGACACCCCTGGGCACGTGGATTTTGCTTCGCAGACTGAACAGGTTTTAAGCGTCTTGGATTACGCCATCTTAGTGGTTTCCGCCACGGATGGTATCCAGGGATACACGCGGACCCTCTGGCGGCTGCTGGATCACTATCAAGTGCCCACGTTTGTTTTTGTGAATAAAATGGACGCAGATACGGCCGACCGCGACCGGGTATTGGCTGAGCTGCAGACCGTCTTTTCTGCGGGCTGTATTGCGTTTGGTGATGATGCAACCGCCGCGGCCGAAGATATTGCCATGCAAGATGATACCGTGTTGGAACAGTATTTGGATACGGGTGAACTGAGTGATGAGACGATTCGTGGCATGATTCAACAGCGGCAGGTCTTCCCGTGTTACTTTGGGGCGGCACTGAAATTAGATGGCGTAGATGCTTTAATGGCAGGGCTAGAAAAGTGGACGCAAGCCCCAACTTATCCGACTGAATTTGGTGCAAAAGTTTTTAAAATTTCCCACGATAAGGGCGAACGATTAACTTGGTTGCGCCTGACTGGTGGCCAATTAGCGACCAAGGCGGTGCTGTTGGGCGAGCAGAAGGTCAACCAACTGCGCGTTTACGATGGCACGAAATACGTGGTCAAGCAAACGGTGACGGCGGGGGACGTCTGCGCCATTCCAAATTTGACGGACACGCATCCGGGACAGGGATTAGGCCGTCAACCTGATGGTCGTACGCCGGAAATTCAACCAGTCTTGAACTACACGTTGGATCCTAAGGACCACGACATTCACGATTGCCTGACGATTCTGCGGCAGTTGGAGGATGAGGATCCACAACTGCACGTAGCGTGGTCGAGTCAGCTCCAAGAGATTCGTGTGCAGATCATGGGTGCCGTCCAACTGGAAATCTTGCAACAAATATTGCGAGACCGGTTTAATTTGGATGTCGGTTTTGGCGAGGGCAGCATTCTCTACAAAGAGACCATCAGCCAACCAGTCGAAGGGGTCGGTCACTTTGAACCGCTACGGCACTATTCCGAAGTCCACCTCCTGATGGAACCCGCACCACGCGGCAGCGGCGTGACGATTGCGGCCGACTGTTCGCTAGAGATTTTAGGGAAAAACTGGCAACATCAGGTGCTCAGCAATTTGCGGGCGAAGGAACACTTAGGGGTCTTGGTCGGGGCACCGCTGACCGACGTGAAACTCACCTTAGTGACTGGTCGGGCCAGTATCGTCCACTCGGTCGGCGGTGACTTTCGTGAGGCCACTTGGCGCGCCGTTCGGCAGGGATTGATGATGCTCAGAGATCAGGGTGGCGACCAGCTCCTTGAACCGTGGTATCGTTTCCGACTTGAGGTGGGGCAAGACCAAGTCGGTCGGGCGATGACGGATATTCAAAAGATGAACGGCAGTTTTGAGACGCCAGATACGGCTGGTGACAGTGGCTTGGCGACGTTGACGGGGGTCGCGCCCGTTTCAGAGATGCAAGACTACGCGCAGGCAGTCAACGCCTATACGCACGGGCAGGGGCAATTGGAATGCCTGATCGATGGCTACCGGCCTTGCCATAACACTGATGAGGTCGTGGCGGCCCAGGACTATGCGCCAGTGGCCGACCTCCCCAATACGCCGGATTCCGTATTTTGTGCGCACGGGGCCGGTTACCCGGTTCCGTGGGACGAGGTGCCGGAGATGGCGCACGTGGATTATGCCTATTCGGCGACAGATTTAGCGCAACTACAAATTGATAGGGGAGTAAAATGATGGACATCGTTTTTAATGAGAGTTTTGGCAACGCCTTGGCGGACGCCCTGAAACAACCCGTGATCGGTCTGCAATTGGACTTGCAGGTTGGTGACTTAGGTCGGCTGACCGGAGAATCAACCGACTTTTGGCAAATGAAAGCCCGGCTAGAGGGGACAACGATGGCCACCGAATTGGCCCAAGCTGTGCAACAAGGAATCGGACAACTGCAAGCGGCCATTGAACGGGGCGATGCGATTCGCGTGTGGTGGAGTGACCATCCCGATGACCGGTTAGGTTTCATGTGGGTATGTGCCCTGATGAAAGATGTGCCTAATCGACTGACACAAATCAAGGTTCCCTTGGAACGGGTTACGAGTGGGTCACCGACTGCGTTTCAGCAGTTTGTGAGCCTGGCTGAATGGGACGGCGACGCAGCTTTGGCGTTCCTTGATGGGGCGACTGATGTGCCTGCCAGTGAACGTCTGGCGATTAGCGACGAGTGGGCGCATCAGGTAGCGGAAAATGCCCCATTGCGCGTGACGGTCAATGGTCACACACTGGGCGTGCCAGCCGATTTCTGGGACAATTTGATCGCCACGGAAATGCAGCCGAATAAATCGGTTATTTGGACGACTGGTCGGGTGCTGGGTGAGCTCCCGGTGGGTCTACCGGACTGGTGGGTGCGTGGCCGATTAGCAGGGCTACGTCAGGCCTAGCTAGAGTGAATACAGGATGAGGGACATGGCTGATCAGGGAAACTGGCAGTGATGTCCTTTTTTTAAATCAGCATAATTGGCGAAACAAATGAGTTGCCTTCGACTGGGACGAAGGGTGTACGCTTACGTCATAAATAATTCAGGAGTGTGATAATTTTGACAAAGACATGGTTAATTACGGGAACATCAACGGGTTTTGGTAAGTCGCTAGCAACCTTTTTAGCGCAAAAGGATGACGTGAACTTAGTGGCTACGGCTCGGCACACGGACCAGTTAGCTTATCTGGACCAATACAATCACGGCCAGATCCTCAAACAGGTCTTGGATGTGACCAAGCCAGACGAAATTACGGCCGCTGTCGCAGCTACGACCGACAAGTTTGGCGCCCTCGATGTCCTGATCAACAACGCTGGTCTCGGGTACTTCGGGACGTTTGAAGAAAGTGACCGGGACGCCGTTCGGTACATGTTTGACGTGAACGTCTGGGGCCTGGTTGATATGACGCGCGCCGTATTACCAACGATGCGAAACCAAGGGGCGGGTATCATCGTGAACTTTTCATCGATTGCCGGATTGGCTTCCTTCCCAACGCTGTCCTTCTATCATGGTAGTAAGCACGCCGTTGAAGGCATTAGCGCGTCATTGGCACAAGAAGTGGCTGACCAAGGCATCAAGGTTATGTTGATCGAGCCAAGTGGTTTCCGGACTGATTGGGCCGGTCGTTCGTCACAAAAGGCCATGCCTAAGATTTCAGCGTACGCGCAGTTCGCCGATAGTATTGAAGGTAGTGAGACCGGGGCGCACCACGAGCCTGGTGATCCTGACAAGGCAGCGGCCATCATTTACGATCAAGTGATGAACCACGCTGCAGAGTTACCGCTGCATTTGCCACTGGGTAAGTTTGCGACGGACACGGCCATTGCTAAGTATGAAAAGTCATTAGCTGACTTTAAGGCGGTTCGGGAGATTTCACTTTCCGCGGACCAACCGGAAGAAAAGTAGGCTTTGAGAGCGTGAGATAAAAGGCGGTTAGTCAATGAGCAGTAATGGCGATAGACGAATAATCCCAATTTTGGATTGTTTGTCTATCAGGTTAAGCGGAGTTAACAGCCTTTTGTCGCACGTTTCGACCCTATATGGTCGGAGCGCAAAAGGGGGTAGGGATTTTGTCCTACCTCCTTTTTTGTCACCAATTTTTCCAGCCGTTAAGGCGCATTAACTAACCCCCTGCTGCCCCAATCAATTTATGTTTCATGTGAAACAATGAAGACCTTTAGAACAACCGGGCAAGTGGGTATAATGAACCTAAAAGTGAGGTCGGTAAAATGAAAATTCAAGAAGGTTACATGCCCTTCGGGTCGTATCAAACGTACTATCGTGTGGTGGGCGATCTAACGAGTGGGTTAACGCCACTATTGCTGCTACATGGTGGCCCCGGGTCGACGCACAACTACTTCGAGGCATTTGATGAATTGGCGGCACAAACGGGGCGGCCCGTGGTCATGTACGATCAATTGGGATGTGGAAAATCATCGCACCCGGCGGATACTAGTCTGTGGCGAGCAGAAACCTGGGTGGCCGAGTTACAGGCTCTCCGTGACTATCTGCACCTCGACCGGGTTCATTTGTTGGGGCAATCCTGGGGTGGAATGCTGGCTATTATTTATCTGTGTGACTATCAACCAGCTGGTATCCAGAGCCTGATTCTGGCAAGCACGCTATCTTCCGCTAAGCTGTGGGCTCAGGAACAACATCGCATGATTCGTTTCATGGCGCCAGCTGATCAGGAAGCCATCAAACTAGCGGAAGCAACGGGTGACTTCACCAGTGCTGCCTATCTGGCGGCTAATGACCGCTACATGGTGGCCCATGCCGCGGGACCAGTGACGGCGGACTCTCCCGAGTTTCTTCGCCGGCCGAAACAGAGTGGCACCGTTGCTTATGAGACGGCCTGGGGGCCTAACGAGTATTTCCCGACCGGTACCCTAAAGAACTACGACTACACAGAAAAATTGACGCAGTTGACGACACCAACCTTGGTGACGAGCGGGACCAATGATTTGTGTACGCCATTAGTCGCCAAAACCATGGTCGATCACCTGCAACACGCGGAGTGGACGCTCTTTGCCCACAGCCGCCATATGGCGTTTATTGACGAAACGCCGGCCTATTTTGCACGCTTGACGCGGTGGTTAGCTGACCAAGAATAATAAGCCGTTATAGACTTAAGGTTAGGCTCACTCAGCCACCTGCGGCGGTCAGAGGTTCCGCCTGCTGTGGGGAACGCCTGCGGCCTGAAAAGCGGTCCTTCGGCTCGGTTTGAAGCCTGGGGAAACCACCAGTCTCCAAACACGTCCCACGCTGTAAGCCGAGAATCGGCTAACACCGTCGACACAGCAAGCTCCACCTCTGACCCCCTCCGGTTAAGCAGGTTCTTGGAAGCTAAGCTAGCTTAGATGTCTAAATCATAGCATTTACTCAATGTTGTTGACGCGCCACTAGGTAGCCGAGAGTGAGCCAAATTTGGTGAACGGTCAGGCGGGAATTTTCCACTATGTCCGACTAGACCCCCAGTACCCAATCCTTGTTGTATCAGGCATAGTGGGTGCTTCAATCTTTAGTTAATTACGTTAAAACGCACGAACACCAGCCAAACTTGGCGGTGTCCGTGCGTTTTTGTAGTGAAAATCGATTACTGTTTTCTCAAAAAGGGGGTGACAAATCTCAACTGAATTTCGTTAGTAAGAGTAAGGGCTAAGTTTCCGAAATATCCATGGCACTGATTCGGCCGTGGCGGCGCGCGTAGAACAAGACGGCCATACCCGAGAATACCAAAGCAATCAGCAGGAGCACGCCCATTTCTGTTAGGGCGGAGTCTCCGATCATCAGCGTTTCACGCAACCCCGTGACTGAATAACTCATTGGCAACCAGGGATGAATGGCCTTGAAGAAACCGTTGGTCAACTGGAGGGGGTAGGTACCAGCCGACCCGCCTAACTGGAGGACCAGGAGGACCATGCTAAAGAAGGCACCCGGTTTGCCAAAGACAAGATTCAGCCAGTAGACGATACTCATGAACGCTGCACCGGTAATGACTAGCATCAGGAACGTTGCCCACGGGTGAATGGGGGCTAGACCATCAATGGCTGCCATGAGTCCGGTCATGAAGAGGGCTTCACCTAGAACAAAGGCACTCATGATGGAAGCTTTGCCTAGCCACCAACGCCAACCGCTCCGGGGGTATTTACGTGGTGTGTACATATCAAACATCAGGTTGAAGGCTAATGCGCCTACAAAGAGAGAAACGGACATCATGTACGGGGCCATCCCCGTTCCGTTGTCCGGGGCGTCGTCGTGGTCACTGTGCTGGGTGGTGGTTGGTTTAGCAAATTGACGGTAGGTCAACTGGGACGGGTGTACGGCTGCTTTACGTCCAGCCATGTTGAGTGATTTGGCCAGCTTCGCATTGCCCGCAGTGACCTTGGTAGCTCCGGTCGTGGCTTGTCCCGCACCAGTTGCCAGTTTTTGCGCACCCGCGGAGACTCGACCACTACCGTTAGCGACCGTTTGCAGGGCCGTCGTCAGTTGGGGCCCACTGGTAGCTAACTTGGTGAGACCGCTGTTTAGAGTGGCTGCCCCATCTGCCAATTGGGTGACACCGGTGGTTAGTCGAGGGGTCTGGTCATTGAGTGTGGTGAGGCCGGACGCAACTGAAGTAGCACCGTTGGTGAGGGTGGCATTTTGTGCAGTTAGTTTTTGGCTACCGTCGGCCAGCTGGGTGGTTCCGTCTGCTAATTTGGCAGTACCAGTCGTCAGTTCCGTACCGCTGTTGTTCAGCTTCGCCGTCCCCGTTGCTAGGCTATTGGCGCCGGTAGCAAGTTTAGCCGTGCTAGTGGCTAGGGCGGGTGTTTGCTGGTGTAAGGTTTGGAGACCATTATCCAGGCTAGTGAGGGCAGTATTAGCTTTTTGTAAGCCAGTGGTCAGCGACTGTGCGTTGGTGGTCAGAGTGGTGATACTGGTAGTTAGCGTATCCTGAGCGCTAGTGGCCGTAGCCAGTGACTTTTGCAGCTGGGCTGCGGCTGCAGTATCGGTGGCCAGGTCAGTCAAATCATTGCTGAGCTGTTTGGCAGCCTTTTGCGCAGCACCAACAGAACTGCTAGTGCTATCGTCAGCCGCTTTTAGCATAGCGGCCTTTTGTGAGGCGGTTAACCCTTGCGCATCAGCGGTACTGGCCAATTTGGATTGAAGAGCACCGCTGTCCGTGTCCGCCAAGGTGGTTAGAGCGGCTTCAAGGGCGGTGGCATCGGTTTTGACCGTTGCGGAACTCTGAGAACTAGTGGCCAATTTTTCAGAAGCCTGCTTGAGGGCGGCCTGTTGTTCTTGCGACGTTTTCAATCCGGCTTGGACCTTTTGCAGGCCACTAGTGAGGGCGGCGGATCCGGTGGCAAGTTGGTCAAAATTGGTTACCAGTTGCTGACTACCATCTGCTAATTTGCCCACACTGGTATCGAGCGTCTGGGTGCTGCCCGCTAGTTTTGTCAGATTACCCTTAAGCTGTTGGGCACCGGTGTTGGCAGTGTGTACACCAGCGACGTAGGTTTGTGTGCCGTTCTGCACGGTACGACTGCCCCGTGTGAGTTGGCCACTAGCGGCGTTCATTTTGCTGGCGCCTTGCGTGTAGGCTGCCACGCCGGTTGCTAAACGCTCGCCACCAGTCTTGAGTTGGCCGATACCACTCACGAGTTGGTGGGATTGGCTGAGTAACTGGTCGAGGCCGGTGCTGATTTTTTGACTGCCGGCCTGGGCCTGTTTTACGCCCGTGACGTAGGCGTTTAATTTGGTCGTGATGGTGGTTTCACCGTTGGTCAATTTGACGTTGCTGGCAGCCAAATTGTTGAGACCCTGGGTAATTTTGCGGTCGGCACTGGTGAGTTGCTGACTCCCAGTTGCCAACTTCTGGCTACCAGTTCCAGCAGTCGAGAGTCCCACGCTGAGTTGCTTAATACTGGTAAAGAGGGTCTTGGCATAGCTTTGGGTGACCGCATTGCCGACGGACTGAGCGGCAGTCTTGGCAGCAGTGGTGGTCATTTTAGCGGCGGTGAAATTGTGGCCGGCACTGGTTTCATAGTGCAGAACCATCTTGTGCGGGGTTCGTTGCATCAAGGTGGTGGCGTTGTGCGAAAAATCTTGGGGAACGGTAATGACCATGTAGTATTTTCCGTGTTGCAGACCGCGCTTGGCGGCGGCCTCATTGGTAACTGGGATGAATTTCATGGCATCGGAGTCTGACAAATTGTGAACTAGGTTTTGACCGGCGGCGAGGTGCTGGCCCTGATAGGTGACGGGGCGGTCTTGGTTGACTACGGCAACGGGTAAGTCCGCAAGCTTGCCATAGGGATCCCACATGGATTTTAGAAAGGTGACTGCGTAAATCGATGGAATCAACATGATTACAATCAATACAATTAATAACAGTTTGTGTTTAATTAAATAACGCCATTCGGCTCGAATCATCGGTGATTCCCTCCTTGAACTGTGGTATGCTGTGAGCAAATATTTTATGCCTCACGTGTGGTTAAAGGATAAGGACTTGGGAACCAAGCGTCCACAACAAAAAGTGGCAACCTGAGGAGTAAGCCACACTTTTGCCACATCTGGGGTCTAACTGGAGGAATACCATGACTGATCGACGCGTTATCAGAACTAACCAGGCACTGCGAGCGGCATTTAGAAAGTTGGCACAGCAGTACCGTTTTCGTGAGTTGACGGTGCAACAGTTGACGGATGAAGCGAATATTAACCGCAAAACATTTTACTTACACTATGACTCGATTGATGACTTGGCAGATAGTTTTACGGCGGAGATTGCGGATCAGTTGTTAGAGCTGCTACTACGTGAACCGGCTAATCATGATCCATTGCATCATCCAGGGGTTTGGTTTGACCGGTTGGACGCCTTCTTTGAGGAGGCACCGACCTTTTACACGTTCATTTTAAATTCGGATGACTACAGTTTTCTTTCACGGCGGGTCAAGCATCGAGTAGCAACGGGGCTGGCGGCTAGTTTTGAAACGGACTACGGCCTGAATGCGACGGATGCCAAGCTCGCTGTGACGTTTCTGATCGACAATACCCTCACGTTATTTCGACTGTACATCACCGGTCAGTTGGACTTGTCGGTAGCGGCGTTTCGCGAGCGCATCGTGACGCTCAATCTTCGGGGGATGCAGGGATTTTTGGCGGAAGTAAAGCAGAAAAAATAAATTTTGAAACGTTTCTGTTGGCGTTATCCGGTCCGCGACGTCACTCAACATAGTCGAACGGCGGGGAAGGTTCATCACTTTGCGCAGGGGGCTAAGTTTATGGTGTGGGTATCAGCCATCACAATTTGATGACACGATTCGTCCTGGAAAACGGCCACTATGTGACAGCGAATAGGAAGTTAGTTATGGCAGTTACAAAAAAGACGAATCTGGGGAAAATCTCAGATTCGTCTTTTTATATTTGAAAAGGTGCGTATCAGAAGGCGGCTAGTTTATTTCTGATGAATAAAGACCAGCTCATCATCGGTTGACCGCAGGGCATCAAACGCCCAATCGGGGTGATCAAAGGTAGTGACATCCTGGATATCGGTCGCATGGTGTTCCGCCAAGAACCGTACCATTTCGCCCCGTGCCATCTTAGCCAGTGTGGCCTTGGTCTTCACCTGACCGTCGACCAGACTGCCGAAAACGACCGTAACGAGTCGCTGCCCTGGCTGGAGGTAGGGCCGAATAGTCTTTGCGTATTCCTGTGAGGCTAAGTTAATGATGGGTTCCGTGGGCGGCGTTGCTAGCGCTTGGTACAGGCGGTCGCCCCAGAACGTGTAAAGGGAATTGGCACCCGCCACCTGAAGGTGTGACTGCATTTCCAGACGGTAGGGCACGATGCCGTCGAACGGTCGGAGAATCCCGTAAAAGCCGGATAGGATACGTAGGTTTTTGCGGATATAGTCTAGAGCCGCTGCTGTAAATAAGTCCGGGGCCATGTACTGGTATTGGATACCGGAGAACGCTAGGATGGCCGGGGTGAGTTGGCGGTTCAAGTCGAGTTTTTGTAACCAGTCATAGTTGGGTTGCGCGAGCTTGTCGCTGCAGTGCCAAAGTGCCTTGGCTTCCGCGTAGGTTAACTGCCGAAGTGCTGCCAGAATCTGCTGCGTTTGGGCCAGGTATTGGGGGTGACCGTCACAGCCAAACGTGTCCGTGTCGACCACCATTTTCTTGGCGGGAGCAATGATTATTTTCATGGTGCCGGGACCTTCTTTCTCGAGGTGCTTGTCCCATTAGTATACCAATAATTAACTAAAAAACGCCCCAGCACGGTGGGAATTTCCTAACCATGCTGGGGCGTACGTTTAATTTTAAAATTTAAGCTTCGTTGACTTGGCCAAGCTTACGGAAACTCGGAATCGTCAGCATGACCGTGAAGCTGATCAGGTAGAGCACGGACAGGAAGCCCATGACCACGACCAGACTGTAGTGGTCCATCAGAAAGCCGATGGCGACGGAAGAGAACCCCCCGATAGCCCGACCAACGTTGACGATGACGTTGTTGGCCGTGGAACGAATCTCCGTTGGGTAGAGGCGACTGATGACGGCGCCGTAACCCCCAAACATGCCGTTAGAGAAGAATCCGATAACGGCACCTGCGAGGACCAGTGTGAACTGGTTAAAGGCCAGCGTAATACTGAAGACGGCGATGGCGCTGGCAATCAGAAAGATGCCAAATGCCCGCCGGGGACCAAAGTAGTCGAGAATACTCCCGAACGTTAACATCCCAATGCTCATACCGACAATCGTGGCAATCATCCAAACAGACGAGCCAGCCACCGTCAAACCGAGCTTTTGCTGCATGATGGCAGGTAGCCAGTTCATTAGGCCAAAGTAACCGGCAATCTGAACAATCACCATCACCATCAGCGCCAACGTCTGGTACGCCAGTTGTGGTGTCTTGAACAGTGAGCGAATCTGGACTGGTTGGCGGTCGGCCTTGGGCGCGTGTTTAGCGGCTAAGAACTCATCGCTTTCGTGCAGGTGCCGCCGAATGAAGTAGGTCAGGGCGACTGGAATCAGCCCAAAGACGAAGAGGGCTTGCCAACCCAGCGTGGGAATGATGAAGGCTGCGGCAACAGCGGCGAGAATTGCGCCCACCTGGCCACCAATAGCGGCCAGGGAGGTCATCTTACCAATCTTGTTATGTGCAAAGTTTTCGGCAATCAGAGCGATTCCAACGCCATATTCACCACCGGCACCGATGCCAGCGATGAAGCGAAACAGGTAAATCAGGTGAATATTGCTAGCGAAGGCCATGGCCGCCGTAGCGAAGGCGAAAATGAAGATGGTGTGCGAGAAGATCTTGACGCGGCCAAAGCGGTCGGCCAAAATACCAAATAAAATACCACCCACTAGCATACCCAGGTTCGTGATCGATGAAATCAAGCCAGCTTGGGCACCGCTGATATGTAAATCGGCGATGATCGATGAAAGTGCGAAGGATAGAAACATAACGTCCATGTTTTCCAAGGCAAATCCTGCTGAAGTTGAAGCGATGGTCCACTTCTGGTGGGTGCTAAGCGCGCGGTCGTGCATAGTGTTCTCCATATTCAATTTCCTCCAAAATGAATGTTCTCTGACATTCGTTATTTTTGCCGGTTTCCCGGGGTGTTGTTAGTATTGTGCCATGATACTCGCTAAAAAGCAACCGTTCGGGCGTTTATTAATTTAATTATACGGCTTGACGTTTTTACCAGTCTAAGGTAAACTCAATCAAAATCAACTTTAACTTAGCCCTGTGAGACTAAAAAGGTGAACGGATGACCGCCCTCAGTGGAGATACTGGGGATGGTTAAAACCGGGTAGCCCGCTGCAGGCTACCCGGTTTTTTTGAGAGAAAGGTGGATTCGATGCGACCCGTTATTATTGCGTTAGACTTTCAAAATCAGTCCCAAGTTTTCCAGTTTCTCGATCAATTTCCACACCAGGACCAGCTAATGGTCAAGGTGGGCATGGAAATTTTCTACGACGCTGGTCCCCAGATTTTACGGGAGTTGCAAGCCCGCCAGTTGCGCGTGTTCCTAGACCTCAAGCTCTACGACATTCCCCACACGGTCGAGCAGGCGATGGTGCAGCTTGGACGACAAGGCGTGGCCATGGTCACGGTTCACGCGGCCGGTGGGGCGACCATGATTGCGGCGGCTAAACGGGGCCTCCTTCGTGGGAGTGAACTAGCAGGGGTCCAGCCAGCGCGTTTATTGGCCATCACGCAGCTGACCTCCACCTCTGAAACCCAGATGCAAGCGGAACAATTGGTCACGGCTGATCTGACCACTGCGGTCACCCATTTGGCCCAACTGGCACATGCGAACGGGGCGGATGGTGTTATTTCTTCTGCCCTGGAAGACGCGCAGATCCACGCGGCCACGAGTCCCAAGTTTCTCTGCATCAATCCCGGGATTCGACTCGCAACGGATGATCCTAACGACCAACAGCGGGTGGTGACTCCGGCCCAAGCGGCCGCGCTTGGTAGTGATGGAATCGTCGTTGGCCGGTCCATCACGCAGGCCAGTGATCCGGTTGCAGCGTATCAGCAGATTTTACAAGAATGGGAGCGGAAATAATGACAATTGACCAGCAAATCGCAACGGACCTCTTAGACATTCAGGCGGTCACCTTGGCCCCTAACCACCCATTCCTGTGGGCTAGCGGGATGCAAGCCCCCATTTACACGGATAATCGTAAGACGATTGCGTACCCGCAAGTGCGCGCAGAGATTGCAGATGGGTTAGCAGCATTGATCAGGGAGCGGTATCCGGAAGCGACGGTGATCGGTGGGGTCGCGACCGCCGGAATCCCCCATGCGGCGCTAGTTGCGGATCGGTTAAACTTGCCGATGAACTACGTGCGCGCTAAGCCTAAGGACCACGGTAAGGGCAAGCAAATTGAGGGGCAGATTTCCGCGGAAGAACGGGTCGTCTTGATCGATGATTTGATTTCAACTGGCGGCAGTGTGTTGGCCGCTGCCAAGGCCGTACAAGCGGTAGGCGCCAAGGTGTTGGGTGTCGTCGCCATTTTCTCGTACGAACTACCAGATAGTGTGGTCAACTTTCAACAGGCGGGCTTGACGCTGACGCCATTGACCACGTACAGCGCTTTGATTGCGGTCGCGCGGCAACAGGGGGAGATGACACCAGCCGAGTTTGCGTCACTGCAACAGTGGCGGGAAGATCCCTGGGGTTGGCCGAAGTCAGCTCAATAATGTGAGTAATAAGCTAAGAGAGTGGGACAGAAGGCGGTTAGTCAATGAGCATTAACGTCGATAGACGAATAATCCCGGTTTTGGATTGTTTGTCTATCGGGGTTAAGCGGAGTTGACTGCCTTTTGTCGCACGTTTCCGCAATATATGTTCGGAGCGCACGAAGGGTCTGAGACTTTTGTCCCAGACCCTTTTTGAAAAATATTTTTTTAAAAAACGGCTAATTCTGTGACGAAATGGGTGTGCTCATTTAATAATTACTAATGTAATCAATTAGTAATTAGCGTATAGGGAGAAAATAGGGGTATCGACGACAATTTGGCGGGAATTGCGTGTCTTGTCTGATGTGGATGGGCGATTAGCACTTGTAAATAATTAATATGAAATGGAATCCATAATCACTAACTTATCAAAATGCCGAATTAAGCGTTTTCAAACAAGTCCAAGTCTTGTAGTATTGGAGGGGAAGTTTGTACATAGTAGGAGGAGTTTTCATGAAGCAACTAACCTTTCAACACGTTAAACAGCGACTCATTCTAGTAACGGCAATTGTGGCCCTGGTTCTTGGAGGAACCGGCGTCACTTTGCCAGCCTTTGCCAGTGATACGACGACACCAACGGTTTCAACGACAACGCCGACCGGGAGTCAAACGCTGACTCAGGCCCAGTACGAACACGCCACGGCCACGCAACTGGCCGATATGGTGCGTTCTGGCAAAGTGACTAGCCAACAGCTGATTCAGTTAGCGTTGGCTAAAGTTAAGCAGGATAATCCACAACTCAATGCGGTCCTGACTATGCGGGAGGACGCGGCTTATAGTGAGGCCGCAGCGCTGAAGGATACCGGTCAGCCATTCTATGGCGTACCAGTCTTGATCAAGGGACTGGCGCAGGAATTGAAAGGGGAGCCCGCCACGCAAGGGTTACCTTATTCTAGCGACCGAGTGGCGAGCTACACGAAGCCATTTGTCACAAAACTACAGAGCTTAGGCTTCATTGTGATCGGTCAGACGAACTATCCCGAATTGGGATTGACCAATATTACGGATTCAAAGCTCTACGGAGCCGCCAAGAATCCTTGGAACACGAGTGATAATCCTGGCGGTTCGTCTGGTGGGGCAGCGGCTAGTGTTGCCGATGATATGGTGCCACTGGCAACCGGGAACGATGCTGGTGGGTCACTGCGGATTCCTGCCTCCTGGTCGGGAGTCATTGGGTTAAAGCCGACTGCGGGGATGATTCAAGGTGATAGTGCTAGCAGCAGTATGGCTAGTTTTGCGGAAACTAAGAGCATGCAGGATACGCAGACACTCTTTGACAACATGCTCAGCGGGAATGTGACCGCTGATGCCGCACCGCAGGATTTGAAATCAGTAAAGATTGCTTACTCAACGAAGTCACCCGTGGGCACGCCGGTGAGCCAGGATGCTGTGAACGCGGTGATGCGCAGCGTTTCGTTCCTGAAGGCTCAAGGATTCAACGTGGAACAGGCGGACAGCCCAGTAGATGGGAAAGCCTTGATGCAGGCCTACTACAAAGGGGCCACATCGAGCGGGTTTGCAGCGAACTCGTTTGCCAGATCAGCCTTCAAGCGGGACCTAGAGCCAGATGACGGTAGTATTATGACTTACGCGTTGTTCGAGGCTAGTAAGAAGCTGGCCGCGGATAGTCAGAATCAGGCAAGCTATCAGGCGGAAATTGCCACGGCCAAGCAGCAGATGGCCGACTTCCATCAAAAATATCCGTTGTACCTAACGCCAACCACGGCGACTACCGCGCCTAGTAACACCGATCCGGCCTACTTACCGGAATACGTTGAGAAGATGCGTAACATCTCTTCGTTAGACAGTCAGGATCAGATGCAATTAATTTACGATGCCTGGTTGCATGGCTTGAGTAAGTCGCCATTTACGCAATTGGCTAACGTGACGGGGGAACCGGCCATCAGCTTGCCAACCTACGTTAGTGGCAACCAGATGCCATTAGGGATTCAGCTTGAAGCAGCTACGAGTCAGGACCGCTTACTCTTGGCGATGGGTGATCTCTTCGAAAAGCAGGGCCAATTGAAGTTCTTGGACGATCAGAAGCAACCGGCCACGACTACGCCAGCGCAACCTACTACGCCAGCGAAGAAGCCAGCCGTCACGACAACGAGTCCCGATAAGTCCGTTACCGTACGTTTTCCGACACAGATATATGCTAAAACAGCGGTTAACCTCTATAAGGACGCCAATCTTACGAAACGCGTTCGGCATTATCGCGCTAAGCCACGGACTAAGAGTACAACGTTCAAGGTGTTAGGCGTCGCTTACTCCAAGCATGGGACGCTGCGTTACCGGGTCAAGGGTGGTTACGTGACTGCCAATTCGAAGCTAGTGGCGGCACTTTACTACCAGAAGAACCCTGGTAAAGTTCGGGTCATCAGCCGAGGTGGTCTTTACGAGTATCAACACTTGACGTTTAAGCAGAGTCAACGGGTTAAACACGTTAAGCAGGGACACGTGTTAAAAATCAAGTCAATTAAGGTTCATGGTCAACGGACTCGGTTAGTACTGACAAATGGTCACGTCATTACAGGAAACAAGCAATTTTTAATTAAGAAGTAGTGAAATAACGTCGATACCATTTGGGTGTCGGCGTTTTTGTGGTCTGAAAATAGACAAAAAACAGCCCTACGCAGAGCGTAGAGCTGTCAGTGGTGAGGTGCGGCGACCTTCGGAATGCTTGCGCACCGATCGCGTACCCCCACCTTGGTTTGGCACCAGGAGCTAGTATCGCACGTGGCAAGAATGAAGTCAAGGATATTTAAGGATTGTTTCATGTGAAACATCCTGGCATGATATCTCCCCAAAGCCCCGGCCGTGTGCGATAATTGGAGAAAATAGTGCGGGGAGATGGCGTCAAATGGAGTTAACCACGACGGTGTGGACGGCGGCAACTTATCAGGAATTCTTGCAAGACTTACGGGATTTGGGGGATGACCACTTCCGGGATCGGAGTGCAAAGATTGTAGCGACCGAGCGACCATTGTTGGGAATCCCAATGAAGACGCTGCGGTCACTTGGGGTGGCAATCAGTCAGGGGATGCCACACGATTTCTTAGCAGTAGCTGGGACAGAATATTATGAAGCGGTTATCATTCAGGGGTACGTGCTGAGTCGATTGCCACTGGATGTTGCTTACTTTACGAAGCTATGCGACGCCTACATTTCTAAGGCGGAAAACTGGTCGGTGTGTGATATGGTGATTCATTTTAATCAGGTCAAAGCGTTCCGGGCGGAATTTTTGACCGTGATTCAACGTTACCTGCAGTCGGACAATCCATGGTTTCAGCGGACCGGGTTGGTGTTTCTCCTGAAGTTCTATCTAACACCTGAATTCACTGAGGTTGCCCTACAATTAGCGGTGAGCGTAGTCAGTACCAACTATTACGTGCAGATGGGCCAGGCCTGGTTACTGGCGGCGGCCTTTCCTAACCAACAGGCCACAATCTATCATCTGTTGCGGACGGAGTTTTCCCTGCCAGTTGTGCAGCGGACTGTTCAGAAGATTAAATCGTTGCGACACACGACAACGAACGAGAAGGCTTCGTTAACGGCGTTATTGGCTGAGAAGCGGACTGAAGCGAAACGAAGGGGCGGGCAAGCTTGAAGACGTTACAAACGAAGTTAACGCAATTGTTTCAGATGCCGTTGCTAGTGGTTCAGCTGTTAGCGGCGTGGTGTGTTGCCATTTTGGTGATCTGCTTGTGGCTACTGGCGACGCATTTTTCAGCGTAAACGTGATTACGGCGTTTGGCCTGACCTTGCCGTCGGTCCTTCATGCGACGTGGAGCGGCTGTAAATTGCTATTTTGGTATGGGGTCTTTTCACTGATTCCATGGCAGTGGTCGTTGGTAATACCGGTCATGTGGAATTTAGCATCGCTGACTGGTGCTGGGCTACAACTGGTTTTGGCCCTATTACAGGGAAATTTAGCGGTCGCTATCTTAAGATTAGCCTTTATCTTGGGGCTAGGCGTCGCCACGTTTTATCTAGCGCTGCTGGCCCGTAAAACACAGTTGGTAGCACCGTTAAGGGTCAGTGGGGCTGTTTACTTGCGTCGTTGGTGGCAGGCCTTAGCGGCAAACATCAGGTTAAATTGGCGGAGGTTAGCCGGTGGTTGGGCGCTGTACGTGTTGAGTTTAGCGATTTTTAATCCAGGCCAGTTATTTTAAAGCTTTTCTACAGTGTTGTTTTTGACACCGTCTTTGTTTGGCTATTTGTATTGATTTTGTTATTAATAATAAATTGTGATTAATAACAAAGCACTGTGGCCTTTGGACGACAAGGCTTCCTGCACTGCCTGCAGAATTAATCGGATTGCTACCCCATTGAAAGGTCAGCGGGGGTAGCTTAGAATGAGAGTGGTTAGGGGACAGAACTTTTTTATCACTTGAAATCGGAGGAGCGACAGATGAACATGAAACGGATGGTCACCTTGCTATTAGCTGCAGTAATGGTGTCAACGGCGGTTGTTACACTTGGAACTCAGCAGGTAGCGGCGGCGAAGACCCGCTACACAATCAGGACTTTTCCCAAACGTATGCGGGGAACGTGGTATACCTATTCAGGGGGCAGGTATTATCGCGTCAAGATTACGGCCAAGAAAATCAGTGGCGCAGCGGGTACATGGCATTTACACCCTAAGAAGGTCACAGCAACCACTAATTTTCGCAGTCGGCGACATCGCAATTGGATCTATGGGACGACGTTTAAAATTGACGGTGAAAAGTGGACGTGGACGTACGGTTGGACCCAGGGAGCTGGCGCAGGGGACTACTATCGTGGCGTTGCCCATCGACTCGATGGTAAGACGTATCACACGCTGCAATTGGCAAGTGGTGCTGAAGCTTGGACCGATGCGTACGCCTATCATAGTAAGCGTGCCGCGAAGAAGTATGCTAACCATTTTTTCGGGAATGAGCGGCTACGCGATGATTTTTAAATAATTTAGGAGACGATACATAGTGAAGTTGAAAAAAATGTTCATGTTCGTGGCGTTATTAGTGGGTGTTGGAATTGGGTTAGGAATGATGCAATCGCCAGTATCGGCTAGTGCTAGTCGGGCGATTCCACGGGCTTACCGGGGACACTGGTATGGCAATCACACGACGTTTATCGTGAAAAAGCATTCGGTGTATTCGAATTATAATGGCACTAAAAGTACCCTTAAAGGGAAACGACTCTACGTTTCTAATGGAAAAAATGGCTGCGCTTGGGGAGTTAGTGGTACCGATGCAATATTGTCGAACAAACGCGTAAAACGGACAATTCATGGTAAACGCCAGGCTGTGTTGATGAATTTTGCGGACGATTACAAGCCCGCTGCACCCTACTCTGTCCGATACTTCACGCGACACAAGTCGGATCGCAATAAGAAACTGATGGGTCACGTGAATTACAGATTTTAACTGAGGAGGTACTGGATGAGAATCTGGTGCCTTTTTGCTGGCGGTTTTCGAGCATTCAGAAGATGTATAATGAGGACGATAGGTTTATTAGGAATACATATCTTTGGAGTGATTTTTTGAAAAAAATAGCACCAATTTTCGTAGCACTGGGCGCCGTTAGTTTTGGAATTCCGGCGTCATTGTTCAAAATTGCGCGGCGAGAGGGCGTCGTCAACGGACCATTGCTATTCTGGTCCTTCCTTAGTGCGGTCATTATTTTAGGAATCATCCACGTTGCGCGGCGACGCTGGCTGCGATACCAGCACACTAATTGGAAACAAATCTTGTTGGTGATTGCGGCGGGAACGGCTTCTGGGTTTACCAATACTTTTTACATACAGGCGTTAAAATTAGTTTCGGTAGCTGCAGCGGCAGTCATGCTGATGCAGGCGGTCTGGTTGTCAGTTTTGCTGGGATCACTGATTCACCATCGGTGGCCATCACGTCTACAAGTTTTAAGTATCGTCCTCGTTTTAGTGGGCACGGTTTTGGCGGCTGGTCTCTTTCCGATTGAGGGGGCCTTATCACCGTTGGGACTGTTCTTTAGCTTCTTAGCGGCCTGTGCTTATGCTTGCACGATGCAGTTTACAGCCAGTCTGGGAAATAACTTGGATCCCTTAAGTAAGACTTGGCTATTGTGTGTGGGTGCTTTCCTCTTGATTTCAGTCGTTTGGGGCCCACAGATTGCGACGGCACCGGTTACCGGAGATACGATTAAGTGGGGAATTCTGATTGCCCTCTTCTCGATGGTCTTTCCGCTGGTGGCCTATTCGATCTTTATGCAATATTTGGAATTAGGAATTGGCCCAATCCTGTCATCATTGGAACTGCCATCATCCATTGCAGTTGCCTTTATACTATTAGGAGAAACGGTCAGCGGCTTACAGATGGTCGGCGTCGTGATTATTATCTCAGCGGTTATTCTGCCAAATGTTTGGGGGATGCGTCGGCGAGAACAGTTGAATTAAATACTGCTTGGATAGAGATAAAGGGACCTCAGTGACAAATATGTCGCTGAGGTCCCTTTATGTGACGTGTTAATTTCGTCCGAAAGTCATGATACAAACCGTTGTAAATAAAGCAGCAAAGCATGAAATGAATTTAGCCAACTGCAATCTCCTCCTCCAAAAGGTGACCGGTTATTGAGGCCATCATAGCATGAATCAAGGGGGAGCGGGAAAGAATCGTTTTACCCATTAAGTTGCTTAGTGGGAAGTCTGAGGGCTCCCTGATTAATCGTGGCGCAAAGTCATTCAGGCCCTACGATTATTCCCGGGATAGAAGCATCGTGAAAAGTAAAGGTACCTGGTATTCTGAAACCAATAAAATTGTTGGAGGGATTCGTATGCAAGCACCGATTACTTATTTAGCTTTAAAAAAGGTGCTTGATTGAAGTCAATCAAACACCTACTCGGTGATCACTTAGTCTGAACAATTGTAGAAGTTGCGTGGCTTTCTGCCGCTGCAGTTTTAGTCAAGGCCACACCGGCCACCGCACCCATCAATAGGATCGCCAAGATAAATTTAAAAAGTTGTTTCATCACCCGCGCCTCCTTAGCGTTCTTTAAGGGTCAGTTTACCACGACTCGTCTACAGTGGCGGTTATCCAGCTTAATTATCAGGATAAGCAAACCCGTCGTAGCCAAGGTAGGTTGCGGCGGGTTTATGCTGAGCGTTAATCGCTCACGCCATCATAGCCAATGAAGGTGTAGTATTTGGTACCACCAATGGTATACAGGCTATCAAAGATGCCGGCAATCCCCTTGGTGGGGTTGCCAGTGGTATGTTGGGGTGTGTGTAGATTCTTTAGCGTCAGACAATACTGCTGAGCCCCAGAATGACTGATTCGTTTGGTATTAACGCCCTTTAAATCGTGGCTAAAGTATAGTTTTCGGTAGGGATCGTTAAAATTAGTTTTGGTGATTTTAGCAATACTGTACGGCTTTTGCGCAAACCCTAAGCCAGAATTAGCCTTGTTGTCATATTTGAGGACTTCAACGTAGCCGTCCGGCGTGATGCGAAGACTAGTTGTATGTGGCTCAATGGGGCTCAACGCCGCCTTGGCACCACCAATGTATAAGTCACCATGACTATATCCTGGCATGTAAATTGGCGCCTTAACGCGCTTGAATCCGGCTAATTTATCCGTGGCCGTGATTGTGGCTTGCGGGTCGTAAGCACCAGCACCAGGGTCCATGGTGTAGCCGGCCTTAGCACTATTTAAGAGAGCAGGGTAACTGAGCCGTGCTAAGTATAGCTGAAGACTAGGGACCAAATAGCTACCTTTTTTCGTTGTCGTTAGATTTCCCGCCACCGTGATTCCAGCAGGCAACGTTAGTTTTTGCATGATAGCTTGACCAGTCTTATAAGTTGGTAGGTAGGCAACTTTTACTGTGATCGGTTTAGTTGTTTGGTAGTAGGCACTTAGGTTTAAGAAGTCTGTGCTGGCGGTGTAGTCTCCGACCTTAACCAGAGCACTGGGTTTTTCGGTTTGAGCTTTAGCCAAGAGACCACCGCCTAATGCAACGGCACTAATTGCTAGCAAGCTAAGGCCAGTTTTAAGAACTTTTCTGAGGATGAATACCGCTCCTTTCTGAGATAAACTGTTACCTCAATTATACCTTAGAATATGTGAAGAAAAATGGAAGAACTGGGATTTGTTTCATGTGGAACCAAAAGATAACCTGGGTTATATGGGTTGACTATCAAGCGTCTAATTCAAGCAGTTAACCTGGGAAATGTTTTTCAAATCATATGTGAATGAGTCGACCGTTTAAATTGTGAAAGACGTTGATATATACAGTTAGTGTTGGTCAAAATGGTTAAAATCCACCTATCTCAAACATTACTGAGACTAATTGTGAGGCTTCTTGTTATAAAAAAACTTGTAAGCAGTCCCGAAAGGATTTTCGTTGAGCAGTTGGTATACTGATTTTGGTAACCAACCACTGTCGCTAAATAGACGAAAAAAACGATTCTGGAGGGCGAAGATGATGCGTAAAACGGGGAAAGTATGGCTAATTGGTCTGACGGTTTTGACGATGGGGGTGGTGACAACTACTACCACCACCCAGGCTGAGGCAGCCAGTTGGCATGCGGGGACGCCTAAGGCCTTACGGGGAACTTGGCACCGGACATATCATAATCAGGGCACCAAAATTGGCATGCATTTCAAGGTTAGTGGCAAGTCAATCGACTTAGCTCGTAAGCACCACACTGAATCGAAGTGGACTAATTTGAAGTACCGCCAAATTGGTAAGGGGACTTATCTTTTGGTGGGGACGTATAAAACGGGTGAGCTCACAGAAAAGTCATCTCGGCTAAAAATCATTCAGAAGAAAAACCAGCTTAAATTCAAAAATGCCTGGTCCAGCAAATATGAGTATCTCGGCTGGTACCAACAATCTTAATATGAAACGGTTTAGTCGGTATGGATGGACATTTGAACCGACTGAATAGTGCTTAGCTTGAACGGGGTGGTTATCGGGGTTAAGTAGCATAAATGGGGTCATTAAAGGATTTCATCACGAAAAAAAGAGATTGGGATATTTTCCCAATCTCTTCATGCTTTTAAGGGTCCTCAGCTATTTCTTGTAGAAGGTGCCGAAGCTCTTAAAATGCGTCATCTTGGTATTTGTCGGGTAACGGAGAATCATTTTCCGTTTCCCAGCGAATGAGGCCACTTGGTAGGTGACGGATTCGCCGTTGCTGTAGCCACCAAGTAGGTACGTGTTGGCGGCAACTTTCGTATGAATAAGGCTAAAGACGATGCCGTAACCGGCGGAGTTGGTCTTCAGTTTTTTCTTCTTCGAGTAAATGAGATTGATCAAGTGAGACTGGCCCTTGTACCGTGTCGTGTACTGGATACGATAATAGTAATGATTCGTGGTTGGATGCTTGAACTTGTGGTACTTAGTGTACCAGGTACCGTGCATCTGGTTGGGCGTGCCGGCATACCAGGTTGCGGCCTTAGCGGTCTGTGGTGCACTATAAGTGAAAAAAATGAGGCTGAAGCCCAAGATAAGTAAGTTAAAGATAAATTTATGATGGTTCATAAGTCGTGACGCCTCCTCTACATAGCCTAGTATAGGACTCCTGAGGGTGGGAACAAGGGACGGAAATTGAGACGTGGACAAGCATCACCGCATTTAGCCAGTTTGAGGATTACAATTTACTTCCGCCCGTTTCATTCCGGAGAATCTGTTGTATAATAGCAATGTAAGCGTTTTAAAAAGGAGGAAAACTTTTGAAAGCAGAAATTTCTTGGCTGGATGATCCGCAGACTTTTCGGGTCAACCAGTTACCAGCACACAGCGATCACCGTGGTTACGCCACGGCCGCTGAAGCTGCTGAAGCAAAGAGTAGTCTGGTTCAGAGCCTCGATGGTAGTTGGGGTTTTGCCTTCTCCAAGGATCCCCAGCACCGGCCAGTGGGCTTCTATGAACCCGATTACGACCGGTCGGACTTTGATCGGTTAGCCGTTCCGGGCCACATTGAACTCGCCGGTTACGGTCAAATTCAATACATTAACACGGCCTACCCTTGGGAAGGGAAGCACTACCGGCGTCCTGCCTACAGCATGGGCGCTGATCATCCTGAAAAGGGCATGTTTAGTACCGATCCCGAAAATACAGTTGGGTCTTACGTGAAGCACTTTACGCTCAATCCTGAACTCCGGCATCAACGGGTCAGCATCGAGTTTGATGGTGTGGAACAGGCCATGTATTTGTGGCTGAACGGCCACTTTATCGGGTACGCTGAAGACAGTTTCAGCCGCGCTGAATTTGATTTGACACCGTACCTCCAAGATGGTGAGAACCTCTTGGCCGTTGAAGTCTTTAAGCACAGTACGGCCGCCTTCTTAGAAGACCAAGATATGTTCCGCTTTTCCGGTATCTTCCGTAGCGTGCGGTTAGTGGCTAAGCCCGCCCTACACCTGGAAGACATGACGATTCGCGCCGGGGTTGACGACGCCTTCGTAACGGGAAACCTCAATGTGAAATTAGCATTGTCCGCTGCCGATAAACTAGCTGGTGCCGTTAAGGTCAGCCTGTTTGACGCTACTGGCAACGTTGTTTGGACGGATGATTCTGAAGCCGCCGCTGAACTCACGGTGCAAACGACCGTTAACCACGTTCACTTGTGGAATCACCATGATCCGTACCTCTATCGGTTGGAAGTTACCCTGTTAGATGCTGATAGTCAGGTCGTTGAAGTTGTGCCTTACCCGGTTGGTTTCCGTCGGATCGAAATGAAAGACAAGATTATGCAGCTGAACGGGAAACGTTTAATTTTAAACGGCGTTAACCGTCACGAATGGGACGCCCACCGGGGTCGCGCCGTGACAGCTGCTGATATGGCTCACGATATGCAGGTATTCCACGACAATCACATCAACGCCGTGCGGACCTGTCACTATCCTGACCAAGATGATTGGTACTACTTATGCGACCAAAATGGAATCTACATGATGGCCGAAAACAACTTGGAAACCCACGGGACTTGGCAAAAGATGGGTGCCGTTGAACCGTCTTACAACGTACCTGGTAGCTTGCCACAGTGGCAATTAGCCGTCCTGGACCGAGCCAAGAGCAACTATGAAATGTTTAAGAACCACGCGGCCGTTTTATTCTGGTCCCTTGGAAATGAAGCGTACGCTGGCGACGATATTGCGGCCATGGATAAGTTCTACCATGACGCTGACCCAACGCGTTTGACCCACTACGAAGGTGTTTGCCGGAACCGGGTCTACGAGGACCGGATTTCCGACATGGAAAGTATGATGTACGATCCGCCTCGTGAGATTGAAAAGTACCTGCAAAATGATCCCGACAAGCCATTTGTTAACTGTGAATATATGCATGACATGGGTAATTCCATCGGGGGCATGAACAGTTACATTGATTTGATCGATAAGTATCCAATGTATCAGGGTGGCTTTATCTGGGATTACATTGACCAGGCGCTCTGGACCAAGGATGAAGTGACCGGCCAACCCGTTCTCCGCTACGGTGGGGATTTTGATGACCGGCACGCCGATTATGAATTTTCTGGTGACGGCCTACTCTTTGCGGACCGGACACCGAAGCCAGCACTGCAGGAGGTGGACTACTACTATGGCCAACACGACTAAACTAAACGTTATTTATGGCGACGTGACGCTAGGACTGAGCGGTCCTGGTTTCCATTATATCTTTGCATACGACCGGGGCGGCCTGGAGTCGCTTGTTCGTTACGGCAAGGAATGGTTGTATCGGACACCGAAGCCAGCCTTCTGGCGGGCGACGACCGACAATGACCGTGGCAACGGGTTTTCCACGAGTTCCGCTGCTTGGTTAGGTGCCGACATGTTTAGCGCCTGCACCAAGATTGAGGTCGCCGTTAATGGTCAGTCGATTCCGCTGCCTATTGCGCCGGAAAACAACAAATATTCCGACCACGAAACGGCCGAGACTGTGGCTATCAAATTTACGTACACCACGACGACGGTGCCAGCCACCACAGTCACCGTTGAATACGTCGTTGATGGGGCTGGTAAAATGACCATCAACACCCACTACCACGGGGCTGCTGGTTTACCAGAGTTGCCCGTTTTGGGATTGCGATTCGTGATGCCAACGGCGGCTACTGGTTTTGACTACCAAGGCCTTTCGGGTGAAACGTATCCCGACCGGTTGGCAGGTGGTCGGCCAGGGACTTACCACGTTGATGGGTTGCCAGTTACGCCATACATGGTGCCACAGGAATGTGGGATGCACATGGCCAATGACTGGGTGAAGGTTACTCGGGCCACGACGCAAAATAACGCCGACCCGGACCACCAACCATTTAGCCTGACAGTCAGTCAAAACGGTCATCCGTTTGCCTTCAGTTGTCTGCCATACACGCCGGAGGAACTCGAAAACGCGACCCACATTGAGGAGTTGCCGGTTGCCCGTCGGACCGTATTGACGGTGTACGGCGCCACCCGTGGTGTCGGCGGTATCGACAGTTGGGGGGCCGATGTTGAACCGCAATATCACGTTGCTGGGGATAGCGACCATGATTTCAGTTTTGAGATCAACGGTACTACGGAAGCTTAAGATCTTAACGAAAATACGTACAGAGGGTAGTCAGAGATGTATCGTCTCCGGCTACCTTTTTGTTTGGTCGAGATTAGCGGTTAAATACCTTGATGACGCGGGTTTAAGTCGCGGACAGTGGTCGACCGATTAGGTAATAACTTATGCTATAATGACCAGCAGATAAGTTAATGGTGTAAAAGGGTCGTTCTCAATAATTAAGTTATTTATGGAGGGAATCGTATGGGTTTAGCAGCGGGGCCGTCAACTAAAGACAAGCTCGTGACGAAACTGACGACGACCGGTCGACTAGCGTTACTCAAACCAGACATCTTCGTCAAAGGCCGCCCGTTACTGGGAGGTCTGGTCGGGTAAAGTCAGTTCGGAGGTTCTGTTATGGATATTGTCTTTTTAGTCTTATTGCTTTTGATTGCTGTGGTGGGTGGTAACGTTTTAGGGAAACATTTCCCCCGGGTACCGCAGCCATTTTTCCTGATAGGTTTGGGTTTGTTATTCGCCTTTTTCCCGTTATATCGGGGATTTCAATTCAGTCCAGATGTGTTCACCTTTGCTATTATTGCGCCACTTATGTACGATGAGTCGAAAAATGTTTCTCGGTACTGGGTGGGTCGCGGAATCGTAAACATCTTCTCCCTAGCCATCGTATTGGTTCTTCTAACGGTGCTGGTCGTGGGGGCAGCGTTGCACTGGTTGTTCCCACTCTTTCCATTGAGTCTAGCATTTGCACTGTGTGCCGTGGTCACACCGACCGATGCGTCAGCGGTCAGCGCCATTGCGCCTGAGAGTAAGGAATATCGGGTTCCTCAAACCATCCTGCAAAATGAATCGTTGTTTAACGATGCTTCCGGCATTGTGGCTTTCGATGTTGCGTTGACCGCGTATATTTCCGGCCAATTTGCGTTCAGTACAGCCATGCTGGATTTTGGCAAAGAGTTCTTGGGTGGGCTGCTCTTCGGGGCAATCTTAGGATTGGTGATTGCGGCGGTTCGGCAACAGCTGATTCGATGGGGTGACAATTCACCGTTGGTGTTGGTGACAATTGAATTAGTTACACCGTTTGTCCTCTACTACTTAGCAGATAAGATTGGCGTGTCCGGCATTTTAGCTGTGGTAGCTGCCGGATTGATTCAGGGAGGCGAACGAGAACAGCTTCGGTTGACGTCGAGTCGGATGCAGATGTTAAGCGCGAACGTTTGGGAGATTATTAATGGCATGCTGTCCAGCCTAGTCTTCGTTCTACTGGGAATCTCGTTGCCCAGGGTGCTCACGGCAATTTGGCACAATCAGCAGATTCCGTGGTGGGAATTAGTTTTGGCCGGTGGCTTGGTTTACGTTCTGAAATTTAGCTTGCGGCTACTGTGGTCGCGTTACTTTGTGTGGACCCATAAACCCAGCAAACATCGTTGGTCGGATAGTTGGTTGATGGCCTTAAGTGGCGCCAACGGAACCATTACGTTGGCCCTGGCCTTCTCGCTACCGTTGGTCGTCAATGGTCAGCCATTCGCTTTACGCGGAGCGCTGATTTTTACGGCCACAGTCGTGATTCTACTAAGTCTGTTGGTGCCCACGTTTGCGTTGCCAGTCTTGCTTAAGGCTGGCCCCACGCAAGGTGAATCCGCTCTGAAATGGAGCCGGCACATGCGGTTGACGGCGATTCATCAGTTAGAAGCCGAAACGGATCATCCTAGTGAGGCCCAAATTGTCTTGGATGCGCTGCGCCAGCAATTTCAATGGCGCCAGGTACCGCACCGTCGGCAGCAACGGCAGTTATTCAAGCAGGCGGATATGGCCGAAGAGGCGCAGATTGCGGAACTATTGGCAGACCAAAAGATTAGTCAACGGGAGCTAGACTATTACCGGCGCTTCCTACGTTATAGTCGGTTCACGGTTGATCAACGGTGGTGGAAAAATCTGGTTTTACGTATTTGGTTCAGCATGCACATGGGCCATGCTTATCATGATGTACAGACCGCCCAGGATACATTTATGACTTCGCCGATAGTGATGGAACAAGTATATTGGCAAGATAAATTCGCTCAGCTAGGGAAGGATATTCGGGTCTTAGAAAACGAAGGTTATCAGGCGGCGATGGCCAAATTAACCATGGTGCAAACAGCGGCGAACCGGACGGCTAATGACGTGGTTAAACGTTATTATCATGAGCGGCACCGGCGATTAACGGCAGAGAAGCCAGATCCCACGATTATCTACCAACTATTTCTCGCGGCGTTTCACGCGGAGTACGAGTTGGTTCAAGCGGAATTGGCAGCGGGCCGGATGACGACCGACGTTGCGAATACGCTTCAGGAACAAATTATTTTTGATGAGATGAGTTATATTCAGAATCAATCGGCATTTTTAGCTTAAACCCAATTGTTATAGATGCAGTAACACCACCTGAGGCAGTTCGCTCGGGTGGTGTTTTTAGGTTATTTCACCGGCACTCATGGTGATAGGCATTTGCCGGAAGCTAACAACGAAGCCAGAGTTGGCGGAAACAACAACCTTTTTTAAGTACTTCAGTTTGATTATTTAGACAAATAATACGATATATCATCTAAACCGTTAAATTATGATATTCTATATTTACAGGAGCTGATAACATGATTGACCAAAAATCTCTGACCAGTAAGTTGACTCACGTCATTTTAATTGAAGGGTTTCAAAAATTATCGATGAGTAAGCTGGCTGCGGCCGTTAATGTTAGCCGAGCCAGTCTCTACCTATACTTTAAAAATAAGGACGACATTGTGCAGGCAGTCGTGGCCCGTCACTTGAAGTTCATTGCCGAACATCCAGTACCCAAGCATTTTACGGCCACGTCATTTTTACCAATTTGGTTGGATTCATTACTCCTAATGGGGTCGACGACCTCAACGTTTACAACTGACTTGCAGAAGGCCTATCCAGCGTTATATCAAGAGTTTACGGGGGCCTATCGGGCCTACTTTGAGGGCTTAAAAGCTTACGTTGCGGCTGGGCAGCAGTCAGATTTTATTTTGGACGTTTTCTCGGCAGATTATGTGCTGTTCCAAGCGCAAGCGTTGGTTAGAACGGTTCTGGACCAGGTTCGAGCGGGCCAACTTTCGTTGAATCAGGCTGATGATTACTTAGCCGCCACGCTTCATTTACAGTTGGCGGGTCTGCTGACGCCAAATAGTCAAGCCAAACTGGATGTGCAGCAGGTGGTCGGCTTTGAGCAGACGGTGTTGAAAGAATTTCGAGAAACGTATGCGTTGATTTCTTAGCTAAAGGTTGAAAGTTCGAAAACCGTTATCCAACCAAGAGTAGTAAGGCGTTATCGGCTTAAAATTAGCCTCACCCAGTCACCTGCGGCTGTCAGAGATTCCGCCTGCTGTGGGGAACGCCTCCGGCCTGAAAAGCGGTCCTTCGGCTCGGTTTGAAGCCTGGAAAACTACCAGTCTTCAAACACGTCCTACGCTGTAAGCCGAGAATCGGCTAACACCGTCGACACAGCTGGCTCCACCTCTGCCCCCCCTCCGGTTAAACGGGTTCTTGGAAACTAAGCTAGCTTAGATACCTGACTAAACCCCAATACGCGATCCTTTTTGTATCAGGCGTAGTGGGTGTTTCAGTGCCTTCAACTTTTAGTTCTTAATGGTAGACTGCCTTGAAACGGATGACGGCGTTGTGGCCAGCTAATTCTCTGATTATGGATGCATAAAAAAACATCGCTAGAACTTTTTTACTTTTTCACTTGCCTTGAAGTACACATGAAGGTTTAATCTAAGGTCATTCAAGTTTAAACGTTGTTTTGAAAAGCAGACCATCAGCGTGCATAAACGTTGGCGGAATCAGACGAAGGAGTCTTTGTAATGCGTAAAAATGTCATGATTTTAGCAGCTAACGGCCAGATTGCCCGGTTAGTTGAAAGTCGAGTTCTAGCGGAAAAAGAATTTGCTGATGTTACGTTGACCCTATTCTTGCGGGATACGAGCCGCCTACAAAGTTTGCAGGCCAACCCTCGCGTGACCTTAGTTGAGGGCGATATCACCGATGAAACGGCCGTTAGTGCCGCCATGGCCGGGCAAGACTTGGTCTTCGTTGCGGTGGTTGACCATGACCAACAAAACTGGTTGACCAAAAACGTGGTGGCGGCAATGCAAACGAATCATGTTTCCCGGGTGCTTTTCACCAACGTATTGGGCATCTACAATGAAGTTGGCGGTGAATTTGGTCGTTGGAATTTTGAGATGATTGGGGCTGGCATGGCACCTGCACGGCGGTCCGACACCTTATTGGCTGGCTCAGGCTTAGACTACACGACGTTGCGGTTGCCGTGGTTGAATGACCGGGGCATCGCCTACACGGTAACGACTAAGGATCAATCTTACAATGGGGTTTCGGGTTCTCGGGCCAGCGTGGCCGACGTGGTTTTAAGCATAATTGCCGATCCCACGCGCTACAGTCGTGATAGTATTGGGATGGCTGACCCTGCAACTGAGGGTCAAAGTCGTCCGGTTTATTAAGCGAGTTTTAAGGAGTTGAATCAGGATGAATATTAAAGAAGCTAGTGAAAAGACGGGGGTCTCCTCTGCAGCAATCCGGTATTATGAAAAGGAATCACTGATTCCGGCCATTGACCGAACTCCCGTTGGTAACCGGGACATTGACGATCGCATTATTCGCCGGATTCGGTTTGTGACCCAGATGCGGAGTGCCGGGATGAGTGTTGAGAATCTACGGCGCTACATCCAACTGTTTGACGCGCAGGAGGACAACACCAAGGAACAGAAGGCGTTATTGCAGGAACAATTGGCCGTTATGGAAGAAAAGCGGGACGACCTGCAGGCGGCCATTGATCATCTGAACTACAAGCTTAATCACTTCTATGACCATATGGAAGCCACCGAAGAGGAGCTCCGAGCCTTAGAACGGGAGCATGCCGATAAAGTTGCTAAACAGACGGATGATGACTGGGGACAATATTAAGCTTGATTCGGCATGATTCGCTAAGATAGGCATCCGACTATGGCGTAGTACAGTTCAGGTTGTTAATCGCTCTCAAATAAATTTGGGATTTTGTTTCAGACTTCTTCAAAGATGAAAAATTGAATAAGCCGTTATTCTTGTGACTCAGCTAGCAAGCGTATATACTGAGATATACAAAATAGGGGGGGCGGCTGAAATGATGAAGCCATCTGTAAATGAACACGTAATTGGTGAATTTGAAACCAGAAAAATTGGTAATTCTTTAGTCTTAACCGTGCCTAAAAAGGCTGGTATTGGCGAAAGAAAGAAGTATTTGTTGGTTAAAAAAGTCGATGGTTCATTGGAGTATCGGCCGGTGGAAAAAAATCCATGGTTGGCTGGTGAGTATGCGGATATTGACTTTGAGACCTTGAACAAAGATTTAAATGGTTTTGCTAATGGTTCATCAACCGGGCAGGAGAACATCGAATGGTAACTTTGAAGCAAGGTGATATCATTTTTATTGATGCAGAACCACACGCTGGTCATGAAGAAGGCGGCCACAAGCCACAAGATGGAAATATTCGACGGCCACTGGTCGTTATTTCAAATGATGCTTATAATGCCCAAACTAAGATGATTGTTGGTATGCCAGTCACGTCTAAGCTACTTACTGATCGACGGATCTTTTTACCGATTGCTGACCCAGCCAGTGGGGTTAAAGGGTCAATTATCACTTACATGATTCCTAATTATGACTATATAGCTAGGCACGCTGAGGTTGTTGGAAAAGTTACGTCGAGTGTGTTGGCGGACTTATTACAGCGCGCACATAGTATTTTTTAGATATCATTACTATGCCAAATCTAGTTGGTATGAAACGATTTAAGGGTAGCTACCTAGCGGGTGGCTGCCCTTTTTTACGATATGGAGGTGCGCTAAACAATCATACCTGAGACCCAGAAAATTAGCCCGTGTAACTGACCAGGCAACAATTTATTTTAAAAATTTTCAAAGTAAGGGGTGACAAATGTCGGTTGGATTTCGTTAGTAAGAGTATGGCGGTCCAATTAATTTCGAAATTTCCTTGCCTTCAACCCACTCGAAGCTTGTATGCTAGAGGTAACAAGTTAGCTAAAGGAGATCTTCATATGGCAGCAGAAGTGTTAATTGTCGATTATTCGTGGTCTGGCACTACCGCTAAAATGGCGGCGGCCTTACAGCAGGTAACGGGCGCACAACTGGTTAATTTGACAGTGGCGCCAACCACTTTTGGGTCGGATATGTACGCGACGGCCGACATTGCCAATCAACAATTGGCGAGCGGACAGCTCCCCCAGTTGACCAATTCATTGCCTGATTTGAGTCAGTTTGACAGCATTTTAGTTGGTGGACCGGTTTGGTCAGCCAAGGTCTCGACACCGGTCCGGACCTTCCTCGGGAATTTAAAAAAGTACACCGAGACAGTTGCGCCATTTTATACAGATGCGGGTACCCCGGGTGACTACGAGGCAGATTTTGCAAAGCTGCTGCCACTAGCGACGATTAAGCCGGGCATCGGCATGACAATCCAAGATCTTCAGCAGGCGGACGCACAATTGACTGCTTGGTGGGAACGGACGCGTTAGGAGGATTTCGAAATGAATAAAGACGATAAAATTACAATTTTAGGAGTGACCGGCTATACCGGCGCTTGGCTAGCCAAAACATTAAGCGACGCTGGGTACACCAACATTACGGGAACCTACCGCGATGCGCAAAAGATGGCAACTTTGACGAAATTACTACCTAACATTCACGGCGTTCAGGCCGATTTATTAGCGTCCCCGGATCAGGTAGTGATCGCTCTGACCGATGCTCAGTGGGTGTTTAATAATTCGGCACCCTTCACGGGCCAGGAACGGACGACGGCTGACTTTGTCCGCACCAAGGTCACGGCAATCGATAACTTATTTAAGGGATTGGCCCGGGCCCAGACCGCTCAAAAATTAATTCAAATGGGGTCGGTGGCAGCAATCGATATGGGTATTGCGGATACCAGCGTGACCACCATCGACGAGGACACCTGGCCGGATTTAGCCCACATGGATGCAGCCTACGAACCGTTCGTCAATATGAAGGTGCGGGAGGAACAGCGCGTGCGCGAGTTAGCCGGTATTATGGGGTTAGCGGTAACCGTCGTTCATCCCACTAACATTGTGGGTCCCAGCTATACACCATGGCAACATGATATGATCTACGCATACCTGCACGGCAGTCAACCGTTAGTGGATGGTCCCATGGACAGCGTGGACGTTCGGGATATTGCCGGCCTTGAGTTGGCATTGATGATTAATCCAGCGAGCGATGGTAAACGTGTCATGGGACTGGGGTTCACGAGCACCTATGGCGAGTTGGAAGCGATCGTTCGAGCGACGCTGTCCGAAGACAAAATTACGCAATTGTTCGGGACGTTGCCAACTCTTATTTCAGCGCAGACGGCCCTGGCCCTCTGGCAGCCAATTGCCTACACGTCCTTTTATCAGGATCAGGCCTGGCGCTTGAATCCGCAATCAGTCTTGCAAACGAAGTACCCAGCGTTCTATCACTATCAATATACGGACGCTCAGGTGACGTTTAAACAAGCGCTCCAGAAAATGTTGGCCGATGCGTAAAAGCGCTTGCCTTGAAGTGAACTTTAAGGTTTAAGCTGAGTTTACCAGTTAGAAATTGGAGGATGAATTTATGAAAACAGCAGTATTCGTTGAACCGGGTAAAGTTGAAGCCCAAGAGTTGCCTAAGCCAGAGGTGAAAAATCCGACCGACGCCGTGTTGAAAATTGTGCGCGCGTGTGTCTGTGGGTCCGATTTGTGGTGGTACCGGGGCATCAATGATCGTCAAAAGAATACGCCGGTGGGTCACGAAGCTATCGGTATCGTTGAGAGCGTAGGGGCTGATGTCACCAATGTGCGACCTGGTGACTTTGTGATTGCGCCATTCACCCATGGATGTGGTCACTGTGCAGCTTGTCTGGCGGGCTTCGACGGTAACTGTGAGAACGCGCGGACCGACGATGAGATTGTTGGTTACCAAGGAGAATACTTACGTTTCAAGAACGCTGACTGGGCCTTGGTCAAGGTTCCTGGCCAACCAAGTGACTACTCCGACGCACAATTGAATGACCTGTTGACGTTGGCTGACGTGATGGCCACGGGTTACCACGCCGCTGCCACCGCTGAAGTTAAAGCTGGCGATACGGTCGTGGTTATGGGCGACGGTGCCGTGGGCTTGTGCGGCGTGATTGCTGCGAAGCTGCGCGGGGCTAAGCGTATTATTGCCATGAGTCGGCACGCTGATCGTCAGGCGCTGGCACAGGAATTTGGCGCGACCGATATCGTCGCTGAACGGGGTGACGAGGCCGTTCAACGGGTCATGGCACTGACCGATGGCGCTGGTGCCGACGCTGTGTTGGAGTGTGTTGGGACGGCACAATCCGTTGATACGGCCGTAAAAGTTGGCCGAGCGGGGGCCGTGGTTGGCCGCGTTGGTGTGCCCCAAAAGGCTGAAATGAACACCAACAATCTATTTTGGAAGAACATTGGTCTGCGTGGGGGTATTGCTTCCGTGACGACGTATGACCGGGCCGTACTGTTGGATGCCGTCTTAAAAGGTGAAATTCATCCGGGCAAGGTCTTCACGAAGCGCTTTGACCTCGACCACGTGGCTGAAGCTTATGCTGCAATGGATAAGCGTGAAGCCATCAAGTCATTATTGGTGATTGGTGACTAATTACGCGAACATGTTGGCATGTAAGTGATAGGTTCATAATGATAAATCGCAGTAATTAATAATTGAATTATTAAAAAATACAGTTCGACAGAGAGTGCCCTATGATTGTTTTGACAGCTAAGTCTAGCAATTGTAGGGCTTTTTTGAACTAGTTATTCTGATTTTCAGTGTTCAGTTAGTATTTGGATAGCCAACCCTAGAGCTTAAACGTCCGCAAAACTTGTTGTCGTTGGGCCAACGACTTTTTCTCAACTTGAGCGAAGTTGTGCCACTTAAAGTGCCAGAGCCGCGTTTTCAGGAAAGTTCCTCGGAACAAGAGCTTGGCGAGTGGTGCCCCAAACAGCAGGCGGTAGGCCCAATTGGGGGTGCTCATGGTCGTGATAATGTCGACCTGGGGTTGCTTGGTCAGTTTAGTCTGCATGTTATCGGCTTGATAGAGCTGGCCTTTGGCATAGACCTTGTCGAGAAAGCCCTTAGTCATGGCTGGCATGACTTCCCACCAGACGGGGAACATGAAGATGATGCGGTCGGCGGCGAGCAAGCGTTGCTGGTAATCGGCAACTTGGGGGTCGATTGGTTGCCCCCGCCGCCAGTTACTCAGGTCGTCCGCGGACATCACGGGATTAAAGCCGTCCGCGTGTAGGTCGATGAGATCGATGGCGTTATTTTCCTGATGAAGTTGGGCAGTAACTTGTTTGAGGAGAGCTGCTAAAAAGGAACGGTGGTGTGGCACGTTGTCGCCAGCGGTGGCGGTGTATGGGTGATCAAAGATAATGACAGTTTTCATAGTTAAGACCTCGTTTTTAATGAATAAAGAGAGTATAAATGAGGGGGAGCCCCGCGGCATTAACATTTGTTAATTGCGCAGATTGAAGGAGGAGACTGTGATGGAAATACCCACATATTTAGCCCAAAAATTACCAGAAATTGGTGAACACTGGTCAGAACTTCACGACCTGTTCATCTCTAAATCAATCCCGGCAGACACGACATTGCTGGCGGAGGGGGACGTTGCCACCGAACTCTTTATTGTGACGAACGGGGCCCTGCGTCTCTGGCACAACAGCGATGGGCGGGACATCACTCTGCAATTTTTCTTTGAAAATCAGGTCGTTTCGTCCTTTGAAAGCTTTTATCTAGATCAACCCAGTGGTTTTTCCATTGAGAGCTTTGAAGATACGCAGGTGTTAATTCTGCCGAAGACGGCGTTTGATCGGATTCGGCAGCGCTATCCTACGATTGAACCGGCCATTACGCGGTTTATTTGCGAGCGGTTCATCGCCTACCGCAACATTTTTTTTGACCAAATACAGCACTCACCTGAGGAACGTTATCAGCAACTAGTTAACGATGAGCCGGAGATTCTGGAGCGCGTCCCTCTGCGGTTGGTGGCGTCGTACCTGGGGATGACGCCGGTGTCACTGAGTCGGATTCGTACGCGGTTAAAGGAAAAGTGATGTAATGAGTTCATTTTGGGTACCTTATTAGGAATAATCAATAACGTGGCTTAAGTGCACAACGATTATGATTAACTAAAAATAGCAATCAACCCACGGATTCAGTATGCAGAATCTGTGGGTTGGTTGCTGTTTTAATAATGGTCTCGGACTGAGAAGATATAGAGGGTATCCCCTGAAACTTGATAAATTAAGTGATGCTCACTGGTAATTCGGCGAGACCTTTTACCAGTCAACTCGAATTTGAGAGGTTCGGGTTTTCCAATTCCCGAAAAAGGATGACGATCAACGTCTTTGATTACACGATTTATCCGTTTTATCATCGCCTTATTTCCCGTATCATGCCAATACATATAATCTGCCCAGGCATCATCAGACCAAGTTTTATTCATGATCAGTTTCCTCGATTAAAGGATGGCTTTCAAACTTTCCGGCTGAAAACTGCTGGTTGCCGCGCTTGATTTTTTCCATAAGATAAGAATTGGCAGTTATTTTTGCGGTTTCAATGAGCGAATCGTATTCTTCGACGGATAATACAACAACATCATCTTTAGAATCCTTGGTAGTCACGATCAAAGGTTCTGAATCGTCATTAACACTTTTTAGATGAGACTTTAAATTTTGTCGAAAATTTGAGTAATTAACAGCTTGCAAGTTTATCCCTCCTCTTATGTACAACAAACTCGTTTAAAAAACAATTGTTATGCCTCACTATCCTATGTTGCACTTGATTTGACAGTTGAGGACTAAAAAAGCGCGTCACCGCAATTTCACGGTGGCGCGCTTAGTAGTTAACTAGATAAATTGAATCAGTGACATCAGGACGGGTACCACGATAATGAATAGCACGGTACTAGTCGTGACGATGTTGGTGGCGTATTCAACGTCACCGTGGGCCTCGTTAGCGAGGATTGGCAGTACCGCTAACATTGGCGTTGCGGATTGAACAATCAACGTTTGTGTGGCCAGGGTTGGGAAGTTAGCCCCCAGGTGACCAGCAGCCAGTAAGACGGCTACCATCAAAATTGGGGACAGTACAAACCGGCCCAGCAGGGCAACGATGGTATCGCGGTCAAAGTGAATACTCTTCAAACCGGCGTCGGCCAAGACGATCCCAATGTAAATCAGGGATAATGGCGTTACCAGGTTACCCACGTAGGTCAGCGTTGAGTTGATGAAGCTGACCTTTAGGACGGGGATGTTGAGCAGTAGGAAGACCAGTGCTACCAGGAACCCAACCAGTGGCATAGGAATAACTTTCTTCCAGTCGATGTGGTTGTGGTGCTTTTCCTTGGGCTTGGTTGGGTCGTCGTTTGAAATCAGGAAGACCCCGAACGCCCAGGTCGAGACGGTGTTGACGATATAGTAGACCAGGAAGTAGGTCATACTCTTATCACCAAACAGCGCGATGTTCAGCGGCAACCCAATGAAGATGGTGTTGGCGTTAACAATGGCGTTGATGAAGATTCCTTTACGACCGGGTTTAACGTGCATGATCCGGACCAGACCGAACGCAATCAGGTAGCCGATGATGACGGCGATAAACGCGTAACCCAGGTAACCGGAGAAGGAGACCAATTGGCCCCGCGTCAGGCGACTCAGCACCGAAACGAAGATGGATGCTGGCAGTGCGATATTTTTAATAAACTTTGAAATAGTCCCGCCGAACTTATCGTCGAACCAGCCTTGGCGGCGTAACACGAAACCAAGAATCATGATTAAGACAACGACGAGGACGCTTTGAATTGAATTCCATAAAACAGCCACGAGAGACGTCCTTCTTTCAAATAATGTTTTTATGTTGTGACGGTGGGTCGCTTACAGCCATCAGGGGCAACACTGTGGGGCAACCGCTGAAGCCAAAGGGCGGTCTTCAACGGCGCCTTAGAAGCTTGCAGAAGTCGCAAGTTTCTAGCGCGACCCGTGTTCTAAGTCGGGATAATACCCCGACTAACAACATCGACACAGTGTTGCCCCTGATGGCTTCAAGCTAAGTCGCTAATTAGTGTTGGCTATGACAGATGACGGTAACTTAGTGGATGGTTGCTAATCAATTGTGACTGGTGAGTATTGGCTTGAAGCGGTGCTGTTCTGACTTTAGCGATACTAAAGTTTACAGGATGCTTAGTTTGAAAATACTAACCATCTAATTAATCGTCAGTATGAGCCGGAGGATGCCAGGGACTGCGCAGTGTCGATGTCCTTAGTCGGTGGTTTACCGGCTTAGGACATGGGCCGAGCTTGGAAACTCACGGGTTGGGTGAGGTTTCAAGTCGCCCTGAAGACTCGGGATTTATCGAGGCTTCAGGGTTGCCCCACAGCGCGGTCCCTGGCAGCCGCAGGCGGACAACCATAACTTAGATGTTTTTTTATTCAGGAACCCACTTCATATCAGCAACGGCTTGCTTGGCATCAGCAATTGGTTCCTTGTTGAGCTTCTGGTCGAGCACGCTTTGTGCCACGATTTCAGCCAATTTTTGTGAGAAGCTGGTCAGTTGTGAAACGGGTGGTAAGACGGCAGCACCTGGTTGTGACGTGTCGACGATGCCACCTAAGGCGTGGCAAGCGGCGGACAGCGTTTCGCCGTTCAAGACCTTAGCCGTGGCGGCAATCAGACCGAAGCCTAACCCAGGGTACATCAAGGCGTTGTTGCCTTGGCCGATGTGGTAAGTGGTGCCCTTGTAATCAACGTCCTTAGCGGGAATTCCCGTGGCGATGAGGGCCCGACCATCCGTCCATTTAACCAAGTCTTCGGCAGTTGCTTCGGCCAGCTTAGTGGGGTTGGACAGTGGGAAGATGATTGGGCGGTCGGTGTGAGCAGCCATGTCCTTCACGATTTCTTCAGTGAAAGTACCAGGTTGTGTCGAAGTCCCAATCATGACCGTTGGGTGGACCGTCTTAACGACAGCAGCCAGATTAGTCAGTTCGTCGGCATTATCAAATTCAGAACGATCACGCGTGAAATCACGTTGGGCAGCGGTCAGGTCAGGGGTGTCATTGAACAACAACCCTTGCTTGTCGACGGCGTAGAAGTGCTTCCGGGCTTCGTCTTCTGACAGGCCAGCACGCTTTAACTCGTCTAAAATTTGGTTGGCGATTCCCATCCCAGCGGTACCGGCACCAAACGTTAAGAACTTTTGGTCCTTGATGTCTTCTTTGGAGATGTTCAGGGCGCCGAGAATCCCGGCCAGGACGACCATCCCAGTACCTTGGATGTCATCGTTAAAGGTGGCAAATTTATCTTTGTACTTGTCGAGAATGACTTGGGCGTTGGAGCGACCAAAGTCTTCCCAGTGCAAGAGTGATTCAGGGAATAACTTCTGTTCTGCGGTAACGAATTGATCGATGACGTCGTAGTATTGATCGCCATAGACCCGTTTGTGGTGGTTCCCTAGGTACAGGGGATCATCCAGCAAAGTTTGGTTGTTGGTGCCGGCATCAATGCTGACTGGGAGTACTTGGGCGGGGTCGATGCCAGCGGCGGCGGTGTAAACCATCAGTTTACCAACGGCAATATCCACACCGTTGACGCCCCAGTCACCCATGCCAAGAATTCCTTCAGCGTCGGTAACCACGACTAAACGAATGTCCCGGTCGCCCGCAGCGTTCTTCAATGAAGCTTCAATGTCAGCTGGGTCATCAATTGAGATGAACGCAGCGTTTTGCGGGTCGGTGAAGAGGTGGCTGTATTGTTCAATGGAGTCGGCCACTGTTGGGTCGTAGACGATGGGCATGAACTCAACGACGTGTTCGTCCATCAAGCGGAAGAACAACGTCCGGTTTTCATTGAATAAGTTCATCAGGAACAAGCGCTTTTCCAGGTTGTTTGGCTTGCTTTGAAATTGGGCATAGGCTTGGGTGGCCTGTTCGTCCAGCGTTTGGACGTGACTTGGTAGGGTACCGACGAGTCCTAAGGATTGACGTTCTTCCTTAGTAAAGGCCGTGCCTTTGTTTAAAAATGGGTTATTTAAGATTTCATCTGCAGTTTTCATTGATAGATTCCTCCAGTTCATAATTAACTTTACGAGACATACTATAAATGGTGGCTAATTCTATAGTCAAATGTGGCACCTATTATAAATTTATTTTATAATAGGTAGATAAATGCTGAGTTGAAGGTGATTTTAAATGAATACGAAGGACCTAGCCTATTTTAATCGGCTGATTCAAGAAAAAAACTTTTCGAAGGTGGCGCTGGATTTTGGCGTGACCCAACCAACAGTCACGATGGCTATCAAGCGGTTAGAGACGGCATTCAAAACGAAACTCGTAGTGCGTGACCGCGTACACAATAAATTAGACGTGACCGCCAGCGGGCAACAGCTAGCGGTTCACGCAGCCACAATTCTGGGGGAGCTAGACATTGCCCACCAAGAATTGGCCCACTTGGCGCAAGAACAAACGGTGCTGGGGTTACCACCAATTATTGAAAACTATTACTTTCCGAAGGTGGCGGCTCGGTTACAGGCACAGGGGATGCTCGAGAATATTCGGACACTAGAGGGCGGCTCAGTTTGGTTGCGCAACGCGTTAAAGGATGGTCAGGCGGATCTGGCCTTGCTGGGTTCTGCGGAACCGTTAGCCTATCAAACACTCTTGGCCGAGGAGTTTGACCGGCAACCGTTTAACATCTTTGTGTCGGTACATCACCCGCTGGCCAATCGCAAACGCATCTACTTTAGTGAGTTAAAACAAGAAAAATTTGTCCTGTTCACCAGTAGTTTTGTTCACAACACGGCGTTTAATAAGTTAACGCGACGCAATCATTTCCGGCCGGACGTCGTGTTCCGCGCCAGCGATACGCACGTCATTATGAATCTGGTAGCGGAAAATGTCGGCGTTACTTTTCTAACCGATATCGTTGACCAACACCGCGATGACGTGGTGCGGTTGGAGTTGTTGGACGACGAACAGCCCGAGTTTATCACCAGTATCGTCTCGCGGACCTCCCACGTGTTAACGCCAGCCCAGGAAACGGTGCTGCGGATTATGCGGGAGACCTTGGAGGAATAGATAGGGTCGAGGGGAGCCTTAAGTGAAATTAACATGTTAGGTTCAATAACTAGCAAAGCCCCTGAGAATTATCTTCTCGGGGGCTTTTACAATGGTATTTATTAAATTCCTGGTGCAATTAAAGACCAAAGTCGTTCAAACCGGTCGGTATAATCGTCATCAAACCAGACTTCTTTAAAATTGGGCAAGGCAAAGACGGCAAAGGCTGACAGAATGGCATTGGATTGTTCGTGGTGGGGGTCGTGGTAACCCATGATGGTGTCGATCTGGTTAGCAGCTTCCTGTAGAACTTGTTTGAGGGCCCGGGGGTCGTTGTCAATATAGGTCGTGTTGAGGGCAAACATGCTGGGGTTTTGCCGGTAGGCGTTTCGCTTGGCGTTGGCGAAGCCCCACAGCCAGTCGTGGAGCTGTTGTTGCCGGCTGGCAGTCTGGGAGACTGAAATTTTTGCAATGATATTTTGATGAAACCAGTCCTGGGCGACAGCCTGCCAGAGACCCTGCTTATCGTCAAAGTAGCGGTAAATGGTGGCATGAGTGATGTCTAAACTGTCTGCCACTTGAGTGAGAGAGACGGTCGCTGAATGCGTCTGGGTAATTAGTAGGCTAGCCGCGTCAATAATGGCTTCTCGAGTCGTTTTCGTCATGAGTCAGGGCTCCTTATCTGTTTTTCTGTAGTGTAACATGAAATGGCTAAAAGTAACAATAATTGAATTTTGTAATTTATCTGGTATACTAGCTTTAATAAATGACAGACAAAAAAACGTTACTTTGAAGGAGACTGACCAATGAAAGCTGCCCAATTAACCACCTATGCGAAAGATTTTCAGCTGACCGTCACCACGTTACCCGTTCCAGAAATTGCTGCCGGTGAGGTGCTAGTCAAAGTGAAGGCTGCCGCCGTTAACCCCTTGGATCAGTTGATTGGTTCAGGAAGCTTACGGGTGTTGTACGGGTATGCCCGTCCCGTAACGATGGGCAACGAGATTGCTGGGACAGTTGAGCGGTTAGGTTCAGCCGTGACCGATTTTCAGGTTGGAGATGCGGTCTACGCCCGGTTGGTGATTGCTAAGCTAGGTGGCTTCGCTGAGTACGTGGCGGTTCCTGCGCGTGCATTGGCGGCGATGCCCGGTGGTTTGAGCTTTGATCAGGCCGTGGCAGTGCCACTGACTGGATTAACGGCGTATCAAGCACTGCACGAAAAGCTGAATTTAGCTGTTGGTGCGACTGTCTTTATCCCTGGTGGTTCGGGGTCCTTTGGTCAATTGGCGATTCCGTTAGCTAAGGCGGCGGGGTTAAAAGTCATCGTTAGTGGCAATGCCCGCTCCAAGCAGGCCTGCCTAGACTTAGGTGCCGACCGTTACTTGGATTATCGTGAGGAAGATTACTGGGAAGTCTTACACGATGTGGATGCGGTGATTGATACGTTGGGGGCGCAAGAAATCCCTCACGAATTGGCCATCCTGAAGCGTGGCGGTCAATTGCTTTCATTGAAGGCGGGACCAAACAAATTATTTGGCCAAACGGGCGGTTTCCGTTGGTGGCAACGGGTGCTCGTTTCACTGGCCGGCTTGAAGATGGACCGGATGGCCCAGAAACAGGGCGTTACGTATCAATTTCTCTTTGTACGGCCGGATGGTCAACAGCTAGAGACTGTGACCAAGCTAGTTGAACAACTTAACATCGTTCCAGCCGTGGACAGTCAGGTGTACGGGTTGGACGATGTGAATGCTGCGGTTCAGGCAATGAGAACCGGTAAGCACCGCGGGAAAGTCATTTTGCGGCTCGATTAGGTTTTACGGAAATCCATAATTTTGGTATGCTAGCAGAAGTCGTTTTAAAATTTTAGCCTCACCCATGTTGCGAGGTTTGAAGGAAAGTGAACCGCTGTGCTAGCCATGTATTTACGGGGCTTACTCTTAAGTATTGCCCTGGTGTCGTCTATCGGCATGCAAAATTTATTTCTGTTTAACAATGCCATTAATCAAAAATTATCGCGCGCGTGGCCGGTGACTATCATGATCTGGATTGCCGACACAGCACTGACGCTGGCGGCTTTCTTCGGGATGGGGGCCATCATTAGCTCCCATGAACTATTTAAATTAATTATCATGTTCTTGGGTGGTGTGTTAGTTATCTGGATTGGGTTTGGTATCTTGCGGTCGGCTGCGAGTTTCAAACTAGAGAGTGCTAATACGCCGTTACCCATGAAAAAGTCGTTGGTGAACGCTTGGGTCGTTACCTGGGCCAATCCCCAGGCGCTGATCGATACCAGCTTGATGTTTGGGGCCTTACGGGGGTCGCTGACTGATAGCCAGGTGACGCCATTTATTACGGGAGTTATTTCCGCGACCGGTATCTGGTTCTTTGGCATCACGCTGTTACTAGGACTGCTCAAGGAACGGTTGCCGCAGAAATTCTTGTTGTGGGTGAACATTCTGTCGGGGGTCGTCGTGATGGGCTACGGCTGTTATCTGTTGTGGCAGGCGGTTATGATGGTTATCTAATTTAAAAGCAAGTTTTGCATTTTAGGTGATTGATATTAGGCTAAACGAGTCTAAATACAAAAAGAAGTGGTGGTCGTGGATATTTCCATGGCCGCCACTTCTTTTGTTGGTTCACCAACTTAGTTACTGCCACCACTACTAGCGGCGGCAGCCGCCATTCGCTTGACGTAGTCGATGGCAATGACTAGGCCCACGAGTAAAAGTTCCTGGTCATCGTCGATGATGGTGATTTCATACTTGTCGCCAACACTGAACCAACGTTTGGTCACGCGACCCACGACGGTGCCTTGCCGGGATACGTCAAAATTCATATCCCAAAAGTCACCGGTAACGGTGAGACCAGCGGCCGTCAGCTCATAGCGCGGCTTCAGTAGCGTCAGACTTTTTTGAATAGTTGCTACCTGCTGGCCGCCAATTTCCAAGAAAAATTTGGGTAGCCAACTAAGTGGTTTCTTGGTAACACTGGCTACGACACGTTCGTTACGGTCGAGAATGTCAAAGTGTTTGGGAATTTGAAAGACGCTGCCGACGACTTGGTACACGGGTTGCTCACGTTCGTTGAGGACTGAAAACTTTTCTCGTAGCGAGAAGACTCGTTGATTTAAGTACAGTTTGTGCATGGGTATTACCTCCAGGGTTCATGGGATTGGGTAGTTGTTAAGTGACATAAATAGGCAGTCCGGCATCGCTGTTGGCGACACATGACTGCCTAACTGAAGTCTTATTTTTCACGTGGTCGAAAGGGAATGACGTTATCTTTGCGTTGTCCCTGTTGCATTTCAGCGAAGACTTCATTGATAAATCGGTCGAACTCTTCCTGTGAATCAGGAGCGTCTAAGTCGAGATCGTCAAATTCACTGGTTTTATAGATTTGATGAGACTTAGCGTATTGGACGATTTGATCCAATGCCGTCTGATTGGTTTGATAGGCGTAGAGAATGTGGGTGAGTTCAAGATCATCAATGTACTCTTGCAGACTGTCCGCATTCACGTCATTTTTAACTGATTTGAACTCGTCGTTGGGGACCAGCGAAATGTTGCGGTTGACCAGGGTGAGGTAGGTGACCTCGCCCACGCTCTCAACTTCTCGCAAGTCGGCTAGCTTGATGACGAGGGTGTTGCGCTGGTCGCTCGCAATATTTTTCACCATTAGTTTGACGGTGGCTGACGGTTTCAGCAGGTGGGGCCCCTGGTCCTCATCACTGTGGGCATCAACGTCGGCTAGTGTCATTTTTAAAAAGGCAGCTCGGTCTGCTCGCGATAGGTGCAGTTTCTCCTGCATCGTTTGGATGACCAAGGCCAGGATGGCGCTGTAGGCTTCGGGGTCGGCGTAGGTGTCGGCTGCCGGCGTGACGTCGAGCCAGGCCCCGTCGTCGTCATCTAGGCCAGCTTGAAACAATAGGCGATCGTTCTTCATGATTTCCCTCCCAAATGAGTACTCGTGGCCTCATTATACCGTTAAGGGGCGCAAGTTCATAGGTGAAAATGTAATCGCTGTCAGATATTTTTCGAGTGTTTCACATGAAACATTAAAGGAGAATTGCCAAGCCGACAATGATAAATAGAATCGGTGAGAGCCAGGCGCCGAAACGGGCAAAGAAATAGCTAGCTGGTGCCGATTTGGCTAGGTAATAGCTGATGGTCAACCAGCCACCAATCATGACTAGAAAGATTAGACTGACTGCCCCAAATGCTGGCAAGGTGAGCTTACTAAAGTAGGGGATGTAGATGCTGAGATTGTCCCCGCCGTTGCCGACGGTCAATGACCAGACGATGGGTAGGCTGACGGCACGGGTCAACAGGGACTTTAGCCCGCCGGTGTCACGGTGTCGTAGCCAATTTCGGAGGCCCATGGTTCCCAGTAGTAGGGGAATCAGCCCTAACCAGCGCGTCCAGTGAACCACGTTAAAATGTACGACCCCGCGACTGATGACCCAGGCTACCAGCATGAGGGTGATGATGCCTAGGTACTGGCCAATGATTACGGAGCGGCGTTGTTGGGGCGTCTTGGCGGCTAGCCAGAGTAATAGGAGTACGATTAAGTCATCGGTGTCTGTGACGAAGAAAATTCCGATGGCGGTGAAGATAAACGATAGTGACATGCGCCAATCCATCCTTCTCTAGAGGGTATGTTCTATCATACACTAATTATTAGTGTCGTGGATGAGAACTGGCCGCCTCCGGCCGCCAGGGAGGGTGCCCGCTGTGGGGACTGCCTCCGGCCTGAGGAGCGGTCCTCCGGCGCGACTTGAAACCACGCAAAACCCGCGTGTTTTCAAGCTCGTCCCGTGGCCTAGACTCGGTCAGCCCACCGAGTTAACGCCACCGACACAGCAGGCCCCCTCCCTGGCGACCTCCGGCTACGGTGGAGAGAGAAGATTCTGCCGGTGGGTTGTGTACGATGGAAAAGAGAAAGTATGTTGTCTGGTAGAAGATAATTCAGACGGATAATTTGTTGGCCGCCTCTAGTAGCCAGGGAGGGTGCTAGCTGTGGGGACTGCCTCCGGCCTGAGGAGCGGTCCTCAGGCGCGACTTGAAACCACGCAAAACCCGCGTGTTTCCAAGCTCGTCCCGTGGTCTAGACTCGGACAGCCCACCGAGTTAACGCCACCGACACAGCAGGCCCCCTCCCTGGCGACTTTCGGCTACGGTGGTGGGCGAGTTTCTGCTGGTGGTTTGTGTACAAGTAGATAGACTGAAGCTTTGATATGGAATTGTCGTTAATCTGGTAGGGAATGAGAGACTCATATTGGCTTTACTTCCGCTTGTTAGAAACGAAAATGTGGTCCAGATGTTTTAGAGATAAGTCGGAGACTGAGAAAATTTGAAATTTCTCACGAAGACTGAGAAGCTTGTGGCCGAGATGGTCAATCTAAGCCGGAGGCGGACGGGGGTGGGGCAGCTGTGAGAATTGTGTTGGCACACAATGGGCGACTTTTAAGACACGGGGGGTTCGTGGCTTAAAATCGAGCGAGAAGCCCGTTTCTCAGGCTGAAGCGTCCCCACAGCAGGCCCCACCCCCGTTCGCTGGAGTGCGCCAATTTAGAATAAAAAACACGCATCCCAGTTAACTGAGATGCGTGCGAATTTAGTTGGTTTACTTTAATCAGCAGGGGCCGGTTGGTTCTTGAAGACTAACTTCTTGGAAACGAAGAAGTTCAGAACTAACGCGATGATGTGGCCAATGACCTTCGTGATGGTCTTGTTGGCACCAATTACGGAAATTCCTAACCATAACAGTAGCGTTTCAATCAAGAAGGTAATGACACGGGTCATGTAGAACGTTCCCATTTCCTTCATTGGCTTGTCTGACTTGTGTTTGAACACAAATTGACGATCCAACCAGAAGGAAACTTGAACACTGATCAGCCAGTCAATGAAGTTAGCCAATTGATATTCGATACCCATTGTGTGGTAGAACAGGTAGAACAAAGTGATGTTGATAACCACTGAGACTGCACCGAATAAGAGGTAACGGGAAATTTGACCTTGAACTTTGTCTTCGACCTTTTTGAGCTCGGCGGCGTGTTCATTTTCCGTTTCGGTTAACTCAGCTTCGTATTCCGACTCGGTGGTCGGATATTCATGATGACGTAATGGGGCCATAATCAATAAGAACCTTTCCGTAACGTTTTTTTAGCTGGGTCAACCGGCCGAGAAGCTTTCATCGGTTCACCTGAGTCATGAAAACGTGTAATTAAGACGCTATCCTAATTATAACGTTTCTCACTCTCAGTGCAATGGAACTTATCCGTCAATTCGACTGAATTAATCGCCAACGTAGGCGTGCGTATAGTCTGCACTACCGTTAAATTTATTGTAGACGACACCCTTGATTTTAGAGTTGACCAAAGTTCCAGTCCGACCCTCATAGAGTGGGGTGACGGCTTGATCATTGGCAGCTGTTTGGGCAGCTTTGACTAAATCAGTGTAACGGGCCGTGGACTTCAATGCATCACGACCTTCAGAAGCGTTCAGTGCTTGGTCGTAGGTCTTACTGTCGTAGTGGCCCATGTTGGAGTTGTTGGTCGATTCCAGAATCTGTAAGGATTGGATGGGATCGGCGTAGTCCATGCTCCAGCTGGTCAGGTTAAGCTGGAAGTTTCCCTTGGAAACGTTGCTGAGCATGGAGGTAAATGGCATGGCTTGTACGTGGACCTTCAAACCGAGCTTGCTATTCAGGGCACTTTGGATAAATTCAGCCATATTTTGACTGGCATCATCGTCTCCACAGGTGATCGTCACGCTGGCGGATTTTTTGCCCAATTGCTTTAGTGCTTGTTGGTACAGCTTCTTCGCGAGAGTAGGGTTGTAATCGACCGTGTTCTTCACCTCAGCGTCGGTCGTGAAGTCAGTCCCGGTTTTAGGATTCTTCAGCATGTTCTTGATGGCAAAGGTTTTGGCAGGCTGGGACCCGTTTTTCAAGACCTTGGTGGTCAACTGTTGGCGATTGATGGCAAGTGAAATGGCGGTTCGTAAATCGCGGTTAGCTGCAACCTTGTCTTTTTGGTTGTATTGAATGAAGCCAATCCGACCTTGTGAGACGGACTTTAAGTCCGGGTTGTTTTTGTTTTGCGTAGTTTGTTCACCATCTAGGGTAACGGCGTCCAACTTCTTAGATTGGTAAAGGTTGTAGGACGTGGTGCTCGACTTGATGACCTTGTAAGAAATCTGCTTCAGCTTAACTGACTTGGCAGCGGCGTACGTGGCGTTCTTCTTTAAAGTCCACGTATCGCTGGTCCCGTTCCAGTTAGTTAGAACGAACGGCCCGTTGTAAACGGTAGTGGCGGCTGAAGAACCGTACTTTTTGCCGTACTTGTCGACGACTTTTTGGTTCAGCGGGTAGTAAGTCGTGCTGGCCAACATCTTCTTGAAGTAAGCGGCTGGCTGACTTAACGTGATTTTAAGTTGGTACTTACCGACTGCCTTGACGCCCAACGTTGCGGGTGCCTTCTTGCCGGCGGCGATGGCGTTCGCATTTTTAATGTTAGCGAATTGGTAGGTGAACTCCGACTTAGACTTCGGGTTCAGCGTCCGCTCCCAGGAATAAACGAAGTCCTGTGCCGTTACCGGTTGACCGTTGCTCCATTTGCCATCGTGTCGTAGGTTAATGGTGTATTGGTGGCCACTGTCACTAACGGTCGTTTTGGTAGCCAGCGCATTCTCAGCTTCGCTATTGGCATTGAGCCGGTAAAGGCCTTCGCCGACTTGGCTGAGGGCGTTGCTAGAAACGCTGTCGGTAATCTTGGCAACGTCGAGGCTGGTGATGGGAGCCGTCTGATACAGGTTCAGGTCCTGGGAAATGGCGGTCTTCGTTGATTTCGAGTGGGCGGTGATGGCGAAGATGCCACCAACTAAGATAATTCCGCTACAAAGTAATAAGGCTTTCTTGTGGTCGCGTAAACTCATAATGTATTCCTCCAGATTTTTTAGTCGTGGTTGTTAGAAATAACACTGAGTTTTGCCATCGTTTGAGCATAGGTGAATCCCCCTTGGTTAAATGTATACAAAAAACCGTCCTCAACAGCCAATGTGTTAAGGACGGTTTTAACCGCGGTGCCACCTTAATTAGACGGGTCCCAAAAAAGAGACCGCGCCCCTCTCCACAGGAAACTAACATTTCCCTGACAACTGACGTATGTCGCACGTCTTCCCGTACTACGAAATGATTCGGGGAAGCCCTCGGTGGTCCATTTAACTACCTGCGTTCGGTCGTACTCTCAGCAACGACGACTCTCTTTACGTGCACGATAATCTTGATCTCCACTTCAATGGTTTGTTTCGGACGATTTATTGAATTGAGGCTAGTTTACCGCTGGAAAAAAGATGTGTCAACTAGGAAATTTTAAAAAAGTTGCGTTTGATTAATTATTAATAATTATTTATTAGTAACAAGTTCATAACTACCATCGAGTAGTTGGAAGAGACTGTGGGCGTCAGTATCTTGATTCAAGATGATGCTGATCCAATGCTCCTTATTCATGTGGTAGCCAGCCAAGTAGCCGGGTTTGTCACGCAGGATGCTGGCCAGTTCAGGGTCAACCTTAACGTCGAGAATCTCGAGTTCTGTGGTTCCTGTGAGGCCTAACTTGTTTTGAGGAACGTTCATAACGAGGCCAAACCACTTTCCTTGCCGATTCTTGAGAATGGCATATTTGGGATTTCTTTTAAACGTATAGACGGGCGTGATTCCCAAATTATCTTCGGTGTAAGTGAAAATATCTTGCCGTGTGACCATGTATAGAACCTCCTATGGTTTAACTACTTTTAGTGTACGGCTAATCATGGGGGGATTCAATGAGGCGGGTGACGACTGATGCGGTGAACTGGTTGTGCTAGCTATTGCCAGAAATTTCGGGCATACTGGGTGAACTGACAGACACTTTTCTGATTCCTGGAAATCAGGCGGCCTGACATAGGACTTGGCAGCAACTATTGGTCACCGACTGTTCAAAAAAGCGTGCAAGGTTCCCATCGCAGGTAACGTTGCACGCTAGTTCGCTAATTTATTTTTTCGCGGGTTTCGGCGTCTTATCCACGAGACCACTCTTTAAAGCAGCACCAATGGCGGGGATTTGCCCCAGGTCGGCGATGTGATCATTGGGAACAACGACCACGTTAGCGGGGGATTTGGCTAGGTCACTGAAGGCGGAAATTGATTGGTTTTCGAAAAATTCCTTCGTGGCGGATTCTAGACTGGAATTGACCGTATCGATCCGGTATTTTTCAGCATCGGCACGGGTTCTGGTGGCTGTAGCTTCCGCGGTAGCCGTGGCCATCAGGGCGTCGTTCTTAGCCTTAGTGGTCAATTCGATGGACTTGGCTTCCCCCTCAGCCTTGGCAATGGCGGCCACTCGTTCACGGTCGGCCGTTAGTTGCTTGTCCATGGCGGATTGGATGGCCTTAGAAGGCGTTAATTCGTCAATGTTGGTTCGATCGACGTTGATACCGTATGTGTCGGTTAAATCACCAATGGCCGTGGCCAGTTCCTGGTTGATCTTGGCAGTTGAGCCTAAAGCTTCGTTCAACTCCATGCGACCAATAATATCCCGCAAGTGGCCACGGACCAATTGCGCCATGGATTCAACGGAGTCGGTGTTTTCGTATTGGTATTTTACGGAATTGGTGACGTGATAGTTCAACGTCAGGCTGGCGGATACGTCCGCGTTATCCTTGGTGATCACGGAGTAGTTGGGCAGGGCCAGTGGTGTCATGGCCAGATTGACCGTCCGAATCTTCTGGATGCCAGGAATGTAGAAGTGAATTCCTGAAGTGACACTGTGTTTGTACTTCCCCAACGTTTCAACTAAACCTTCATTATTTTGACGAACAATCCGAATCCCAAGCATACTAATTCCCCCTAGATTTTTTTAAGCGTTAAGATGTTGCCGTTACTTTCGGTAATGGTATAGCTAGCCGTTCGGTCCGGCTTTTCTGGCGCCTCAAGTAGGTAGCGATAGTAAATTCCCGCCACTAAGACTAAGCCAGATTTGGCATCTAATTCCTTGCCGGATAACGAGCGACCAATGAGCTGGCGTTGCTCCCAGGTCCCGTGTGGTGCCGCCCGGGAGAGCAATTGAACGATGTAGGCGTTGATGCTCCGACCATCGGCGTCCGCTGCCAGCGATAAACGTTGAAAGAGATCTTCATCCATGCGTAATAGAAAACGCTTTTGTTTTTCCTTAGCCATAAATAATGCCCTCCCTTGTGATAGCTTAATGATATCACTTTGATATTGTAACGACAATTGCTAAGTCGTTGTGGAGAAGGTTGGTTCGCAGACAGAAAAAACCGGCGGATCCGTCTCTCGTACGGATTCACCGGTTCAATTAGAACGATACTTTATTTGCCAGGAACGTAGCTATCATCAATAACCAGAACGGGTTTGATGGTCTTCCCAGAAACGGAGTCGGCGTTGGCTTCGTTGATTTGACTGAACTTGTAGAACTTTTCAGTCTTATCGAAGTCAAATTGGCCCAGCTTGTAGAATTCAATCAGACGAGGAATATCAACTTGAGGAATTGAATCACCCATGTTGACCCCAACAACCTTCTTGTCGTTGACACAGAGGTCGTTCCAGGTATCCAGGTCGATGTGGTGGTTCGTCACAGCGATCGCTGCGGAAGTCCCACCTTGTGCCAAGGCACTGATGGAGTTACTGATAACAGCGGCAACCCCAGTGGTATCAACGGCGTAGTTAACACCATAGCCACCAGTCAAGTCTTGGACGGCCTTGACAACGTCGTCAACCTTGCTGCTGTTGATAACGTCAGTCGCACCGAGTTCTTTAGCTAATTCCAAACGAGAGTCCACGATGTCAATGGCGATGACTTTGGTGCAACCAGAGATCCGGCCAGCCATCATGGCGGCCAACCCAACGGCACCAGTCCCGAAGACGGCAATTGTGTCACCAGGCTTTGGCTTCAAAGTGTTCAGAACAGTTCCTGAACCAGTAACGTAACCACAGCCCAGAGGTCCGAGCTTCCGCAGGTCCAAATCCTTGTCGACCTTAACGGCGTTCCGTTCACGAACAACCGTGGTTGAAGTGAAGGAGCTTTGGTCGAACATGTCGGCAACGTTATGGCCGCCTTCGGTGAAGTGGGCGCTCCCATCTGGACGAACACCAGATAGATTGTTTGCAGCGTAATTTTCACATTGGGTTGGGATTCCCTTCAGGCAGCTCTTACAGTTACCACAACCGTAGAAGCTCAAGACAACGTGGTCGCCTGGCTTGAATTGGGTAACTTCTGGGCCAACTTTTTCAACGATTCCGGAACCTTCGTGACCTAACACGATAGGGTAGTCAATAACGGCAACCCCAGTCCGTAAGGCTTCGTCGGAGTGGCAGATCCCACTGGCAACCATGTGGACTTGAATGTCGTCGGGACCCATGTCAGCCAGTTCAACGTCATCACGAATATCAAAATCAGCATTTTGCTTATCAACAACTGCAGCTTGAATCTTCATAATTGGCACCTCGTTTTATTAGATATGTGTTTGTTTTTACAATGTTCATTATCACACAATGAGATTGAAAAGCAAGCGCTTTCATTAACCGTTTCATGCCAAATTACCGTGTGGAAACTTGGCATGACTCACATTTACGATGATTAAAATTGTATTAGAAAGTTTTGAAATTGCTGTTTAATCAGTCACGTTCATAGAAAAACGATAATCCGAAAGCGGCTTATCGTTTTTCAACGGGTATTAACCTTGGGCTTTCTCTGGGTGACCTTGCAGGTAGATAACGTGGGTGTTCAGGAACTCTTCGATCCCGTGCTTCCCGTCATCGCCGCCAATGCCAGATTCCTTCCAGCCGGAGTGAGAACCGTTCATGGCTTCAAAGTTGAACCGGTTGATGTAGGTTTCGCCATCTTCTAGCTCACGAGAAGCCCGCATAGCATTGTCGATGTTCTCAGTGAAGATGGAAGAGGTCAGACCAAAGTCACTGTCGTTGGCCATTTCAATGGCGTCATCCAACGTCTTGAAGGTTAAGACTGGCAGGACGGGGCCAAAAATTTCATCCTGGACGATTTCAGAGTCTTGCTTAACACCACTGATAACCGTTGGTTCAAAGTAGAAGCCCTTGGCAATCTTGACCACGTGGCCACCGGTTTCCAGTTTGCCACCAGCTGCGACGGCTCGGTCAACCATGCCAGATACCTTATCCAGTGCGGCTTGGTTAATCAGTGGACCCATGCCAATGTCTTCGTGAGCCATTGGATCGCCAACGGTGACTGCGGCCATCTTCTGTGCCAGCTCTTTCGTGAATTTGTCAGCAATGCTTTCCTGAACGTAGACCCGTTCACAGTTGTTGCAAAGCTGTCCGTTGTTATCGACTCGAGAATCAATGATAGATTGTACGGCCAAATCGATGTCGGCGTCCTTGCAAACAATTGCTGGTGCCTTGCCACCAAGTTCCAGAGAAACTTTGGCCATGTGGGTAGCTGCTGCTGCCATGACCCGCTTCCCGGAGTTAACGGACCCAGTCAAACTAATGATGCCGATCTTCTTGTTCTTAGAAAGTTCATCACCAATGACAGCCCCGGGACCGGTAACGATGTTAACAACACCCTTAGGAATGCCAACCTTTTCACAGATCTTACCAAATTCCAGGCCCAAGTTTGGTGTATCGGAACTAGGCTTCATCACAATGGTGTTCCCAGTTACCAAAGCTGGTCCCATCTTCCGCGCAATCAGGAAGAATGGGAAGTTCCAAGGTAAGATACCAGCAGCGACGCCAATAGGTTGCTTGTCGATCATGATGCTTTCGTTGGCGTTGTCGGATTGTAGAATTTCGCCTTCATAGGTCCGTGAAGCACTGGCCATGTAATCAAAGTAGTCGGCTGAGAAGAGAATTTCGGTGGTAGCTAAAGACTTGATTTTACCTTGTTCTTCCTGAAGCATTTCAATCAGGTGATCGGCTTCCTGTCGAATTTCTGCGGCAACGTCGTGCAGGTATTGACCACGGGTTGCGGCGGGAACTTTCTTCCAGGATTTCTGAGCTTCATAAGCGGCATCAATTGCCGCACGCGTTTCCTCCAATGTTGCACTGGGAACCGTAGAAATTGGTGCGCCAGTAGCTGGGTTGATCACGGTAATGAGATTGCCAGATGAAGAATCCTTAAATTCGCCATTGATGTACATTTGATAGTGCTTTAAAGCAACAGAATTTTGAGCCATAGTAGGTCGTCCTTTCCCCAAATCAATAGACAGACTAACTTGATCCACAACACGTCATTGAATGACATTTATAAATGGTATGGTTAACACCAATCAATCATTTATAGGTGTTGAAATCAGTACAACGTTAATGATTGAGCAATCAAGGGTGCTGATGTATTACTGACATATCCGATTACTCGCCTACGTTATAACGCATTTATAGAAAGAATGCAAAACAATTCACAAGACAACATGACCATAAAATCTTGTGAGCTACTGCTGATCTTACTGCGCGTAGTAGTCGAAAATTTGATAATAGACTTGTTAAACTCAATGAAGAATTTAGTGGTCAAGGGCCTGCTTAGGACAGCTAATCGTTGATTTTTCAAGGGTTAGTGGCATCAAAAAAGACTGAATCAACGAGAATTCAGTCTCATACGAATCATTTTTGTAGAAAATTGGGATGATTTTGTAGAAAATTTACGGCACTGGGCCCTAAGATTACCGCAGCTTCTGCCATGCGGTGTTCCTCTTCAGGTTAATTTCCTGGACCGTACAGGTTGAGGATGACCACACCGGCAACGACCAGCACAATTCCCAAAACACTTGCCTGGTTAATTGGTTCATGCCAATAAGTCATGGAGATAAACGTGGTGATGACGATGCCAATTCCAGCCCAGATGGCGTAGGCAACGTTTAAATCAATATTCTTCATTGCTAGCGATAGAAAATAGAAGCACAGGGCATAGGCCCCTAATGCGCCCAGGGCAGGACCGAAGCGGGTAAAGCCGGCCGCTGCCTTGAGTAAGTTTGTTCCAACAAGTTCTCCCATAATTGCAATGCCTAAGTACATGTACGGCATGGTGAACACCCCCTCATGTTTCGTGTGAAACCCACTTGTAAGATTTACCCTAACAGTTCACTAACGCTGGGGCAATTAAAAGCGCTTACAAATTTAAAAGCTGGTTAACCAGTTAAGAAGAAACGACAGCAGGGGACCGGGGCAAACGTCCCGGCCCCCTGCTAAAGATGGTCCTACTTGATTTTTTCGTTCGTGATGGCTTCGATGTCTGCTTTGGCAATCTTGGCCATGTGTTTCTTCAAATGTTTGACGTCGGTTTTATTTGTAATAAAACCAGACTCAACTAGACTGTAATCAATGCCCCGCTTGCGCAGAACGTTACAGTTCCGAAGGTTCGTTCGGAAACTATAGCCATTGTAAGCGCGGTTTAAGCCAACGTATTTTTTAATAACTTTGGCCAGCCGCTTATCACGAGCCGTTGGGTGCTTCTTGTGAATGATCACGTGGCCCCCATGACCGGCTGGTGCATCTAAGTGGAACATGATAACGGTCGTTTTCTTATTAATCTTGTAGGAACCCTTGTGGTGATACAAGGTATCACTCACCAAGTTTTTCTTGGGATTATAGAAAGTGATTTCACTGTTTTTAACTTCCTTGGCATACTTTCGTAATTGTGGCAGCATGTGCTTCCGCAGGAAAGTTGCTTCGGTGGTGCCATTACCGCGAGCACCGGGATCGCCGGCACCGTGGCCCATGACGATCAGGTAATGTTTCTTGGCCTTGGTCTTGGGCTTAGTTTTAGTCGTGGTTGTTTTGGTAGCCGCGCTGGCGGTGGTTGTGGTCGTCGTTGCTAGCGTTAGTGGTAACAGTAACATGAGCCCCGCAACGAGACCGAAAGTCCATTTTTTCATATGTAGATTCGCTCCCTTAAAAGTGTTAAGGATGATGAGTCTTTAACTGCATTAAGCATACGCTAAATCCGCGAAAACGGGTAGACCTTTTTCCAAATTCAGCGAGAATATTTGATTGCTGCACCATTTAATCATCCAATTAATTGTTGATTGCGGTTTTCATTAGAGAATCAGGGTGCGATGCGCGTTCATCGCCTGGTATAATTAACATAATATTGTTTGGAGAGGGATGGACGCGTGTGGACGAGCAACGGGTCGTACAGATTATTCAACAGGTACCGGAATTGATGACCATTTTAAAAGTGATTGATCGTTGTCACCTGCGGCAGGGGGCTCTGGCAGCGGGCAGCATTCGTAACACGGTCTGGCAAGTGCTAAGTCACCAGCCCGTTCAGCTGATGAGTGACGTGGATGTTGTCTTTTTTGATCCGGACCGACCAGCTAGTGATGATTTAAAAATCTATGACCACTTAGTTCAGGTGGCTCCCCAGTTTAACTGGCAGGTTAAAAATGAAGTGTACATGGCGCATTACAATTTTGCGGATACGCCGGAGTTTACGTCAGTAGCGGACGCCATCGGCCACTTTGTTGAAACCCCCACTTGTGTTGGGGCATATTTGGCAGACGGTGAGGTGAAGCTGATTGCACCACACGGGGTGACGGATCTCCTAGCGCTGCGGTGTCGGCCGATTCCCTTCTATCAACAGGATCAGCAGCATTTGGCCATTTTTCGTGAGCGCATGGCGAAAAAGCAATGGCAGCAGCGTTGGCCGCAATTACAGATTAGCGAAAAATAGAAATTAAAAACGACCACCAAATAATTCTGGTGGTCATTTTTAATCTGCCTGGCGTGGGTCCATTAGCATAGAAAAACGCCGCAGCTATATCTAAATGATAGCGGCGACGTTTAGTTTAAAAATTAATTTTCGATGGATTCTGGTTCAGCTGACGCTTCGGCTGGGGCAGTTCGCTTTTGAACGGCACCCAGGATAGCGCGGGCGATAGGCCCAACGATTAAAAGCTGTAAAGGTAAAGCCATGAAGAGGTTGAAGATCCAGGTGTGCAAGTAGGTCAGGAAGAAGTTACCACCAAAGTTTTGGGTAACGACCATCCCGAAGAGGGACATCAGGGTAACCATCCCGGCCACCATCATTACAGAAATGGTGAGGGCGATACGAATCTGCTTCTTTTTCATGTAATCGTTAATGATAAAGTGGAAAAAGATGTATTTAACACCGGGGCCAATGATTCCCAAGTCGCAGATTGCGGCGACAATCAGGGCCAGCGGATAGCCAGTCAGGACTTCACGAATGAAGTGATGTGAAAATCCGTCGGCTAAGGCGATGTTGTAGCCAGCCATGACTAAGACCATGAGGCCTGCCATGACGGCGGTGAAAAGTAGTTCTTCTTTAAAATTTTTAGGCATTGTGTTGCTCCTCGTTTGAATTTCCCACGAGATGCCAGCATACCACGTTTAATTTCACGGCGTAAGGATTATTTTTGAAATGGGACAATGTTTTCGAGAAAAACGCCACCGTAGGCGTTACACGATTATAAATATTATTTATTGTGACTGAGTAATCATAAGTGGAAGAGACTAGTCTTCTTCAGCTGAATCCGTGGTGTTTTCTGCGGACTTATCCTTTGCTGGTAGCAGTCGTTCCATAATCTGATTAAAGTAATCAGATGCATAACCAATCAGGAAGATTCCCAGCAACATGGAACCGTAGAGTTGTCCTACGAACAGGACCCAGTGATGGACGGGAACGTTGGTAATGATCAACATGGTCGTTCCCCAAGCAATCAGCCAAGCGGGGACAATTGTAAACTTCATAATCGTCCCTTGTAGGAATAACACGATGAACGTCAGGAGGCCAAACATGATGGCGCTCGGCCACAGCTGACCCATGCCTGGCACCTGGAGCAGGCGAAAGGCGATTAAGCCCCAAGCAATCCCCAAGGCAAAGCTCACTAAGATATTCCAAATCTTATCTTTAGGGAAACCAGCGCCAAAAAAGTAGGAAACTGCAACGAAAGCGGCGGAGCCCATCCAGAGGGAAAAGCTACCCATGACGACGCTATAAACAAGGGTGAACAATCCCACCCCAATTGAATCCAACCAGACTTTTTTACTAATTTTCATACGGAATCCCCTTTGCTGATTAAACGCTTACACGGCTATTGTAATCAACAGTTTAAAGGATTCAGTTGATGGGCGCAAGGACTTTAGGTAAAACGTTATAACAAATGCTTGAAATATTTGAAAATTCACTGATTTTTATTGTGGATGAGGCTATTGTTTATTAAGCTTAATAGATAAAGCAAAGGACCGGGCAAGTACCCGATCCTTTATGTGTTGAAACACTAGATTTTAACGCTTGAAGATCATTGCACCGTAACTTTCGTTTCCGGTGTAGTTGCCATGTAGATTAAGGAAATGTTTCTGGATAATATCAAATTTTTTCTTATTCTGAATTTTAATTTTAACCAGCTTGGAACCCTTGTTAGACTTTTTCCAGTTGAAATGCAGGCGACCGTAGTAGATGGTTTTACTGTGTTTCTTCAGGCCAGTTAAGCGCCAGTGGTAGGTATGGCCTACAATTTTAATTTTAAGTTTATTCCCTTTGAATGTGGTGAGGTCGTTAAACCCACCTTCGGTACCACTTGTTTTACGATGCCAAACGTGTTTGCGAATATTGCTAGGCAGGTAAGTCGTTTTGGCACTAGCGGTCGTCGTTGGGATGGTGGCAAAACCAGTCGTCACCATGGCGGCGGCCATGAATCCAATCAACAATTTTTTCATTGTCATAGTGTCCTCCTAATCAGGTTATCAAATAATTTTAACGTGACATTATTCGAGAAAATGGACATTTTAACGCATCAACAGGACGTACTGTAGCTTGAGTGTCCCAGCTTGTGCGCTACCAGTCAGGTTGGTATGAATGGCATATTCTGAGGCGTTAGCGGCACGCAGCTGCTTTTCTAAGGCCCGGACTAGGCTGACCCCTAGTTGCCCCTTACCGGTCGTTTCAATAGCCAGTTTGCCATGCTGTGGATCGGCCAACCGGTTGAGGTGGTGTACGGTCGGTTGATTGATCAGCGTCAAGTCGCGGGCATTCAGGCTCTTGAGCTTGAGTGTTTGGATGACATCTTTGACGGTGTAATCAGCGAGGCGGTCATTGCCTGACGAATAGTAATTGAGAATCATGGATAACTGATTATTCAGTGGGTAACCGTCGTGTTGAAGCCGTTGGTAGATAAAGCGGTCAAACTGTCCGCGGTTGTTAAAGCTTACGGGTGAATCTAACTTCAAGCCGTCATTCTTAACTGTTTCGCGGTAGTAGCTGCCATCTTTTAAGTAACCTTGCCAGACCCAACCAGCCACGCGGTGATTACCGCTGACGACGTAAAAGTAATGGGCAGTCGTGGTGCCATGGCTGAACCAGGCTTCGCGATTGACGTGCCAGGATGTATGTGGATAGTTACGTAGATTATGTAATTTACGGGTGTGCGTCTTGTTCCAGAGATAGTGCGTGGCTGCATCACGGTTGTGGAAGACCTGTGTGTAAGGCAAGTTATGACTTCTGCTTAACTGATAGCTACTTGCCTTAGCCGTTGTGAAGCCACCTAAACAGATGCTGAGGAGCCCTAACATCAGGGTCAAACTGAACTTTTTCATAAAATCCCCTCCCAAGTCAGTATACCAGTTTGGGTAACCAATTTAATATAAATTAGGCAGAATTCCCTTGCTTTCAAGCAAGGGATGAATGCCACTATGCCTTTCGTTGATTAGCAATGTATCTTTCCACGGTCGTCTTGCTCATATCACCCAGGGTACTCATGAAGTAACTAGGCGACCAAAGATGTCCGCCCCAGAACTTTTGAGCCTTTATCTCTGGATGTAGTTCAAAGAATAAGCGAGCCGAACCGCCCTTAAAGGCTTTGACAATATTAGTTGGCGCGTACTTGGGCTTAAAGCTTAGTAGTAAGTGGATATGGTCAGGCATTACTTCTATTTGCTCAATGGTCACTTCGTTCAATCGGGCTATCTTCATTAGAATATCGGTCATCTCAGCGACTAATTTTGGCGTTGTAAATGCTTCATACCGGTATTTAGTGACCCAGACTAAGTGAAAATGAAAGTTGTAAACATAACCTCGTTCGTGAATTACTCCTCCAGCATCTTTGCTCATACGTTACCTCCATAAATATTATTATAAGACGCTTTGCTATGGATTAAGTATACTCATATGGTACGCTTGTTATCAAGCAAAGGGAGGTGGCAGTTTATGGCGAAAACAATGGCCCAATTACCTTATCATTATGGGCTCAAGGTCCGGATCTTCCCTTCAACCGAACAAAAACGGCTGATCAAGCGTAACAGTGACGCTAGTCGGTTTATTTATAATCAGATGAACGGCATGAACAATGATCTATTTTGGCTGAAGAAAGTTAAAACACCAATCACGCTTGTTTTGAAGCGAATCGCTGATTTGACTGAGCGTCTGAAGAAGCCATCAACTGCTATCTCCAATATTCATGGCTGGCTCAATCATCCGGATTTTGACAGTCTGATGAAGGCTAATGCAATCAAAAATTACAAGACCGCTTGGAAATTATTCCGCCAGGTTCATCAGGCTGGAACTCCTAAATTTCATAAGCGTGGCTACACGCAGGCCTATCAAACATCGTGTCTTTACAGTGCTAAAGTAACGGTCCTAAACATGGAGAACGGTAGTGTTAGACTAACTGACAACCACCACCTACAACTACCCAAGCTAGGGCATCTCCGATTCAAGGGACTTCCACTAAAGATTTTAGAACGAGCTAATGATATTAGAATTGGGACGACAACGGTCTCGATGGACGCAGTGGGTCATTACTTTGTGTCCATGCAGATTGGGTCGGAATATCCATTTGTTGCCAAGCAACCAATTGTCAAATCTAAAGTTGGCATCGATTTGAATCTCGATAATTTTCTGACAGATTCCAATGGACAGGTAATTGATAACCCCCGTTACTACCGAATGATTAAAGGAAGGCTGGCTAAAGCCCAACGGAAACTGTCACGGCGATCTAGACGAGCTAAAAATGGTCAACGACGGCTATCGGAGTCAAAGAATTATCAACGACAACGGTTATTAGTGGCCAAATTACAACTTAAAATTGCCAATCAACGTAAAAATTTTCTGCACCACATCTCTACGGACTTGATCAAAAACCACGATTTAGTCGTAGCTGAAGAACTGCGAAGTAAAAATATGTTGCGGAATCACGCTTTGGCAATGAGTATCTCGGACGTTGGTTGGCGAACCTTACTGAGCATGTTGGCTTACAAAGCTGACCTATACGGCCGAAAATTTTTGACAATCGATCCCCGAAATACAACGCAAACTTGTAGCCATTGTGGGCACGTCATGACCGGGAAGAACAAGTTAACGTTAGCTGACCGCGAGTGGACATGTCCCAGTTGTGAGACGTTTCATGTGCGTGACCATAACGCAGCTAAAAATATTCTAGCTAAGGGTTTAGCAGCTTTGTAAGAAACGAGTCCGTCTGGCAACCTGCGGACCTAAAAGGCTTTGGTAATTAGCGGATAAGTCCTATTCGTAGGCTAGCGCTGTATCTAAGCAAATTGTGGTCACCATGCCAAAGGGTGTGGTTCTCACAAGCGTCCATTTTTTAAACGGGCGTGGTTGACGATGACACTAGGGGTGCCAAGTGGCTGAGATAGCGGATGCCAATCCCTTTGAACCTGTTGAGTTAGTGCTCGTGAAGGAAAGTGTGCGGTTGATTGGGGAAATCCCTGGACCCTCGTTTTGCGGTGAGTAAAACGGGGGTCCTTTTGGGTAAAAATACTGGGGAGTGAGTTAGATGTCTAAGAAAGTTTATCCCATGACATTAACGGCCATGTTAGTAGCATTAGGCGTGATTGGCGGTAGTTTATTCTCATTTTCAATCGGGGTTGCCAAGGTGGCACCCATGCAACATTTGATCAATCTGGTATCAGGTGTGTTATTGGGACCGTGGTGGGCTGTCGCTCAAGCCTTTCTCACCTCGTTGATTCGTAATCTCATGGGTACGGGAACGGTTCTGGCCTTCCCAGGAAGTATGATTGGGGCCTTCCTCAGTGGCTGGCTATTTCGGCTGACGGGTAAGCTGGTAGCGGGATTATTTGGTGAGATGGTGGGTTCTGGGATTTTGGGCGCCTTAGTGGCTTACCCAGTAGCCGCGTGGTTAATGGGAACGACTGGGGCAGTCTGGCTGTTTCTGCCAAGCTTCTTCATGAGCGCAATGGTGGGGGCCTTAGTGGGTTACGTTCTCTTGAAGAGTATGTGGTCAACCGTGATTGCACCGCAATTAACGAAGTTACGGGGTAAATAAAAAGACGCTAAGAAACGGCGTCTAAGTGATTTCTATATCTTATTTTAATAAAGCGTGGCTGGCACGGGCATCGTATTTCAAGTGTGTAACTTTGCTAGAAATGTGCTTGAAATGCTGGCCTGACTTGCGTTTTCCGTATTTCTGTAAGGTGAGTTTCTTACCATCACGGCTGACTTTGGTATAAGACCAGGACTTTTCTAGCGTGTCATACGCGCGTAGCCGATAAACGCCGTGGCTCTGGCGATAGACCAGGTGATTGCCCCCGTAATCGTGCCCACCAAAGTCAGTCATCACGAACAGCCACTTCTTGGTTAAAATCATGGCATTGGTTGAAACCTCAGTGTCGTGGCCGTTGTGGTGGGACCGGTGCTGCGTCCATGAGCCCTTGAGCGCTTTAGGCACCCCCGTCGTCCATTTTGACTTGGCTTGTGCAGTCGTGGTTCCCCAACCAAGACAGCCAAGCAGACCTGCCGAGACAGCGACACTTGCTACAAATTTATTCATATAAATCCCCTCCGATGGGAACAAGTATAGCAAATGTTCGAGCGTGAGACAAAAGGCGGTTAGTCAATGAGCATTAACGTCGATAGACGAATAATCCTGGTCCTAGATTGTTTGCCTATCGGGGTTAAATGGAGTTGACTGCTTTTTGTCGCACGTTTCGGTTATATACATTTCAAACACAAAGAGTTTTGAGCTTTTTTGTCCCAAGCTATTTAATCGAGGTTTACTGGTTTTCAATCCCTGAAAAAAGTTTTAAACTTTCATCAGGAGGTTTTTCCTGTGAAAAAACAAGCAACGTTGTCACGTAAGACAATTTTACTAATGGCAGTGGTGACTGGGGTCATCGTTGCCAATTTAAACTTTATTCAACCCATTGAAAACCTGATTGCGGCGGATTTTAATCTGTCTAAGGCCGTGGTGGGGATGCTGGCCATGGTGACCCAATTGGGGTATGCGTTTGGTTTGTTACTCATCGTTCCGTTGGGGGATATTTTCAACCGGTACCACTTGATTCAGTTCATGATGGTGCTTTCGATTCTTTCCTTACTCCTGGCCTTTTGGTCACCGAATGCGGGTATTTTTGCGATTGCCACCGCTTTGGTGGGAATAACATCGGTCGCGCCACAGATTATCATTCCGTACGCGGGTTACCTGGCACCGTCCCTACAACGGGGCAAGGTGTTGGGAATCGTCTTGAGTGGACTCTTGACGGGAATCCTATTGTCACGTTCGTTTAGCGGGCTCCTAGGCAGTGTCATGCCTTGGAAAAACATTTACTTAGTGGCGGCGGCAATCGATTTGGTATTTCTGGCCATTATTCACTATCAGCTGCCACACGATGCCCGCGGTCACCAAGATCTGCGGTACTGGCCAGTGATTCGGATGTTGCCTAAGCTATTTGCGACCCAAAAGGCATTACGCGGGGCGGCTATTAATGGTTTCTGTCTCTTTGGCATGTCCAACGTACTCTGGTCAACGTTGGCGTTTTACTTAGCAGCTCAGTATCATTTGGGGAGTAACGTTGCCGGTTTGCTAGGCCTACTCGGGGTCGCGGGAGTGATTGCCGCGCCCATGATTGGAACGTTGGTTGATCAACGTTCACCCCGGTTGACTGTGGGTCTGGGAATGATTTTTTCTGGCGTGGCTTTCGGTATTTTTTGGCTGGTTGGTCACTGGTTACTGGGATTAATCGTTGGCATTGTGTTGCTCGATTTGGGAACGCAGTTTAGCCAGGTTTCTTGCCAGGCAATTGTACAGTCCTTGAATCGTAAAGAGAGTAGTCGGAATAATTCAGTCTTCATGTTCAGTTACTTTTTGGGTGGTTCGATTGGCACGTTGGCAGCAACCTGGGCTTGGAGTCACGCGGGCTGGAATGGTGTCTGTGGTGTTGCCGTAGTCTTCTTGGTGTTAGCGGTACTCAGCCATTTTGCCATTGGCGAGCCTGAGAAATTAGCAACGGATTAAGCAATTTCAACTTGCAAAGGTAAGGCAAATTGCCCGCTGCTTTATTTGAATGACTTTTGGACAGGTAACGGTAATTTTCAAAGTAGATTATAACGTATTTAATTGATTCCTGGCATCTGGCTAGTCGATAATCAGTGGAGAAGGGTCAGTCTTCTTCAGCTGAATCCGTAGGGGTTTCTGCGGACTTATCCTTTGTTGGTAGCAGTCGTTCCATAACCTGATTAAAGTAATCAGATGCATAACCAATCAGGAAAATCCCCAGCAACATGGAACCATAGAGTTGCCCCACGAACAGGGCCCAGTGATGGACGGGAACGTTGGTAATAATCAACATGGTCGTTCCCCAAGCAATCAGCCAAGAGGGAACAATCGTGAACTTCGTAATCGTCCCTTGTAGGAATAACACGATGAACGTCAGGAGGCCATCCAGAGGGAAAAGCTACCCATGACGACGCTATAAACGAGGGTGAACAATCCCACCCCAATTGAATCCAACCAGACTTTTCTACTAATTTTTATACGGAATCCCCTTTGCTAATTAAGCGCTTACACGGCAATTGTAATCAACAGTTTAAAGGATTCAGTTGATGGGCGCAAGGACTTTAGGTAAAACGTTATAGCAAATGATTAAAATGCTCGAAAATTAGTCATTTTTGGAGGATGTACGCTGTTTACCATCAATTTTTTTGCAAGAATTGGGTGATTTGAATGTAGAGCCAAAGCTAGTGACAGCAATTTTTGTCGCCGGTTACATAAAATTTATCGTAATGGTCTTTACCAATTGTGTACAGAACGTTTGCAAATACAACACAATCCCTTGCTAATATCAGTTCTTGTGATAAGCGCTGAACACTAATAATAACTATAAGCAGGGAGAAATATAATGCAAAGCTCAATTGTCAAGACCCTTAGCCTAGCCGGGGTCACACTATCATTAATGGGAGCGGGCGTTCCAAGTGTTGTTGCCGCTGCTGATGCCAATACTGCTGGCCAACCAACGGAACAAACAACCCCTAAGCCAGGAGAAACTGCCAAGCCTGGTGACAAAGACAAGCCAGCTACGGGGACTGATACTGGTAAGCCAGTGACCCCACCGGTTACCACGCCAGCTAAGCCTAAGCCACAACCAATAAACCCCATTCCAACTGAATCATTGGGGAAATACTTGTTATCCGATCAATCTAAGGAAGCTGATCTTAAGCAACATCTGATTACTTTCCATAAAACTAAAAATACGCGTGACATTGGTGGCTATCAAACGGCCGATGGTAAGTGGCAAATTAAGCCAAACAGTTTGTTACGTTCAGATGCATTGAACAACTTGGACGCAGACGATATTAAGTTGTTTACGGACAAGTACCGGGTCAAGCAAGTTGTTGATTTCAGAACACCTGGTCAAGCTTCAGGGAAGGGGACGGATAAGGTTATTCCTGGTGCCCCCAACACCAATTTATCAGTGCTGGGCGCGCACGCCTACGCTGATGGTCAAGGCGACGGTGCCTTCTACGTCCAACGTTTAGAATTTGGCTACCCAGCGGTTATGGGTTACCGTCAATTCTTGAACATGGTATTGAAGAATGAAGGCGGCGCATTCCTATACCACTGTACTTCAGGGAAAGACCGAACTGGGATTGCGACCGTTCTGCTGATGTCGATCTTTGGGATGGACAAGCAAACAATGGTCAACGACTTCATGCTTTCACAGTACACGGGACGGACTGTGAAGATCGAATGGATCTCGGAATACTTCCGTGAAATTGAACAAAACTACGGCTCTCTTCAAAAATACATCAACGACGTTCTGGGCTTCACACCAGCCCAACAGGAACAACTGAAGGCGAAGTATCTGATCTCAACTGATGGCAAGAATACGCCATACGTGGATAAGACAGCGGTTAAGCCAACACCGGCTCCTACTCCAGCACCAACAGCGCCAGTGACGCCAGCTAAGCCAGATAAGAAGCCAGAAACGGCAACGCCAGTTAAGCCAACGCCAGCCAAGCCTATTCATGGTGGCGCAGCTGACAAGCCTGTAAAGGGCAAGAAGGTCAAAATTCTTTCAACCAAGAAGTTGCATACGAAGTTTACGTACAAGTTGAAGGCAAACAAAAAATGGTTTAAGGATGCCCTGTTAGCCAAGGTCTTTGGTAAGGGTCACACCCCTAAGCACTCTGCTAAGAAATGGCAGCTAACTAAGATTGAACATGTAAAAATCTCAGGTAAGAAGTACGCTTACTACCAAGTGAAAGATCACCAAGGTCATACAGCTTGGATTCTGAAGGCGCACGTGGTTAAAGTGCATAAATAGGTTAATAGATAAAGCAAAGGACCGGGCAAGTGCCCGGTCCTTTATGCGTTGAAACACTGAATTCTAACGTTTAAAAATCATTGCGCCGTAACTTTCATTTTCGGTGTAGTTGCCATGTAGATTAAGGAAATGTTTCCACGCTCTTTTAAAGTTAGGTGGTGGCCCTTGGGACGATTCATGGTAAGCTGTTCTTGCATCAAGACGAAGACTTCTTTCATTGTTTGTGTGAGAACTCCAATGATACCTGAGATTTACGTCTTGGTGTATTTATTTTGTCCTAAATTCTAAGTGGCTAACTTGATTATAAAATTCGCCTAAAATTTAATAATCTACTTACTCAGCTTAAACAATTTTGTCTGATATTTAACATCCGCATGATTACTTAACCCACTAACTTTAACCGTATAAGCGTGGTTGACTTTCACCTTGCTCAGTGCTGGCTGGTAGGAAATACTGGTCTTGAACCAGCCATAGCCGGTCGCATCATTGTAGTTGGTCACATGGGTCACCTTAATCTTCTTATGCGTCGTATTATCAGTGACCTTGACGACTGGCTTGCTGGCCTTTTCTCCCGTCCCAATGCTGTATGAAAGCGACCAGACACCGCCCTCAACGGCATTGATTGGGAAAACACCAGCTTTAGGATAAGCAACTTCCTTAGCTAACCCATCTTTAGGATCAAAGGCCCGGCATTTGGCGCCGCCCTCAAATACCTTGAGATCATTGTAAATACCGGCTTGACCGACACCAATTTCAATCGTGTTGCCTAGCAACCATTCGCGGTGACCGGGAACGTAGTCAGACTGTCCTGAATCTACCAGATAATTCAAAACGTTGTCATAGGGCTTAACCACGCCCTCACCAATATTGCTATAACCCGTGGCATCGACGCCCCGATTCCAAGCCGTCTTTGAAACGTATCCGGGCCGCTTGATACCCGTCAATTCATGTGCCAGCCCTTCATCCGCAGCGGCCATCGTGGCAGCACCATACTGCGCATCCTCATTCCACTGGGGATTAGCTTTAATTGTATTCAGGCCATACATTTGCCGGTAAAAGTTAACGGATTTGACCGTAGCGTTGATGTACTTTTGGCTCAGCTTGCCCGGTTTAAATGACTTCTTCAATGATGGTTTTTGCGCGTACATCCCCTTGGTGCTGTTAGAGATGCCTTTCAGCTGTTGCCGATAACCTTTGATGGTTGCCCGTTCCTGGGTGGTAAAGGCCTTCTTTTCGGTCGGTTCTTTAGCCTTGGTTTTCGCCGCAGCCGGTTGGATACCTAATGCGCCACCAAACGTGACGGCCAAGAGGCCAAGCATAAGGGTGGTTGTTTTTTTCATGATGTGACTCCCTTTCTGTATGTATAGCCTTAATCATACACGAGCGGCATGACACAATATGTCATTGAGCAACTTGCGCGTAAGATTTTTCATGTGAATCATTGGTTAGCTAAGACACTCGTTGCGGTATATGGTTCGCATACGCTTGTTGTTTTGGAAGACCTAACCAATGTGACGTTTAACACCGATGACCTGCCTAAGTCCCTACGAAACAGCCATCGCTCCTGGTCCTTTTTCCAGCTAGGATCGTTCTTAACATATAAGGCTCAAGCTATTCAAAGTGCTGTTGTGAAAGTCAATCCGGCCTTCACCTCACAATGCTGTCCCAAGTGCGGACTGGTTGAGAAAACCAATCGGCATCACGATACTCACGAATGTTGGTGTGCCCAATGCCAGTATCGTTGTAACGATGACAGATTGGGAGCAATGAATATTGTGATGCTTGGCCAAGATTGGTTGAGTGGCGTCAAGTATCCTGAGATTAAGAAGTTAACAGCTATTGGGTAGATCCTGATAGTTAAACGGGTAGCCGTCAATTCCCCGATGATGTTGCCACTACGAGTAGGAGTACCTAACGGGTACGTTGGACTACTGTGTCGTCAGACACGTGAGCGACAAGCCTCTGAATTCATTCAGGGGTAATTGACGTTCAGTTACTTTTTGGGTGGTTCGATTGGCACGTTGGCGGCAACCTGGGCTTGGAGTCACGCAGGCTGGAATGGTGTCTGTGGCGTTGCCGTAGTCTTCTTGGTGTTAGCAGTACTCAGTCATTTTGTCATTGGCGAACCCGAGAAATTAGTAACGGAATAAGCTATTTTAACTTGAAGAGGTAGGGAATCGTCTGGTAGTTAATGTCAGACGATTTTTTTGCGTTCCAAGTTGACACGGTGTCACTTCCGTGATATTATCCTTAGCAGTGACACGGTGTCACTTATCCCGAAAGGAGTTTTAACAGTGCCTTCATCGACATTTAAAAATTTAGCATCAGACAAGCAAAAACGCATCATGGCGGCTTTGCTCACGGAATTTTCTAATCATAGCCTAGCAGACGCGCAGGTTGCCAGAATTGTGAAGACTGCGGGGATCGCCCGCGGGGCCTTCTACAAATACTTTGATGATTTGACGGATGCCTATCAAACATTGTATCGACAAGCCATGCAGGAAATTCATCGCGATTTCAGTTCGCAAGGCACAACCCAATTTTCAGAAGAATCGTACTATCAAGCAGTCACGGCGTTTGTGGATCACTTCAGTGGCGGTCAGTACGATCAGCTGATTAAACGGCACTATGGGGAAAACGAAAGTCTCTTGCCGGAGGCGCCGATTCCCGCCGACTTGCCAGTGGTGGATTGGGCGGCAATGACGCTGAGTCACGCGACGATTAAGGAAATCATGCTGGTTCCGGCGAACCGAGATACCGCGTTGGACCGATTTCGACAAGCATTACAACGTTTAGGAGAGTAGGAGGAACGCCCGTGTTTTTAGCCCTAAGAGAAATTCGCCACGAAAAGCTGCGGTATGGCTTAATCGTTGGTATGATCGTTCTGGTCACGTATCTGGTATTTGTGTTGAGTGGTCTGGCTTACGGCCTCGCCCAGCAAAATACGCAAGCGCTAGATACCTGGGATGCGAGCAAGATTGCGCTCAATAGTGATGCCAACGATAGCCTATCGCAGTCATTGATCACGAAGCAGACGACCGATAAGTTAAGCTTGACCAAGCATGAAGCCTACGTCGGTCAAGCGGGGGTGGTGGCCAAGGCCAAGGGGCAGGCCAAATTATCGGCTCAGTTCCTGGGTATTCAGAAAAATCAGTTTATCTACCATAGACTAACGACGATTGCCGGACATAAGCCGACCACTAACCATCAGATTTTAGTGGATGATAGCTTTAAGGATAATGGTTATCGGTTGGGTGACAAGGTGACTTTGAATTCACTTACCGGAAAGTATCAAATTGTCGGCTTTACCCACAATGCTAAGCTCAGTGTGGCCCCCGTCGTATACGGGACGCTGCCGACTTGGCGGTCTTTGAGCCATGTGACGCCCACTTACCAAGCCGGGGGAATCGTTTCTGACCGGTCAACCTTTAAGGGGGCCGAAAGTAGTTTGCGGACACTGAGTCTCAGCCAGTTCATCAATAAGTTACCCGGTTATTCGGCTCAAAATATGACGTTTAGCTTCATGATCGGTTTTCTCATGATCATTGCCATGGTGGTGATTGCCGTCTTCCTCTACATCTTAACTATGCAGAAACTGCCGAACTACGCGGTGTTGCGGGCACAGGGGATTCCAGCGAAGGTGCTGGTCACAACGACGATTACGCAGGCTTTACTGCTAGTCGTGGGTGGCTTGCTGATTGGGGCCGGGTTAACTGCTTTGACCGTATCCGTCTTGCCGTTCGGGGTACCATTAGCCTTTAACGTGCCACTGTTGGTGGGAGTGACGGGTGGTATCCTGTTGACCGGGGTAATTGGCGCGTTGATTCCGGTCCGAATTATTTTGCGCGTTGACCCCGTCAGCGTGATTGGAGGTTAGGAATGATGCCAACTTTAGCTTTGAAAAATGTGAATAAAACCTTTGGTCACGGGACTAACGAGGTTCAAGTCCTGACTGGCGTTAACTTTGAGGCCGTTGCTGGCGAAGTTAGCTTGGTGATTGGGCCGTCGGGTTCCGGTAAGAGTACTTTTTTGACGATTGCTGGTGGGATTCAGACGCCAACGTCGGGGGAGGTATTGGTTGAAGACCGGTCGTTACTGGCCTTGTCGGGGAAGGCACGGGATGCCTTTCGTCTAAATCAGATTGGCTTTATTCTCCAAGCCTACAATTTGGTGCCATACCTGACCGTTGCAGATCAATTTACGCTGGTCGACCGGGTTAAAAAACAGGGTAACCTGTCGACCACGGAACTCGCAACCCTGTTGGAACAGTTGGGGATTGCAGAATTAACCCAACAGTATCCTGGGGAACTCTCTGGTGGTCAAACTCAGCGAGTTGCGATTGCACGGGCACTGTACCAGAATCCGGAGATTATCTTGGCCGACGAACCAACGGCCGCACTAGATAGCGACCGGGTCAAAGTCGTGGGTAGCTTATTACACGACCTGGCCAAGCAACATCATAAGGCCATCGTCGTGGTGACTCACGACTTACGGTTACAGGAGTTTGCGGATAAAACGTATAAGATTATGGATGGTCGTATGACTTTATCCTAAAAAAATAAAAAAATTTTTAATCAATCGTGCTAGTTTTCGTGAAAAACTTGGGATAATTGGTCTAGTTTTCTGAAAAAGGGCTGCCTGTGGGGGCGGCCCTTTTTCATGTTTTCACACTCTTGAATTGGTATAGACTGATTGTTTGGAATAACCGAAATCAGCTGTCAAGAATGCTCAGTACGTCACGAAAGAAAGCGTTTACAAGGAAACGTGTAAGCGCTATAGTGTATTTGCTGATTATTTATGAAGGGTGAGGACGATTAACATGAATCGACATTTAAGTACTTTTTTCATATTCACATTCGGAGCGTTAGGTGGCCTGCTATTCGGGTTTGATACCGGGATTATTTCGGGGGCTTCACCATTAATCGAGCACAACTTTAGTCTAAACATTGCCCAGACGGGATTTATTACCTCGTCCGTCCTGATTGGATCTTCAGTCGGGGCTTTAGGGGTTGGACCATTAGCTGACCGGTATGGTCGGAAGCGTTTGTTGATTCTGGCAGCCATCATGTTCTTGCTGGGGTCATCACTGTCCATGGTCGCCGTTGGATTCTGGTCCATGGTCATTGCCCGGATTATTTTGGGCTTGGCCGTTGGGTCTGCCTCAGCTTTAACACCAGCTTACTTGGCCGAATTGGCTCCTGCAGAACGTCGGGGTTCATTGGGAACGTTATTCCAACTGATGATCACCTTAGGGATTCTGCTGGCGTACGTGTCTAACCTGGGTTTCTTGCACCATAACCTGCTGGGTGTCCGTGACTGGCGGTGGATGTTGGGATCAGCTTTGATTCCAGCCGCACTGCTGTTGATCGGTGGTCTGTTATTACCTGAATCACCACGGTTCTTGGCTGAACAGGGTAAAAATGATGAAGCTTTAAGTGTTTTAAAAATGTTACGTAAAAATAGTAATGACGATCCTAAGAAGGAATTGGCTGATATCCAAGTTGTTGCCAATCAACCTAAGGGTGGCTTGAAGGAACTTTTCACGGTTGCTCGACCGGCCGTTGTTGTTGCCATCGGTATTATGTTGCTCCAACAATTAGTTGGGATTAACTCCGTGATTTACTTCTTACCACAAGTGTTTATCAAGGGGTTCGGCTTTCCTGAAGGCAGTGCCATCTGGATCTCGGTTGGGATTGGGATCGTGAACTTTGTCGTGACCGTCTTAGCAACGTTTATTATGGATAAATTCAATCGGAAGACCTTCCTGATGTTTGGGTCGATCGTCATGGCCGTTTCACTGGGTGTGCTTGCAGTGATGAACTTTACTATGGATGTTCAAACTGCAGCCGTACCAACCATGATTTTGATTGCTGTTTACATCTTCGGGTTCGCCATTTCTTGGGGCCCAATTGCCTGGGTTACCATTGGTGAAATTTTCCCATTGAGTGTACGGGGAATCGGTTCCTCCATTGGGTCCGCTGCCAACTGGATTGGGAACTTCTTAGTTTCGCAATTCTTCCTGGTTATGCTGGCTTACTTCCACAACAATGTTGGGGGCCCATTCGCAGTCTTTGCCGTCTTTGCGGTTCTTTCCATGTTCTTCGTTCACTACTTAGTTCCCGAAACGCGGGGCAAGTCACTGGAAGAAATCGAAATGGAATTACGTCACAACGACAAGCAAGCTGAAATGTCAGATAAATAAATTATTGAAGAGTGAGACAGCAGGCGCTTAGCTAGTGAGCATTAACGTCGACCGTCGAAAAATCCTGGTTTTGGATTATTTGACGGTCGGGGTTAAGCGGAGCTAGCTGCCTGCTGTCTCACGTTTCAGCGAGATAAAATAAGGGTCCAGGACTTTTGTCCTGGACCCTTATTTTTGTCTGTAGGCGACATAAAAATCTGGAATATCAGTATCTAAAATTAGTCGATACTGAGAGTAAACCCAGTACGGCAACAAAATTTTTCACGTATTTTGACTGGATGATTAGCCGCTAAGCCAACTGAGCTAGTTGTGTGGTGAGTTCCTGACGCAGGGCTTGTTTAACGACAGCTGGTGCCAGTGTTAGCTGGGCTTCGTTCCCCAGATAGAGACACCACCGGGCGAAGGCATTCAGCTGCTGTGGCTGGGTAACATCCACGGTACATTCGAGCTTGGCCGTCTGTTGAAAGGGGTCCAAAAACTGGAGTACTGCCGTGGGATGGGGGTGTTGCCGAAACTGTTGAATGGCTGTGGCGCGTAGAAATAATGTGACGTTCGGTTTAGGTCGCGCGGCTTTGATGGCAACTGTAATTACCTGTGGTTCCAGCGCCTGAGCCTGGGTGACCGGTGTAATTTCCCGAATGGCTGTCACGGCGATTTCTCGAAAGTGTTGCGTAGTCAGGTCCCAGGCGTCGACGTACCAGGCATCCTGGCGATTGTAGACGTGTCGGATCCAAACCGTACAAGTGGTATCTACCAGCTGGAACTGCAATTGTCGGTTGGTAAGACACGCGTTAAGCAAGGTCTTGAGCATGGCTGGCGCAAAGTCGGTGAGCTCGGTCAGTTTGGTATTGGCGGGGTTAGTGTGACTGAAGACCAGCAGTTCTTGTAGTGTCAGGAGGTCATCCTGCTGAGTCTGGGAGGCAATTGCCACGAGCTTTTCGGTCAGCGTGTTACGGTTCTGCAGGTAGGGCAACTGGGTGTTCAGGGTCGCCAGAAAGCTCACGAACAGAGCCTTGAGTTCCTCACTGTTAAATTGGACGGCCGGAAGTAGTTGGTTCTGCATGACGGCGTATCCGCCATCGCGGCCGACATTTGCCGTCAGTGGCATGCCAAGTTCCTGGATATTATTTAGGTCGCGGATGACCGTACTGCGTGAGACGTGAAAGTGGGTCATCAGTTCACGAATCGTAAAGAACTGGCGATTATTGATATAACGCATCATTGTATTGACCCGAGCCGTTTTATTCATGAATTTTCTCCTAATAGTGTCAGTTTTTGAAACTATTAATTCGTATACTGAGTCTATCATCTTAAGGAGGCCACGACAATATGGCAAATTACACGATTGAAACGAAACCAGCATTCACTGTTTTAGGGTTAGACAAAGTCTTGACGGGCGGGTTCTCAGAAATGGGTCAACAGAAGCAGGACTTCTGGCAAAAGATCAACGCCGATCACGCGCTGGACCAACTGACGGGGATCAACGACTATCCATTCGCTGTCAATGAAGCCATTAATGGCGAATTTCATTACTACGCCGGTCGGCAGGTTGCTGCTGATACGCAGGCGGCTACTGGCCAACGATTGATTGAATTTCCAGCCGGGAAATACCTGGTGATCACCGGTACGGCTGCGGATCAAATGGGTCTTTACAATTCCCTGGAAGGCCCAGTCTTTGGTGAAATTCTGCCACAGCTGGATGATTACGCCTACGTAGGTGGGCCTAACACGTCTTACGTGACGGGGACGGACGCCAATGGTGTTCACGGTGAAATGCTGGTTCCTTTGGTCGAAAAATAGGTCAGGAGGTCTGAGCCGATGAAACACGAATGGCGAAAGGCTGAAAAAGCCTGGTATCTGCCGAAAGAACCGCAAATATTGACGTTACCCAAGCTGAATTTCATTATGATTACCGGGACGGGAGATCCGAATCAACCAGCCTTCGGTGAGCACGTGGCGGCACTCTATCCCGTTGCGTATGACTTACGGATGGCACTGAAACGCGGCGAGTTGGGCGAGCCTTACGAGTATACCGTCTATCCGTTAGAGGGTGTGTGGTCCACCAATGATGGTTCACGGGGAACCACTCTCAACAAGGCAGCGTTGACGTATAAAATTATGCTGCGCCAACCCGACCGCCTGACTGCGGATGATTTTGCGCAGGCGCTCGCTCGGGTTCAACAGAAGAAAGACAATCCTTGGTTGTCGCAGGTGAAGTGGGAAACGTACGCGGAAGGGTTAGTCCTACAAACCATTCATCACGGGGCGTTTGATGATGAACCCGCAACCTTTGCGAAGTTACAGGCGGTTTTAAAGGAACGAAACTATCGCGTTATTCCTACGATGGGCAACTACTGGCACCGAGAAATCTATCTCACCGATCCACGGCGGACGGCACCGGAAAAAGCGAAAACAGTGTTGCGATATCGAATCGAACAGGTCACGAAGTAGTGCTTAGTTAGGCAACGATGACACAAAAAAGCCACCCAACCGGGTGGCTTTTTCAGTAATACCAATCGTTTCAACTAGGATAGCTGTGCGCAGTGGTTGACTGCTAAAGCTATCTAGGTTATCAAGAATTATTCAGCGTCGTAAGCAGCTTGGAAGATCTTGACAATGTCTTCCTTCGTCCCCTTACGAGGGTTAGAGAAGGCGTTACCGTCTTTCAAAGCGTTTTCGGCCATCAGTTCGAAGTCTTCAGGCTTAGCACCGATTTCCTTGATGGACTTAGGAATACCAACGTCTTGTGACATTTGCTTCATGGCCTTGATAGCCAATTCGGCAGCGTCACGGGTTGATAAACCGTCCGTGTTTTCACCCATGATCTTAGCCAATTCGGCAAAGCGTTCTGGGCAAGCGATGATGTTGTATTCTTCTACGTATGGCAGAAGCAGGGCACAGCAGACACCATGAGGGGCGTCGTATTGGCCACCGAGTTGGTGAGCCATGGCATGAACGTAACCTAAGTTGGCGTTGTTGAAGGCCATCCCGGCTAACATTTCAGCTTCGACCATCTTAGTCCGGGCATCCAGGTTGTGACCGTTAGCAACGGCTTCACGTAAGGAAGTTTCAATTAACTTGATGGCTTCGATACATTGTGAGTCGGTGATTGGGTTGTGGTCCACAGAAACGTATGGTTCGATGGATTGAACAAAGGCGTCCATCCCAGTAGCGGCAGTTAAGCCCTTAGGAACGTCCAACATCAAGGTTGGGTCGTTGAAGGAAACCAATGGAATGTTCCGCCATGAAACAACAACGAACTTCAAGTGGGTTTCTTCGTTCGTGATAACGGCGTGACGGGTCAGTTCTGAACCGGTCCCGGCAGTCGTGTTCACAGCAATCAATGGTGGCAAAGCCTTGTCGAGCGTTTCAATCCCAGCTAACTTGGTGATGTCGTCACCGTTAGTCAAGATGATCCCGGCACCTTTACCAGTATCATGGGCAGAGCCCCCACCAACAGTAATGATGGAGTCCGCACCGGATTTTTCATAAAGTTTTTTAACTTCTTTAATGTTACGGATCTTAGGGTTTGGTTCAACGTTGTTGTAAACAACGTAGTCAACACCGGCAGCCTTCAATGAGGCCAACGTTTGTTGAACGGCACCGCCTTCAAGTCCTTCAAGGAACTTATCAGTAACGATGACGGGCTTCTTCATGCCAAGAGTCTTTGCACGATCACCAATCTTGTTAATAACGCCAGGGCCAAAAAAGTTGACACTGGGCATCAGGAAATCATAACTACGTTCAGCCATAAAGCAAATGCCTTCTTTCAGAAGTTTTGAAAATCATTAATATCAATTTCACAAGGTAATTATAACCGAAATACTTACAGTTGACAACCGGTTTGCCAAAAAGATTGTTAATTTATTTACAAAACATCGGCAGCCTTGCTATTAAAGGCTTTCAGTTAACAGCTAAAATTAAGTCGTTCGATTTCAAGTTAACCACCCTGATTATGAAAATTATGATGGATTTCACGAACAGGCGCAGTTTAGCGATTAAATCCGCACCTTTTGGGCCGGCATTCAATGAAAAGAAAAATATTAATCATATGATTTATATTTTGCGTTAGCCATTGTAGTTATTGACTAGATAGCTTAAAATTAACTTATCGAGACATCATTTATACATAGAAAAGTTTTATGCGGAGGTAAGATAACATGAAAGTGAGAAAACACTGGCTCGTTGCAATTGTGGCACTGTTAGCCATTGGTGGTTTGGCCGGGTGTTCATCCGGTGTGAACGACCAAGCCAAAAATGCTGATCAAGCAAGTTCAAGCAACTCATCCAATGCCAAGACGGCGAAGGACGAGTCCATCTTGAAGGAAGCACAAGAATTAAACGCGGATGGTAAATACAAGAAGTCCAACCAGAAGTTGAGCACCATCGATTTGGCCGACTTGAACAAGAAGGGTTTTGGCACGCTGAAGACGGAATTCTTCAACCTACAAAAGAGTAACGATAAGTTCTTGTTGAAGAAGAGTCAGTCCGGTAGTAAGACCACTACCACGAACGGCGGTGGGTCGACGACGTCCAATACCACGCCAACGACTAACAATAGTTTTGATAGCTACGGGAAGTTCACGGGGGACTACTACTTCTACAACGATGATGATGGCGACCGGCAACAATCTAGTTTGACCATTAATTCTGATGGTACTGTGGTTCAGAACAACAACGATGGTTCCGCCTTCCACGGTTCAGCTACCGTCAAGAGTTCTGGTGAGACTGGCGTATTGTCCTACGATGTCACGTCAGATACGAACGATACCAAGAGTATTAATGCTAACGTTGAAGTTGATGTCGTTTGGAGTAACGGCGAACACGAAACTTACTATGGCTACATGTCATACGACGGCGATTCCGTGCTGACCGATGGCAAGAGCTACGATGGCGACCTGGTCAACGAAGTTTGGGTTCACTATTAAAGATTAATAATTAAACGAGGCACGGGGGATTCTCTGATAACTGGGGACTTGCCCGTGTTTTTTTAATCAAATCGAAGGGAGTCCCTTATGAAAAAATGGGTATTAATGGGTCTGAGCATGTTGGCCGTCGTGGCCCTGGTAAGTGGTTGTCAGAAAAAGACGACCAACAGCGGCAAGGAGTCGGCGGACCGGGCGACCCGACCAAGCACGAAGTCTAAGTCATCCAGTAAACGGGCGGCTAGTTCCGCCAGCAAACATCAGGCGACACCAGTTAAAGCAAAACAGTCATCGCCGTTCAAACCAATCGTGGCGCAGACCATGGGCCACTTAAAGGGGCAGAATGCTGTCTACGTTCAACAGATTGGGCACGATGCCTACCAGTGGCACGTTAAGTCACAGAAGGCAGCGAGCGACATTAAACTGTTTATCTTGGCTACCGTGTATCAACAGGTTCAGGCGGGTAAGTTTAATTTAACTGCCACTTACACGTTAAAGGATAGCGACAAGGTCGGAGGAACTGGGAGCTTACAGGGGATGGCCGCCGGAACCACGTTGACGAACCAAGAGCTCTTGAAGTATATGATGACGGTGAGCGACAATACGGCCACCAACGTGGTGATTCGTGAGGTTGGCGGCTTTGACGCCGTTAATCGCGAGATTAAGCGCCTAGGGGCCACGCAGACAGTCCTCCAACGGAAGATGATGGATCAAAAGTCGTTGGCGGCAGGTAAGGATAACATGACCTCTGCCCTTGACTTGGGTCAATTATTAGTTAAGTTGTGGCAACACCAGTTGATTTCAAAGTCGGCCGATACGGCGATGTTGAAATTGATGGCGGCCAACACCAACCACAACAAACTGCCCAAGTTGATTCCGAGTGATCGACAAGTCTATAACAAGACTGGTGAGTTTGATACTTACGGGGTCGAAAACGATGCCGCAATCTTTGCGAAGGGCAAACAGGCCGTTGTCGTTGTGGCTCTGTCACAGGGTGGCACGTTGGCCGAACAGGTTGCGGCCATGAACCAGTTGGGCAAACAGGTCGATGCGGCTGTCTTTAAGTAAGGGACTTAGGTAATTTGAGGATGGTGGCACGATTAGTTAAAGAACTCGTTATAATAAGAGTTGCGGACTGAATTTTAATGGGGTAAGAAGGGGTACAGATGAAAGACATTGATGCCCACCGTCAGGCTGAACAGGCGGTGTGGGCTGAACGCCAGCAACAAGAATTACAGAAGCTTCATGGGGCCCAACGCCACTTGTATTTAAACGTCGTGGCTTACGTATTGATCTCGGTGATTGAGTTTTACTTGGCCATTGTTGGTCATTCACAGACTTTGCGCGCGGATGCCCTAAATAATTTGTCTGGGCTTATTTCGACCGTCCTCCTGTTGGTCGGTATCTACATTGCCCGGGATATTCACGACGATGATTTGATGGGCCAGCCGCTACCTGAGGAAGATGGTAACGGTAGCCAACGTTTACAACTGACTCGTTTTCACTACGAAACGGTCTTCACGATGATTACTGGAATCGTCATGATTGCGATTGCAGCCAGTGTTATCTATGGTGGGGTTCGGGGGTTGATGATTCCTGCAACTCAGGAAGTACCGAAGGCCATTACACTAGTGGGTGCCGGGATTGCGACCGTAATTATGGTCGGGGTCTGGTGGCTGAACAAGCGGGCTGGTCGGAAATTACAAAACGCTGCATTGACTGCGGCTGCCCAGGATAGTTTAAGTGATGCGGTCACCAGTTTAGGAACGATGTTAGCCATTGGCGGCGCCTTATGGTTTAAGGTTAGCTGGCTTGATGGCGTGGCCAGCATTTTGGTTGGTATCTACATTCTGATGGCTGGCGTACGGATCTTTCGGGAAAGCAGTTTGAATTTAGCAGACTACTTTGATCCAGAAGTGGAAGATAAGTTTCGTCAAGCCGTGAATGAATTTGAAGCGGTTCAGGAGGTTGCGGAACTCAAGGCCCATTACAACGGGAACGTGGTTACGTTGGATTTGGTGATTGTCGTAGACCCTCACATGGAGGTCCGGGACAGTTATCAGTTGGGTGAAGAAATTGAGGCACGGATGCGCCGCCAATTTGGGATTGTCGATACTGATGTGATGGCGATTCCTAGCAATTAAGCAGATATTGAACGAAAAAAGGGAATTCAGATGATTGTCTGGATTTCCTTTTTTAATTATTAATCTATTATTAATAATTTGAACCTGATATCACAACTAGTAACTAAATCCAGTCAGTCAGAAGTCTATCGAATTGATGGTTACTAAAAAGTGCCTACTACCCAAACTGGCGGGTATCGATTAAAATGGATAAAAAGACAAGGAGGTCTTCTCGTGAAGAAGTCGTATAACAATGGGGTTGAAGCAACGTTAGGCGTGATCAGTGGTAAGTGGAAACCCCAATTGCTCTGCCACCTAGGCAATCAGCCCCAACGGACTTGTGATCTTCGCCTGAAGCTACCGGCCATTTCACAGAAGGTCTTGACCCAACAGTTGCGGGAGCTGGAGCAGGATGGTATTATTACTCGTCAGGTTTCTGGTGACCGGGCGCCGTTTAAAGTGACGTATGCCTTGACCGAGCTGGGACATTCACTGGGAGAAATTCTGGTACAGATGTCATTATGGGGCGAGCAGCGGGCAAATCAGGTTCCCGACATGGAAGTCACTCACGACCATGAAGGCTTCACCCAACTTTTACAAAATTCTTGAGGAGGCACTTTTAAGTGCCTTCTTTTTTTTTGGTTGGGTAACGGTTATGCTGAATTCTGTTGAGGAGGTGGCTAATGAAATCGACCATAAAAGGGCTTAACACGATGCAGGCTACGGTGACGCAGGCCACCCAATGGCACCTGTTGCTGGTACTTGCAGCGGGACCGCGGACGTCATTGGCGTTGTGGCAAACAGTTCCGTGGCAACAGAAATGGCAGTGTTTGAGCGCGTTGGGCCGACTTCAACGCCACCAACTCGTGATGTTTCACATGAAACAACGCCGTTGGACGTTGACCGCTGCCGGTGAGACGTTGCGGCCCGTCCTGAGTGCTATTCAAAAATGTTCAGAAGTGAAGGGAGAAAATTCAAATGACGTATAACTTTATGCAACCGTACACGTTCGCCAATGGTTTAACCTTAAAGAACCGCGTGGTCATGTCACCCACGACCACGATGTCTAGTTTTTACAACGGTCGGGTAACTAACGATGAAATTGCTTTTTATGGTGCCCGTTCCGGTGGTCTGGGTCTGATTATCGGTGAAGTGGCCAACGTAATTGCCAGTGGTAAAGGTTTTGAAGGAGAGCTATCAATTGCTGATGATGGTGATATTGCTGGATTGAGCGAGTTAGCCCACGCTATGAAACGTAATGGTACCAAAGCAATCCTTCAGATATTCCATGCTGGTCGGAAGTCAAACGACAGTATTCTACGGGGCGAGCAGCCCGTTAGTGCCAGTGCTATTGCAGCGGCCTACCCTGCCGATTCTCAGGAACCCCGGGCACTGACCGCCGATGAAATTGATGAAATCATTGTTGCTTTTGGCGCGGCAACTCGTCGGGCCATTGCCGCTGGGTTTGATGGTGTGGAGCTTCACGGGGCGAACACTTACTTGCTACAACAGTTCTTTTCTCCCAATTCTAACCAGCGAACGGACAAGTGGGGCGGTGACCGTGAGGCACGAATGGGCTTTGCTAAGGCGGTTATTGCTAGTGCCCATGCTGCCATTACAGAAAATGCTGACCGACCATTTTTGCTGGGGTACCGTTTCTCTCCAGAAGAAATTGAAACACCAGGGATTCGTTTGGCTGACAGCTTGGCCTTTGTAGACATGTTAGCGGAAACGGCTGTCGACTACGTTCACGTGTCGATGGGGTCGGCCCACCGGACGTCCTTGAACGATAAGACGGATCACGACCCAATTCTGACCAAGGTCGTTCAGCAATTGGCTGGTCGTAAACCACTGATTGGTGTGGGTTCGGTTGAAACGCCGGCCGATGCGGATGCCGTTTTAGCTATGGGTACTGATTTAGTTGCCATGGGTCGTGAAATGATTCGTGAACCGGAGTGGGTAGAGAAGGTTGCGGCCGGCGACGAAGCCAGCATTCGTTACCAGTTAGCACCGAGTGAAATGACGGCGCTTAAGATTCCACGTGCCATGCAGGATTACCTAAAGGGCGCCTTTTATTCGGTCATGCACTTTACGGATGATCCCGCTACGGTTGAGGATTACCAGAATCAAGCAGCCCCTATGGAAGGGTTCGAAAAGAAGCTGTAAGTTCCGACAAATTATTGCTAAAAATCAGGTAACATGGGCGTCTAGGATGAGAATTCCTAGACGCTTTTTCTGTTGGTCAGTCCGTTATCCGAACCTGACCAGAGCCACTCGAAATCGTCAGTGGGTGGGCACCGGGCAGACTGGCCTGTTGGTTATTGCCAGCCCGTTTACGTCCGTTTAAGTTAAATTGACCAGTCTTAACACTGACCTTAAGACCGGCCGTCTTGAAATGGGTCAACGTGGTGGTTCCGTTTTGTTTGTGGAGATGACCACCCGCAGTGACGGTGAGGTGGTCAGCGTTGGTCGTACCATTCACGTGGTCGATGGCTAGTCGCTGAGTGGTCAGATTATTGATCTGCAGGGTGCCGTTGAGTTGGTGGATGGTCATGCTGGTAAACACCGCAGGTTCAGCGACGGTGAGGGTGATGACGGCTGTCTTGCCCAATTCAATGTGGTGGTCACTGGCAGATTTTTGAAGCAGTGTCAGGTGGTTATCTTTGGTGGTCACGGCAAATTGTTGTGGCGCAACGTTGGCCAAGGTTAGTCGATTGACCCGTCCATGTTTGATGATGACCCTCGCTGTGCGGACCGCAATATTTATGCTCTGTGGCCGATTTGTTAGTTGGTGTTGTTGGGTCTTGAGTGGTGTGATGGTCAGGGAAGTGACGTCAATTCTTTGGTGATGAGTCGTGGCCCAGATGACGGTGCCAGTTAAGGCAATGACGAGAATGGCGAGCATAACGAAGATTCTGAGGAATCCTTTTTTCATGAACGGTTTCTCCTTTTTTGAATGAATATAAAAGAAATTCATTCATTTTTTGATTTAAAAAAATAACCTTTGGGGGTTATTTTAAAATAACTGAAAGGATACCATCGATTAAATCATTTAGTAGTTGATAGTAGTCATCTGTTTGAATTTCACTCTGATGAAAGTCAACGACGGTCAAAGCGTTAAACAGACTGATGATTCGGTCTTTGGTGAGACCATTCTTAATTAATCCACGTTCTAGCCATCGATCAATCAACCGCATCAAGGTGGCATAAACCAGGCTTTCTTCAACGGCATTCTGATTGGTCTGCGCAATCAGGGCGTTGAGTTTAGCGTTGTTAAACCACTCTTGGAGAATTTGATTGCCATCGGATAATTGGAAAATCTGTTGTACGACGGTGTGGACCAAGTCGGCTGGTTGGGCGTCCAGATCGAGCCGATTCATAATTTCAGCTTTGATTTGTTCATTCTCATGGTTATAAACCTGAACAAAAATATCGGCCTTGGAGTCGTAAAAGTTATAAAAGGTACCAACCGCGACGTTAGCAAGCTGGGCAATATCGGCGATACTGGTATGTTTAAAACCTTGTGAGCTAAACAGGTCATGAGCTGCAGTGAATAAGCGTTGCTGTTTTGGTTCCACCACTAGAGACCTCCTTTTCTTTCCGAATGAATATTATCTCAATCCATTCATTTTGTCAATTCATTCGTTGATTGTTGCGGGTCAGAGTGGCGTGTTTGGCAGACAAAAAGGGCTTGAGACCTCTGTCCCAACCCCTTCTTAAAATCCGAATGAGTTGCCACTTAATTAGCGGGTCGAGTCGGTTAGTTGAGTGGCCTGCAGCTGGGCGTCATAGCGCCGAACCGTTGGCATTAGTAGCATCGTGAGGCCACAGATCAGGGAACCCATACCCCCAATGATGAACAATTTTTCAACACCGATAACGTCGGCCAAGGGCCCCGCAAAGATGAGGCCCAGGGGTCCAGCAATACTGGTGATCGAATTCATCACGCCTAGGACACGGCCCAGATGTTCGGGCAGAAAGCTTTGCTGAATCATGGCCATCATGAGGGTGCTAAAGAACGGTGTGGCCATACCAGCTAGGGCGTTAAGAATCACGAACAAAATAAAACCGCGTTGGGTACCTGGCAGAAACCCACTGGCCCCAAACGTCAGGCCCATGGCCAACATTGACCAGAGAATGGGTTTCATGCGATTGCGCCAATTACCGAATATACCGATGATCGTCCCACCGGCTAACATGCCGACGGAGTAAACGACCTCGATCAAACCAGCTTGGCCCACTGTACCGTGGAAGTAGCCCATGGTCATTAGTGGATACAGACTGGCGGCAGGCATAAACATCAAGGTGAAGGCGGCGCCAATCAGCGTGAACGCCCACAACCCAGGCGTATTTCTGAGCTTATCCAGACCAAATTTTGCGTCGGTCAGGAGGTGAACGGGTTCATCAATTACCGGATGTTCGGGAATGCTGACAAACAGTAACAGGGTAATTCCAATGACCGCACCCACAACGTCGAGCAGAATCAAAAAGTTAATGGGGACGATGGCAAAGAGAAAGGCGCCCAACGCTGGTGCGATAATCATGTTGGCGGATTGAACCATTCCTAGCTGACCGTTGATCTTCGTCAATTCCTCAGGTGGCACCATAGTAGGTAGGATCGACTGAATCGTTGGCATTTGAAAGGTCTGAGCAATGGCCCGCACGAGTAAGGAAATGAAAATTAGCCAGAGCGGGAAGGTATCCTGAAGCGTGCCGACTACTGATAAAATAATGGCAAAGATTGCGGCAATAATATCCGGGACGATCAACAGGCCCTTCTTATTGAGGCGGTCGACGAAGGGGCCGACGAACGGACTGAGTAAGGCCATTGGCAACATACCAAGCAGTGTGGCCAGGCTGAGGACAGTCGCTGAACCTGTTTGCTTGGTGAGATACCAGATAATGGCGTACTGGACGACCATGCTAGTAATACCGGACAAGAACTGACTGGTTAAAAACAAATAAATATTGCGCCGCCAATGCGGCAACAGTGGAGTCTCCAAGGTCAGGCCTCCTTTATAAAAAATATGCTTAATACCCACACAGGCTTATTATATTAACAAATTGGTAAAGGGGGTGCAAGAAGAACGAATCGTGAAAAATTTTCTCATTGTAATGGTTAGTTGCAGGCTGCTGAGGTGGTTGAATAGACCAGTTATAGGTTGGGAGTCGGCGGTATTACTAGCCAGGTGGGCACCAAAAAAGCCACCAGTAACGGCGAGGTTATTGGTGACTTTCGTTGGGGTTGATTCTGGTTGGTTGATGTTAGTGGGAATCGGTGAAACTAGGAAGATTGATTTAATTTTTGATCCCGAATATTAGAGGGGACAAAGAAATCTGATTCATGATTCTTAACGATAGCGGCGTAGTGATCAACTTTGTAGTTGATGGTTTCCAGATGTTTCTTGAGTTCGTCAATTTCAGCTAAGGTGCGTTCTTGCTGGGCCTTGACCATTTCGTAGCGTTCGGCAACGGTGCATTCACCCTCCTGGACAAGGTCCAGGTAATGTTGGATGCGTTCCACCGGCATCCCGGTCTTGCGGAAGCAAACAATGATGTTCAGCCATTCAAGGTCAACGTCATTGAAGACCCGGTTGTTGTTTTCATCACGCTGTACGTAGGGTAACATGCCATGGTCGTGGTAATAACGGATACTATAAGTAGAAATTCCCATCTTTTGGGCAACTTCGTGGATGGTGTAAGACATCGGGTCTCCTCCTAAGTGGTTAGTGTTCGACTAACTCTAAGTAATACCAATTATCTTACGCGTTCATAAATTAAACTGCAACAATTTGTGCTTATATTTGTTGAAACGGCGAGGGTGGTGGCTGTAAACTTTCTTTTTGGATAAATTGGTTGCCTTCTACCGGCTCTAATGCGGTACACTCAATGAAGAAATGGGGGTGAGCGGTGTGAAACAGTATAACGTTCAGGTACATGGCGCAGATTTTGTGCCCGAGTTGCCATGGTCATCGGATTCAACCGATAGTGTGTGCGCCCTAGCGGCAAATGATCAACGGGACTTGTTGGTGTTGGATGACGATGAGGACCTGATGGAGATTGTGCCACAGGCAACTCCGGAAACTGTGATGAAAAGACTGGAACGAACACCGTTTGACCGCCTCCTTTCCCAAATGACCTTGGCAAATGAAGGACCAGGGGATGCCGCGACGCAAGCCAGTTGGTACTTATTACTAGATGTTGCGGCGTTGAGTCACGCGGACCTCCTGAGCACGGCGGCCGCGTTAGTGGGACTGACGGTTGCCCCGGATTCCCCCGCCGCCCTGGCGGCAGCCCAGCAGGCTTTCTGTTGGCTATGGCAAACCAAAGTGACCGCGCATCAGTTGCTTCAACCGCAAGGACTACCAGTTCTCCAGCGTTTGCTGCGACAGCTGCGGAAACCAACGGCTGTGGCTAGATTTCAAGAACCAGAGAGTTGTGGGCAACGGAGCCGTCGTCTGGTTCATGACGTCTTGGCATTGGATCACCAACGGGTAAATGCCCTGCGGCTACCAGCTTCCTGGCAACTTATTCGCTTGGCGATTATTGAACGGCAACGTTTAGTAACCACAACTAATTATGATTGAATTTACGATGTCACTCGACCAATGTTGGGTGACATTTTTTTGCGACTAAATTATATACGAATTTAATTACGGGTTTTATATAAATAGTTCGTGAATATAAATAAAATAGATAGACAATCACCTAAAAGTCACGTATGATTAGCCATAAATACGAATTTAGTGGTTGCTGGCCTCCGAGAATAGTTGGCGGCTGGCTGAGGCTATGGACATAGTAAGTTGTACGGTAGTGGACACATAGGGGGGAACGGATATGCATTGGTTAGCTGATTTGTTAGCGGCCATCGGTGTTGTTTTGAACGGTATTCCACAGGGAATCATGGCCATGTCATTGGGGTTTGCCATTTTTCCGACCATGTTTTCTTTTATTTTTGCTTCCGCGGTCAACGGCGCTTTCGGCGCCGTGGCACCGTTGTCGTTTCAGGCGGAATCGTTAGCACTGACCGGTAAATTGGGCCGGAACCTACGCGAACGAACGTCCATTATTCTGGGTGGCTCAATCATCATGTTGTTGATTGGGGTCACGGGAACGCTGACTAAGATCGTTGCGATTTTGGGAAATAATATTATGGCCGGCATGATGGCCGGTGTAGGCATCATGCTAGCCAAGATTGCGCTGGGAATGGCGAAAGATGAACAATTGACTGGCTGGTTATCCGTCGGTCTGGCTGCCATCACTTATCTGATAACCAAGGATCTGGTGTGGACCATCGTGATTTCTGTTGTGGGGTCCAGCCTGGCCGCGGTATTTATCGAACACTACCGTGCTGAGTTGCCGGAACACGTGACGGCGCGGCGCTTCATCTTCACGAAGCCGACCATTAGTCTGCGGGTAGTTCGTGGCGCGTTGAGTCTGGCTTGTCTGAACATCGGGGCCAACATCTCGTATGGTCTGATTACCGGTCAAATGACGGGGCAGAAACCCAATCCAGTCGACCTGAACCTGTTAACGGGGACCCAGGCGTTGGCGGATATGGGGACCAGTCTATTAGGCGGGGCGCCAGTAGAAGCCATTATTTCAGCGACGGCCAGTGCACCGGAACCGGTCGTTGCCGGCATCATGATGATGTTGATTATGGCGGCCATTTTAGCTATTGGCTGGTTACCGAAGTTGGGTAAATACGTGCCGAGTGCGTCGATTGCGGGCTTCCTGTTTATTTTGGGAACCGTCGTGATTTTTCCAGAGAATGCGACTGCGGCCTTGCATGGTGCAGATGGAACTGTTGCAGCAATTACGCTCGTGGTGACGGCGGTGGCCGATCCGTTTGCCGGGCTGTTATCGGGAGCCGCGTTGAAATTTATTCTGCCACTCATTGGACTGGGGGTCTAGGAACGCATGGAAACGTATGAACTAAAAGTGGGGCCGTTAACGCGGCAGTTACCAATTGTCCCAATCAGTGATGAATTGGCTATCGCTTCGTTTGTGCTGTTGGGTGATGCTGAACTAACGGACTATGCCGCTCGGGCTTTGGCTAAACAGGTGCCAGCTGACTTTGATTATTTGGTTACAATGGAAAGCAAAGGGATTCCGCTGGCCCAGGAACTGAGTCGGGTGACGGCGCACCCGCAGTTCGTTGTTTTACGGAAGTCAGAGAAGGATTATATGCGTGACCCTTTGAAGGTGCCAGTGACGGCCATTACGACCAGCGCACCCCAAGAATTGGTATTAGATGGTGCCGATGCAGACCGCTTGGCCAATAAGCGAGTCGTGATTGTTGACGATGTTATCAGCAGTGGCGGTTCTTTGACCGCCGCTCAGGCCCTGATTGAAAAAGCTGGGGCCACGGTGGTTGGGCAGGTGGCAGTGCTGGCCGAAGGGGATGCGGCCGACCGGACTGATATCCAGTACTTAGCCAAACTACCATTATTTCCTCTATAGAAAACGAGTATGCCAGCGTTGTGGATGACTAATTCACAGCGCTTTTTTTGGTTATTTCGGACAGATTTAAACAGTTGAGAAACACAAAATTAGGGGCTGGATTTGCGTCAAATCAGACTTTTCCCCTGCAAAATAAAAACGTCTTGTCTTATTAACAATGTTGAACTATATTTAATTTAGTTAGTTTAATCAACAATTGTTTCGGAAAGCAGGGGAAGCGGATGAGCATTAAGAGATTGCTGTTTGGTTTGGCAGGCGTCGTTTTAGGCGGTGCATTGCTATCAGTGCCAGCTCAGGCCGATACGCTACCAACTCAGTATCAGGGGACTTGGTACGGCTACATTAGTTCTGAAAAGAGTCACCACGTTCGGCGGTATTACTTCAATCAGGTGACGATTAAGTCCAATCACATTAGTTACGACTATGAGAACACAACTAACCCGCGGTTTAAGAATTTAAAGTGGACCTGGGGAGCTTCGGCGAAGGCATCCTACCGCGGCAAGGTTGATCGAAAAGGTCGCCAGATTTATCGGATCTTCACGGCTCGCACCGATGAGGATGCGCTGGGAAAGATTCGGTTGGGTAACGTTAAGGGTGTTGGTATTGCCCGGACGGCGCTGATTTTGAACGTGGGGTACGAGAACCTCTACCTCTTCCGTCAGCCGACCCGAAGCCATGCCTGGGGTGAAGAGTACGAAGATTCGTTTGATATTTATGAGTGATCCAGAGAGAATGTGAGTGGGGATGAGACAAGTGAAACGACATATTTTAGTAGGCGTGGTCAGTCTGGGACTCACGTTATTGGCCGGTGGGGTCACTGCTCAGGCGAAGATCCAGTTGCCTAAGAGTTATCAGGGAACTTGGTACGGGTACGTGTGCTCAGAAAAGGTGGATCACGTGAGAACGTACAATGTGGTTAAGGTGGGCTTTACCCGTAATCGGTTTGACTACGCGTACTTGAAAACGACTCACAGCGACCTTAGTCAGCTGGACTGGCAGTGGGAAGAACACACGCTGACAAGTTACGGTAAAAAGGTCAATAAGCACCATCAAACGTATTACACCATCTCCACGGCGGGGTTCGCTGACGACATCGATCACATGCAGTTAGTCACGGTTAAGGTTAATGGTCAACGGCTGCAGGCACTGAAGATGACAGCGCAACCGGATACGCTCTATGCCTTTCGGCAACCGTTGCGGACTCACGCTTGGGGTTGGGATTTTGAGGATTTTGCGCCAACAGATGTCTAGAGAGGATAACTAATAATGAAGAAATTAATGTTCTTAGGGTTAGCCGCATTGGGACTAGCCTTGGCTAGCAGTGCACCAGCACAGGCGGCCAGTCAATCGGCTAAGTTGCCAGCAAGTTACCAAGGTGTGTGGTACGGGTACGTGGGTAAGGTGAAACAACATGGTAAATCTTACTATGAAGTTGATAAGATGACGATTACTAATAGTCGGCTCACGGTTGCCGATATGTTTACGGCGAACCAGAATTTAACTCACCAGAAGTGGCAATACAGTCTGGTTTTGCCACTAGTTATCACGAAGAAGGTTAACCAAAAGGGGCATGAACGCTACATTTTACGGGCCAATGCGGTTAAGTTTGATAGTTCAGCTTTACCAACGTTGCGGAAAAAACAGGTCAAAGTCAGTGGTAAAAAGACGACGGCACTCTGGCTTCGGGCAGAGGGGGAAAACACCTATGCCTTTAGACAACCGCTGCGCACCCATTCATGGGGACCAGATAGCTACTTCAGTTAAGGAGCGAATATGATGATCAAAGCAGGACTTAAAGGGGTAATCTTAGGAATTGCCAGCGTTGGCTTATTTCTAGTTGGGACCACGGCCCCAGTTCAGGCGGCCAGCAAAACGGTCAAACTGCCTAGTAGCCTCAAGGGAAGTTGGTACGGCTATTTAGGAAAAGATGAGAATGATTGGCATCGTTATGGCGTGGTCAAATTATCCTTGACCAAGAATTTTACGTTGCGGACTTATACGAGTAAGAAAAAGTCGCTCAAGCCACTTCGGTGGGAAATGACCACCAAGGTACCCGTTACATATACCAAAAAGGCCAAAGGGGTTTACCGGCTCTATTCACGGAATAAAGCGGATCTGGATTCCCCAGTTTTCATTAGCCGTAAGCAGGTTAACGTGAAAGTGTTGGGAAAGAAGAAAATGGCATTGAAACTCCGGATGGATGGCGAAAATGTCTATCTTTTCCGGCAGCCATTGCGGAGTCATATGTGGACGTATAGTATTTAAGCTGTTTAAACTGGTTGTTACTTGCCGTCTCCAGTGGCCCGGACTGACCCACAGTGTGGGGACCACCTGCGGCCTGGGGAGCGGTCCTTCGGCTCGACTTGAAGCCTCGTAAAGTTCGACGAGTCTCCAAGCTCGTCCCACGTCATCGATTGGCCAATTCAGCCAATCAATGACGTTAGCACTGCGTGAATCAGTCCGGACCACCTACGACTACTATTGGTGAGTTAACGTAACTTAGCTTTCGTGATGAACTGGATTGTGCTAGATGGTCATGTTTGGATATGGATAGAGATGAACCCTTATCACTGGTAGTTTGTTGGGGCAGTTATTTAGCTGAGCCATTGTTAAAGTAATCAAGTTTTCGCAGCTGAACTGGGTGAAACCTTTTTAACCTGTTGATCCGTGTAAGATTGTTGATCTAGCGTAGCCGGAGGTTGCCAGGGCGGGGGCCGGCCGTGTCGGTGTTATCTGACCGGGTTTTTGGTCAGATAACACGGGACGAGCTTGGAGACCCGCAGGGGTTTCAGCGGGGCTTCAAGTCGAGCCGGAAGCCCGTACTTTGGCTGCAGGCGGTCCCCACAGCAGGCCTCCGCCCTGGCGGCCGGAGGCGGCCGTTCACCAGATTCCCCAAACCAATACAAACTAAAAAAACAGGTTCCAACTACGCGCACTTCAAACGCTGGTTGGAACCTGTTTCTTCTATATTAATACGTTTATACAAGAGGGGGGTGTTAGGGACTGAATCGAATCGTTTGGTAGCGGTCGTCGATTACTTGGCGATGTAGGTCGTCTTGAAGTCGTAAGGCACACCGGCACCGTTGTACACGATGCTCTTAACGCTGCTGCGTAACAGTTGTGATTTAGCAGCTTGGTACAGTGGAATCGTTCCCTGGTCGTTGATCAGCACTTTTTCAGCCTTGACCAGCTTGTTCCAACGCGTCGTTGGCTTGTTGCCGTCTTGGTTTTCAGCTTCGTCGAGGAGTTTATCAAATTGGGTGTTCTTCCAACCAGTCGTGTTGTAACTGGAGTTGGCTTCGAAGACGTCCAAGAAGTTGATTGGGTCGGCGAAGACAGATTGCCAGCCGGCTAAGGTCAGTTCGTAGTTCCCGTTGTTTTGTTGGGTAATCAATTGCACGTAAGGCACCGTCTTGATGGTGACCTTAACGTTTGGTAACTTTTCGAGGGAACTTTGAACAAATTCAGCGGTTTGCTTGCTGGTGTCGGTGTCGGAAACAGACAGGGTCACGTCGAGCTTCTTGTCACCAGTTTGCTTCAAGCCTTTGGCTAACAGGCTCTTAGCTTGGTTCAAGTTGTAAGAAACGCCGGACTTCACGTAGGCTTCTTTGTTGAAGGCCTCACCAGTCTTAGGGTTGTTGCCCATGCCAGCTGGGACGAAGCCTTTGGAAGCAATTGAACCATCTTGCAGAACGTCGTTGACCAATTGGTTGCGGTCGATGGCTAAGGAGAGGGCTTTACGAACGTTGGTGTTCTTAAAGGCGGCTACTTTCTTTTGGTTCAAATCCAACCGTTGGGAACCAGTAGGGAGGCGTTTAACGAAGTCCTTACTGTTCTTGTTGTTCTTGATTTGTTGGCCACTTAAGAGTGTTTCATCGGTCTTCTTAGCATTGTACAGGTTGTAGCTAGTCGTCGTGGATTCGGTCACTTGTTCGTTGATCTTGTCCAGGTGAACGGCTTGCTTGTCCCAGTAGGTCTTGTTCTTAGCCAATGTCCAGGACTTGCCGGTCCCGTTCCACTTGGTCAAACGGAATGGGCCGTTGTAGACCGTGGTAGCGGAGCTGGTCCCATACTTCTTCCCAAACTTGTTGACGGCACTTTCGTTCAATGGGTAGAAGAGGGGCCAAGCCAGTAATTTCTTGAAGTAGGAAACAGGTTTAGTCAGTTGCACGGTCAGTTTGTATTTGCCATCGGCCTTGATACCTAAAGCACTGAGCGACTTCTTTCCCTTGTTGACGGCTTCGGCGTTCTTGACCTGATAGAGGTAGAAGGCGTCTTGCGAAGCGGTCTTAGGATCCAGCGTCCGTTGCCAGGAATAAACGAAATCCTTGGCGGTCACGGTGTCACCGTTGGACCACTTGGCACCCTTGCGTAAGTTGAAGGTGTAAGTCTTGCCGCCGTTAGTGACCTTGGTGCTCGTGGCCAGGGCGTTGGCGGGAACGCCTTTACTGTTCAAACGGTAAAGACCTTCCTGCGTGTTCTGCAAGACTGTGAAACTCAGGGTATCGGTAGCTTGCGCCAGGTCGGAGGAGGCGAGTTCGGAAGACTCCGTCCAGTTCAACTCCTGCTTGGCGGCATACTTGCCGGTGGAACTACTACTGCTAGACTGGCTCCCACAACCGGCTAACGTTAATCCAATAACTGCTGCAACTGCTAAAACCGTTCCCTTTTTCTTCATCCCAAAACATCTCCTAAAATAAAAATCGTCCTTATGTAATCTCTACATAAGGACGATTTCACTCGCGGTGCCACCTTGTTTTATGGGGGACTCGCGCCCACCATCTCCGTAACTTCTGTTGCCAAAAGTCGGAAGCGGTAACGGGCTTCATGTCGAACAACCGGCTTGCACCAGCTGTTAGCTACCAGGCTCATCTTCGCTGCTCAGTTGTAAGCCACCTTTTCAGCTACCGGTGGTCTCTAGACTTAGCGTGAACAGCTACTCTTCCTGGTGATGCGTTCGTGTATTTCTAATATGCCTCTAATAATAGCGAGGGGGCTGTGCTTTGTCAACCGTTGAATTGAAATTAGTTAAAATCCGGTATTACAGGATTTATAAAGAGTTTATAGAAGGAATCTGGGTGAAGCTGTTTGGAAATTATTTTATGAACTCATTGAATACTCATAATTTATATGGGAAATGACTATCGGGATAATTACTTAATAGACGGTGGTATCTAGCGGTTCAGCAGATAATAGACGAGGGAAATGTCTGAGGATTTTGGTATAAAAAAATAGAGACTCGTCTGTATCCAGATGGATGTCAGAACAAGTCTCTATGATGATTTAAGAGCGGATTACTCAGCGCAGTAAGGTACCGGTTTACTATAAAAATACCCCTGTGTCATCTGAGCATTGTATTGTTGGGCCAGGGCGACGTCGTCCTCATTCTCAACGCCTTCGACGGTCAGGTCCAGTTGGTACATGTCGGCAATTTTACGCCAAGCATTCAGACTGTCCATGAGATCTGCTTGCCGATGTTGGAGCCGGAAGTTTTGCATGGCAAACTTAATGCTATCCATAAACGGTAGGGCTGCCTGAACCGCCGGGCACCATTGATTGTCAGTGCCCACGTCGTCTAGACTCAATTGGATGTGGAAGCTCCGGTACAGTGGTACATAGCGGTGCAGCTCAGCCAGTGATGGCGTTTCCGTCAGTTCAACGGTCAATTGGAGATGCTTGATTGATTTTTTAAGATGGATCATGTGCCCAATAGTCTGGGGATCCATAAATTGTTTGCGATTTAGGTTAAATGAAATTTCAGGATTGTCGGGATGGTCCTTCAGGATATTCGTAATCTCTTGATAGGACAAAGAGACTTGCTGGTCCATCGGTAGGGCCGTGAAATCAGTTGGTGTGACCCAATAGTCGTGGCAGTACGAACGTAATAACAGCTCGTAGCCCGCTAATTTTTGTGTGACCGCGTTAATTTGCGGCTGAACGAAGAATCGATACATTTAGAATAAAACCCTCTTTCCCGTTGCACTCTAGGGCTAAACGGTAGAGTCCAGTATACAGCATCACCAAATTTATTTACAGGCCAAATGGTATAAGTCGTCCCTTATTTTGTCCGTCAATTTCTCCGAACTGTCCCGTGGTTTACCCAAACGTGAGTTTCTTCACTGGTTATTCGGGCACTTACATAAGTTACATTACTTACAAAACTTTCGATATGTATATTAATGAGCAAAAGGAAGATAATATGGAACTATCATATAGATTAATCATGGAGGCGACAAGAATGAGCGTGCTTAAAGCAGTTGAATCTACGTTCACAAACGCAGCAATTATTAGTTCCATTACTTCTACCATTTTCATTATCCTATTAGGGTTCTTCCTCCGTCGGCGGGGAACCTTCGGCGAAAACTTTGGAAAGGTTTTGACCAAAGTTGCCCTGAGTGTGGCTATCCCAGCACTGGCCTTTAATTCATTCATGCAACCCATGGATGGTGATGCCTTCAAGCAAGGTATGGGCGTCTTAGTATGGGGGATTGTGATTTATATTCTTTTGATTTTCGTTACCCCATTTATGTACCAACGTTACGTTAAGGGAGAACGTGAAGTCTTAGCTATCTTAACCACTTTCGGTTCAACCACTTTCTTCGGTATTCCTATCGTTGGGGCCGTTTACGGTGCCAAGGGTGTTATGTACAGTTCCATCTTCAACATCGGTTACCGGATCTTCCTTTACTCTTACGCCTACATTAAGATGTCTGGCTTGAAGATGGAAGGTAAGAACATCAAGAAGATGTTCGCCAACCCAATCGTTATCGCAACTTTCTTAGGTCTGTTCATGTGGCTCGGCCAACACTTGGTTCCTCAAGTAACGGTCCACGCCGCCCTCAACGGGGTTCAACAAACGGGCATGACGACCGTGGCTTTCTACCGAATCGACCAAACGGCCCTTTGGCTCTACAAGCCACTGACTTACTTAGCTAACTTGTCTTCACCATTAGCTTGGTTGGCAATTGGTGTTACCTTAGGATCAATTTCCTTCAAGGACGCTGCCGAGGACAAGACGCCTTGGTACTACGCCTTCAACAAGGTTATCATCGTGCCATTATTGAACTTGATTCTGCTTTGGGTCCTCGACATTACGGGTATCCTGCCACTGAGCTTCACGGCCGTTGCAACGATTGTTGTCATGATGGCAACGCCAACTGCCGCCGTTGCTTCCGCTTACGCTATTAGCTTTGACCGTGAAGCCGTTATGTCTTCCAACGCGTCCTTTATCTCGACCATCTGTGCCGTGGTAATGATGCCAATCTGGATTGCTATCTTGACGGTTATCAACGGTTTGGGTATTTTCCACTAGAAGTTTAATGAAAGAAAAGGAGTGCTTTTAAAATGGTAAAAATTACGTCCTACGGTGTTCGGCCAATTGAACGGCCTTACTTTGATGAATTGAACAAGTATGACTTTGAAATGACCTACGTTGAAGACCTCTTAACTCATGACAACGCCGAAGCATCTAAGGGTGCTGACGCCGTGTTGGTTCGTGGGAACTGTGTTGCCGACCGTCAGAACTTAGAAAAGTTTGCCAGCTGGGGCATCAAGTACGTTTTCACCCGTTCCGTTGGATTTAACCACATGGACCTGCAGGCTGCCGCTGATTTAGGCATCGAAATGGCTCGAGTACCAGCCTACTCCCCATACGCCGTTGCCGAATTAGCCTTTACCTTGGGCATGACCCTTTTCCGTCACGTAAACTTGGGCATTAGTCAAACGCGCCAAGCTGATTTCACCATCTCCCCAGCAATGTTCAGTAAGGAAATCCACACGGCCACCGTTGGTATCGTTGGTATCGGCCGGATCGGTTACACGGAAGCTAAGCTGTACAAGGCTTTAGGTGCCAAGGTTGTGGCTTACGACCCATACCCATCTGACGCTGCCAAGGAATTAGCTGAATTGATGGAATTACCAGATTTGCTTAAGCAAAGTGACATTGTTTCCATTCACGTGCCTTACTTCCCAGGCAAGAACGAAAACTTGGTCGACGACACCTTCGTTTCTCAAATGAAGAAGGGCGCCGTATTGATCAACACCGCGCGTGGTGAATTGTCCAACATTCCAGCCATCTTAAAGGGCTTGAACGACGGTCAAATCGACGGTTACGGTGCCGACGTTGTGCAAGACGAAGTGAACATCTTAGGTAAGAAGTTTGACAGCGTTGACGCTGTGCCTAACCAAGAGGTTCAAGACCTGTTGCGGGCTAACCCTAAGGTCCTGATTACACCACACGTTGGTTCTTACACGGAACCAGCTTTGCAAGACATGATCAGTATCAGTTACGATAATTTCCACGATATTTTGACGACGGGTGCTACTAAGAACGCCATTCACGCTAAATAAGCAATCACCATTAAACGGGTGCGGAGGACTTTCCTCCGCACCTTTTTTGGCGTCATCAGGCGGGGTGTCGCAGGCAGTGATTGCGTAGCTAAACCGGTTGCCCCTAAACGTATCCAATTGAAAGGGGATTAACGGCCACCGTTTCGAGTAGCCTTAACAGTTGCCTAACGCAACCGATTTCAGTATATTAGGAGGAGTGAGGGGACATTGTTGATGAAGTTTTTTAAAAAACACCTGCCATTTTGGGCGATGGTGATTGCTATCATGACGTTAACGATTGGGGTTTCGGTGGCAACCACTGTTTTCCTGATTCACCGGGATACGGTGGCGGAGAACAAGCAGGCTATTCAGAGCCGCATTCTTAAAATTGCCAAATCGACCGCTAAAATGACGGAAGTCAAACGCGTCATTGCCTCATCCAACGCGGGGACATCGGCCAATCTCCAGGCCTACATCAAACCTTTGGTCAAACGGGACGACGTGGATTTTATCGTGGTCATGAACCATGATCTGATTCGGCTGTCTCATCCACACAATCAGGACGTGGGTCACCATTTTAGTTCACTTAAAGACCCCGCCCCGGCCCTGCAAGGGCAGACACGCTATTCTACTGAGCCAGGTGTGCTGGGCCCCGAATACCGCGTTTTTTACCCGGTCAGAGCTCACGGCAAAATTATTGGGGTCGTCTGTGTGGGGGTTACGCAGCAGAACCTGAATCAGCAACTCCAACATAAGACGCGGCCCATCCTCATTGGGGGCCTGCTTGGTTTATTGGTCGGGCTGGTGCTTTCCGTTTTGCTCGGTATGTATTTACGCTACTTGTTGCTCGGAATGGAACCTAGTGAAATCTCCGAGCAAACCGCCCAACAGGCCTTGATCGACAACTCATTGCCCGAAGGCGTCATTGCCATCAACCGCGATGGTGTGGTCATCTCCGCTAATCACACGGCGCAATCCTTGTTCGGCCGAGAGTTGGTCTTGAATCAAGCTTTACCAGTGGATTTGCGGGAGACCCTCTTTACTGGCGCTGCAGTGACCCAGGCCGCCACGGGGGGCATCGAAGCCTCTTTCCGTGATAAGCAGTTGTTGTTATCCACCAATGACCTGCTGGTCCGGGGCAAACAAATCGGTCAGGTTTGTCTGATCCGCGATATGTCCGAAATCTCCGGTTTGATTGATAAGCTCGCCGGAACCGAACATTACGTGTCCTCGTTACGGGGGCAAACGCATGAATTTATGAACCAACTCCAGGTGATCAACGGCTTATTGGAGCTAGAAGAATATCCCCGCGCCCTAGAATTTGTGGGCCAGATTACCGATAATTACCATCACGATATTGGCTACGTCACAGATAAGATCAAGTGGCCGGCTATGATCGGCCTGATCCTGGGGAAGAGCAAGGAAGCTAAGGAGCAGGGAATCACGTTTAAGGTGGCTGAGGACGCTTCTGTGCCCCAAGCAGCCTTTGACGGGAAGGTCGAGGTGTTATTGCTCCGTATCATCTCTAATCTGCTGGATAACGCGATTGGGGCCATTCGTCAACCCGATGACCGGAGCTTGATCAGTTTGAAATTAGTCCTGACCGGGTCCCAACTACAAATCGTGGTGAGTGACACTGGGAGCGGCATCGCGCCCGATGTCCGGCAACAGATGTTTACGCAGGGCTTTTCCACCAAGGGTCCCCATCGTGGGTACGGAATGGGCATTATTCATGCCGCTGTGACAGCGTTGCATGGGCAGTTAGCCATTACTGATAATCAGCCATATGGAACCGTTATGACCGTTTTAGTTGAAACCAAGGAAGCGTTGAAATGAAGATATTAATAATTGAAGATGATCCCATGGTCCGGCTAATCAATCACAAATTTTTGGACCGGATTACCCAGCTAGCCAGTGCCACGGTCACCGAGTGTGAGAGCGCAGTGGTGGCTTTAGACCTGGCCGATTTGGACGAATACGCCCTGATCTTACTGGATATGTATTTACCACAGGTGAGTGGGACCGAGTTCTTAGCGGAACTCTTGAAACGCCAGCTACATCCGCAGGTCATCATGATGACGGCGGCCAACGACCAGCAGACCCTAAAGGAGGCCGTCAACTACGGCGTCCTGGATTTCTTGATCAAGCCGTTTTCGTTTGATCGGTTTGAACAGGCGATTGCTAAGTTCACGCGACTACAGGTGGTCGATGATAAACATACCGTCTCACAGACGGACCTGGATAGCCTGTTTCAGGGGACGACGGCAACGATGCAACCGGAAACGAGCCATGATTTACCCAAAGGGTTGGCTAAACTCTCCCTCCAACGGATCGTCCAGACGCTACGTCAATTTGATTCCGAGTTTTCCAATCAAGACGTTGCGGACCAGACGGGATTGTCCCGGGTGTCGACCAAAAAATACGTGGATTTTCTCACGGAGATTGGCTTTCTGGGCTCCCGCATCGTGTATCAGAACAGCGGTCGCCCCTTAACCAAGTTTCGAGTCGATGGCCAGGGTGAAGCCACTTTAAACGAATATCTATCATAGTTGAGACCGCAAAAGGCCCCGCCACGTCACCAATGGTTGGTGATGTGACGGGGCCTTTCTTATCGCTGGAATATCGGTTAGTTGGCCGTCGTTAAATTCAGTTCATACGCCCGGCGGACACCGTTAGCGTTGACTAAGCCCCGGTACTGGTAACCCAGGCTAGTCGCTAACGCCTGCATTTGTTGATTCATGGCGTGGGTGTCGACGCGAAAGTTACGGACACCAGCCTGGTAAGCCACACTCAGTAGATTGGAGAAGAAGTAGTGGCTGAGATGTTTGCCCGTGAAGCCAGCGCCGAGGGCAATACGGTGAATCGTGGCGTAGGGATCCGTGGTGTTGGCCCAAGCCCCGTCAATTTGGTGATAGTTGGGATCGTCGCCGACAATTAACGCGGCCGTTCCGGCAATTTGCCCGTCGACCAACAGAATCCAACTGTTCTGTTGGTCAATGTCGGTCGCGATGGCTGATTCGTTGGGATAACCGTCTTGCCATTGCGGGCTCCCACTGGCCTTTAGCTGGGATTTGGCGTGCGTAATGATCGGCATGATGGCGGGAATATCGGCCGGTTGTGCTCGGCGAATGTAAATCAAACTCATGAGTAGGTGCCTTCTCTCTAATATGCTTGGTACTAGCGTAGCACGTGACTGACTAATAAAAAAGCCACCACGCGGGGTGACCTTTCGGCTTACACTGTATTTCGTTACTAACTAATGTCCTATCAGTTGGTCATCGTGGATGGCGTACGTAAACCTTTTGCAATGATGATGCTAAAAGGACAACTAAAGCCGGAGTGCGACCAATTTATTATTGAGATTAGTAACCTGAATAGGTATCAATGGCGTCACCGAGACTTCTCAGAGGCGCTTCAGTAAAGAGTGCCACCAGCAGAATAACAATGATAATGATGACGACCAGTACACAGGAGGCTAGGATCCAGGTATAAAGTGGGTCTAGCCGAGGATGCGTCACGTCGCGAATAATTGTGAGGTAGTAGCCGAAAACCAAAACAGCAATGCTGGGCACGAAGATACTTGTTGCCAGAATGGCGTAGTGCGCGGCTAACGACCCCAGGTCAGTAATCGTGGCAGCGTTGATCACCAGGATGGCGGCAACTAGGAAAGCCACTAGGTTAATCGCGAGAATCGAACTCGTCGCACCAAAGAAGTGGTTGGTAAACTCGAAGAAGTTCAAAGGCTGATGGGCGTTGATCAGACGCCGGAAACCATAGGCTGCGCCGACCACCAGCGCATACAGCGCGAAAACACAGATGAAGAAGTCCATCCGCACAGCGGTCATCAGCGAACCACCGTTGATGGCGTTGCCGTCTGAGCCAAGCACCCGCAAGGCGACATTGACAGCGTGTTGCATGAACATGGACAGAATAATCGTGTTTAAGAGCACTTCGAGAAAGACCGTCAGAACACCAAACCAGTGATTGGCATTTTCAACGGGTGAAAGGGGATGCTTAAATGATTCCCACCACCAGGAAAAGTAATTGCGACTGGCTAAAGTGCCTGTGGCTAACGCCTGGCGTTGTGGTGTGGCGCCAGTGTCGGCCGCTTGGGTCGGTTCTGTCGGTGTGGCTGGGGCTGGTTCACTAGCGACTGCCTGGGCCAACTGATACCCACAATTGGGGCAGAAGCTGGAGCCAGCGGGAAGGGCAGTCCCACAATTTGGACAAAAATTAGTTTCGTTGGACATTGGTGGACTCCTTTCCTAGAGCGTGAATGGGAACAGACGCAGCGCGTTTAACAGGGTCACTAGAATCGTGATTCCCAGTCCGACAATAATTTGTCCCAGTAAAGCGGCATAGAGCTTATCGAAGCGGGGCGTCTTGAGGTTGTGGACTAGGCTGTAGATAAAGCTGGCGTTCAGAAGTAGAAAACCAGGGACCAAGAGGGACCGACTTGCGTCAATAAAGGCGCCATAAGCCCCATCTTGAAAGAAGCTGATCACCAGCATCAGAATACTGACGACCACTGCGGGAGTTGCCGTATGGCCAAACTGGTTGACGTATTCGAGAAAGCTATTGGACGTTTGATTACGGTCTAATAAACGACGCGCACCAAAGCCAATCGCTACAACAACTAGGACAATCAGGCCCTCTGAGAGGGCGGTAATCGCCGAGAAGCGAATCGTGAGACCAGGGATTCGTTTGAGGTACGTTGGATTGTCGCTAAACCAGTGAAGGTAGCGATTGTCCATGGAAGCAATCATGGCCGTATTGACGATGATCATCAGGACTAAGTTTAAAATACCAAATAGGTTGGTACTTCCAGCGACTGGTTGTCCCGGTCGCTTCAAAGAAGTCCACCACCAGGACAAAAAGTTCGTTGCGGTGGGCGTCGTTGTGGACGCCATCCGGGTGGCCGTTGGTGTTGGTTCTGACTCTACGGGGATGTCGGGTGTGGGGGTATTGCCGCTTAAGGCATATCCACATTGCGGGCAAAACTGTGTGTCCGCGTGTAGCGCGTGGCCACAGTTGGGACAGAATTTTTGTGGGTCGTTCATGCGTGGCCTCCTGAATGAATGCTAGTCATCGTTGTCGTGGTAGTCGCTGAGCTTGGTTGCGGGTCCGATGGAGGAAATGACGTAGCCCAGATTAGAGCCGTTAGAATCCTTAACAGTCGCGGTGTATTGCAAGACCTGAACGTGGGTGTAGTCGGCGTCCTCTAACCAGAAACCGTACTTCACGTTATATGTGACCAGACTCGTACCATTTGGACCAGGTTTAATGTCTTTAATGGTGGTGGTCATATCGGTAGAATCGACGGCGGCATCGTTGGCATATCCTTTGGCCATGGAGACTAACTCGGAGTAATCAGAGTTGCTACTGCCATTTGTGAAGAAGTCAGCCAAATCATCATCGTTCCCGTCAGTAGCATCGCTGATATCACCTTCGTCGGTAATCCCGTCAACGGCTACGAATAAGTTGCTAAAGAAGTCATCAGCATCACTGTTAGAAATGACATCAGGGTATTTCAAGTCGACACTGCCTTGATCATCGCTATCGCTCAACTTGACCGTGTTAGTCGTTGCCTTACCAGCGGTCGAGGAGTATTGCGCGTAAACGGCCATGTCGGAGGTCCAAGGTTCATCCTTCAGGCTGTAGGAACCGTTATTATCCGCGGTCCCGAGCTTTTTGCCGTTCAAGTAGATGGCAGAGCCGGGAACCGTGTTAAATGACAGGGAGATTGTCTTCAGTTCCAGGTTGTAAGTTTTGCTGGTGGTGATGTGGTAGTCGCTACTGTTGGCCAGTTTGTGCCCCCCCACCGTACCAGAGGCTTCCAGGTGGTATTCACCGGGAACCATAGCGTCTAATTTCTTGGTGTAGCCGTCAACGCTCGCCGTGGCAATTTTCTTGCCATCCAGCTTGATGACGTTGCCGGAGTGGTTGGTTTTAACGGTTGGGTAGACCGGACTCACGTTAATTTTGTAACGAGGGAAGATCAGAAAATGGTGGCCACTCTTTTCAAAGGTCATGGTGCCATCATCGCTGCGACCGTTACTGTTCAAGGCCGACTTCAAGTCGCTCAGTGCCTGGCCGTGGTCGCTGTAATAACGGTTCACGGGCAGTAACGCTTGATTAGACAGCTTCAAATCAGAACTGGCGGTGGTGAAGTAAGGGGTCATGTTCTTACCACTCTTAATGTGACTGATGGTCCGGTCTAACGTGGCCGAGCGGGAGTAGTGGGTGCCGCCCCAGATGAAGAAGCCGGCGACTGCTACGATGGCAACAGCAATGCCACCCCATTTGAGCTTCTTTTTCTTGTCCCAGGGCTTGTGAGGTTTGCGTACTCGGGCAGGCTTAGCTGGTGCGGTAGTCTGCGTTGATTGAACGGGTGTCGTCGGCTGGTCGACCGAAGCCTGACCAGTATTGAGGTTGTACCCACAGTTTTGGCAGAAGGTGTCCGTTGGGGCAACGGGCTGGCCACAGTTGGGACAGAAATGTGATTGGCCGCCGGGTTGATTATCCGCGGGAGCCATGAACGGTGTTAAATGCATGGGTTAAACCTCCAGAATTAGTGTTGGGAATCGTGAACTAAAGCTTCACCGTACAGGCAAAGTTGGCCGGGAGACATGGGTTCGGCCTGAATGGTGATGCGGGCGGCACCAGCGTAGCCCTTGGCTAAGAGCAGAGCGTAGAGGTGCTTCATCATGTCCTCCCAAGCGGCCTTAGCGCCAGCCCGGGGAGCAACGTCACTTTCAGCGAAAATCATGCCAACAGTCCGGTAACCCGTCGGAATTTCGGTGTCCTTGGTAATGATAAATGTTTTGGTCTGTGCAACTTCGTCGGGTGTCAGTTCCAGGTCAAACAGCGGGAACGATTGGTCGGCGGCGTGGGGAATCATGGCGTAGTCGTCAGCCGTGGTCAGCGTCGTCCCACACTTGAGACAGAAGTTGGCGTCGGCACTGTTTTGGTTGCCACAGTTGGAGCAAATACGGTAGTAAGTCTGTTTCATTGGAAGAATCTTCCTTTCGGGAGTGAGTTTTAACGATCAGTAACTTTGTCGAAGAGGCCAGTATCAGAGTTGTAAACGGCCAGGATGTCGTTTGCTTTGTCGTAGCGGAACGTGTCCATGTGGTCACCGTCATCATCGTCGTAAACTTTAACCTGGATGACGTTGTCGTGGGCTTGCGTGGTACTGTAATCGTAGTCATCGATGTCGTCCATGTAGTCGGTAGCTTGGTAAATATTATCAACGGCGTCTTGACCATCGGAGGATAGGTCGTCGTAGTCCGAGTATGTGCGACCATTCCCTTGGTCATCACCATCTGAATCATGGGTGTTGGTACCAGAGGTGTTGTCATCGTTAGCCGTGGTCGTGGCACCAGTTGAGTCGTCGTTGGTATCGTTGGTGGTATCTTTGGCAGTCTTGGCGGCCTTCACACTCAGGTTAACGTCCCTGGTCGTATCGCTGCTGGAAATCAGGTTGATCTTGACGCTCTTGTTGGATTGGCTACCAGAAAGCTTAAACGTATAGTGACCAGGGAACAGTGGACCGGCCTTGTAGCTGTAGTGGTCATTTTTGGACGTGGCCAGGGCATCGCCGTTCGCCGTAATCGTGGCGTTGTCGACGTTGGTAGAAATGGTAGGATGCATGGTGGTGACTTTCAACTTGTAAACGGGGAAGAAGAGCATGGTGTGGCCCGACTTGATCAGGGTAAACGTGTGATCAGCGGATTGGCCGTTTTTTTGCAGGTCCGTCCGCATGTTGGTAACGTAATCCTGATGGGTGCGCGCGTAGGTCAACAGCGGTTGAACGGTGTCGCCCGTGATTTTCAGGTTAGGATTATCACTAACCAATAGTTTGGCGAGGTCGTTGCTTTGATTATCACTGATCATATCGGTGATATTGGCAATCTGCTTGTCTTTACCGGCCTGTTTATTGTAGAACGAGGCCCCCAGGACAATCACAATGATGACCGCAATTCCAATGACGGCCCAGACGCTACGCTTGAACCACTTGGACTTCGGTTGCTTACCGGGTTTTGCAGCAGAATTCTTCCGCCGACGTCCCAACCGCTTAGCCTTGGTCTTTGGTTGTGCAGCGGCTTCGGTGGTTGTCTGACGCAAGTCGTAGCCGCAGTGCTCACAGAAAATGCTATCGGCTGCGACCTCTTGATGACAATTAGGACATTTTTTCATAATTTCTCTCCTTAGAAGTGGGTAGGTACGAAAAAAGGCTTTAGCTCCGCGTTTATGACAACCCTTCGCGTTAGCTGAAGCCGGTTCGAATAAATGACGTGATAATTATGTATGGTATTAAATGCACGAAAACAGAAAAAGTTGCGCATCGCACACGACCTAAATATTAAGTTTTTACCATATTGTTATTATACGCTAATGGAAGGTAAGTGGAATAACTATTTTCACAAATTAATTGACAAGTTGTGGACGAGAGGTTTACTATGGCAAGATTGAAAAATGACTGATGGTCAATTTAGAAAGGGGGAATTCCCTATGGTCAACGTGTTAAGTCGGGACCAAAAGTCCGCTAAGGCGCAACGGATTGCGACCGCTGCCTGGCAACTATTTTCTCAGTATAGCTTCAGCGATATCTCGATGACCAAACTGGCTGAGGCGGCTGGGGTCGCCAAGGGGACACTCTTTAACTACTATCAGACTAAGGAAAGTATCTTTATGACGGGACTACTGACGGGGTATCGAACGTATCTGGCGGACCTGACGCAAAGGCTGGTCGCGCATCCCGTACACACGCCAGCGGAGCTTAAAGCACGGCTACTAACTGAGACTCGGACGCTGATTACCGACCACAGTACGCTGGTTCGGCTGAACGCTTTGCGGGGGCCAGTATTAGAGGCTCACGCCGACCGTCAACGCACGGCGCAAGACCGCCAAGCGCTCTATACCGTGAATACCCGGCTGGGGGCCGTATTGGCACAACAGATTCCTGGTTTGTCGGTAGAAACGGCCACCCATCTTTTTGTGATTCAGAGTGCCATTATCAGTGGTCTGATGAATCTGGCCGGACTCGACCAATTTAATCACACGACGCTGACGGCGGATTTTCCGGCATTTCAAATCAATCTCGAAGCCGAGGCTTGCCGCACCTTTGGCTATTACCTTGACGGCATCTTTCAGGAGGAAATTCATGCAACAATCTAACGTTCGTAATTTTGCTATCATTGCCCACATCGACCACGGGAAATCGACCCTGGCCGACCGCATCATGGAACAGACTCAGACCGTCAGCGACCGCGAAAGCAAGGCCCAGTTACTGGATGACCTGCAGGTTGAACAGGCCCACGGGGTGACTGTGAAATCACGGACCGTGCGGAACTACTATCAGGCTGATGATGGTCAGGAGTACACGTACAATTTTATCGATACCCCGGGGCACGTTGATTTTACCTACGAAGTCTCCAAAAGCCTAGCTGCCAGTGACGGTGCGCTATTGCTGGTTGACGCCACTCAGGGCGTGCAGGCCCAAACGGTGGCTAACCTGCGTCTAGCTGAGGAAAACCACCTAACTGTAATTCCGGTGATCAACAAGATCGATGCAGCCGCGGCCGACGTTGACCGGACTACCGAGCAGATTCGGGCGCTGTCACCGGATTTTGCGGACGGAGAGATGCTAAAAATATCCGCTAAGACCGGACTCAACGTGCACGATGTCATGGAGGCCATTCATACGCGAATCCCAGCACCAGTGGGGGATGCACAGCAGCCATTAAAGGCGCTGGTCTTTGACTCCCAGTATGACGCTTTCAAAGGGATTATCGCCTACGTCCGTCTGGTCGATGGTGCTTTGAACGCCAATGATAAGCTGACATTGATGGCAAATGGGCAGGCAGTCACCGCTAATGAAATTGGCATCTTTGCGCCGCAACGGGTGGCTACCAAAAAGCTGCAATCCGGCGATGTTGGTTACGTGGTGACCGGACTAAAGGATCCCCAGGCGCTGCGCGTGGGGGATACGTTGACAACGATTGCCAATCCCACGGCGACTGCTTTACCGGGTTATGAACCGTCGCAATCCATGGTCTTTGCGGGATTCTATCCGCAAGGGGACCACTACCACGACCTACAGCTGGCCGTGGAAAAGTTGGCCTTGAACGATACGTCCTTTCATTACCGGCCAGAAAGTTCGGACGCTTTGGGAGCGGGTTTCCGCTGCGGGTTCTTAGGCATTTTTCACTTACAGATCATCCGCGAACGCCTGCACGATGAGTACGGGTTGGACGTCCTGACGACGGCACCTAACGTGACGTACCGGGTGCATTTGAAGAATACGGCGGACCCCGTGGTGGTGAATAACCCCATCAAGTTCCCGGACTATTCGCAGATTGATTTCGTGGAGGAACCTTTAGCCACCGCGACCATTACGACCACTAGTGACAGCTTGAGCGACGTCATGAAGTTGGCGACCCAGCATCGGGGCGAGCTACAGGATATGCGCAACCAGGGTGACCTGGTGGTTCTGGTCTACCAACTGCCGTTCGCTGAAATTGCTTATGATTTCTTCAACGCGCTGAAGTCCGTGTCCCACGGCTACGCCACGTTGACGACGGCACTGGCAGGCTATGACATTGCTGACGTGGTCAAGATTGAAGTTCACGTCAACTACGCCAAGGTCGACGCCTTATCCTTTGTGGTTCACCGTGAGGATGCACCCAAGGTGACCCAGGAACTGGTCCAAAAATTAAAGTTCGTGATTCCACGTAAACTCTACCCTATGCCCGTTCAGGGAGTGGTGGAAGGTAAGGCACTGTCCCGGGTGGATGTGCCACCGCTGCGGCTAACGGGGAAAAGCGTAGCACGGCTAAGAAGCAAGCCCTGTTACGACGTCAAAGTGTGAACAAACGGCAGGCAGCCCACAGCGATATTGATTTGCCGCAGGAAGTGTTTAATGCGGTTTTGGATTTAGAGAAGTAGACGTTAACCCAGTTGACCACTGGTGAAAAGTTCAAGTTGTTTTGGCAAATAATTAGTTCTTGTTCCGGACGTGAAAAGTCACTGACCTGTTCTGGTCAGTGACTTTTTTTGCGTTGAGGCTTAACCCACATTGTTTACAATTTGGGAGATGATTCGATTACTAATGCTGGTACAACGCTATAAGCAAATAAAAAATATAAAATTCATTATATAAGGTTTCTACTTTAATTGATTAACGGCAACAAATAAGCTATACTCGAAGCATCTTATAGGTAAAGGGGATTTTCAGATGACTGAAAAGAAAGAACCAATTCGGAATGCAGACCACACAGGTTGGATTGATGATGGCCCCCGGAACTATCAACGGGATCAGCAAAACCCCGACTTGTTAGTTCCACCCGCAACAGATCACGGTACCGTGGCGAACTTACGGTTTAGCTTTTCTGACGTGCACATGCGGTTAGAAGAGGGCGGTTGGACCCGCGAAGTTACGAATCGTGAGCTGCCCGCCTCCCACGACTTGGCAGGGGTGGATATGTGTTTGAAGCCCGGTGCTTACCGAGAAATGCATTGGCATCAACAGGCTGAATGGGCCATGATGCTGAAAGGAAATGCCCGCGTGACCGCCCTTAATGAAAAGGGCGAAAGCTTCATTGACGATATTGAAGCCGGTGACCTCTGGGATTTTGAGGCAGGGATTCCGCACTCAATTCAAGCGTTAGATCAGGGGTGTGAATTTTTACTCGTCTTTAGTGAACCGGATTTTTCCGAAAACAACACCTTCTTACTGACTGACTGGCTAGCGCACACGCCCAAAGACATTATTGCGGCTAACTTTAAGGTTGATGAAGCGACGCTAAAGCCGTTACCAAATCATGAAAAATACATTTTTAATGGTAGCGTCCCTGGACCTATCGATAGTGTGAAGAAGCCAGGAACCCCTATGCATACGCCGTTGACACTGCATATGAAAGATGTGCCAGCGAAGAAGTTTGAGGCTGGCAAGGTGTGGATCATTGATGAAGCCGTCTTCCCAGCTGCCAAGACGATTTCTGCAGCGATTGTGGAGGTTGAACCGGGTGGCATGCGCGAATTACACTGGCATCCGAAGTCAGAGGAATGGGATTACTACATTCAGGGTCAAGCCAAGGTTGGCGTCTTTAATTCTAATACGTTAGCCCGTACGTTTAACTTTACGGCTGGGGATGTTGGCGTTATTCCAAAAGAAGCGGGCCATTACATTCAAAATATTGGCGATGAACCGCTGATTTTCATTGAATTGTTCAAGAACCCCGTTTACTCAGACGTTTCGCTTAACAAGTGGTTGGCCATTTCACCAACTCAAATGGTTGCCGACCACTTGAATTTGCCCGTTTCAACGGTTGAAAACTTCCCAGCGGAAGAAGCGGCAGTCGTCTGGTATCGTGACGCTGCAACGCCGACACGACCGGTGGCACCAAGCTCACCAGAGAAGAGTAGTGCCAGCGACGTTTTTAGTGAATAGAAGTGAATGCGAATGAACCAGTTTGATGTAATCGTGATTGGCGGTGGCGTTGGTGGCGCCGGCGTCGCAGTAAAGGCAGCCTCGCACGGACAATCCGTGGCCATCGTTGAGCAACGTGATTGGGGTGGCGCGACCGTGACGCGCGGAAGTACGCCTAAAAAGGTCCTGTTAGCTGGAACTGAAGCTCATCAGCAATTTCGTCAGCAAAATGGGGAAGCGGTCCCGTCGGTTAATTGGCAGCGGTTGGCGGCCCACCGGGATGCGGTGGTGAGTCAAACGCAGGAACGTTTCAAAACACGCTTTCAGACGGCGGGTATCCGGACGTTTGAAGGCCACGCGCAGTTCGTAAATGACCGCCAAATTCAGGTCAACGGTCAGTTGCTGACGGGGACGCGCATTGTCCTGGCGACAGGCGCACGACCACGGGAGCTCACCATTCCTGGCAGCCAATGGATTCAACACTCGGGTAGTTTCTTTCGCTGTCACCAGTTGCCACAGCGACTCACCATTCTAGGGGCTGGCGTGATTGCCTTTGCGATTGCTGGTATCGCTAGCGAGGCCGGGGCTCAGGTCACACTGATTCAACGAAACCACGTGGCCTTACGTGGATATGATTCGGATTTTGTTGCCGAACTGCTGGCTAACTTAGCCCGACAGAACGTCCGAGTGGTTTTTGATGATGGTTTGGCGGAGTTGACTCGTGAGTCGACAGGTATTCAAGTCTTGACGAAACAAGGCCGGCGTTGGCAAACGGATGCCGTTTACAGCGCACTGGGCCGCGTTCCTAACGTTGAAGATTTAAACCTGCCGGCCGCTAACGTGATTACCACCACGCATGGTATTCAGGTGAATACGTATTTGCAAACGAGCAATCCTCGCGTCTATGCTGTCGGGGATTGTGCGGCGACGGCGACGCCTAATTTGGCCAATTATGCCATTTATCAAGGGAAATACTTGGGTGACTTATTCACGGCTGCACAGGCGTTTCCGATTACCTATCCGGTGATGGCGAGTGCGGTTTTCAGTGCTCCCAGGTTAGCCCAGGTGGGTTGCTCAACAACCGTCGCCCAGCAATCGCCCGCAACCTATGCGGTGGTTCGTAAGGATCTGAGCCAATGGCTAACTTACCAGCGTGATTACGATGATTTGGCCCAGCTAAAGTTAGTGGTGCACCGACAAAGCGGGCAAGTCGTTGGCGCTGAGGTAATTAGCCAGCAGGCGGATGTGTTGATCAACTATTTAGCCTTACTGATTCAACAAAAAATCACCCCCGAGCAACTGCACGACACATTCTTTGCGTATCCATCGGCTGCGGTTGATTTATACGGTATTTGGACGTAGACGTCGGTGCTGTCCGGCTCGACCGGGCTTCCCCCAAGCGCTGATGATACGGTTGATGCAATTAATTATAAGTGACAACTGAATAAGGTCAGAGATAGGAAGAGCGCCTGGGATTTATTATCCACAGGCGCTCTTTTTGATTTAGAATTGTCGTTTGACCTTAGAGTGGCTAATCTCCAAAGTAAGCTTGAACCGCTGCCAACATGTCAGTGGTCTGTTGATTCAACAGAGGTGGCAGGTCGTCGAGCGGGAAGTATTTCAGGTCGAGAGTCTCATCAGTGGCTGATTCCAGCGTGTGGCCACCAATGGGTTTGACCAGATACAGTTGAGAAATGACTTGGGTGACGTCACCGTTGGGGTATTTGGTAAACCCCTGATCGAAAATCCCCAGCGATTTGACGAGCTCGACGTCGAGACCGGCGTCTTCCTTGTACTCTCGGACCATAGCTTGGTCGAACGTCTCACCGTATTCGAGGTAGCCGCCTGGGAGACTCCAGTTGTGCGTGTCGGTCCGTAGGTTGAGCAGAACCTCATGCTGGTCGTTAGTAGCGACCCCGGCCGCAGCGTTGAGAATCAACGGCTTATGGCCGACTAATTCGCGAATTTCTTTAATGTAATTTGCCAATCGTATCAAACCTACTTTCTACGTGAAGGTAGCTTTAGTATACCGCTAAATGCTAAGCTAAATTGGCCCTAAATGATAGTTACAATTCAAAAAAAGACGATCCACGCAACGCTACTTAGCGCACGTGGATCGTCCTTTGTCATTACTTGTTTAAGCGGTGGTAGTTCTCATCAAAATATTTCCCGGCACGAATGTCGTCTGGGAGACTTGGATAAGGGGCTTCACTGATGACATCTTCGTTGTTTTGCCCAGCATCACCCATGTAAGTGATCTTAGCAAATTCAGGAACGACCAGCTTAGGGTAAGTATCGTACTTTTCCCGAGCGGCTTCCATCACGTCGATGTGTTCGTTTTGGTAGGTAACCGTGATTTCAGGATGGTCTTGAACCCACTTAGGGAAGAAGATGGTCCCGTTTAACTTGCCTTCGTTGGGCACGAAGTCCAAAGCGACGTCCGTCCCGGTTGGTTCGGTCCAGGCAATCTTGTAGATGCCAGGAACCAGCATCACAATGTTGGCTTCTTGGTCGGTGACCCAGCGGCCAGCGACCATGCCACCGTGAATCCGGTAGTCAACGGTGTGGTCGTTCTTCGCGTACCATTCGTATTCCCAGCCATTATCGTAGGTGTAAATGAAGTGTGTTCCTAAAAAGTCATCGAGTGTTTTAAATTCTTTTGCCATAAGTCGGGTGCTCCTTTTAATTTCAGATTGGATTAGGCTCTATTCTGCCGAATTAAACCATGTAATTAATTACATGGTTTAATTTACTTGATTACTATAAATCGTTTGGCTAGCAGTGTCAACAATTTTGTCAGTCAAGGGGAGCGGGCAATGACAGTTTGAGCGATTGGCGCTTGATGTTTACGCCGGGAACTGGTTCAATGAAGACACAAGTAATTATACGAAAACAAGGGGGATGGCAGCCATCGGCCAGCGTAATCGACTACAATACATTATTTTAGGTCTATTGAACCAACGCCCCCAGACGGGCTATGACCTGACCAAAGCGTTTGAAAATGAAATTGGGGAGTTTTGGCAGGCCAAGCATAGCCAAATCTATCCGATGTTAAAACGACTCGAGGCGGCGGGGGAGATTACTCACGAGGATACGGTGACTGGCGAAAAGCTGGCGAAAAAACAGTATTCATTGACGCCAGCGGGCCACGAAAAGTTGGTCGCTTGGGTGACGGAACCGTCGCCCGAGTTGACGGCCATCAAGGATGAATTTATATTAAAATTGTACTTTATCAAGTCGATTGCTGATCCGCGGTTACAACCAATGCTACAGGAACAGGCAGGATTGCATCGTGCCCAGCTAGCCCACCTGCGTCAGCGACAGACGACGGTGTTTCCTAATCAAGCGGCAATTGACCAGGCGTACGGGCACTATCTGATTTTGGACCACGCCATCGAACGGGAGGAACACTACGTTGACTGGTTGGAGAAATACTTAGCCCATTAGGTTGATTGTCCGCTACGGCGGCCAGGATGGCGCCGGCTGTGGGGACGCTTCAGCCAAACGGCGGGCTTCTCGCTCGCTTTGAAGCCACGAAGACCACGTGTCTTCAAAGACGCCCATGGCCTAGGTCGGCCTAAAACGCCAACCAAGGCCATTTTCACTGCCGACGCCATCCTGACCACCTGCGCTTAGATAGTCTGTAGATTGTCGATGGCTTTTAATCATTAATAAATGGTTTTAATAATAGCTAATTTTGAGGGTCTGGAGTAACAATTCCAGGCCCCTTTCTATAGCTAATCCCCCCCACTGAAACGTGGAGCCAAAGATAGGTGAATTTAAGATTGATACTGTATACTAGCTATGAACAGGAGGAGATTACATGCAAAAATGGGGAAAATGGTGGCTCGCCGCTTTGCTGGGGTTAGCCGCAATCGGCGCTAGCGGGGTCACGGCTCACGCGGCGACCAGCCAATACTTAACCGGGAATACGGGTTACGTGCGGACTAAAAAGGCCATGTACGTGGGTATTTATCAGAAGAAAAATGGCAAGTATCACCAGGTCAAGGTGAAGAAAAATACGCTGCTGAACGCTGAGGGTACCATGTCAACGGGGGCGGCCAGCGGTGGCGTGAAGACGACGGCCCTGTTCACCTATGGCGTTGTGAACTATGCGCGGGCTAATCAGCTGAAGTATAAAGAACGGGCCACGATTCCGTTTACCAAGGCAAATTTCAAACGGGTCAGTTTGAAGGCACCTATTCGCACGCAAATTTTCAAGGTGGGAAAGGGGTACACTGCCAATAGTGACAACTCCAATGCTGCACCCACGCCCGGCTTTTTCCTGACGCTGGATAACTACTTGCAGTACTATAGTAAGGCGCAGATGGCTAAGGATTCCGAACTCATGAGCCAACGGTGGGCGGGCACGAGTCGAAACTACAAGCCAACGCGTTCGGTGAAAGCGACGAAGGTCACCGTGAAGGGCAACACGACAACGGTTGACTACGCTAAGGCATTGAAGGGACTGCCCAACAAAAAAGTCGGCAAGCACCATTACCGCCTGACGATTACGAATAAGAAGACGAAGGGTAGCTTGGGGATGCTGCCAATGGACGATGTTTTTGATCTGTACGGTACTTGGACCAACTACACCGTCAATGGTAAGCCCTACTTCTTTGGCGAGTTAGAATCCGGGGACTAGCGGATTTTACTCGCAAGTGCTGGCAGACATTATTTGTTGCCAGTAATCAGAAAATAAATGGGTTTAAGACGCTAACAGTTGAGAATTATCAAAATGCTATCTTAGTTGCCATCAGGGCTGGTAAGGTAGCATTTTTTAGTCCGCGTAAATGGATAAGTCAAATTTGGCAGGATTCTCAGTGAATTTTGAACTTTCATCGGTATTAGGGTGACAAATTCCTATCGAATTTCGTTAGTAAAAGTATCAGTATTTTTAACTGACCGACTGGTGAGAAATGACAGTTACTTTTAATGCTCAAGTAATGATTAATAGTAAACGGTTGAGAGTCACCAACATTGATAATTAAAAATAACTGACGCTGAAATAGTCGACTAATGTAGCCGGAGGTTGCCAGGGAGGGTGCCGGCTGTGTCGACGGTGTTGACGGGCGTTCTGTGGCCGTCTACAGCGTGGGGCGGGCTTGGAGATTCGGTGGGCTGCCGAAGCTTCAAGCCGAGCTGGAGGACCGGTTCTCAGGCCGGAAGCGTCCCCCACAGCGGGTGCCCGCCCTGGCGGCCGCAGGCGGCCATTTACTATATCTCAATAAAAAGTTAGGTTGGGTAACTAATGAAGGGCCTAAACACTGGTCTGGCAGATAAAATCGATTATGATAGAGTCGACGGCAAAGGTTAACTTGACGGTTGTTAAGCAATAATCTTGTCAGTTGTTGGTAGGTTAGAAAAGGTAAGTGGGTAGTTAGATATGTGGATTATCAAGTTACCCAGTTTTAGGTATGCTGTACCTGTAAGCGGTTACAAGAATGTGTGCAATTATTTAAACTTTGGGGGAGGTTTTTATCATGAGTAAGCTTCAGTTGTGGAAACAGCGTTTCTTCTACGGATCAACCGACTTGGCCGGAAACTTGATTTGGCAAATTGTTGGCCTGTACCTGTTGTTCTACTACACGACGGTCATGGGAATTTCACCAGCTTTCGTGGGAACGTTGTTCTTAGTCGTTCGATTCATTGATGCCTTTGATGGTGTGGTCTATGGATTTTTAATCGACCACACGCATTCCAAGTATGGAAAATCGCGGCCGTACTTCCTATGGTTCGGGATTCCCCTAGGGATCTTGACCATGGCGCTGTTCTTTAACCCATCATTTGGTGGTAACAAGACGTTCCAATTAGTTTGGATCTCCGTTGTTTACACGCTGTTCAGCCTGGTCTACTCCGGTGCTAACACGCCAATCACTGCCATTCTGCCTAGCCTGACGAAGGACCCTGACGAACGGACGAACTTAGCAAGCGCACGGATGGTAATGACCAACATTGGGACTGCGGTTATCGGCGCAATTTCACTGCCAATGGTTGCTTTCCTGGGTGGAAAGAACGCTGAACGCGGTTGGTCGATCTGGGGTGTCATCATTGGGGCATTGATTATCGTGCTCTTCTTAGGTGCCTTCGCTAACCTGCGTGAACAGGAAACGGAAGAAACACCAGATGGTCCAGAAATTAAGAGTCACCTGTCGGTTAAGGAATCGTTGAAGGGGGCCGCAAAGAACAAGCCGTGGGTCATCTTAAGTCTTAGTTTCATCCTGCTACAAACGTTCTGGGTAATGCGGTTACAGGTAGCCGTTTACTACTTGACCTACGTTTACAAGCGGACAGACTTAGTCGGCCTGTTCAACGGATTGGTTATCTGCGCGGTCATCGGGAACATTTCCATTCCATTCCTCAGCAAGTTTATGAAGCATAAGAGTGTAATGGTGCTGGCGATGCTGACGTTCGCTGTCGGTGAAGCTATGATGGCTTTCAACAGTGTACCGCTGTTATTCGCAGGTAACGTTATTTCCTTGATTGCCATGGGTGCAGCGTTCTCGATTGCCTTCGTTATGATCGCCGACACGGTTGAATATTCACGGTCGGAACTGCACATCGATGAACCCGGTATCTTGTCCTCCGTGCCAATGGTTGGGGCAAAGCTAGGCATGGGCTTCGGTGGCGCGTTAGCTGGTTGGATTCTGGCCTGGGGTGGCTTTGACGCCGCTGCGAAGGTCCAGAGCGCGCATGCTCAGACGGCCATTGGGACTGCCTTTATCTGGTTACCAGTCATCTTCGCCGTTCTGATTGCGGTGATTCTCAGAGCCTACAAGCTGGATGAAGACGAAGTTGCCTCTGCTAAGGCTGCCAAGGATTCCGCCGATAAGGCTGCCCAAACGAAACTACAGAATGATTAATCATAAATTTGTTTGCGGCGAGCCGGATTTTCCGGTCACCGTGACGTTCACACAACCGGCCGCCATTGCTGACTTCCATGTTCAGCCGCGGCGGCCGTTGGTGATTCTATTGCCGGGTGGTGGCTACCGGTTTTACTCGGATAGAGAAAATGAAATTGTGGCGTTGCAATACTTGGCGCAAGGGTTCGCCGTAGCAGTTGTCCAATATCAGTTGGTGACTGACCCACCGGTGTTACCGACCGCGTTGATTCAGTTGGGAATGGTCGTCGCTGAATTTCACCGTCACGCGGCCGCTTACGGTATCAGTTCTGATCACATCCTGGTGGCTGGTTTTTCGGCTGGTGGCCACTTAGCGGCTCTGTACGCAGACCTCTGGCCGTTACTCGGCTGGGATTGCCACGTGGCAACGTCAGAATTAAAAATAGCAGCGTTGGCCTTGGCGTACCCGGTCATTGGGTTGCGGTTAGGCTGGCCGACTGATGAGGCGACCAGAGCGGCCATTACGGCAAAGTGGCCCGCTCATGAGGCGGACCAACTGGTGACGTCACAGAATCCACCGACGTTCATCTGGACAACGGCGGACGACGAAACGGTGCCAGCAAACAACACGGCGTGCTATACGGCAGCACTCCAGCGGCATGGCGTCCCAGTAACCACGAAAATATACCCGCACGGTCCCCACGGACTGAGTCTAGCTCGGGCGGTCACGGCGTTTCCCCGAAAAGCCGGTTCGACAGGGGAGCAATTCATTCGGCCGGACGTAGCGGAATGGTTTACTAAGGAAATGACCTGGTTAGAGAGCCTCTGGCACCTGGATGAGTTTTGGTTGAATCAGGGCTGATGAATGATTTACTCGGGAATCTGGGGTAGGAAAGTTATCTCTGGTTGAATTCGAGATAGCTGTTCAGGACAGTTAACACTTTAACAGTGAAAGAGGATTAGCCTGGTCATGGCTGATAACGGTGCTGAACGTTAGCCGTGAGGTCGGTAAATATGGGCTCAGCCGTGGAACTGCCTTAGCGCGGTGGGTTTCCGTGGTTAGGCAGAGCCGATCTTCAAGACCGCACTTTGGCTTGAAGTCGCGCTCACAGCGTTCCAGCCCATATTTACCGGCCGGTAAGGCGCCAATTTAAACAATCATAAAAAGCGAGTGCAATGAAGAGAGGGGTAATCAAGATGTTGAATGATACGACAACCAAGCAGTCATTGGGGTACAGCGAAGAGTTGAAACGACTGCGAAGCATCAAGCCGACTGGCAAAGTGGATGGTGTCACCAGCTGGATCAAGGAGCGCGACCCCATCCACACCTTTGAACCGCTGGTCTGGGAGACCGTGGCGGGTATCGATGAAAATCCACAATTGCCGACCGATTTATTCAGTCTGCGGCAGGGGACCGAGACGAGCGGGCAACGTGATCTGACCAGCGTGGAAATGAAGGTCGAGATGCAACAAATCGTGGCCATGAACCGGCGGGTCCGCGTCGTGCGGATTGCCCGGATGGACCATTTGACCGCGGATAAGGCCTTGATTTACTTCCACGGTGGCGCCTACTACGGTGGGACACCTGAAGACGTTCTGTTGGCGTTGAAGTTTGTGGCGGAGCAGGCTAACTGTGTGGTATATAACGTAGACTACGCATTGGCCCCCGAACAACCCTATCCGGCTGGCATTCTGGACGGTTTGGCGGTGGTAGCGGCTATGGTCAAATCCTACCGGCACATCTGTGTGGGGGGCGACTCCGCCGGGGGCTCGATTGCCTTAGCGGTCAGCCAGCTGTGTAAATCAATGGGCATCTGCACGATTGAAAGTCACCTATTGTTCTACCCGACCGTCATTCAGGGCTCCGACTTGAACGGCTCCCTGTGGGATGACCACAGTATTGACGTAGTTCCCGAACAGCGAGACGCGCTGCACCGCAGCTATCAGTTATTTGAACAGCTCGACACCATCATGAGTGGCTACTACGTGGCGGATCAGCCAGTTGATTTGACGGCACCGCTACTCTCACCACTCCTGGCTGACCCGGCAATCTTTAAGAACGTTACGTTGCTGGTCGGCGAGTACGATCCGTTCCGACTACAAGATGAGGTCTTCGTCCAGCAGGCCGGTCAGGCCAACGGGGATGCCCACTACTTCAGATACGGAGGTATCAGCCACGCTTTCCTAAACTTTACCGGAAATGTGCCGGCGGTGGAGGACGCACTGGCTATGGGGGCCAAATTGATTTAAAATAGCAGCGAAACGGGGGGATTATTGTGACTTTACGCGATTATCATTTGACGTTACACGACGTGGCCGACCATCAACCGGAGTACTTGGAAACGATCTTTTCACTGGCCAATGGCCACTTCGGGGTCCGTGCCAATGACCCAATCAGCGGCAATCCCATCACCGGGACGCTGATCAACGGTTTCTACGAGACGTCGCCAATTACCTACGGAGAAGCGGGAATTGGCTACGCTCAACAACATCAAACCATTCTAAATCTGTCGGACCTGCGGCACATTCACGTGACGACCGACAGCGGCCACCGCTTCACCAGTAGTGAGCGGACGGTGGTCGACCTGGACTTAACGACCGGGGAATTAACCGAACAATTTGTCTTACAAACGCAACAGGGCGAGACCATTACCATGGGCATGAAGTCCGTAATTGGGCAGCGCCAGACTAACTTTTGGGCGGCCAGCTACAGCTTTACCGCTGGTAACTATACGGGTGGGCTGCTGGTCAGCAAGTCGATTGCTGTGCCCGCTGAGGCGGAATCGATTCCGTCGGCTGACCCCCGGAAAACCCGGATGGCGGGCCTGCCCATCTGTGAAACGCAGTTTGTTTCGCGGGGACTTCAACGCTATCACGTGAAGACTCGGCGGACGAAACAAGCCGTGACCATTTACTTGGGGATGCTTGATAAAACGGCCAGCCTCTTACAGCAACCGGTCGACCTGAGCGATGGCGCGGCGCATAAGCTGGAGTACGAGGTTTACGTTGGTGAAATTGGTGAGCAGAACACGATTGATCCCGCCGCACCATTTCTGGCAAACACGGTTTCAGCTTTGCAGGACGATAGCCGCCAATTTTGGCAGGACGTCTGGCACCGCAGTGAGGTTACTGTTGGTGGCAATGAGGAGTTGAACCTCGCCATCCACTACAACATTTTCCAGCTGAATCAAGCTGCTGGTCGGGATGGGCGGACGAACATTGCTGCGAAGGGCCTCAGTGGGTCTGGTTATGAGGGCCACTACTTCTGGGATACGGAAATGTACATGTTGCCGTACTTCATTTACACCAATCAACAGATGGCGCGGCAACTCTTGCTGTACCGTTACCAAACGTTACCAAAGGCGCGGCAACGGGCGCGGGCGTTGGGTGTTGGCCAGGGGGCACTGTTTGCCTGGCGGACCATCAACGGTGAGGAGGCCTCGGCCTACTTCCCAGCGGGGACCGCGCAGTATCACATTGACGCTGACGTGGCTTACGCTGTGGGGAAGTACTATGAAATCACCCGCGACATCGACTTCATTGAACAGTGTGGGTTTGAAATGGTTCTGGAAACGGCTAACTTCTGGGAGGCCTTTGGCGGCTGGCATCAGGTGGGCACGGAGAACCGATTTGAATTTCACACGGTCACGGGACCCGACGAGTATACGGCGCTGGTCAACAATAATTACTACACGAATCGATTGGCTAAGCACAATTTTGAATTAGTGATCTACTTAGCCAAGGAGATATTAAAGCAAGATCCACACGGGTTAGAGAAATACGGCATTGGCCAGGGGGACTTGGATGTCTTTGAAAACCTGGCGGAACACGTTTACCTGCCGTATAGCGCGGACCTACAGATCAATGAACAGGATGATAGCTTCCTGAGCAAGCCGCGCTGGCCGGTCGACCGGTCGACGCCGGAGAACTTCCCGTTATTGCTGCACTACCACCCGTTGACGATTTATCGCTACCAGATTGCGAAGCAGGCCGATACGTTACTGGCGGACTACCTCTTCCCAGAGGACTTGTCGCCGGAACAGTTGAAGCGCGAATACCGGTATTATGAGGGGGTCACGACCCACGACTCGTCACTGTCCCGGTCGATCTTTAGCATCTTAGCAGCCCGGATGGGTGATCCAGAAAAGGCCTACGGATACTTCATGGATACGGCACAAATGGACCTGGTCAACCTGCAAAAGAATACGGCGGATGGCCTCCATTTGGCCAATCTAGGTGGCAGCTGGTTAGCACTGGTGGCGGGTTTCTCTGGCTTCTACGTGCAAGACGAGGTCGTGCATTTCAACAATCACCTACCTAAGGAAATCACCAAACTGACGTACCGGATGAAGATTGCGGCCAGTGTCTTAGAGATTGAACTCACGGCTAACGATACCAACGTCACGGTCATCAGCGGGCCAATTCCGACCTACGGCGTGAGCGTGGATGGTGAATTGATTTCGTTGGTAAAGGTGGGCTAAGTTAAATCGGGTTGGCTGGCAGTACTAGCAGGTAGCTACAGAGATGGTTGCCGTGGCGGCTGGTCAATCGAATGTATAAAAGTGGCCCCTAACCGTGGTAAAAACCTCGGTTAGGGGCCACTTTAGTGACTGAAGTTAAAAGTTGAAAGGCCCACCATGCCTGATACAGCAAGGATTGGGTATTGGAGGTTAGTCAGACATAGTGGGAAAGTTCCGCCTTACCGTTCGCCAAATTTGGACTGGAACGCGGTGGGAAGGACGGGACAAGCCAAAGGGCGGTCTTGCCCCTCGCTTGAAGCCGCAAAGCACGTTTTCAAGTCGCCATTTTCAAGAAAATCACTTGAAAATCCCACGGCTGAGTCCAAAGTTGACTCACTCTCGGCTACTTAGTGTCGCGCCAGTAATATTGCATAAGCGCTGTTATCCAGGTAGTTAAACTAGCTTAGTTTCCAAGCACCCATTTAACCGGAGGTGGTCAGAGGTGGAGCCAGCTGTGTCGACGGTGTTAGCCGATTTTCGGCTTACAGCGTGGGACGTGTTTGAAGACTGGTGGTTTTCCAGGCTTCAAACCGAGCCGGAGGACCGCTTCTCAGGCCGGAGGCGTTCCCCACAGCAGGCGGAATCTCTGACCTCCGCAGGTGGAAGTCAATAACGTCTTGCTATTCTTGGTTTGATAACGGTTTTCGGCCTTTCAACCTTTAGACAAACAGTTTAGTAAGCAGTGTGATCGTTAGTAAAATCATGGTCGCCACCTGAATGACCTGGGTGGACAAGTAGTTGGCAACGTGTTGCCGCCAAAGCTTGCGACCGAACCAGAAATAGGTGATCAACATTAGCCAGAGATAGTAACCGAAGGCTAACTGTAAAAAGGTGGCGGTCGTTAGACTTGTGACCATCAGTAAGACGGCAACGAGACAGTAGAAGTCATAGATAATAAAGATGGTTTTCGCGTTCTTGATAAGTGCCCCTCCTTAAATGTTCCCCTGAGACCCATCCAATTATAACAGATACTTATTTGGCTAGGGCCTGAATTTATAGCGGTGGTGTTTGACCACTAAACGACTAGATATCAGGTATACTGAGGACATGAATATTTAATGGAGGTTGATTAAGATGACAGTCACAATTATGAACGCCCAGATTACCGATCTGACGCAAATCATGGTCATTGAGAATGCCGGTTTCTCAGTAGCTGAGGCGGCCAGTGAGGCCAGCATGGCCGAACGAATCCAGCAGATTCCAGATACTTTTTTGGTTGCCAAACAGGGCCCTGAAGTGCTGGGCTACGTGGTGGGGCCGGCGTTTGACCGCCGTTACCTGACCGATGACCTCTTTGCCAAGTCGACACCTAATGCCGCTGGGGCACCGTACCAAACGGTGCTGAGCTTGGCAGTTAGTCCACAGCATCAGGGTGAGGGCGTTGGTGGGCAACTTCTGACGGCGCTGGCTAAGGTTGCCCGACAGGAAAGTCGCCAAGCCATCACACTGACCTGCCTGAAGCGATTGGTCCCCTTCTATGAGGCCAATGGGTACGTGAACGAAGGCGTCTCCGCCTCGGCCCATGCGGGTGAGACCTGGTACAACCTGGTCTTACCGTTGATGGACTAGCTGATTAATTTCAATCCCATAGTAGCGCCCAGAATCACCGTCACCCAGAGCAACTTCCGCCAGTCCTTGGACTCGTGGAAGAAGAGCATGCCAGTGATGACCCCGCCGGCGGCACCGATTCCCGTCCAAACAGCGTAGGCGGTCCCCATCGGCAGGGTGTTCAGGGCGAGTTCCAGACCACCAAAACTAAAGGTAAAGGCCAGGATCATCAGTCCCCATAGCCACCATTTATGGGCGTGAAGGGCCCAGTTCATGAAGGTGACGCCCAACATTTCGCAGAGTCCTGCGACAATTAAGAATAGCCAAGCCATGATTAGTTTCCTCCTTGAGTTGTGGTGAACTGGAGGCCACCGATACCGATGACCAGCAATCCGACCAAGACGAGTTTACTGAAACTGATGGGTTCACTGAAGGCCAGCACACCCACGGCGGTCGTTCCCAGCGTTCCGAGTCCAACGTAGACCGCGTAGGCGGTTCCGGCGGGGATGACCTGACTGGCGCGAATCAACAAGTAGAAGCTGAGGAGCACCGCGAGGCCAGTTAGTCCCCATTCCCAAGGGGTGGTCGCGTGTTTGAAGCCCACGACCCAGCTGACCTCAAAGAGGGCACCTAAGACGACGAGTAACCACTGTTTAAGCATAAATACCGTTCCTCCTTAATCCTCACGACCAAATAAAAAGCCTGAGAAATATTGCCGAATTAACGACAATATCTCCCAGGCTTTTTCCCTTCCGTGGCCGTAGCCGCGGCTACGGGTTCTCTCTCGGACCAGACCCATGGTAGTGGCGGAACCCTAGAGAACTTTCTTCAGTTGTGAGTCAGTAGCGCTAGCTTAGCACATTTTGAAAAGAGGGGCAAGCTGGACGTGAAAATGCGTGTAAGAAACCGTGATAACAACGCTTTTACCCAGATAAGTGACGAATTTCACGAAAAATACAATCGATTGTATTTCCGTCCTGATAGGATTTTTACGGATTTTCTGAAAATTATTGTGCGAATCTCCCCCTTAAAAACGTCAAATGCGATGCTATACTGAAAACGATTTAAAAATGACTGTACCGGTCATTCATAGCTTTGGAAAAAGGTGCCGCGGGTCACGGCCCCCGGCGTAAATATGGAGGTAGCAATTATGCAACTCGGAAGTATTGAAGCTGGGGGAACTAAATTTGTTTGTGCAGTTGGTAACGAAGATTACCGTGTGCAAGACAAGGTGCGGATCCCAACGACCACCCCAGAAGAAACGTTAAGCAAAACCATCGACTACTTTAAGCAATTCCCAGAAATCAAGGCAATTGCCATTTCATCATTTGGTCCCATTGAACTGCGGCACAACTCGCCGAAGTACGGTTATATCACGGACACGCCTAAGAAGGGCTGGTCCAACACCGACTTTGTGGGGCGGCTCAAGCAGGATTTGGACGTGCCAATGTACTGGACGTCCGACGTCAATGGCTCGGCCTATGGTGAATACGTTATGTCGACACTGTTTAATGAAAACATCAACTCACTGGTCTACTTTACGATTGGGACTGGCGTTGGTGCTGGGGCGATTATCAACGGTAACTTTGTGGGGAGCTTAGGCCATCCCGAAATGGGGCACGTTCGCTTGAAGCGGCATCCTGATGATTTAGACTTTCCCGGGATCTGTCCGTTTCATGGGGACTGCTTGGAGGGATTAGTCAGCGGACCAACGTTCGACGCGCGGCTGGGGAAACCCGGTAAGGACGTGCCACTGACGGATCACGTGTGGGATATTTTAGCCTACTACGTGGCGCAAGCAGCCCTGCAGGAAACGTTGATGTTGCGGCCTGACAAGATCATCTTCGGTGGCGGTGTCGTCAGTGAAGACTTCTTGGTCAAGGTCCGGGCCGAATTCGACAAGCTATTGAACGGCTACGTCAGCGTTGGCAATCTGGAAGATTACATCGTGATGCCAACGGTTAAAGACAACGGTTCAGCCACGCTAGGTGACTTTGCCTTAGCACTCAATGAGTATAACAAGTGAGAGAGGGAGAACTAAATTATGAAAGCCTTAGTATTAACTGGAACCAAGCAAATGGAGATTCAAGACCTCGCCAAGCCAGAAGTTAAAGCGGATGAAGTGTTAGTTAACACCGCCTACGCTGGAATTTGTGGAACCGACCGCGCATTGTACGCGGGCCTTCCTGGTTCTGCCGATGCTGTGCCACCAATCGTTTTGGGTCATGAAAACTCTGGAATTGTTGCTGCCATTGGTAGCGATGTGACCAACGTGAAGGTTGGCGACCGGGTAACGGTTGACCCTAACATCTACTGTGGCCAATGCGAATACTGCCGGACTGACCGTCCAGAACTCTGTGATGACTTGTCTGCCGTTGGGGTTACTCGCGATGGTGGGTTGGAAGAATCCTTTACGGCACCTTCCTCCGTTGTTTACCCAATTCCTGACAGTGTTTCCTTAAAGGCCGCCGCAACCACTGAACCAATTTCTTGTGCGGTTCACGGGGTTAAATTACTCGACTTGACGCCATATCAAAAGGCCTTGGTCATCGGTGATGGTTTCATGGGGCAATTATTTGTGCAATTATTACAAGCTTACGGCGTACACCAAGTGGACTTTGCCGGCATCAACGACAAGAAGTTGGCTTTCAACAAGGAAAAATTTGGCGTTACGAACACCTTCAACACCAAGCATGAGAGCTTACCAGCCGACTACGACGTTGTGATCGAAGCCGTTGGGTTGCCACAAACGCAGGAACAAGCTGTTGAAGCAACTAAGAAGGGCGCTCAAGTCTTGATGTTTGGTGTGGGGAAGCCTAACCAGACTTTCTCCATGAACACCTACGAAGTTTACCAAAAGCAATTGAAGATCCAAGGGGCTTTCATTAACCCATACGCTTTCGAAGATGCCATTGCTTTGTTGGCTAGCGGTCAATTGGACGTGGAATCTTTGATCAGCCACGAAGTTAGTTTGGAACAAGTCGAAGATGTATTGAATGGTAAGGTTGCCGGCGTCAGCAAGGCTGTCGTCAAGGTTGCTGACTAGTCACGTAAAGGTAAGGGATAATCATGAAAGCTGAAGCAGTGAGTGATTTGAATGAGGGGGCGTCAGGCGTGGAATTAACTGGTCAACGAACCATTTCAATGTCCAAAGCAATTTCGTACTTCGCCCTGTCGCTGGTCATCAACTCAGCAGGAAACGTGCTGACGTTGGTCACAAGTGCTAAGATTCATCCGTCCTTCTTGGGGGCGGCGTATTGGTCAGCCGCGGAGGCCAACCTGGGGACGGCCTTCCACTGGAATTTGTTCTGGGCGTTCCTGATCATGGGATTCTTGACCGCAGTCTTAAACGCGGTCCTGATTCACCACTGGGACTGGAAACGAATCGCTGGGAACATGGTCTTCATGGTACCGTTCTCCGCGTTGATCCAAGTCTTTGAAGACTTCTTTGACGGCAAGTATCCCGCATTGTTTGCGGGCCTGCCAGACGCGCACAGTGCCGGGATGATCATCTTCTACATCGCCCTGAACTTCTTGGGGGTGGCCTTCATTGCGGTGGCCATTTCCATCTACCAACGGGTCAACCTAGTCTTGCATCCAGCCGATGATTTGATGCAGATTCTCCGGTTCCGGTACTTTAAGGGGCAAGCTGCTAAGGCGATGTGGGCATCGTACATTCCACCAACCATTATGGCCATCATTGCGATCATCATTACCCGGCAATTCACCAACTTCGGTCTGGGGACCGTCTTTGCCTTCCTGGCACAGGGTGGAATCACTGGGGTCGCTGACCGCGTCATCTTCCCTAAGCTGAAGCATCAGGCTGTGGATGTTGGTAAATAACGACTGAAAAAAGAAAGAGGCGTCCTTTAACATGGCAATTAATGACTTTATTACTGGGATTCAACACGTCGGCATTCCTTCCGCCGATTTGGACAAGACCATTGCGTTTTACAAGTCTTTAGGTTTTGAACAGGCCGGGCTATTTCCTAACGGGGCTAACCGGTGTGCCTTCATGCGATTCGGCAATTTGACGATTGAAACGTGGGAAGGCGACCCAACCAATCCAACGGCTGGTGCCATCAACCATATTTCATTGAACACGACTGACGTCGATCAGGCCTTCGCTGCTGCTAAGGAACAGGGCTTGGACTTGGTCAACGATGAGATTCAATCTATCCCATCCTTCTGGGACAAGGGCATTCGGTTCTTTAACATTTTAGGACCTAATCACGAAACGATTGAATTTTGTCAGATTCTCAAATAAGTAAGTTAGTGGTCACGCAATTCTGGGGGGATGGCGTGACCACTAACCCTTCAAGTGAAACGTTCAGCGGGAAATTTCACGAGGACTGGCCCGGCGCTGCCAGCAAAGGGCTAGCTTGATTCCTATGTGAATAACCAGCAAAAAAAGTTGTGGCTACGGCCGCAACTTTTTTTATCGTCAATTTTATTAGGTTGAAACGTGCAATCTCAACGTTACTTAACCTCGATAGACAAACAATCTAAAGGTTGAAAGTACTGAAACACCCACTATGCTTGATATAACAAGGATTGGGTGTAGGGGTTTAGTCAAATATGGCGGGAAATTGTTGCCTTACCGTTCGCCAAATTTTGCCTGGAACGCGGTGGGAAGGACGGGGCAAGCCAAAGAGCGGTCTTGCCCCTCGCTTGAAGCCGCAAAGCACGTCTCCAAGTCGTTCAAGAAAATCACTTGAAAATTCCACGGCTGAGTCCAAATTTGACTCACTCTCGGCTACCTAGTGGCGCGCCAATAATATTGCGTAAGTGCTGTCATTTAGGCATCTAAGCTAGCTTATTCTCCAGGAACCTATTTAACCGGAGGTGGTCAGAGGTGGAGCCAGCTGTGTCAACGGTGTTAGCCGATTTCGGCTTACAGCGTGGGACGGGTTTGAAGACTGGTGGTTTTTCCAGGCTTCAAACCGATCCGAAGGACCGCTTTTCAGGCCGGAGGCGTTCCCCACAGCAGGCGGAATCTCTGATTGCCTCCGGTGGCTGGGTGAGACGAATTTAAGTCGATAATGCTTTACTAGTCTTGGCTTGATAACGGTTTTCGCACGCTGTTATTACTGCAATTTTTGCGTTAAAACTTGTTGCAGGCTGGCGTCCATCCCAGCGAAGTTGAACCGGAAGGATTGCTTAGTGGCACCGTAAATGGGGCCAGGCTTAACCAGGATTTGGTTAGCCAACAGGTCGTTGAAGATGTTGGGGTCGGCCTGAGTGACCCACAGATAGAAGCCGCCCCGGGGTGTGATAAATTCCCAGTTGGGTCGCTCTTGGCGAAAGATAGCCGTCACGGCTTCACGGCGGGTGGCCAGTTCGGCGGTGAGCTTGGTAATTTCAGCGGTAAAGGTGTCGCTACTGAGGGCCAAGTGTGCCATGACCTGGGCCAACATGCTGGGTACGATGTCGAGCTTTTTTTGAACCTGGAGCAACCGTTGGCCAATGGCTTGCGGTGCGACGATCCAGCCCAGACGGGTCGTGGAACCCAGCAGTTTGGAGAGGGAGCTGATGTAAATGACGTTCTCAGGCGCCAGAGACTTGAACGTTGGGACGACATCTTCCTTGGGTACGAGCCAGCCAAACACATCATCCTCAATGATGGCAACTTGGTAGGACTGGCACAGGTGCAGGATTCGTTGGCGTTCGGCTAGCGGCATGACCCGACCGGTTGGGTTTTGGAAGGTGGGATTAAGTATTAATAACTTAATTCGATGTTTAAGAATTACGTCCTCCAGTACGTCGAGGTCTAAGCCATTAGGTGTCGTTGGGACAGCGTAAGTCTTTACACCGATGGTCTTAAAAATGGCACTGGAGTTGAAGTAGGAGGGCGAGGCAAATGCCACAGCGTCGCCCATTTGTAGGAGACTTCTGAGTATTAATAACAAAGACTGTTGGGCACCACCAGTAATAATTAACGACTGGTTGGTGGTCTTAAACTGGTTACGCTGCGTGTGGAGTCGACTAATTGTATGAATCAATGGCTGATAGCCCGCGTCCTGCTCCTGTTTCTGAGCCATTAAGAAACTTCGCCAGTCCATCTGAAGGGAGCCAAGTTGCGGAATTAAAGCCATTGGTAGTTCGTTAGCAGCACCGTCGATTAGATGGCCCTTGTCCAACGCCCGTGCTTGGAGGAGTTTACTCTGATAGGTGTCATCACGAGAAGAACCCGCGTTTTCCAGGAAGACATTCCAGTTTACTTTAGTTGTGAGTGAATTAACTTGTGGGAGCTCGGAAATAAAGGTACCGCTTCCAGTTTTCTTGACCAGGAGGCCACTCGCGGTGAGTTCCATGAAGGCCCGAGTCACGGTCGACCGGTCAACGTGAAGTAACTTCGCCAGGTCTCGTTCTGCGGGGAGTCGTTGTCCGGGAAGTAGCTTGTCCTCTTGGATGAGGCGCTTAACCAGTTGGGTGATGGCGAGGTATTTTGGCTTAATGGGTGGGAGATCTTCGTGCCAATTAATCATGAGCAATTTTCCTTTCTTTTGCCCCCAGTATAGTAATTGGCTGGATTAAAAACAAGCCAATTGGCCGTTGTGATTTTTTCACAAAAAACCAATACTAGAACGTGTAGGAGGAGATCACATGGAAAACGTCTTAACGATTGCTGGATCAGACAGTCTGGCCGGCGGTGGTATTCAAGCCGATTTGAAAACGTTTGAAGAGCTCAACGTCTTTGGCGTGAGTGCTCTGACCAGTGTGGCGAGCATCACGCCAACCAACTTAACCCTTCATCAGTTACCCACAGCGGTAATCGTTGACCAGTTGACGTCGATTCTGACGCAATTGCCGATTCATTTCGCTAAGACGGGTCTGCTGGGTGATCTGGCCACCTTGGAGGTCGTGTGTGCACAGCTCGAGTCAACCACGACACAGGTGGTGGTCGACCCGGTCCTGGTCTTTAAGGAAGGGCAGTCACAATTACAAGCAACTTACATAACCGCCGTCAAGCAACGGCTACTCCCGTTGGGTTACGTGACAACGCCAAATTTGGCGGAAGCGGCGCAACTGAGTGGGATGACCATCACCAACAAGACGGAGATGGTCGAAGCGGCCAAACGAATTCAGGCAACGGGTTGCCCCAACGTGGTCATCAAGGGTGGTAATCGGTTGACTGGGGACGTGGCCAGCGATTATCTGAGAATGGGCAGTGTAGATTATTGGTTTGAGAGTCCAAAGATCGATCGGCAGACGACCGATGGTGCTGGGTGTACCTTCTCCGCGGCAATTACTGCGCAACTGGCGAAGGGCCAAGCGTTACCGGAAGCTGTCGAGGTGGCCAAGCGGTTCGTCCACATGGGAATCACCCATGGTGTAAGCATTAGCGAGCGGCTAGGCAGTGTTTGGCAGGGAGCAAGTCGACAATGGGAGGAAGAGACAAAATGAAACGTGGATCATTAAGAGAAAACACTTTAGCAGCTGTGCTGATTGCCATGACCGTGGCGTTGTCAATTTTGGTCGTTATCCCCATTCCCGCAACCAAAGGGATGGTGACACTGTGTGAGGTGGGTATCTACACCAGTGCCATTCTTTACGGCGGCCGGATGGGTTTTCTAGTCGGTGGTGCCAGTGGGTTCCTGATCGATATCTTAACGGGTTATCCAGTTTGGTGCCTGTTCTCGTTGGTCATTCACGGGACGCAAGGCTTGGCAGTCGGGTATTTTACCCCACAAAACAACAAGTCAATCAAAACAATGATTGTGCCACTACTGATTGGCAGCGTTATCATGGTCGTTGGGTACTTTTTTGCCACGGCCTTACTGTTTGGCTGGCCCGCGGGGTTAGCTTCAATCTTCAGTAATATTATTCAAGTTGGATTCGGCATGGTGGTCACGTTGTCAATCGTGGGCAGCCTTGCCAAGTTGAAACCAAATTTAGTTTAGTCTAGGGAGTGTGTGTTGGTATGTTGGATATTAATTTGGATGAGTTGAAACAGCAGTTAGCTAAAATTGTACAAGACGTCTTGGACGCCGCAAAATTACACCGAGGAGACCTCTTCGTCTTAGGGTGCTCAACTAGTGAAATCGTCGGGGGCCACATCGGTAAGAATTCCGATTTGGATGTTGGGATGGCCGTTATCGAGACCCTACGGAGTAAATTAGAACCACTTGGCGTTCATTTAGCTGTCCAGGGGTGTGAACACATCAACCGGAGCGTGGTTGTTGAACGTGAAGTGGCAGAGAAGAAAGGCTTTGAAATTGTCACGGTTGTGCCAGCTATGCACGCTGGCGGGGCTGGCTCCATCGCCGCCTTCAAGCAATTCAAGGATCCCGTTGAAGTTGAACATATCGTTGCACAAGCCGGGTTGGACATTGGTGACACGTCAATCGGGATGCACGTCAAGTTCGTTCAGGTTCCCGTTCGTCCATCACAATTGGAATTAGGCGGCGCACACGTTACGGCACTACGGTCACGGCCAAAGTACGTCGGCGGCCCTCGTGCCAACTACGACCCAATCCAGTAAGATTTGCCGTCTTCGGCTGGCAGTCTGTGAGCGATTTTATTACGATGTTATTTTAACTAAATTGAAACTATACAAATAGAAAGAGGATTGAGACAACTGGGATTACCTAGCTGTTTCAATCCTTTTGCGTTAATGTGGATATTTGATAGTTTTAAGAAATAAGATATTGTGGTTATTTTTATCAACGCGGCATAAGTTTTTTTGCAGTTAACCCAATCGTAGCTGGAGGTTGTCAGGGTGGGGCCAGCTGTGTCGGTGGCGTTAGCTCGGTGATTTACCGAGGTTACGCCACGGGACGAGCTTGGAAACACGCGTTTCTGTCGTGGTTTCAAGTCGAGCTGGAGGACCGGTTCATAGGCCGGAAGCGGTCCCCACAGCAAGCCGGCACCCTGACAACCGGAGGCGGAAATTATAGTGTAATTGTGATAGCAAAGACGTGCTGGTTAGCAGTGAGCCGCCAATGCTTGGGGTCCTGATCCATGGCAACAGCTGGATGACACATAAGCTGCTGGATGTCTGCTTTGGCTGCGACGGTCAGTAGTTCTACACTGGTTTCGCGGGTCGTTAGTTCGGGCAATGTAGGGGAAGTTGCCACGTAGTAGTGGCCCTCCTGGTTGTGGTATTCAGTCGCAATAATGGGGTAAACGGTCCGTTTTTTCATAATAAGCTCCCTTGGTTGTTTGGCCAAGTATACCCGTTGGTTGCGGGAAAACCAAGTAAAATTGTAAACGTTTACATTTTTTTTACAATGAAATCAATCGTCGCATAATTGTATTTGGCAATCAGGGATTGCAGTGCTTGATGATTCAACGTATATTAACTAAAGGTTGAAAATACTGAAACACCCACTATGCTTGATACAACAAGGATTGGGTATTGGGTTTTAGTCAGACATAGTTGGAAATTATCGCCTTACCGTTCGCCAAATTTGGACTGGAACGCGGTGGGAAGGACAGGACAAGCCAGAAGGCGGTCGTCCCCTCGCTTGAAGCCGCAAAGCACGTCTTCAAGTCACCATTTTCAAGAAATTCACTTGAAAATCCCCCGGCTAAGTCCAAATTTGACCCACTCTCGGCTACCTAGTGGCGCGCCAATAATTCTGAATAAGTACTGTCATTCAAGCATTTAAGTTAGCTTAGTTTCCAAGAATCCGTTTAACCGGAGGAGGTTAGAGGTGGAGTCAGCTGTGTCGACGGTGTTAGCCGATTCTCGGCTTACAGCGTGGGACGTGTTTGGAGACTGGTGGTTTTTCCAGGCTTCAAACCGAGCCGCAGGACCGCTTTTCAGGCCGGAGGCGTTCCCCACAGCAGGCGGAATCTCTGACCGCCGCAGGTGGCTGGGTGAGGCTAATTTTAAGTCGATAACGCTTTTCTATTCTCGGTTTGATAACAGTTTCCGAACTTTCAACCTTTAGGTATATTAAGCTTTACGGCATGAAGTTGTTTGATGAAAGCAGAAAGGAAGTTTACTGAATGAATGCACCTAGACTAGCCAGGGCAGCCCTGTCGCCCGTTGAATTTACTAGCATTGAGCAGGAGGAGGACCACTTACTACAGTTTGGTGACTTACAAGGTCAGACAGTAGAAGAAATGGTGCAGGAACATCCGATGATTGATCAGTGCTATTTCAAAGGCATGACGTTTTTAAACGATACCTTTGATCGGTTTGAACTAACGGATGTTGTCTTTGAAAATTGTACGCTGGCGAATTGCCAATTGACCGGTGCCAGTTGGTATCGGGTGCAGTTTCAGAACTGTAAATTGGTGGGTTCCACGCTGGACCACGCCGTTTTGAAGGATGTGGCTTTTCAGGATTGTGATTTATCATTAGCTAATCTCAACCAGGCAAAACTCACGAACGTTACGTTTACTGATTCCCGGTTGAAGGAATTGAACTGCTTGGACACCCAGTTGCGTCAGGTAAAGTTGGTTGGCTGTGATTTAGATGCCGCTGACTTTACGGAAACGTCGTTGAAAAAGACCGACTTAACGACCTGTTCGTTTACCACGCTGCAAGCAACGGCATTGGATGTCCGCGGCTGTCAGATGACCACGGAGCAGGCAGCGTACTTTGCCCAACTTTTTCTTGGCATTGACTGGCTAGCGTGAAATGGTCGTGGCAGCCAAACGAATCTCGGCGGGGAGCATGTCAGCACCGTTGATCCGGTCTAACAACCGATCGATGGCGGTCTTACCCAACTGATTGATGGGCTGGCGAGCAGTGACGATGGGTTGAGGGAGAAAGTCAAACCAGTCCTGATCGTCAAATCCTCCCAGTTGAAGGGTGGGGAGGGCTAACTCGGGTAATTTCCGAAGAACGCCTTCCATGATGGTATTGTCGGCGACAAAGAGGCCATCACACTTCTGGTTGACCAGCAGTTGGCGGGTCATCTGCGGAACGTTACTGTTATCTGTACGAGCCGTGGCCTCAATTGCGGGATCGGGTTCCAGGCCAGCTGCAATGAGGGCTTGCTGGTATCCCTGCAGGCGTTCAGCAGCGGTAAAAGACACGGCACTGTTGATGATGCCGACGCGCTGGGCACCTTGCGTAATCAGTTGCGCGACGATGTCTTGCGTTCCTTGGACATTATCGACTAAGACCCGGTCGAAGGGCGTTTCAATGCCAGCGGGTGGCATACGGTCCACGAAGACGGCCGGTGTGTCACCCAGGATGGCGGCGTAATCCGTGGGACCGCCGGCACTGGTGATAATGACGCCGTCCACCTGCTTTTCCAGCATCAAGTTGAGCGCGTTGGCCTCCTTAGCCAGACTTTCGTCAGTATTCACGATTAAAACGTCATACCCAGCCTTGCCAGCGGCGTCCTCAATCGCCCGAATCAGGCGGGTGAAGAAGTCGTTCAGAATATCGGGGATGATGACGCCGAGGGTGTGGGTCTGTTGTAGCCGGATGCTGCGAGCAAGCCCATTGGGATGGTACCCAAGATTATTGGCGATGTTTTGAATCTTCTGGCGCGTGTCGCGTTTGACACGGGGGCTTTGGCTGAGCGCCCGCGAAACGGTAGCTTCTGAGACGCCTGCCGCCTTTGCCACATCTTTAATGGTTACTTTTCCAGTCAATCAGAGTCACCTCTTATTAATAAGATTTCGGTTTATTAGGACTAAAAATAAGCGCACTGTCCAATGAATTATCACCTATGGTAGCGTTTTAGGTGGACTAGCGTCAACTTATCTTGAAAAATGATGAAAAAATGCAAAAAAAGACTTGCGTAATCTTGGACATAAATGCTAAAATTATTACCTGTTGAGTCAGTAATGACGTCAATTCTTGGGCTATAGCCAAGTGGTAAGGCAACGGGTTTTGATCCCGTGATGCGCTGGTTCGAACCCAGCTAGCCCAATTCGTTATGCCTTAAACGCTACCGATTAGCAAGCAATTGCTATGACGGTAGTTTTTTTTTCGGCCAAATTAAGTTGAACTTGCAAGTAAAGTTCCGGTGGTAAAAAAAGATTTTCAGAAAAATAAGTCTTATTTTTGGTAGCGCTTAATTACTTGTTGCACAAGCAAAAACAGTGAGTTAAACTAGGGCAGTAAGTAGTAGGAAAAGTTTTGCCAAAAACTATATTCGTTATGAATTGATTGAATATATTTTGATTTAATCGTATAAATTATACGGTGTGGCGTCTATTAATTTTACTTATCGGTTGACAGGGGAAAATCTAGGCGATATAATGCAGTTAAATTAAATACGTATTAAGCCGTGATTAGAAGATTATTAGCGGGTTGATGGGTTTTAGCGAGCGATGTTTGGTGGGAGATCGTATTTCTAAATCCGTGAAGACACTTCTTAGGCTGGCAGCGCGTCTGGCTACCCGTTCGGAAATTTTAGGAACGTTATCAATAAAGTGAAACTATTTAAGGTGGTACAGCGTCATGCGCCCTTGCAATTGCAAGGGCGCTTTTTTGTACAATTTTTTAATTAGATATTTAATGGCATGTTAGAAAAAGAAGACTGATAAGGGGGTAACGATTATGTCCAAACATAAAACGAGCCACGGTTCTGGATGATTTACGATAGCTTGGTGAATTTTCTGTAAGTGTGTTAGTTCTTGCGGGGCTTTAACACGTAAATAGAGATAAGTATCGTGACCTCCCGGAGTCTAATCAGCTCCGAAAACTAAAATAACTCATTTCATTTTGGTTTTTTTTGGAGATTAAATTATTACCGTTGGCAAGGGCCTAGTCAAGCGATTGGGCCCTTTTTGTGGTGCCCTAAATTTCATTGTTGGTGCTTTCACATATTGCAATGAAATAAAGTAAGTGTTATAACAAAGAAGGATGAAAACGATTACAGAGCCCCGCAAGCTTAAATTGTTGAATCCACAACTACTGGCCAGTAGAAAAAAATATACTTAACGTGTTTCTTCTTATAACTTGAACCGATTATTTGAGTTTTGAAGAAGGGCGTTAGAAATGAGGGCTATTCTTATGACTGTCAAAGATGTTGTGGCAAATGCTGATTTAGCTACTTTTAATAAGATTGACGAATCAGGTTTAGACAAATTCACCAAACTATCAAATTTCGAAGTTTCTGCAATTTTCCTGGAATACGCTGCAAAGAACATCAGAAATAACCGGGTTATCAACGCCGGCCGTGGGAATCCTAACTGGATCAACACGACTGCCCGTCTGGCTAACCAAAAGTTAGTTAACTTCGGTGTTGAAGAATCAAAGCGTACCTTTGAACGTGATGATGGTGCCATGGCCGGCTTTATTGAAGGCGAAGGCGTTGCTGATCGTTTCTTAGCTACCTTATCAGATACGGATTCAACTGATCAATTCCTACGTTCTGCATTCGACTACTGTGTCGACAAGTTAGGTTTTGATAAGGATGCATTCGTTAAAGAATTATTAGACGGAGTAATTGGTAACAACTACCCTGTTCCTTCTCGTGCACTCAAATACACGGAACAAATTTTGAACGCTTACTTACAAAAGAACTTATACAAGGGTGTCGACCTGGCTGGTGAGACTGATGTCTTCCCAACTGAAGGTGGGACTGCCGCAATGGTTTACTTATTCCAAGAATTAAAGCAATCACATATTTTAAACCCTGGTGACACTATTGCTATTAACTCACCAATCTTCACGCCTTACTTACAAATTCCTGAATTAGCAGAATACAACTTGAAGATCGTTAAGTTGGCTGCTGACGAAGATGACAACTGGCAGATGACTGACGAGCAAATGGATACTTTGAAGGACCCATCTATCAAGGGCTTCTTCGATGTTAACCCTACTAACCCTTCAGCTCGTGCCTACAGTCCTCACACTCTTGATAAGTTCAAAGAAGTCGTTGAAGCTAACCCTAACTTAGTGGTTATTTCAGATGATGTTTACGGAACCTTCGCAGATGACTATCAATCAATCTACGCTGCTATTCCTCACAACACCCTGTTAGTTTACTCATTCTCTAAGCTTTACGGTGCAACTGGCCAACGCTTAGGTTTGATTGCTGCTAACAAGAACAACGTTTGCGACCGGATTATCAAGGAAGTTACGAACAACGATAAGTCCATCAAGGATGCTATGGAAGAACGTTACTCCATGGTCGTTCCAGAACCAAACGAAATGAAGTTTATTGACCGGACTGTTGCTGACAGCCGTGCTATCGGCCTGTACCATACTTCTGGTCTGTCAACTCCTCAACAAATCATGATGGATCTGTTCGCTTTGAACAGCTTGATCACTGATGATGTTGATGATTACCTGTTGACTTCTAAGAAAGTCGTTAACTACCGTTACCACGCCCTTTGGGATGAAATCGGTGTTAACGTTGACAACTCACATGCCAACACGAAGTACTACACGTTGGTTGACATTTATGACTTGGTTGAAAAGGTTCATGGCGAAGAATTTGGGAAGTACTTCCGTTCTCAATACTCTTACCTGAGCTTCCCATACAGATTAGCTAAGGAATTCGGTGCCGTTGTTATGGACGCTTCTGGATTTGGTGCTCGTAAGGGTTACGTCCGGATCTCATTAGCTAACTTAACTTCCGATGATTACCGCGATCTTGCTAAGTGCATTAAGTCATTGATCGACGAGTACTACATGGAATTTCAACAAGATCAAAAAGCATAAAAAATAATCACGTTTAGGAAGTAATTACTATGGGCGCAATAGCTAGTTTTATGGTGGCAACACCAGTATTCTCAATCTTCATTTGTCTAGCTTTGGGATATTTATTAGGTAAAGTAAAAATTGGTTCGTTTAATCTTGGGGCAACCGTTGGTGTTTTGATTGTTTCCTTGATTATCGGCCAAATCGGGGCATTTACCCGTGATAAAGTTTTAGGTGCCATCTTCTTCGACTTCTTCATGTTTGCCGTTGGGTACCGAGTTGGACCTTCATTCATTTCAAGTATGAAGAAATTCGGGACTAAGATCCTGATTTCCAGTTGTGTCTTCTTACTCTCAGCCTTCTTGGTTGCGTGGGCCTGCTTCGCAGCATTTCACGTTGGACCAGGGATTGCTGCCGGGACCATTGCCGGTGCCTTAACGCAATCTGCTGTTATCGGGAGTTCTCTGGAAACCATTTCTAAGTTACCCGTTAGTGCGGCAGTCAGGGCAACCTACTCCGCACAGGTGCCAATTGTTTACGCTTTGACGTACGTATTTGGGACTATCGGTGTTCTGATCTTCTTGCGTGATATCGCACCAAAACTGTTGCATATCGACATCAAGAAGCAATCAACTGACGTTGCATTGAAGATGAACTTCCATACTGCAGCTCCAAGCCCTACTCGGGTACGGACCTTTGCAATTCAAAGCGAATCTCGCTTCATTGGCTGGACAATGCCAATGTTGAAGAAGTCTATTGGCTTCGGTGTGAACGTTTTGGAAGCCTTTGACAGCGAAGGTAACAGTGTTGCTGACAACGACTACCTCTTACAAGCTGGTGACCGCATTACGTTGGCTGGTTATGCCGACAACGTCTCGCAAGCCATCAACGGTGAAGACGTCGCCGAAGTTCTAGGTCAAAAGACGCGTTTCAAAGAAAAAATGTTTGTTCTTGCTAAGAACTTTAACAAGAGCCAACTTGCTGAATTGAAGGCAGACAATGTCTTCATCAACATGTTCGATCCTAAAGACGGTCAAAAGCAAAAAGCTGATGAACTGAAGCCAGGTTCCATTATTGGACTGACCGGTGATACCAGCAACAGTGGTAAGTTATTGCATACCATGGGCTTATGGCGGTCTGACCGGGACGCTATCAACTTTGCACTCTTCTGTTTCGGGATTGCAATCAGTGCCCTCTTAGGGATTGCCGGCTTCAAGGTTAACGGTATTCCATTGCAATTAGGTGATGGGACTGCCAGTCTGTTGATGGGGTTAGCATTGAGTATCTGGGTTAACCGTTATCAATACCTTGAATCCATTCCTGACAGTGTCAGTGGATTCTTCCAAAGCTTAGGCTTGAACTTATTCATCGTTACTGTTGGATTGAACGCTGCGCGGACGTTTACGAGCGCCTTCCAGTCATTGGGGATCAGTATCTTCTTGATTGGTGCTATTATCTCCATCGTGCCACATATTATTACCCTGTACATTGGTAAGTATGTCCTGCACATGGAACCAATTGCACTGATTGGGTCATTGACTGGGGCAGATACGTTGTCCGCTGGACTGAACGCCATTTCAGAACGTGCTGGAGATGTCGGTGGTCCATACTACGCGGCTACCGTGGCTCCTGCATATGTAATTGGTAACATTGTCTTAACGCTGCTTGGACCTATCTTCTTAGTTCTCTTGAGCTAATTGAGTTTGGTTCGCAGAATAGGCCTTTCCCCGGGACGAGGCGCCTAACCACCCAGTCCTAGAAAAGGTAAGAGCATCGCAGTTAAATATGTCACAGCTCCTTTAAAAAAGATAAGGCTCGAATTTGGGTTTTATCTTTTTTTTGGAAAAATTTATTAAATAGTCTTAATGGTTTATGACCAACACTCACAGACTGGAGATGTTAATATAATGAAGAGAACATGTTATGCCGGATTAGTTGATACTGATTTATTGGATCAAGAGGTTGTTTTGAAGGGCTGGGTTCAAAAACGTCGGGACCTGGGTAATCTGATTTTCGTTGACTTGCGGGACCGTGAAGGAATCGTGCAATTGGTCTTTAGTCAAGAATTTAGTGCGGATGCACTAGCAGTTGCGGATGGTTTACGTAGTGAGTACGTGATTGAAATCAAAGGGACCGTTAAAAAACGGGCCAGAGATGGCGTTAATCCCAATATCAAGACTGGTCAGGTGGAAGTGGAAGTTCACGAAGCCAAACTCTTAGCTGCTGCTGAGACGCCACCATTCTATATTGAAGATGGCAACAACGTGTCTGATGAATTGCGGTTGAAGTACCGGTATCTTGATTTACGCCGGCCAGAAATGCAGCATAATATCAAGACGCGGAGTCTAATCATGCGGGCTACTCGGAATTACTTGGATACGCACGACTTCTTCGATATTGAAACGCCAGATTTAACGGCGTCAACGCCCGAAGGGGCCCGGGATTACTTAGTACCATCCCGAGTTTATCCAGGCCATTTCTACGCCTTACCACAGTCGCCACAGCTGTTTAAACAGTTGCTGATGGGGTCGGGATTTGACCGTTACTACCAAATTGCCCGTTGCTTCCGTGACGAAGATTTACGGGGCGACCGCCAACCAGAATTTACGCAAATTGACTTGGAAACGAGTTTCTTGGAAGCCGACGAGATTCAAAGTATCGTTGAAGGCCTCCTGAAGCAAGTGATGCATGATGTTCTGGGGAAGGATATCAAGACGCCATTCCAGCGGATCGAATGGCAGGAAGCCATGGATCGTTTCGGTTCAGACAAGCCAGATGTTCGATTTGATATGGAACTGCACGACCTCTCTGACATCGTGAAAGACCTGGACTTCAAGGTCTTCCATGACGCTGTTAGCAATGGTGGCTTCGTGAAGGCCATTTGTGTTCCTGGTGGGGCTGACAAATACTCTCGCAAGGATCTCGATACGAAGACGCAGTACGTTGAACGCTTTGGTGCCAAGGGAATTGCTTGGGTCAAGGTCACAGACGACGGCTTTACTGGACCAACTAGCAAGTTCGTTGCCGGTAAAGAAGCTGAAATTAGTGCGGCACTTGGTGCAAATGCGGGCGACCTGATTCTGTTCATTGCGGACAGCTTTAAGGTGGTTTCAGACACCCTGGGTTACCTGCGGAAGTCGATCGCCAAGGAAATGGGTATGATCGACGAGTCTCAATTTGCTTACTTGTGGGTCGTTAACTGGCCACTGTTTGAATATGATGAAGGCATTAAGCGGTGGATCGCCGCTCACCATCCATTCACCATGCCAAACGAAGAGGACCTGCATTACCTAGAGGAGGGTGAAAACCCACATCTGGCTCATGCGCAAAGCTATGACATTGTTTTGAATGGGTACGAAATTGGTGGGGGATCCATCCGGATTCACACCCGTGAGGTTCAAGAAAAGATGTTCAGAGCGCTTGGATTTACCAAGGAACGGGCTGAACGGAACTTTGGTTTCTTGATTCACGCTTTCGATATGGGCTTCCCACCTCATGGTGGCTTGGCGATTGGACTGGATCGTTTTGCCATGATTCTGTCTGGCAGTAAGAATATCCGTGACGTGATTGCCTTCCCTAAGAACTCCAAGGCAACGGAGCCACTGACCAACGCGCCAGAAACGGTATCCGCTGATCAGCTGGAAGCGTTAGGCTTGGCTGTTGTGAAACAGGACAAGGACTAGCTAGAACGTGTCGGCCGCAATGGCCAGATCCCCCGCGTTGAAAAATAAAAGCTTGCGGGGCTATCTTGGGTTTCATGATCAGTGGCAATGACGGTTCAGTCTTGAGGTTGTCTAAGTTGCGTGAAAGCAAGAAATTTTGGGTCGACTGAATTGACGCGGACGGATTCGTCTGGTCATTGAGGGAAAATACGAGTTAATTTTCAATTATTAATAACAGGATAGATGTATTATCAATACTTGGAAACTGGCTCACTTATTTTAAGAATTACCATTGTTTAACTTACTTGTACTGGCCTGAGAAACCGCGGTTTAATTTCTCAGGCCAGTTTTTTTTGCGTTGGATTCTTTAGATACTTTTAACCAAGTACGAGAGTGGCGGTATTTCAAGGATACTAAATAATCCATCGTGGGGTTATTAAGAAATTTAACTGATTTATTAACAATTTAGTTTATACTAGCTGAACGCAAAAACTTCAGAGAGGTGAACTGAATTGAGAGAAACAGCTTTTCCCGCCCACGAGCAATTAATTTTTGGGTGCGGATTAACTATGGTTGCTGGTGGCTTGGACGCGTACTCCTATCTGGTCCACGGGCAGGTCTTTGCTGGTTTACAGACTGGGAACCTGATTTTATTGGGGACCAGCTTGAGCCACCTACAATTTACCGCTGGTGGGCGCTATTTGGCGTCACTACTGGCTTTTGCATTGGGGACGATCATTGTTCGCGTCCTGCAACACATCCTTGAGAAGCGGCGAGTAAATCGTCAATTAGTGGTGTTGAGTTATATGCTGGTGCTACTAGTAGCGGTTTTACTTCTGGGGCAGCAACTTCCCGGTTTCTTAGTTGCAGCACTATTATCCTTAGCTGCCGCCGCGGAGCTGCAGGAATTCCGGCAGATTAAAGGGATGCCCTTTACGCCGTTGATGATGACAGGAAATGTGCGCCGACTTTCTGAGTCCGCTTACGATGGCGTACGCTACCGTGACAAGGCGGCTCGTGGCCGGGCACTGGATACTGCCACCTTAATGCTCAGTTTTATCACTGGGGCCTTCTTGGTGGGTTTGTTTACGAAGACGCTGGGGAATTGGGCGTTGATTATCCCGGTGCTGATTGTATTGGGGCTGGCAATCTGGCTTTATGAGCAGACGCGCCAACGTAAATGGAAACATTAATCTTTAGATTTCTAATAACCAATAAGAATTAGATCTAGGAATAAATGATAAATTGGGTAACACAAAAGCGGCTTCACGCTATTCTCATTACGAGAGTCGTGTGAAGCCGCTTTTGTTGTAAGTAATTCATGATTGATGCGTCAACCATCTGCAGTTGAGTTTACTGTGAAAAAGCTAGTCGTTGTTGCTAAATAGCAATCACAGTCGCAGGTTGGTAGGGCTGGCGTCAGCTGTGACAGTGGTGTTGGCTCGATGGTTTTTCAAGTCGAGGAGCAAGACCGAACTTTGGCTTGTTCCGGTCCCCACAGCAGACGTCAGCCCTACCAACCGGAGACAAAAAGGACAGCCTATTTAGTGGCGTCGAACTGATAAGCGGTACCGTAAAATGGTACGCGGTAAGCCCGGTAGGCGTATGCCTTAGAGGCCGCACTCTTCATCGTCACGTTGAAGACTTGCTTGCCTGACTGGGTGACTTCAATCGCGTTACTTTCTTTCCCGCCATTCTTGAAGCCAAAGTCGATCAGCACGTTGTCATTGGCCAATTTTTGCGCGTAACCAATGACCGGTGTGAAGTTGGTCTTACCCAGGGATTTGCCGTATGACCAGGTTTGTTTGATGGTCATCTTGTTAGCGTCCACGTGGTATTCGACCGCCTGTGAGTATTGGCCAGAGGTCTGTTTATTCCCATTGGTGACGTCAATGTTATTGTCGTAGAGCATGAAATCTTCACTGTTAGCGGTATTCTTACCACCATTATTCAGCAAATACAGCCCGTGTTGACCACCGGTAATCGTGGTGCCCTTGGTTGGTTTCAGCAGGTATTTACGGTAGGCCTTGGGCCAGGTAGCCTTCTTCTTGCCGCTGTAGATCCATTTGATATGGTCAGTCTTGTAATCCAGCTTCATAATCATATCTTGATTTCGGCTGGAAATGACGATTGATTTATCGTTTTTATCGTAGTCCACGGCGTTTTGGTGCAGCCAGTCAACTTTACCATCCAAGCCCTTCTTGAACTTGGTCCACATGGACTTCGGCAGGAGCTTCTTCATGTCGATGACCTTAACGATTTTCCCGGTCTTGTGGGACACCTCAATCATTGTATCTTCCTTATATTTCGAACCATCGGAGACGGTTGCCAGGAAGTTATGGTTGGGTAATTCAACCAAGTCGTGGTGAATGACCGTCGTTTCTGAACTGGCCTTGGCCGCAGCTTTGGAGATGCTACTCCCGTCGGAACTACTGGTGCCAGCAGAGAAACTGTACTCTTTGTAGACCCGGCCCAGGTAGTCAGTTTCTAGGAGGTCGTTATAGACGTCCGAGTTCACATTTTTCTTAGAGAGCATCATGATGTGGCCGTTTGACCACTGCTCGATGGTGTGTTGCGAGTAGTTCGTGTCATACCATCGCACGGCGCCATCGGCATCAATGGCAAATGGTTGTTTCGTGGTTCGGTTCATGATGGTCAGCTTGTTTTTGCCGATTTCCATTTTATCCTTATCGTTCTTGGAGACCGTGACCTTGGCGTCTTTGATGTATTTTGGCAAGGAACCAGTCTGCATCGTGAGCGTCTTGGTCTTGGTTTTACCGCTCTTGGTAGTCGTGGTGATTTTTACCGTGTTGTTGGTATCTGCATACAGACCGACCACGGGAACTTGGTGAGTCGTGGTGTAGCCGCCCTTAACGGTATTAGTGATGGATGTCTTGTCCGTCTTACCGACAACTGTATAGGTTACCTTGACGGCGTCGTCAGTCTTAAACGTGACCAGCGCAGCGAGGGGCGAAGCGGCGTAGGGGTCGACCTTAACGAACGGACTGTCTAACGTATATTTATCGTTTTCAGCAGCGGCTTTATAGGTCGCCGTCAAGCTTTTCTGATCGTCCTGACGCGTGGTAATGAGCTTGGTGTCCAGATTCTTGGTGATCTGGGCCGTTGTCAGAACGGGCTTGTTGTCCTTAATGTTGTAACTTTCCGGTTCCTTAGATGCGGACGAGGTCGAACAACCGGCCAGGCCAACCGTCAGAATCGCCAGGGAGGCAGCAGCAAGCGCTACCATCCGGGGGTGTTTGAATTGCAAATGAGCCATCTCCTTAATAAAATTTCGAAAAAAGGAGAGACTGGTCACCAGACCAATCTCCCCCGCAAATTCTTTATGTAACACCTACAATCGTACACCTTGTCCGCTTTAGAGATGTTAACAAATCCTAACTTTTTTATGAATAACTTGTGAAGATGACAAATAATCTTATGAAAACGGTAGTCGAAGGAGACGCTGTGACAATGGTTTGCGATGGATTGGGTGATGAAGTGAAGGGGCACAGCCTTAACCCAGGAAATATCAAAATTCAATGAATTTTAAAAAGTAATGAAGGCCTGACATGTTTGCTTAAGGACCTAAGTTGGAGAACTAAAAAAGCGGCCATGATTTTCATCACAACCGCTTATCTTTTAAAACTTTAGTTGGTAGCCAAGGAATTTAATTTGGCCTAGCTCATGTCCGTGTTAGAAAATAGTCATAGCTTGCTTGCCGTATTCCTTCTTGAAGTTCTTCATAGATTCCCAACTGATGGCACCATGGTCGTACTTCATGTTCTTACCACCAGAGCCAGCTTTATCCTTAGAACTGTAGTACAGGGGATCGTTGACCTTGAATTTGCCGTTCTTGTAGCCAACGATGACCTTGCAGTGGTTCCGGTTCTTGTCGCCGTTCTTCTGGTAAGAAGAGTAACCGTAGAACAGAACAGGGTAGCCACCTTGAACGTACATCTTGATGGTGTTCGCACTCGACTTAGAAATATTCTTCGTGTTCTTTGTCCAGTGGTGTGAGTACTTCGTCAACGCTGCGGCATTGATTACGTGACCGAAGCCAACCCCAGTATAGACGTTACCCTTTTGACCACCCTTGGTTGGGACCATTGGTAAGTGATTTTGGGCATAACGGAGGTTGACCTTGTTGCCGCGGTAACGAAGCAACATGGTCATGGCAGCGGAAGCACAGCCCCAAGGTGCGAAGACAGGCTTATATTGGCTGACGTAAGGGACCTTCATGACCTTACTAGTCGTGCTCGTGGCTACAGCATGAGCGTTCACGTAACCTAAGTATTTCTTCTTAGAGTTGTACAGCCGGTAGTAGGTCCGACCGTTAGTCAACTTGTACTTGCCGTTGGCTTTGTAAGCCTTATGGAACAGCTTGTTTGAAGATGAAACGGCGTGCCATTTGTCCTGGTAGACCTTGTAGCCCTTTTTAACAAAGTGAATGCTATGTTTATAGGATTTCCAAGATTTGCTGGTTTGTACAGGCACCGTGGTAGTAGCAGCGCTGGCACTGACTTCAGCTGGGGCAGCCAGTGGCAGAACGCTACTGCCAAACATAATAGTGGCTAATAGAGCGGCACCACTACGAATTAAGCGCTTACTAAAATGTGGTTTATCCATGCGGATTCCTCCTAAATATATGTATATCGACTAGGTACGCTTTTAATTGTACATCAAAATTGTTTAGGTAAACAATACTTTATAAAAAGAACATTACGCGGCTTATAAAGTGGACTGAAATAGTCGCGAATTTAGCAGAACCCTGGTATTTAGGCCGCCAGAAGCCGGGCTCCCAAAACGAAATTTCCGATTAGGCCTAAATAATTGCTGACAAAAAGCACCGCTATTAACGGGATTCCAGCTAATAGCGGTGCTTTATTTTGGATTTTAGTTCATCTGCCAACCAGGGTTAGTAGCTTAATGCCCGGTAAGCGTCCTGTTGACGATGCTTATGCAGCGTCTTTAAAGACATACTCGTCTTTTTCTTGGTCCAGGGATCGTTGTAGTAGGCCCGGTTATGGCCGTAACCGGTTAACGTAATCGCGTGGGTATTAAAACCGTCAAACCACGCGATCCAGACCACAACGGGGTGCCCCGCGTTAATCTGTTGTTTGAGACGCTTGAAGGACGCACCCGTCAGGTTCTTAGCGGAGCCGGTGTTCTGTTTAACCAGTTTCATCAGGGCCTTAGGATACACGACCCAACCGTTAAAACCCTTGTTGGGGTTACTGTTACGGGGGAGGGCCTTATCCAGGCGGACCTTGCTGACCTTGGCACCCGCGTACTGCAACATCATGGTAGTAGCGGTAACTTCGCAGCCACGTGGTAACTGTGGTCGCTGGCCAATCAATGGGACGTTTAACCAACGGTAGGATTTAACGGTCCCGTTGCGGTGAATCCAGCCCGTTTTCTTGTGATTGTAGGTGAATTTAAGCCAGGTGCCATCCGCCATCGTTTGTTCCCGGGTGATGTGGACCTGCTTGTTCGCATACTGTCGGCCAGTGGCAATGGGCGTCAGGTTAGCAGCTGAGGATTTGGCCCCACCTGACCGATAAACCTGATAATTATGCGTCTTATTTGGACCGATTTTCGTGTAGTAATTTACCTTCTTAGTTCGGGTCACCGTCCGCAGCGGCGTCGCTGCTTGGGCGGATTGACTGACGTCGACCCCACCGATGAGCAGGCCCAACAATAGTGCACCGAGGAGCTTAATAGAACGTTGCATCTTAAAACCACCTAACTTTTAATCGTCTATGTGGTTATTGTAACGCTTAGTTAGGTGCCAGAAAAGGCAAGAACGTGGCTGAATCAGTTAAATGAGTTGGGCACCCAGCGCAGTGGCAAAGTGGTTCAACGCCCAGTCGTGGCCGGCCTGGTTGAAGCTGGCTACGGCGTCGCGGTGAATAACCAGATGGTAGCCTAGATTGTACGCATCGACGGCCGTGTGGAGAACGCAGATATCCGTGCAGACCCCGGTTAAGTGGAGGGTATCGACGCGGCGCTCACGCAATCGCAGATCCAAATCCGTGCCAGCAAAGGCGCTATAGCGGGTCTTGTCAAAGAGCCAGACGTTATCGTCAGCACGGTGTTGGCGGTACCAGTCATTGACCTCACCGAAGAGCTCGCGACCCCAGGTGTCACGAACATTGTGGGGTGGAAACAGCTGGCTTTCAGGATGGTAGGGGTCGTGGGGGGTGTGAACATCGGTTGGGAAGAGGACCCATTCACCATTTCGATGGAGGTTTTCCGCCAACTGAACGATAGCTGGGGCGAGTGATTGGCCCGCTGGTCCACAGGTTAGCGCGCCTTTATCTGCGACGAAGTCATTGGTGTAATCGATGATTAATAACGCTTGATTTGTCATGGGGAATCCTCCTTATAATTGCTGTTAGTATGCGGATTAGCAGGGGATAAGTCAACGAAAGTGGCTATTTGTTTTTTTATATTAATTAAGTGATATTGAAGGCCCTGAAGCAAGGAAAATTAATCTTCTGAGTCGTGATTTTGGTGGAAACTTGCACTGGGCCGGCTTGACACGGTTTTAGATGTATCGTATATTATTAGTGAATTCATATTATACGAGATATAATATACAAGGAGGCAAGGACATGGCCATTCAAGTACCGACTGAGTTGCTCGATGGCAGCGTACTCGGTTTGTTGACACGTCAAGATCATTACGGCTATACGCTGACCCAGGAAGTGCGGCAGTTGATTCCAATTTCAGAATCGACGCTGTACCCGGTGCTCCGACGGTTGAAGAAGAATGGTTGGCTGACGACTTACGATGAACCCTATCAGGGGCGGAATCGACGTTACTACCGTCTGACGACTAGTGGTCGTGAACGGCTAGCCGAAATACAAGCAGAGTGGGCTGATTTTAATCAGGCCATCACTAAGTTACTGGGGGGCAACCAAGATGAATGAGTACATTCAGGCCGTACAAAAATTACTCGGCCAACTCACAACGGCCGAGCAGGAAGACGTTGTGGAATATTATCGCGAATATCTGCAGGACGCGGGGATCACGACCTACCAAGAAGCCGTCGACGAACTGGGATCACCACGAGCCTTGGCGCGTAAGGTCTTAGCGGACTATTCTATTAAGTTAGTTGAAAATAGTCACCAGCAGTCGCGGACAACCACGCAGGCTGCCCGGAGCAATGCGAAGACGATTTGGCTGATTATTCTGGCCTTGCTGTCAACGCCAATTACGATTCCAATTATGATTGTCGTGCTGGCATTGGGGTTTGCCGGTGTAGCCGTGGCGGGGTCATTAGTCGTTGCCCTGATTGCCGTTTTATTTAGCATCGTGGCGGTTGGCGTTGTGGGCGTCGTGGTGGGGGTGCTGGTTATTTGGCAGGAACCTTGGGTCGGCGTCTTTTACCTAGGGATTGGGTTAACAGCTCTGGGAATGATGGGCTTTGCAGCAATTATTTTAAAATGGATCTGTGTAAAACTGCTGGCAGTCATGGCGTGGTTGGCCCGGGATATCTACCGGCGTTTCATCCCGCGTAGTCGAGCAGAACGGGGGCGGAAATTATGAAACGCAGTGTGAAAATCTCACTAGTATTAGTGATTTTAGGTGCAATTTTAGCCGGTTTAGGATGGTGGAATCACGGGGATAAAACCATTGTTTGGAACAACCAGTCACGACGGTTACGCGTGGCGAATACGGCTCACAAAGTCTATTATCCTGGAAAGTATCGAGACATTCAGGTGACGTCGGCGCTGCCGGTGACCATCAAACGGGGCGCAACTAGCCAGGTAACGGTGCGTTCGGGTTCGGGGATGGCTCAGCAACCCAAGGTTACAGTCAAACGGGGACAATTGACCGTAACGGCGGGGTCACGGAGTAGCCATGACAACGTTATTTTTGGTGCAGACCTTTCGAGCTCGGCGGCTAATGGGATCACCATCACGGTGCCAGCTAGCCAGAAGTTGCGGAACGTCCGAGTCACTAAGAGTCAAGAAGGGGTCAATCTACGCTACTTGAAGCTACGTCAATTAACGGTGGCAACGGCTGACGATGTATCGCTACAACAGGTGTCGACCACGGAACCAACCAACGTGACTAGCCAAGATGGTGACGTTTGGTTGGCCTCCCTGACGACGCCACAGCTAAAAGTTCAGGCGGCCGATGGGGATATTACGTTGACTAGCGTTGACTTGACTAGCAAGCATAACCAAGTTACCGCTCAGGAAGGCGGCGATGTTCGGCTGACTGAATCGAAGCTGGGCGGTGGCCGGGTGACGACGCATGATGGGGACATTCATTTGCAAAATAACCGGTTACAGGATCACCTGACCGCGACGACCACCGATGGGGATGTGCAAGCCCACATTGCCCAATCAGCGGGGGCAGTCGTTAACAGTGCTGATGGGGATATTCACGTGTTAGGTAAGTCCCAGAAAAGTGGCTACCGCTTGAATCGCGGCGCCAAAACTTGGTATCAACTAAGCTCACATGACGGGGATATTCACCTATCAACAGATAAGTAACCAAATGAGGTTGTCCATTGTGGGCAACCTTTTTGGTGGATTCAGGCTAGAAACGTGGTAGAATGTAAAGACTGCGTATACCGGACTAAACATCAAATTTAAGTAATCGAGGAGACTTTATCGTGTCTGATTCATCATCCTATTGGCAAAATATTGCGAACCACGCTAAGGCCGAGAACCGGCCGTTCTTTAGCTTGGCTCCCATGGAAGCCGTCACTAACGCTATCTTTCGCCAGGTTGTGGCCCGTGCGGCTGCACCTGATGTCTTTTTCACTGAATTTACGAATGCTATCAGTGTGACCCATCCCAAGGCCAAATTCACGGTCCAGGGCCGGCTCTACGTGGCGCCCGAGGAGGCTCACATGCCAGTGGCACAACTATGGGGCAATGATCCTGACGCCTTTGTACGGGCAGCAGCGGATGTCAAAGACCGGGGCTACGAAGCCATCGATTTGAACATGGGTTGTCCGGACGCAACTGTCATCAAGAATCACGGTGGTAGTGACTTGATCCGTAATTTTGATAGTGCGGCGGCTGTGATTGCTGGCGCGAAGACGGCGGGCCTGCCCGTCAGTGTGAAAACACGGTTGGGATACAGCCGCCTGGATGAATGGCGCGATTGGTTAACCTTCCTCTTTAAACAGGATATTCCGTTGTTGACGATTCATCTGCGGACCAAGAAGGAAATGAGTCGGGTGCCGGCCCATTTTGAACTGATCGACGACATCGTGAAGTTACGTGACGAGATTGCACCGGACACGTTGCTTCAATTGAATGGCGACATTGAGAACTATCAAGAGGGCGTCAAGCTAGCCCAGGAACATCCTGGCGTTGACGGTATTATGATTGGCCGGGGGATTTTTACTAGTCCCTTTGCCTTTAAAAAGGAACCTAAGGAGCACGATATCAAGGAATTGTTGGGCTTGCTGAATTATCAGCTCGATCTGTACGATGACTTTGAACGGCGCTTCGACACCTCGCGCTTCCCGTCCTTGAAGCGATTCTTCAAAATTTATGTGCGTAACCAGCGGAATGCTGCGAGTTTGCGAAACGCCATGATGGAGGCACACACTACGGATGAGGTGCGTCAGCTGTTGGCGGAGTCAGACTTTACTGACTAAGATTGGCACGGATTCAGCACCTTACCGGTCGGCAGATATGGGCTGGAGCGGTGCGGGCACAACTTGAAGCCTCGGAAATCACGAGTCTCCAAGCTTGGCCTTATGCTAAGCCATTGGGGAAAAGCACCCACTGGCTAAGAATAATTTCGCGCCTGAGCCCATATCTGCCGACCTCTCGGCTTAGATAGTTATATCAAGTTAAGTGTTTAATGAAGTCCAAGCGTGATCACTGTTTCCGTGCTGGTCAAATGGCCAACTATATCTTCAAATTTCTAAAACTATGGCCCGGAACGTGTATGTTTCGGGCTTTTTTGCTGCGCTATTATATGGTGGATGTGGTCACGAGTGAGGCAGATTATTGTTGTGACCTATCGCCGCTTAAAATATAAGACAAATTAGAAGAGACTCTGGCGTCGGGGTGTTAAGCTAAAGAAAAGTGGTGGAAGGTGATGACGGTATGACACAGGTGACGGTAGCAGAAAAAATTACGGGCAACGTAGCGCGGTCGGTCAATCCATTGGGAATTCAACGGATGGTTCAGCAGCAGATTCAAGCAGTGACCGATGCAGACCGCTTTACCGGGCCACAACGCGCATTGATTCTGGGTGGCTCCTCCAGTTATGGTTTGGCTAGTCGAATCACTGCCGCCTTTGGTGCTGGAGCCGCCACCCTTTCTGTGGGGTACAGTCGACCGCCCCAGGATGATTATCTCGGTACCGCTAGTTGGTGGAACCAAGTTTACTTTAAACAGGCTGCTGAAGCGGCGGGATTACAAGCGGATAATATCAACGCCAACGCTTTTTTGCCGTCGACTAAGCGGGCTGTGATCGAGGCGATTCAAAGGAATTTTGGCGGGAGCATTGACCTCTTGGTCTATTCGATTGCTGCTCCGAAACGGCAAGATCCGGTTGACCCAGATAACGTTTGGCGTTCTGTCATCAAGCCAATTGGGCAACCCGTTAGCGACTTTTCCGTCAACCTTGAACACCAGCGATTAGAGTCAATTTCTTTAGAACCGGCGACTCCTGCTGAAATCAGTGCCACCACCCACGTCATGGGTGGTGAAGACTGGGAGCTGTGGGTGCATTCACTCCAGGCAGCGGGTGTGTTGGCCCCTAATTTCAAAACGATTCTTTATTCATATGAAGGGCCGCGTGCTACGGCAGCAATTTACCACGATGGGACGTTGGGTCGTGCTAAACGCGCAGCCGAGGTCAGTGCCCGCCGGTTACAGAGACAACTAGCTCCCGGTGGTGGGGAGGCCTTGATCAGCGTGAACCGGTCAGTAACGACCAAGGCGTCCGCTGTGATTCCGGGATTTTCTCGCTACTGTCTGGCACTTTATCAAGTTGAACAGGCGTTAGGCTTACGAGAACAAACGGGGGCCCACATTGACCGGTTGTTTCGGGACATGCTTTACGGGGCGCACCGGGAATATGATCAGGAGGGCCGCCTACGCCCGGATGCCCGCGAGTTAGCACCCGCAGTCCAGGTAGAAGTTGAACGCCTACTCCCACAGCTGACACCAGAGAATTTCTCACCGGAATTGATCGGCTATCAGGAATTTCGGCGGGAGTTCCGTCAGCTCAACGGGTTTGCGGTGCCGGGCGTGGGGGATGTCGTTGATTTGGACCAGCTTGCTGACTTGCAGTTTTAGGCGTTGCCTAGTTTCGCGGGGCTCAGTGACTATTTTGCGGAACGCGGCTGTATTTTTAACCGGTAGATGCATCTTTTTACTGGGGTAATGGGCCAAAAAGGTCTATAATATTTAGCAGTTTCTAGTGGGCCCCAGTCTGACGTTTGGCCCGCCAACGAATTCTAGACTCGAGGAGAAATTTAAACTTATGACCCCTTCAATTCAGATAATTTTTGCTAGTCAAACCGGCCGTAATCGGGCCATTGCTGGGCACTTGCAGGCCCAGCTTGCATCACGGGCACAGACAGTGATCACGGAAATCTCGCAGGTCGATGCCTTTGCCTTAACGCAAGCAGACGCTGTCATCATGGTGAGCTATACTTATCACGACGGCGATCTTCCGGACGAAGCCCAGGACTTCTTTGAAGACTTGAAGAAAGTCGACCTCGAACGGACAAAATTTGCTGTCTGTGGATCGAGTTCGAAGAGCCATATCCACTTTGGCCGAGCCGTTGACTATTTAACCATTCAATTCAATTCTAGCAACGGTGAACAAGTCGCAGACAGCGTTAAAATTGATCAAGATCCTGACGACGCAGACTATCAACGTCTGGATCAGCTAGCTCAGAACGTATTGGCCAGCTTAGCTTAGGAATTAATGACGAGGTGAAGACAAGATGTATTTACGTAAAGCACGGATGGAAGAATTAGATTTAGTTTGCGATATTATTGAAGATGGCAAGCAGCAACTGGCCGATGCAGGTATCGACCAATGGCAGGATGATTATCCTAACCGCAACATTATCAAGGGGGATATCGAAGATGGCCGGGCCGTTATTTATAACAGTGATGACCACGAAACGTTGGGCGTTGCCGTGATCAACGAGGCTCCCGACCACGCGTATGACACAATGGAAGGTGAATGGTTACGACCTTCTGACAAGTACGTGACGGTTCACCGGGTCGCCATTTTCTCCCATCATCAAGGGAAGGGCTACGCCTCTCAATTGTTCCGCGATTTGTTCGACTACATTGCCGAGAACCATTCGACGACTGATAGCATCCGGATTGATACCCACCGGGACAATACGAAGATGCAGTACTTAATTGAAAAATTTGGCTTCAAGCGGGTCGGTAAAATTGTTGGCGTTTATCAACCAACTGACTATTGCTACGTTTATGAAAAGTTACTCTAATCACAAAGCATTATCAGAGAAAATCTGGTAATGCTTTTTTGTTGCAGCCTAAAGGGGGCAAGCTTTCATTGGAAATTGGCCAAAAAATTAATCGATTAGGGGCATAATCTTTTAGCTAAATAATCATTGAATATAACCGGGTTCTGTTGCATAATGGCCAATATATTAAATTAATGATATCGTGGCATATTTCGAAGAAAAATTTGCGAAATGTGCAGAAATCAGGTAGCATTTTCTCATGAAGCTTTAATTTTTAATCAATTAGATAGAGAGAAGGAATTGGATTGCAAAGAAAACTAACTGCCCGCCAAATGCAGATGATTGCGTTGGGTGGAACAATCGGTGTCGGACTATTTATGGGGTCCGGTTCCACTATTAAATGGACGGGACCATCCGTCTTACTGGCGTACATAATTTCTGGGATGTTTTTGTATTTAATTATGCGGGCTATGGGTGAAATGTTGTACGTCCACCCTACGACCGGCTCATTCTCCACGTTTGCCAGAGAATACATGCACCCCGTCTTTGGTTACCTGACCGCTTGGAGTAACATTTTCCAGTGGATCGTCGTTGGAATGAGTGAAATGATTGCGTTGGGCGGTTACTTCCGTTTCTGGTGGCCAAACCTGCCGGAATGGATTCCGGGGTTAGTGGCAATCACTTTCCTGTGTATCGCCAACTTAGTCTCCGTTAAGATGTTTGGGGAACTGGAATTTTGGTTCTCACTCATTAAAGTGGTCACGATTATTTTGATGATTATCGTTGGTTTAGGCGTCATTCTCTTTGGTTTTGGGAATGGTGGCCATCCATTAGGGATTAGTAACTTATGGACGCACGGATTCTTTACCGGTGGGGCGAAAGGCTTTATCTACGCCATTGCCATCGTGCTAGCGTCGTATCAAGGGGTCGAGCTGATTGGGATTACCGCCGGTGAAGCTCAAAATCCACAGGAAACGTTGGTTAAGGCTATTCGTTCCACTGTGTTCCGGATTTTGATCTTCTACGTTGGGGCCATCTTCGTGATTGTCAGCATCTTCCCTTGGGACGAACTGAACTCTGTCGGGTCACCATTCGTGCAAACCTTTGCTAAGATTGGGATCACGGCGGCTGCTTCCATCATCAATTTCGTGGTTATCACGGCCGCACTGTCCGGATCGAACTCCGGGATTTACAGTGCCAGTCGGATGGCCTACACGTTGGCTGAAGAAGGTCAGTTACCTAAAAAGGCCGTTCAGCTGAACAAGCATGGTGTGCCTTACATCACAGTTATTGCGATTTCTCTTGGTATTGGTATTGGGGTCGTTTTAAACGTGGTGCTGCCACTGATTTACAAGGATGCTAGCCAAATCTTCGTGATGGTTTATAGTTCTAGTGTCTTACCTGGGATGATTCCTTGGTTCGTGATCTTGATCAGTGAAATTGACTTCCGAAAGAAGAAGGCCGACGAACTGGTCAATCACCCATTTACTATGCCATGGGCACCTTACTCAAACTACGTGACGTTAGTCTTTCTGGTTATTACGTTGTTCTTCATGTTCTTGAACCCTGAGACGCGGATCTCCATCCTCGTTGGGGTGGTCTTCTTGGCCATTATGACCGTGATCTACTTCGTGAAGTTCCAGCCTAAAGAAGCTGCTAAGGCTAAGCAACAGAACAAGCAAGACTAATTAGTTCAAATTAGTTCAAATGGCCGCCTGCGGCCGCCAGGACTGGTACCTGCTGTGGGGACCGGCGCGAGCCACAGTGCGGTCTCGCACCTCGACTTGAAACCACGCCAAGAACGCGTGTTTCCAAGCTCGTCCCGTGGCGTAACCTCGGTAAACCACCGAGCTAACGCCACTTTCACAGCCGGCACCAGTCCTGACGGCCTCCGGCTACGTTGGTGAGTAACCGCTACTTAGTAGTGGCTTATCAACTGTGCTAGTCTTGCTTTCGGTTGTTTAGACTGGATTAGCCGCGTTGTTAGTCCCACAATTTAGGTGTCATTTAACGGGATCTGCGAGTCGCTACTGATTTTTCTGTAGCTGACGGGCGGGTCCTTTTTATTTGGTGGACGGACGGTTGAATATTGGTAAAGGGCAATTAAGTTGGTTATACCAGCGATATTAGCGTGTTAGTTTAGGCAACTTAGAGTAGCCGATGTCTGGCGGTTTCTCGGCTTAACTTAGTAGTAATGACCACAAAGTTGTTACCAGTTAGCTCATAAAGAGTGATCCACCTAAGACCTTCAATGGTGACAACGTTAGGTCGCAATCAGAGCGGAGGTGGCCAGGAAGGGAGCCGGCCGTGACAGTGGTGTTAGCTGGCTGGCCAGCTTACAGCACGGGCGACTTTGAAGACACGGGGGCCTTCGTGGCTTCAAATCGAGCGAGAAGCCCGTACTTTGGCTGAAGCGTCCCCACAGCAGGCTACCTCCCTGGCCGCCGGAACGTCTAATTTAGCATTCAGCCTCTAGTTACGGATGATTAGTGGTAAGATAACTAAGACAATCAACGAACGGCGCATCTCACTTTAGGGGATGTCAAAATTTATTTCATTCATGGTTAAATTTGGAGGTAACTTACATGAGTCGACCCGGAAATTATGGTAAATCTAGTCGCATCAAAAAAATCCGACAATTGCACCGGCGTAAACAGTCGCAGGCCAGTCGCACCATCACTTGGGAGCAGACGGAGGACTTTCTGCTGGCCCGTTATCACCTGGTTCAGGGGAGAAAACTACCCCAACTGGTGGATGCCACGGTTCAGCGGTTCTTCAGTGAATGGCTGGAGACCGCTTTAGCCCAGGGAGAGCAACAGGTTCAGTGGGACATTGCCGCGATTTCAGCCACGACTTTGAAGCGCATTGGGAATCAGGTTCCCTGGCAGTTTTACGGTATTTTATTGGGACAGGTTATGCGTTGGCAGAAGTTCCTCCTGCGGGAGGGTCCCGCGGTGCCACTAGCCACCCCGCGGCAAATTATCACGCCGTTAACGGCGACCGCCTGGAAGGCCCTGGTGGCCGACCAGATAGCTGTTAACTTACTCACAGTCATGGCTACACCAGTGACCGTTGAACAGCGTGAGCGGCTTACTAAGAGCTTCCTGACTGCCGGCGAGGTCCAGTGGTCAGCGGTGGCTGCCCTCTTTGGACCAATGGGTTTCCAGGTGGCGGCTTCTGCGGACGAACCAGTCCGTCAATGGTTAAATGGGTTGTTGGCCTTAACTGTGGGCGACTTCCATGACTAAATGTGTAGATACGAAAGACTAGCGAAAAGCTGGCCTTTTTATTTTGGACAAGTTATTATCTTCATTGAATCAAGCGTCGGAGCTAGAAATGGTTTATTCGGTCAGACAGTCGGCGGACAAAGTGGTCGGCATGGAACAAGTTAGGTAAGTCACTAGCGGGTGGTTCAACCATTACCGGAGCTACTCGTTTACTCTAAAACTGGTAATCACGATATTATTTTAGAGGAGTGAGTATGATGACTCGCAGACTAAAGATTTCTCTGCTGAGTAGCCTAGCTGTCTTAGGATTAGGTGCCGGATTTATCGCGGCAGTTCCAGCTGTTGCGGCAACTACCGACACATCTTCAACTAGTGCAAGTAGCAGTTCTAGTAGTTCAGCGGGACCAACCTCTCAGACCACGACCACCACGGCCGAGTTTGATACGAGTCCCACTGCAGCGATTTCTCTCGATTCTGCACCGAACATCGGTTTTGGCACCAATGTAACGCCTAACAGTAAAGCCAATGGGAGTTACAAGGCTGTAACAGCGGACAACCCCGTCCAAGTTTCCAACCCTGGGTTACCTAGTGGGTGGAGCGTTCAATTGAAGAACACGCCATTTACGGACACAGCCGGGGACACCTTGGGTGGCGCTGTTTTATCGTTGGGGGCGGCTGACGTCGCTGCCGCTAACACCGGCAACCCATCGACTGCACCAACGGCTGGGGCTAGCACCTCTCTGAACGGCACCGGGACGAATCAAATCGTCTTCTCTGCTGCTACTAAGGGTGGCTTGGGTGTTTGGACCGCCGATTATGGTCTCGCTGACATCAACTTAGCTGTTCCAGCTGGGCAATTAGGTGGTACCTACACCTCGACGATGACCTGGCAGTTGAGCGACACACCACAGTAGGTGCAGTGACTATTCGGTGAGGATGGCGTTAATTTTCCTGACGACTGATGGGGGGAGTCAGCGATGATGAAACGAGGACTGAAACTTTTGCTCGCAATTGGGTTAGCACTTTTGGTGCTGGCCTGGAAATTACCAACGGCCGCTGCCGACAGTGTGGGCTATTCCGTCAGAGCAATTTTGCCAAGCAATCAGGATGATGCGCAGGCCAATTATTTTGCCTTGCGGGTTAAGCCGAAAGAACATCAACGTTTGGCAGTTCTGATCAATAACACCAGTAATAGCAGCCAGCAGTACCTGGTCAGTGTGAATCAAGCGGTCACCAACGATAACGGGGTGATCGACTACAGTCAGTTGAAACCTAAGTTAGATCCCTCACTGAAGGTGGGCACTAAGGACATCTTCACGAAGGGGTCGAATCAGAAAGTCACGGTTCCAGCAAATACTCAGAAACGGGTGTATCTCACCTACACCATGCCTGCAAAGCGGCTGCGGGGCATTATTCTTGGTGGGGTCTACGTTGAACAAGTGCCGTCAAAGACGCATAAGAAATCCGCGGCGAAAATCTTGCTCAATAACGCATTTGCGTACGCCATCGGGATTCGCCTGCGGGAGAGTCCATTGACGATAGTGCCAGACATGCAGTTACACCAGATCCAAGCGGTACAAATCAACCGACGCAATTTTATTACGGCTAATTTGCAAAACCCCCAGCCCGGTATTATGCAGCAACTCACGATCAATGCGCGCGTTACCAAAGTGAATTCCAACCAAACCTTGATCAGGCAGCAACAAGCTAATCTGGGGATGGCCCCGAATAGTAACTTTAACTTCGGCATTCCGTGGGGGAACCAGAACCTTCCAGCTGGTCGGTACACGCTCCACTTAGCGGCTAAGGCGGACGGGCAAAATTGGCAGTTCGCGCGGAACTTTACGATTGCTAACAAGACGGTACGGCGGCTGAACAAGACTGTTCTGACACCAGCTAAGCAGCCAAACTACTTGCTCTATGCCTTGTTAGGCTTACTGATTGCGATGTTGTTAGCCATCATTGGCTACCTGCTCTATCGCAATCGTCGGGAAAAATCAGCAAAATAGGAGGGATGAAAGTTGTTCAAACGGTGGTTGAGCGCTGGCTTGATTCTACTAGCCGTTTGTCTTGGGGGTAGTGTGATCACAGCCCGTGCTGATAATGATGACAAGCAGGCGCTGGCAACAGTGCCACAAGGAATTTTAATCAACAAGACAAACCCGTTCTTAACAACGGACACGACTAATAAGAGCTCGGCGACCATTGTGAACGGCGAGAATCCTGCTTCACCAGGAACGCAAGTCGCTGTTTTAACGAACGGCAAGAATCAGTTTGGATCAATTTGGTCCACGAATTCTGGCTATTGGAATCTAAAGAAGAATCAACGGCTGTCCGCGTGGCTATACTTGGGGAACCGAGGGAAATTAGCCGGTGAGGGCATGGCGTTTGTCCTGCAGAATGATTCACGTAATTTGGCAGCGATGCCGCAGTCTTCTGTAAAAAAGAAGGCACTTCCTGGTGAAACGTTAGGTGTCTGGGGCGTTGATAACAACAAGGCCCAGTCAACTAAAAACGGGATTGCGGCGACGGCTATTCAGAATAGTTGGGCACTGGAATTTGACACGCAATATAACGGGGTGACGGGCAGCAAGGCGCCTGGCAATGCCAACTCATTTGACGTTGGGATGGCGGGCGTCCATATTGCCTCGAACTACCCCGCACAGGCTTCTTCGTATGAACAACTCGTGACGGACTATGGTTTCTGGGGCGGTCTCTTTAGCAAAAAGGACTACCACTACCAGTTGATTCACCAGGGCTTGATTACCGATACCAATCATCCGGACTTCCTGTCGAATGGTAGCTGGCATCATCTCACGTTGAAGTGGGATGCCAAGGCCGAGAACATGACCTATATCTTTGACGACAAGAATCCAGTGACGGAAGCTAAGCTCCCTGGGAAGAGCCAGACGGTTCACATTGACACCAAGAAGATTGATCCGCAGCGGAGTAATCGGGCACGTTGGGGCTTTACCGCGACGACGACCGACCGGTACGAGAACAATATGGTCGTCTTTGAAAACATCCCGGGGTTGATCGTAGTCAACACCACTGGTGAAATCACGGATGTTAAACGGCAGCGGAAACTGACCACGGATAGTCAGGTTCTCAGTAATGATAAGCTACAAGTGGATTATCACCTTGATTATGAGGATGGCCAGCAGCCTTGGTCGGATATTCAGACGCACATTGATCTTCCAACTGGAATCACCTATGAGTCAGCTGAGGTGACCTATAGTCACGGGGCGACTCAGAAGATTCCGCTGGATAGTATTCGGGATGGCAAGCTGGCCATTCGGTTGGCAGAGAGCCTGAGTCAGAGCAATGCGCACGCGACCATTAAATTGCTAGGTCGGGCGGATACCGTCAAAGAAACTCAGGTCGTTCCGGCAGCGAGTGGCTCGTTTACCTCTTCAGCTCGAATCAGTTCGGCAGATACCCCCCAATTTATCATCAATCCGAACGCACATCTTGAGCTGACGGTAACCAGTAACCACGCTACCAGTCTGAACAAGGGCGAGGGCACCACGGTCAAAGGGCGAGTGGACGTTGTTTCCAACACAGCGACATCGCCTAAGGTCACGGTTCGCCCAGTTCTAAATGGTAAGCAACTGAACACGGTGACGGTTGAGAAGGATGGGACCTTCAAGATTCCGTTAGCGGGTAATCAGCTACAAGCCGGGACCAACCGACTCCGGTTGGTGGCCAAATCATTTTTGGGAGATACCTCCCAAACGGTGATTGTCCCCATTACGGTGGCTGGGGAATTGAAGTTTGCGGCTGTGTCGCCGAACGAAACGTTCGAGGCCAGCAAGCTAACGGGGAAGACCCAGTTCGTTAAGCGTCGGGGTGATTGGCAACTTGCTATCTCGGATACCCGGGGAACCGGTGAACAATGGACGTTGGTCGCCCAGGCATCGCAGTTTACCACCAGTGATGGGACAGCGATGTCGGGACAACCAGTCTACGTCGACGATTTTCGGGTGATTTCACTTGGCGAGACGCCAACGCCGGTCCTAACGCACACCACGGATGACGCTGTCGATGATGGCACGTTTGACGTTGCCAAGACTTGGACACCGGATACCGGAGTTCTGCTGGAACTAAATGGTGGCGCCGCTGCTGGTGACTACCAAGGAACCATTACCTGGACGTTGTTGGACGCACCTAACTAGTCTTTATATTGCCATTGGCAAGTGCCAGAAGGTATTCTGAATAGCACCTCACTGAATGGTCTTAAAAGGGTCACGGCAGTTTTGCCGTGACCCTTTTCTGTTTATATTGTTATCCGCTGATTGCCGTCTTCGGTTGCCAGGGCAGGCGCCAGCTGTGGGGATCGGAGTGAGCCACAGTGCGGTCTCACTCCTCGACTTGAAACCACGCCAAGTGCGCGTGTTTCCAAGCTCGTCCCGTGGGGTAACCTCGGAAAACCACCGAGCTAACGCCACTTTCACTGCTGACACCTGCCCTGGCAACCTACGGCTACATTGGTGGCTAATCGGCAATTTGTTTTAGTTGTTTTCGTCAGGACTGGGCTGATTCCCTCAGCGAAATGGCACGATTATCTTGTTCCAAATTTAAGCTAGGTATTTTGTAGAATGCCAATGCCCAAATCAAACAACGCCACACATTTGTCGTAGGCGACCAGGGATGGAGCTGGCAGTGAAAGTGGTGTTAACTGGTAGTTTTCCAGTTTACAGTACGGGCGACATTTGAGACGCTGGTCTTTAGCGGCTCCAAATCGAGTCGGAAGACCGTTCCTCAGTCTGGAGCGTCCCCACAGCTAGCGGAATCCCTGGTCGCCGGAGTACAGGCAACCATTCCAGAAACGGCGGTGACCGGTAAGGCGGCCAATATCAACAAACCCTAGCTCAACAGTTTCGTGACGAGTTTTTCGTAGATGGTGATGAACCGGTGGTACATGTCGAGGTCGACGTATTCGTTGACCTGGTGCGCCGTGATGTTACCCGGCCCGAAGACAATAACGTCGATGTCGGGGTTGGCTGCCAAGAATGAAGAGGCATCGGTGCCACCAGGAACGCCAATCAATGGCAAAGCCTGTTGTAGTTCAGTGCTCCCAATTTCCTTAGCAGCTTGAACCAGTGGTGTATCTTCCATGGTATGCATTGGCCGTAAATCACTGTGAATTTCCAACGTTAAGTCAGCACCGGCGGCGTTTAAGTCGGCGATGATGGCCTTGATAGCGACCGTGATGTCAGCGTTTGGCAGTTCGGGGATGGTCCGAATCTTAACGGAGAGGTCGGCGGTTGCGGGAACCGTGTTGATCTGTTCGCCACCCTTAACCATGGTAACGACCGGCGTAATTGCCCCCAAGACGGGGTTACGATAGTCCTTGATGGAGGCAAAGTAGTCCTCTTCTTTTTGATAGAAGGCCATCAGTGGTGTGATGGCGTTCTTCCCGATTTCTGGCATTGAGCTGTGGGCGGCCACACCCTTGGAGTGAACCGTGTAGGTCAAAGAACCCTTGTGGGCCAGTTCAATGAAGTGTTGTTCACCGGTTTGGTTGGCGTTTAAGAGTTTCTTGGCGCCGTCCTCGTTGATTTGTAGCATAAATTGAATCTGTTTTTGCAGCAGTAATTGCTTGTTGACCCCACTAGGTTCACCGACAATCAACGTGTCGAGGTCCTTAGCAAAGCCCTCCTCAGACAGCTGCTTGGCACCGTATTGGCCGTATTCTTCCCCAACCGTGGCCATTAACCGGAACGTTCCGTGAAGTGGCGCGTTCTGTTCCTTCAAATGAATCATGGCGAAGACCCCGGCCATCAAGCCGGACTTCATGTCGGACGTTCCCCGGCCAATCATCATGTTGTCCTTGATGGTGGCGGACAGCGCGTCGACTTGCCACTTGGCGGCGTCACCCAGGGCGACGATGTCTTCGTGACCATCGAACCCAGCGACGGGGCCATTGCCGTCACCAATTTCGGCGACCAGGCTGACCCGGTCGGGTTCGTAGGCGTAAGTTCGACTGTCGATGCCATGTTGCTTTAGTAAATCTGCGAGGTAATCGGCGACCAATTTTTCGTGGCCATTGACCGTATTTAATTTAATGATATCGCTTAATGCTTGGACTACTTCATCCATGTTGTATACCACCTTAGATTTGAAATTTATTCTGGATACTATAACCTATTAAGGAAAGAAACAATTGTGTACATTTTGATTACAGCACTTTTCCTGGGAAGGGTCAAGAAACTACGCAGTTAAATGTCGTCGATTACGTCAATCACTTGGTAGGTCGCAAATTGGTTGAGGTGGACGAGAAAGTCGTTCAACACGTGTCGGTCAGGAAAGGCACCCTCCAGGAGGTAATCAAACTTGCCAGTTGTACGGTAGTGGTGGCGGAAATCATTGTGGTGCGTCTTGATGAAGGCCAGGTAGGCCGACTGCTTTTGGGCTTGGACGGCAACTTGGATAAAGACTTGGCGGGGCAAGCCCACCTTGTCGAGGTCAACTTCAATCGTATAGTTGGTGATGACCCCCGTATCTTCTAACCGTTGAATCCGAGCGGCAACTGCCGGCGCGGTCAAATGGACCAGCTGGGCTAGATGGCTGACCTTGATGCGGCTGTCACGGTTAAGTTCTTTGATAATGGCAAGATCAATTTCGTCTGACATGGTGAACACCTTGTTTTCTAAGTTTTCGGGGCTAAAACTCTTTCATTTTAATATTAACAGTCGCTACTTCGGCGTGTAAAGTAGACAATGCTGCTGAGAAAAACTTTGTAAGCTGTTTACTTCGGTTATGGGGTGAACATTTGTATAATTGACCCTATGCACAGACAGCAGGGGTATCGGCTGAGATGGTGTAAAATGCCTTGATTCTCCGGTAACCTTGCGAGTTTAAGGACCTGTCCAAGTTGTTTAAGCGGCAGATGAGTCCGGAAATTTATTTGTAAAAATTATTGGTCGGAGGTCAACATGATAGAATTTAAAAACGTTAGTAAGCGTTACAGCGGTAACCAAGCCATCGATGATCTGAACCTGACCATTCCGACGGGGGACTTTTTTGTGTTGGTTGGTCCCAGTGGGAGTGGGAAGACGACCACCCTCAAGATGCTCAACCGCTTGATTGCGCCTACCGACGGCAACATTTATTTCAATGACAAACGGTTGATCGACTATGACCTGACCCAGTTACGGTTACAGATGGGTTATGTCCTACAAAACATTGCGTTATTTCCTAATTTAACGATTCAAGATAACATTGCCATTCAGGCAGAATCACTGGGCTGGCCCCGCAAGCAACGAATCGAACGAGCCCGGACGCTCCTTCAACAGGTGGACTTGGATCCGGATAAATATGCGACCCGGATGCCCAGTGAACTGTCCGGTGGGGAACAACAACGAGTTGGTATCATTCGGGCATTAGCGATTAAGCCCAAGGTCGTTTTGATGGATGAACCGTTCAGTGCGTTGGACCCGATTTCCAGAAAACAGTTACAGGACTTGGTTCTCCGGCTTCATCATGAATTAGACATGACCTTTGTCTTCGTGACGCACGATATGCACGAGGCCTTGCGGTTGGGCCAACACATTGCGGTGATGCGGTTGGGACACATTCAACAGGTGGGAACGAGTGCAGAAATCATGCAACATCCCGCTAACGACTTTGTTCGCGGCTTCTTTGAAAATGAGCACGCGCCCCAAGTATTAACCGTGCAGACTCTATTGGATGCGGGTTACGGGACGCCGGTCACGACGCCAGCAACGTTGGCAGTTACAGCACCAGTACGTGACTTGGCGGCAGCGTTGCAAACGGCCAGTGCGGTCGTGGTGGCGACTCCGACTGGGTCCCAGTCGCTGACGACGCCAGATTTATTGGACTATTTAGCCACGAAGGAGGCGGACTAGCTTGCAACAGATTATGCATATTTTGCAGACCCAGGGTGGGGACATCGTTCACGCCATTGGCCAGCATATTGGGTTGTCCCTGATTTCGCTACTGATTGCGGCAGTCATTGCCATTCCCCTGGCTATCGTCTTGATGAATCACAAGCGGTCAGCCAACGTGATGCTGCAGATCACCAGTGTTTTGCAGACGATTCCCAGTCTAGCATTGTTGGGGATTCTGATTCCCATCGTGGGGATCGGGACGATTCCGTCAATCATTGCCTTAGTGATCTACGCAGTGATGCCCATCTTTCAAAATACCTATTCCGGGTTAACGACGATTGATCCGAACCTGGAAGAAGCGGCGACGGCGTTTGGGCTGTCCCGCCGGATGAAATTATTTCGAATTGAGTTGCCGTTGGCTTTGCCAATGATCATCTCGGGTATCCGTATCGCCATGGTCATGATCATTGGGACCGCGACGTTGGCTGCCCTGATTGGTGCCGGTGGTTTAGGGACCTACATTCTGTTGGGGATTGAAACCAACAATAACGCGTTACTGATTATTGGGGCCGTCCTGTCCGCCATTTTGGCATTAGTCTTTGGTGCTGCAATCGACTGGTTGGGTCGGCTGTCGTTTAAAAAAGTCGGCATCATCTTAGCCACGTTGGTGGTCTTAATTGGGGGCTTCGCAGGCTATCGTAAGTTGGTCAAACCAGAAACGACCATTACCATTGCCGGGAAGATGGGCAGCGAGCCCGAGATTCTGATCAACATGTACAAGGACCTGATTGAGAACGACCACCCCAACATGAAGGTCAGCACCAAGGCCAACTTTGGTGGGACCAGTTTCCTGTTCAAGGCCTTGAAGTCAGGTTCCATCGATATTTATCCTGAGTTTACTGGAACGGTGCTGGAGTCGCTAGTGACGGGGCAGAAGTCAGCGAGTCATAATCCGGCGACCACTTACCGGGTGGCGAAGCAAGCGCTCAAATCGCAACAACAGCTCGCCTACCTGAAGCCCATGAAGTACCAAAATGGGTACGATTTGGCAGTGACGAAACAGTTTGCGAAGACCTACAACTTAAAGAACGTTTCAGACTTAGTGGCCGTTGAAGATAAGATTCACGCTGGGTTTGATCCGGACTTCTATCAACTGAAGGATGGCTATCCTGGATTAAGTAAGGCTTACAATCTTAAATTTGCCAGTGCCAAGACGATGGAACCTTCCATTCGTTACAAGGCGATTGCCAATGGGAAGGTCAACCTGGTCGATGGGTACACGACCGATCCCGAGATTCAGGAGTACCATTTGGTGGTCTTGAAGGATGACAAGCAGTTCTTCCCACCTTATCAGGGCGCACCGTTGATGACGGAAAAATTATTGACGCAGCATCCGGAACTCCGGACGACGTTGAACAAGTTAGCCGGTAAGGTGTCAACAACTGACATGCAGAAAATGAATTACCGGGTGACCGTTAAGCACGAGAAGGCCGCAACCGTTGCGCGGGACTACTTGAAGAGTCACGGTTTGTTGAACTAGAGAGAACTGTCAAAAATGAAAGCAATTGTCGTAGAACATTCCGGCGGTCCAGAAGTATTGACGGTACATGAGGTCGACCGGCTAAAGTGTTTGCCTTACAAGATATGCGTGTGGCTCACGAATATTTAGCGAGCCATCAGAGTTTTGGCAAAGTGGTGGCCCTTTCCTAAAAACCACTTGACAATTATGAGGCCGGAGCATAAACTTATCATTAATTTCTAATCGAATTGTCATAATCTCAGCTAGGAGAAGAGTAGTGACGACGCCGCTGTTCAGTGAGCCCGGTAAGTGGAAACGGGCCAGTGGTTAGCCATGAAGATGAGCTCCCGATAGCTATCAAGCGGTTCACGCTGCTTGATCGGTAGGAACCGTTAACTTTCCGGGTATCAATTGGTACCGTTGAGGCAGAGTCTGTGAAGGCTGTGTGAATTAGGGTGGTAAAACGACGCGTTCGTCCCTAGAACTAAGCAATTAGTTCTGGGATGAGCGCGTTTTTTTATGCCTTTAGGCCCGGTTGAGCACGCTAAAGCGTGCGAAACAAAAAACCACCCGCTATGCGGGCGGATAGTAAAT
>NZ_RHNO01000010.1 GCF_003946265.1 Levilactobacillus yonginensis
TTCCTCAGTGAGATACTGTTTAGTGTACACAAAATTTCGAAACATTTTTATTTACAGAGCTTGACTAAACGTAGGAAAAGGGTTTGAGACAAAAATCTCAGACCCTTTTTGCGCTCCGAACGTAGATAGTCGAAACGTGTGACAACAGGCAGTCAACTCCGCTTAACCCCGATAGACAAACAATCCAAGACCGGGATTATTTGTCTATCGACGTTAATGCTCATTGACTAACCGCCCTTTGTCTCACTCTTTTTTGGTAATTAACGTGGTTTTGCTGTGATGAAACTCTTTAGCGATTTTTGTTCATCACTAGTGGGTTGCAGTTCGCCGGATTTGATTGCGTGGAACTTCTCAACAGAAATTCGTGACCCAAAGGCCATCTCGCCGTCCGTTTTATCGTATTTCTTTTGGTAGGCAATGATTGCTTCGGCCAGATCGTTCAATTCTTGACTCATAGAATCCCTCCAAATGATAATCGTAATGACTGCACACATTCATTATACTAAAGTTTTCAAAAAGCGGCGAAATAAGTCCCAGTTTCTGGAAGTTTTTTTGTAATTCACTTGATGAACTGTCCAAAGTTGCGTAAACTAATACACAATATGATAATTGGTGAAGTAGCGCTTAAAGGAGCCTTCATCGAATTGTTAACAGAACTTTGTCAACCTGTCATGGGTTTGTGACATTGAGTCGTTAAGCTAGTTGATAGATTTAAACAGATAACAACTGGCGAGGTGACGGAATGAATCTAAAACGCGTGATTTCAGGTTTAATCCTGGCAGTGGTGCTCTTAGCAATCACCATCGGTCTATCTTGGGCCACAATGGGGAAGCGAACGGTTACGCAGGTAAACGGGCATTCCGCCATTGAACAGCCAGTGCGGCCACGCATTCCTAAAGTGGTTAGCGATTAATGCGGTAGGATACCGCCCCGGGGCCGGAATTATTCCGGCTGTTTCATCTTAATCTATGGTAATCATAATGATTACATGACTACAGTCACTTGTAGTTTATCAAGCAGGGAACCAGGTCAACCTTCGGGTTGGCCTGGTTCTTTTTTAAAGAGATTTTTGGTGAAACAAATTGGTATTTCTAAATTAGTCGCACTCCGGAGGCCAGAGATGTCCCCTGCTGTGGGGACGCTTCAGCCAAAGGGCGACGAAGGCCCTGTGTCTTCAAAGTCGCCCGTGCTGTAAGCTGGAAAACCACCAGCAAACACCACTTTCACGGCTGACTACATCTCTGGCCTCCTCCGGGTATGACTGTAGTTGTAACCATGATTATCATCAAAAGGGGGATAGCGGAGCCACTCATGACGGTTTATCTGATAGCGGACAGCTTTGACAGTGAAAATGCTGTGTAAGCCGAGAGGTCGCCAGATATGGGCTCAGGCGCGTCGTTCTGCTTAGTCAGTAGGTGTTTTGCCTACTGGCTTAGCGGAAGACCAAGCTTGAAGACTCGGGTCTTTCGAGGCTTCAAGTTGCGTCCGCCCCGTTCCAGCCCATATCTGGCGGCCGGTAAGGCGGAAGAGACACACTAAGTTGCATTTAAAATCTGTCGACCATCAGGTGAAAACAAAAAAGGACCGAGACGTTTGTCTCAATCCTAGTGATGATTTGTGGCAATCGGATTATACAGTCAGTTACCAATCTAAAAATGAAACCACTCGCTTTGCTGTCGGCGAACGTCGTTGCGGATACCAAAAAAGTAAATCAAGAACGCTGCCACGGCAATTGCCAGGATAATTGTCCAGAGCCAGCTGTGAGTGTGGATAAACGTGAAGTCAGCAAAACCAAGGGTACTGAGGGTAATTAAGATTAGGTTGAAGGGTAGGTGTGGACTGTGGATGAAGGCGACCGCGATTCCTAAAACCACGGCCCCTCCAAACATATCATCGCCACTAACGCGACTACCGGGATTATCGAATAAGGCGTATAACTCAATCAATAGGCCTAGCACCAATGCTAGGTAGCCAAAAAATTGCAGGAACGTTAACTCTCGTACGCGTTTCATAGACGACACCTCTTTCTCTGTTGCGGTGTCTACATTATAGCCTATGAAGACGTTTATGAAAATGGGGCGGCTTGCGATGGCGTCGTTAGTGACCAATCTTCATGATCTAACGCCATTTGCCAGAATTGGAGTTCGTACCAACTACTCTTGGTGAAAATATTGAGCAATTGATCCGTGTTAGTTGGCGTGGCGACCGCATTGGCCAGGGCCAACTGGTCAGTCATTGAATTGGTGTAGTCGTCAGCATTGTAGGTATCAATCCAAGCCTGAAAAATTGGAACGGGCGAACCGGTTCCAGCAAGGCTGGCGCCAATCTCTGCGTAGAGCCAGTAGCAGGGGAGTAAACCCGCCACGGCACCCGCAGTCCCGGCGGTTGCTAACGCGCGGTAGAGATGGCTGGTGTACGCATAGCTGGTTGGTGCGACCGGAGTGGCGGCAATGTCTGCCGTGGTGATGTTTAACCGGTCAAAGAAGGTTTGGCGAATGGCGATTTCTCCCTGACGGAGGTGTTCTGCGCCTGCCCGCAGTTGTTGGGCAACCTGGGTGTCTGAGCTTTGGTCAGCGGCGAGGTCGTGAATCTTACCGAATTCGTGGAGGTAGTAGTGGTCTTGAATAAGATAGTAACGGAAGGTGTCCATTGGCAGAGTTCCAGCCTGTAGCTGTTGGATGAAGGGGTGGCGTTTGGATGCGGCCCAACTGGCCAATGTTTGTTCATGTGCTTGATCAGTAAACATCAAAAAACTCCTTTGTTAAGTTGGTTAAGGTAGTCCCCAGAAAAGGCCAAGTTGGACGGCTACCAAGCTCATACCGCAGACCCACCAGTTCCACTTGGGTAAGGGGACGGTAACGGCATGAGTTCGCGGAGCGCCTTCAACAAAGCCGTGAGAGGCCATGGCTGATGCAAGTTGGTCGGACCAGTTCATAGCCACCAGGATAACTTTAAAGTATAGCTGGGGCGACCACACGTGGAGGACTTGCCCCCGCATCAACGCTGCCGCACGGATAGTGGCCACTTCCGTCCGAATTTTAGGCAGCAGATTGAAGGCCGCCAAAAAACCGTAGGCAAATTTGCTGGGAAGTTTGGCGTTTTGTTCTAGTGAACGCGTTAGCATTAAGGGTTCCGTTGTTTGGGTGAAGACGCCACCCATATAGACGTAGACAAACATCCGGGTGAAAATCACAATGAGAAAATGGCTGCTAGCCGACCCCTGAAGGCTTAGCGACCAGACTAAGGCCGTTGCAAAAAACAGGGGGACTAAGGTTAGCCATAGCAGGCGCTTTAGCTTAACTCGGTAGGCAATCATCAGGATAAAGCAAACCACCAATAGGGCGACGTTGACGGTCCAAACCTGGGTGAAGGAAATTTCTAGCGCGATGATCAAGACCAGTGCTAATTTTAATGTCGGGTTCATTCAGTCGCCCCCTCATAAAGTAAATGGTGATCCATCAGTCGTAGGTGATGGGTCACGAGGCCGTCCAAACCACTTAGCTGGTGGCTGATCAGAATCAGGGTGAGGCCCAGGTCTTGTTGGACCGATGTCAGGATTTGCATCGTCGTTTGAATAGAAGCTAAATCTAGGCCCTTGAGGGGTTCGTCTAACAATAGAACTTGCGGCGCCATGATCAACATGCAGAGTAACTGGGCCTTCTTTTGTTGACCACTACTCAGCGAATAGATGACTTGGTCTCGGTGCTGTGTCAGGCCTAACTGGTCTAAGAGCTGCGTTACGCGCTCTGGTGTGAAGTACGCGTGATTGCCGTTCTTTTGTGAGAGTGTCAGCTCTTCATCCAAGGTCACATTGAGAAATTGGGCCATGGATGATTGAAACATGAGTCCCACTTGGCGAGCGTATGATTTGCGCGCAATTTTTTGAATGTCGCGTCCCTGGTAGGTCAGCGTTCCTTGGTAGTGGCCCAAGCGAACTAGCGCCCGAAAGAGGGTTGACTTACCACTCCCATTTGGTCCGGTGATCAGCGTGGTTTGCCCCGCAAAGAAAGCGAGGTCTTGGGGATGAATGAGTTCTCGGTCGCCACTGAAGAGTCCCAGTTGTGTACCTTGAAGGCACGCGGTTTCGGTAGCTTGCGGTGCGGTCACCCGTGTTAGTCGGAGGCGGTCCGGTGTGAACGCTGCGAATCGTTCTTGTGTTTCTTCCGCTGAGAGTAAGGCGAGGTGACCGCTATCTAAAACGGCCAGGTGGTCGACCCAGGGGGCATAACCACTCAGGTCGTGGTCTGCCAGAATGACGGTTTTATGTTGTTGGGTGCAGAGCGTCATCAATTTTTGCAGAAGCGTCAGCCGAGTGGGTGGGTCGATACTGGCAAAGGGTTCATCCAGCAAAATCACGTCACTGTTCATGGCAACGATGATTGCTAGGGCGACCTTCTGCTGTTCGCCTCCAGAAAGTTGCATCAGGATTCGGTGTTTCAGCTGAGCGATGCCCACAAAATTGAGGGCATCATCAATGGCGGCGGGGATGTCAGTGGCCGTCATTCGCTGATTTTCTAAGGCAAACCGGAGCTCATTTTCCACGGTATCCATCGTGAACTGCGTGCTGGGTTCTTGAAACATCATTGCCACGGTATTGGCGTGCTTGGCTGCAGGAATCTCAGCTAGAGGGTGACCGTCAAACCGGATGGCCCCGGGAGTTGGTAACGGTGTTAGGCCCGCAATTAAATTTAAAAGAGTTGACTTGCCACCACCCGAGACCCCAGTCAGCAGTGAGAATTTTCCTGCTGGAAAGGTAACGGCCAGATTATCCAATACTGGATGTGTCCGCTTGGGATAGGTAAAAGTCAGTGAATCAATCGTGACAGTAGCCAAACAAATTCCTCCAATAACAATTAGTGCGCGGCACTAGGTAAAACGTGGGCACGAACTAACAGGTTTGCAATCAACTTGGTGAGGACGCCACCAAAGAAGAAAATCGAGAGTAGCCGGACAACGAAGAGAAGGGCCATGAAGCCTAGATGATAGGATGCGTAGCCGTTCTTGATCATGTCCCAGCCAAAGGTGACGATGGCGGTTGTGAGTGAACTGAGAGCAAGCGTGAACCAGCCGTAATGTTTGTAACCAGTGAGGGCAAAGCCTAGTTCGGAACCAATTCCCTGGAGAGCACCGGAGATTAACGTGCTAGCTCCCCAGATGCCGCCGAAAAACATTTCGACGACGGCCCCCAGAAATTCCCCTAACGTGGCTGACCCGGGGATTCGGATGATAAATCCAGCCAGTGGACCGGCCATGACCCAGATGCCAAGGAGTAGTTCATTGGCTAAGGGTTGTAATCCGGCAGGAGCTAAGGCTGCCGCCAGAACGGTATAGAGTGGGCCGGTGACGAAGAAGATGGTCCCCATAAAGATTGCTAAGATAGTGACGAAAATAATGTCGCGAACGTGCCAGCCTTTCATGATATGTAGCCTCCTAAAAAGTGTACGCCGGAGTACCTTTAGCTAAAAAAATCCCCACTAAAACTCGTTAGTGGGGGTCATTGAATAGCTTTATGGTACGCGTTCCCTTCGCTGGTACTAACCAGATCAGGTTCAATGGGTTTGTTCTCAGCCGCGATGGCACCCCAGTCGTATTTGAATGACTTAAGCGTAACCAATTTATCTGTGAATTGCAACCATTCGTCGTAACAACCTGGTCTAGGCCATTAGTGGTTCAAAGCTAAAAAGGTTCTTTACAAGAACATTACGGGCTAAACAAGGCGGTTACAAAGCGGTAGCGCCCCTGTTCCTTCACCTAAAATAGTGCTAATGTAATAGTTAGTTGCATTAATTATTTAAAGAACGGAAAGGACCAATGACATGACAAGTTTACATATTCGGCGGGGCATGGTTGTGCTCCTGGCCGCCGTCACAGTTGGCGGAGTCGTCAGTCAGGAAGTACCTGCTGACGCTGCCAGTTACAAGACGGTTTCGACCAAAAATATTAAGAAGACGGCTTACCATAAGAAGAGTAGTAAGGGGGCCATCTTTAACAAGAAGCACACCAAGAAGGTCAGCAACCTGAAGGCGCATCCCAACACGACTTGGTACGCCACCAAGCAAGCAACGTTGAAGCATGGCAAGACCAAGGGAATTTACCTGTACGTGAACAACAGTAAGAAGAGCGTCAAAGGTTGGGTTTGGCATAGCTATTTGAAGAAGGGGAAGGCCCCATTTGTCTTAAATAAGGCGAAGGCTGCGGTGGCTATGGATGCCAAGACAGGGAAAGTTGTTTGGTCCAAGCATGCCAATACGGCTCGGCCAATTGCGTCGGTTTCCAAAATTATGACCTTGTACCTGACCTTGAAGAAGGTTGATGGCAAGAGCAGCAATTGGAACAAGAAGATTAAGATCAAGAGTAAGGGCCTGGTTCGGATGAGTCGGACCTCTGCCTACGGTGGCTTTCACTTTAAGCTGAATCACAGCTACACGGTCAAGCAACTCTACGACGCAGCCTTTCTAGATTCTTCGAATAACTCCGCGATTGCTTTAGGCCAATGGGTGGCCGGTAGTAACGGCAAGTTCATTAAGAAGATGAACACTCAGGCTAAAGCTTGGAAGCTGGGTCACGCTCATTTTGTGTCCGCCTCCGGCTTGGAAAATAGTGATCTTCGTCAGTTTGGGTATAAGTATGGTTCCGCCAACGCCAACAAGGTCTCTGCTAAGGATGTTGCCTTGATGGCCCGCCACTTGATGACGGATTTCCCTCGCGTTTTGAAGGACGGCAAGGTTGGTTCTAAGCGGGTCAATGGTCAACTCTGCTATAACTACAACAACATGTTGAAGGGTCGGAAGTACTACCAAGCTTCGCTGAAAGTTGATGGCCTGAAGACCGGGTACACGCCGTTGGCAGGTTACTGCTTTGTTGGGACTGGTCAGAAATCTGGTAAGCACCGGGTCATTACGGTGGTCTTACATGATGAAAACGAGTTCTCTGAAACACGTTCACTGATGAATCACGTGTACGGTTTCAGTAGCATGGCTAACTAAACGGCAAGTAAGCCAGTTGTTTAGCACCTGTTTCAACTGAATCGATTTATAAATGGAATAAGGCTTTGAAATTTGGCATACAAGTTAAAAACGCATCAATCACGGTGGTGGTTGGTGCGTTTTTTTGATTGAATTAACTGACGATTAAGTGGGCAATTTGAGTTGCTAAGCGAATTAATTAGTTCAGCCCCTGACCGGTGGATTACGAAAAAGTTACGACCCCAACAAGCAGATTACAAAATGGCTCAAGCGCTTGTTCGGCGAACCTTCCGCGTGATAAGCTGACCCTTGGATAATTGACACGATTATAATCGGAAAGAGGAATAGTTATGGGAATATCTAAGTTTAAAGGGGCCATTTTGGCTGTGTTGTTCACGGTGACCCTGGGTGGGGCCGTAGCCACGGGGACAACGGCGCATGCCGCTACATATACCACGGTTTCCACGACCAACGTGACGAAAGCCGCTTATCACAAGAAGAGTACTGCGGGGGCCATTTATAATAAGGCACACAACCGCCGAATCGCCACGATGAAGGGCTATCCGAACACGACTTGGTACGTGACGCAACACGCGACACTGAAGCACGCGAACTCCAAGGGGATTTACTACTACGTTCAAAACAAGGCTGGCTCCGTTAAGGGTTGGATCTGGCACGGTTACCTGACCAAGGGGAAAGCGCCCTTTGGTTTGAAGTACGCTAAGAATGCCATCGCCATGGACTATACGACCGGGAAGGCGGTTTGGTCAAAGAGTGCGAACACCGCGCGGCCAATTGCTTCCGTCTCAAAGTTAATGACGCTGTACTTAGTTCTGCAAAAAGTCGATGGTAGTTCCAGCAAGTGGAATGAAGTTGTGGACACTAGTAGTAAGGGCCTGATCTCCATGGGTCAAAGTTCATCATGTGGGGGCTTTCTATTCAAGACCGGTCATAAGTACACGGTTAAGGACCTTTATGACGCAGCGTTGTTAGATTCCTCAAACAATGCCGCTATCGCCCTGGGCCAATGGGTGGCTGGTTCTAACGCGAAGTTCATTCAACAAATGAACGCCCAAGCTAAGACTTGGAATTTGGATAAGGCCAGCTTTGTCTCCGCCTCGGGTCTGGAAAACAGTGATTTAAAGGTCTTTGGCTACGCGTATGGTAGTGCGAACGCCAACATGGTTTCGGCCAAGGACGTGGCCTTGATTGCGCGCCACTTGATTCAGGATTATCCACGAATTTTGACCGACGGTTCCGTTGGGTCCAAAACGGTGGACGGTCAATTGACCTACAACTACAACAACCTGTTAAAGGGGCGGAAGTACTACCAAGCTGCCCTCAAGGTTGATGGCTTGAAAACCGGATACACGCCATTAGCTGGTTACTGTTTCGTTGGGACTGGTCAAAAGGCCGGTAAGCACCGGGTCATCACGGTCGTTCTGCACGATGAGAACGAGTTCACGGAGACTCGCTCATTGATGAATCAGGCGTACAGTTACAGCAGCATGTCAGACTAACCGTCTTTTGGCACACGTTTCGACTATATACTAAAGGTTGAAAGCACTGAAACACCCACTATGCCTGATACAACAAGGATTGGGTATTGGTGTTTAGTCAGACATACTGGAAAATTTCCGCCTTACCGTTCGCCAAATTTGGACTGGAACGCGGTGGGGAGGACGGGACAAGCCAAAGGGCGGTCTTGCCCCTCGCTTGAAGCCGCAAAGCACGTCTTCAAGTCGCCATTTTTAAGAAAATCACTTAAAAATCCCACGGTTGAGTCCAAATTTGACTCACTCTCGGCTACCTAGTGGTGCGCCAATAATATTACGTAAGTGCTGTCATCCAAGTATTTAAACTAGCTTAGTTTCCAAGCACCCGTTTAACCGGAGGGGGTCAGAGGTGGAGCTTGCTGTGTCGACGGTGTTAGCCGATTTTCGGCTTACAGCGTGGGACGTGTTTGGAGACTGGTGGTTTTTCCAGGCTTCAAACCGAGCCGCAGGACCGCTTTTCAGGCCGGAGGAGTTCCCCACAGCAGGCGGAATCTCTGACAGCCGCAGGTGGCCGGGTGAGACTAATTTTAAGTCTATAACGCCTTGCTATTCTTGGATTGATAACGGTTTTCGAACTTTAAATCTTTAGCTATATATTTTCAGAACGCAAAGAGGAGTTGAGACAAAAGTCTCAACTCCTCTTTTATGTTCTAGTTAAGTTTGAAGTAATTAGTCAGTCGTTAACCAAGCCTCAGGTTGCGCCATGGCAGCCCGTAAATCTTGATAGAACTGGCTGACATGATAGCCATCGGCAACGGCATGGTGAATGGTAAATGAGAGCGGCATGGTGGTCTTGCCGTCTTGAGTCGTGTATTGCCCAGCCTGGATGACCGGGAAATACGTATTGAGTGGCGTGAATGGTAGCGGCGTGTAACTGGTGAAATCCAGCCAGGGGATACTACCAATCATGTAGAGGTTAGCGCTTTGTGGTGCCTTTGGCATGGGTGTGTGTTGGGACCCAAAATGCTTAAGATCCTGCAAGTAGTCTTGATAGAATTGGGAAAAGTCTGGGCTGTATGCCGTCCAGAGGTTAGAAATACTGTGGTCATCTTCATGCAGGACACTGTATGAGGGATGGACGACGTCGAATTCAACCAGTTGATCGTCGACCATGCCCAAGCGAAATTCTGGATGGCGCGTCAGCACCTGGCTAACTAGGAAAAGGTAGGCGGCGTTGAACTTGACTTCGTGACGGTGAGTCCAGTCTAACGTTGCTGTGATATCAATCGTGGCGTTGACGGTGAAACCGGTAGGCATCATCTTGGTAAAGTAATAGAAATACTCGCGGCGCGGCCAAGTTGCTTGGTCGATTGGGTGGTAGTTGGTATTAATGATTGTCATGAAAACTCCTTATTTTTGGTTATAGGCGGGCTGACATTTAGCGAGCCAAGTTTGTTTGAGGTCCTTGAGTGTTTGTCTGAGATTCGTCACCTCGGTGGTTTCCTCTTCCCACAGGACTTCGTAGGTGAAGGCGGACTCGCCAAAGGTGTTCCAATCAGCTTGCAGCGGACTGGTCCGATAGAAATTTTTATTGAGGTTGAGGCGATAATACCCCCAACGATTGTGCGTGTTGGCCACGGTATCAATGAAGGTTTTGCCGTTCTTGGTGTTTTTGATTTGAATGACGCCGTACTTGGTCGGGGTCGCCTTGTACTGACGAATGCGTTCTTTTTTATCCATGATTACTCCTTAAAAGTGAGGCGCCAATAGTCCTGACCATCCGGCGTTCGCGCCAAAAATCCGTAGTCAATGAGGTAGCGGCGTAAGCGGACATAGTCGTCAAAAATTGGGACTAACCGGTCGTTTATGGCGTGCTCAGTAAAATGTTGGGTCGTGGGAATCTCTAAGCTCACCCGCTTTAAAATCGCCAGGATGGCTTTTTGCTGTTTGGGCCAGCGCTTGAGTCGTAACTGATCACCAGGCTCGAAATACTTTTGGAGGAGTTGGTGATAGTCACGCTGTGTAATGGCGATGGGGCCGTTAGCTTGAGTCGCCGGTGGCAGTGCGATGGGGGTATCTCGTTCAGGGTTATTGAAGACTTGATTATAAATAGCGAGGTAGAGCTTGGCCTGCTTGGCCTTTTCGCGGAACGTAAATTTTTGGTGACGAATGGTGGCGGCTGCCACATGGTTGTCCTGAGCAATCGTGGCGTCCTTGACACCTTGGCTAAATGCAACGAGTAAATCGCGTTGTTTGTTGGTCAACGTGTTGTATTTAGACGATGACTGAATGAGTTGGGTGATGGCGTCTGGATGGGCTGATTGAATATGGCGATTGACCATTTCAGCAGCCGGGTAAAAGGCATCGTGTAGTTGGAAGACCTGATCTTGTTGAAAGTCTTGACCACAATAATTGCAAATATAAGCGGTAGCAGTGGTGTGCCACCCCTGTTCAATTTCAGATAATGTTAATGTTGCGAGATCCATAAGTATCCCTCCAATAGCCATAATCATACAAATGTTTACTGAATCTGTCAACACAATCTATAAAAGTGGTCAAAATAATTGTGATTTCTATGGAAATCATGCTGCCGTTGCCTGTCCCAAGGAGTTAGGTTAGTATGATTTTATTTGTAAGCGGCCTGCCTTGCTTGGCTTCGATGGGCCAGGTATGATTGGGTCATGTTATTTTGACGGAGGGGTTGAGTAGATGCTACCAAGACTGATTGCCACGGATTTAGATGGGACGTTTTTAGATGCAAATGGGGCGTATGATTGTCAGCAATTCGATGCCATATTGGGTGAAATGACCGCTCGTGGCAGCCGATTTGTTGTGACGACTGGTGACCCTTTGGACCATGTTCAAGAACTCTTTGCCCCGCTGCGAAACCGGGCACAGTTAACCTACGTGGTTGAGGATGGCGCGTTGATTACAACCGCCAAGGGCAATCAGCTCCAAATGACGACCTTACCCCAGTTACATTGGCAGACGGCGGTTTCTTGGTTGGAAACGGCACCGATTATGGCGGGCTGCTTCATCATTGCTTGTGGTGCGGAGCAGGCTTACACAACGTTGCCTGCCGACAGCCAACGGTTTGCAGAGTCCCGTGAATTTTATCCCAGTCTGACCTCAGTGGCAGATTTTACTATGGTGACAGCAGCCATTCTAAAACTCGATATTACCTGGCTCAAAACTGACGTCGTGGCTCAGGTTACGGCTTTCAATGCGCGCTTTGCTGGCGAATTAGTTGGGGTTAGCAGTGGCTTAGGGGGGATGAACGTTGCACGCCCCAATGTAAGTAAAGCTGCCGGTCTGGATTTTCTTGGTCGGCGGTGGGGCATTACCCCAGCTGAAATGGCGGCATTTGGAGATTCTGGAAATGATCTGACCATGTTGCAACTAGTGGGTCAGGGATTAGCAGTGGCTAACGCTGCACCGGAGTTGGCAACGCAACCCCATTTGAAAGAAACGAACGAGCAGGGCGCGGTCATGGCACAGATTGCTGAATGGCTAGTTTGAGTGGCTAGTTTCCGTATCAAATACAAGTTGGCGCCCTAAGCCACGGGTAAGGGGTACACTCGCTGGGAGTAGGGGGCGAGTACTGATGACGGATAGAACAGCACGATTGGGGATGTGGCTGGTCAATGGTGAGGTGCGTTTTTACCGAAACCGCCAGATCAGTGCCATTCGCCAGGCATTGCGGTTGATATTTCCGATTATTTTATTGGGAAGTTTGGCGGATTTCTTGGAACAGTCATGGTTACGAACGGATGGCTATTACTATCAAACACTGCACGTGGCGCGCTGGCTCTTTCAAGTAAAAATTCTGCGACAGTATTTGCGATTGATCAGCGCAGGTACCCTGGGATTGGCCGGAATCCTAATGGCATTTGCGGTAAGTTTTTACCTTGTGGTACCAGTGACTCGGCACACGACGGATCGGTTGATGGCCGGAACGATTGCCGTGATTAGCTTGAAGTTTTTTAATGTGACCCGGTCCTCAGTCCTAGGTGGTCATGCTATCAAATGGGTGGCGACTGATCTGGGAATTCAGGGAATCCTGGTCGGTATTTTGGTGGGGGTGTTAGTCGGAAACGGTTACCGCTGGGCACTCAGCCGTCGCTCCCCCGATTTGGAACAAATTCCGAGTACACTGGTCATCACCTGCACTTGGTTGGGAGTAATGGCGGCTTTAGGTTTGCTCTGGGTCAGCACTCAGACGGTTAGTCTCAATTCGGCTTTTGCCAGCATCATCCGTTGGCCGTTTCGGTTGCCCCATTTCATCTTTGGCCTGCTGGGATACTGCGTTTTGAATGGTGCCTTTGAGTGGTTGGGGGTTCTGGGGCCGCTGTCAGCCAGCAGCGGGCAATCAATTGAATCCGCCCAGAATTTAGCAGCCGTGTTGGCACACCATGGCTGGCAGTTGCCGCACCCGCTGACGCTGCATACAGTCGTCGGTGTTTACGCCAACCTTGGAGGAACGGGAATGATGCTTTCACTCCTGCTGGCTCTATTTTTGAGCCGGCCCACGGCGTGGCAACAACGAATCGGTTGGCTGAGTTTGGTGCCCACCTTGGGAAATTTCAATGCCCCAATGATGGTTGGCTTACCTGTCATTTTAAGCCCCTTGCTAGGCATTCCATTCATTCTGGCTCCAAGTGCTTGCATTACACTCAGCTGGCTCTGTATCCGGCTTAAATGGGTTCCTGCGGTGGCATATCCACTGCTGACCGGGACGCCGGGACCGTTGCAGGCCTATCTGGGAACTGGCGGCAATTGGACCGCACTAGCTTTATCGTTGGCTGACTTAATCTTAAGTACGGCAATCTACTATCCCTTTGTTAAATTGGTGCAGGCGGCTCACCGACAATTAGACGGGGAGGTGGCTTAAGATGCATCGCACAAATTTGCACCGACTATGGGCGGTCCTATTGTTGTTGGCAGTGCTGTGCTTACCAGGATTTTGGTGGCAGCCACATCAGGAGAAAATCGTGCGGGCTAACTATCAAAGCCTAATGGCACCGGTGTTCTTCGTCCCTGGTTCAAGCGCGACACAGAACCGGTTCAACGCGTTAGTTAAAGAGTTGAACCGAGAATCACCAACGGCTCATAGTTTGTTACGAGTTGAGGTCATGACTAATGGTCGCTTAGAATACAGTGGAAATTTGAAGCAGGGTGACGAGCGGCCATTCATTGTGGTGGGATTTCAAAATCATCAGGATGGTCCGGCCAACGTTCGCAAACAGGCGGTCTGGTTCGCGACGGCCTTTCAGGCTTTAGAAAGGACGTATCATTTCACCCATTTTTCGGCTATGGGTCACTCCAATGGTGGTCTGGTTCTGACATTGTTTATGGAACATGACCTGGCAAAGACTAGCACTAAAATTGATCGGTTAATGACCATTGCTACACCATTTAATTTGGAAGAGCAGGATGCGGCGGTCGACACTGACCTGTTCAAGGAGCTGAGCGGAGACCGCACCAACTTACCACGCAATGCCACGGTCTACTCCATTGCTGGAAGCAAAACGTTTGCTAGCGATGGGATCGTTCCGTTCGACAGTGTGAATCGCGGAAAATATATATTTCAAAATCAGGTGAAACATTTTACGCAAATTACGGTGACTGGAGCAAACGCTAATCATGCCAATCTGCCGGAAAATCAGCAGATTGTCGCACTTATTCGTCAGGACCTTTTATCCTAATTGCGGTTTATTTCACAACCCATTACGTGTAAACTGGAAGGTAAATGGAGGCCAAAGACGAATGATTAAAATGATTGCGCTCGACCTAGACGAGACGTTACTGAATACAGATAAAACAATCAGCGAAGAAAACGTGACAACGTTGCGTAAGCTGCATACGGCAGGTATCAAGGTGGTTCTCTGCACTGGCCGACCAATCAATGCAATCTGGGGTTACCTGGAACAATTGGGTTTGACCACGGAAGAGGACTTTACGATTACGTTTAACGGGGCGCTGGTTATTCAAAATACGACCAAAGATGAACTGGCACAGAGTGGGCTAAGTCGGACTGACTTTGAACCGCTCCACGTTTTTGCCCAAGAGAATGAGTATCCCCTGGATATCTTGGACTTTGAACAGGTCTATCCGGTAGCTGACTTGAAACCTTCCATCTATCAAAAGATGTTGAAGGCACCGATGACGTTTACGCCCACAAAATTTGACGATTTACCCGATCATTTATTTAGTAAGGCGGTTATGGCCACAGACCCTGAAACCTTGGACCACGTCGTTGCCACCATTGGTGAGGACCTGCGTCAGGAATACCACGTAGTCCGGTCCCAGCCAAAAATTCTAGAATTTTTGGCAGCTGGCATGGATAAGGCCGTTGGTTTGGGCCAATTGTTAACTCACTTTGGTTGGGACTTCGACGACCTGATGGCGTTTGGTGATGCTGAAAATGACTTGGGCATGATTAAGGCGGCCGGGGATGGTGTCGCGATGTTAAACGGTCAACCTGAGGTCAAATCTGCTGCAAACCACATCACACCAAAATCAAATAATGAGGCAGGAATTGCGGCTTACCTACAGGAGAAGTTCCCGGAATTATTAGGTTAAGTGAAACGCTTGCAATTTAGCTAATGAAGTGGCACTATAAATGATGTATAGGATGAATATTAAGGAGGACAAAGGTTATGAAACGTTTTATGGCTAAGCTAGGGTTAGTGGCAGTGGCGCTGGGTACCCTCGGTGGGGTAGTTGCACCAACCGTTGCTAGTGCTAAAACCAAGCCAACTTTCACAAATACCGACTTGAAACGTTACTATAAGAACGCTACGTCCAAGACGGCGTTTTACTTCAAGACCTACAAGTCTGGCAAAAAGACCGGTGAAATGTTGATTTTTGGTGACTTTAACGGTAAGAACGCGAACGTGAAATACGGTGTGCCAACTTCCGTAAAGTTCAGTAAGAACCGGCAGACGATGACCACTAAGTACAAATTGATTGAATTCAAGACTACTAAGGGTAAGACCACGACCTCACTGGCTAAAAAGACGTACACTTTTAAGCTGACTAAGAAGAGTTCAACGAAGTTCTCTGCTAAGTTGACAGGGACTAAGTTTAACCGGCGTTTAGGAACGTCCGGGAAGACGTACAGCTACACGAAGACTAAGACTAGTCCAGCTAAGAGCTATGCCAACAAGTACGTGAAGCCAGCAATGAAGAAGGTTTACGCCGAAGCATTCGATTCCTTACCAGCTGCTGATAAACAGGCTGCGGTAACGAAGTACACGAATAACGCTGTGAACACCATGATCAAGAACTTTAACTACAAGAGCTAATTAGACGAATCTGTCGGGTGACTGAAATTATTTCAGTCACTTTTTTTATGCGTGAAAGGTGGTTGCTGTGATTGAACTAATGCCTATGAGAGTTAAGTAGCCAGGTAGGTCCCAGGTAGGTCGCCAGCAAATTTTGTTCAGATTGGTGTAGCCGGAGGTTGTCAGGGTGGGGGCCAGCTATGTCGGTGTTACTGGCCTGGGCGAGCCTAGGTCAGTAACAGGGGACGAGCTTGAAGACCCACATGGTTTTTGGTGGGGCTTCAAGTCGAGCCGGAAGCCCGAACTTTGGCTGGAGGCGGCCCCACAGCAGGCCCCCACCCTGACAACCGGAGGCGGCATTAGAATCGGCATTAGAACCAGACAACAAAAAAAGTCCCGGACAAATATCCAGGACTCTCAGTGAAATAAGTATTTGTGATAAAGCTTAGTTTTGCTTGAACAGGTTCGTCAGGTATTCCATGAAGGTCTTCAGGTAACGATCCTTGTCAACCATGACAGAAACCTTAACGTTAGTAGGTTCGTTTAACCGGTTGTCATCACCGATAGTCCGACCGTAAGTTTCTTTGTTGTAGTTAACCACCATGTTTAAGTCGATCGTGGTAACGAAGCTAGGATCCAACGCAACTCCAACAGCCAGTGGGTCATGCAAAGCACAACCACCCAGGTTGTCGTTAACGTCAACGTAGGCTTGGATGTAGTAGTCCACGATGTCAGCGAACTTTTCACCGGCAACGGTACCCAAGTCACGCCATTGTTGCGTTTCCTTCTTAGTCAACAGGGTCCGCAGGGTAACATCCAGACCAACCATCGTTGAGTGCAATGGGCTAGTCAAAACGGCGTTAGCAGCTTCGGCATCTTGGTTGATGTTGGCTTCGGCATAAGCAGTAACGTTACCAGGAACGGTCAAAGCACCACCCATGAAGGTGACGTTGCCAATTTCCGTAGCAATTTCTGGGGCCTTCTTGATGGCAGCAGCCAAGTTGGTCATTGGACCAGTAGGAACTAACGTCAAGTCTTTACCGTACTTGTGAACGGCATCAATCAAGAAGTCCACACCGGATTCCTTTTCAATCGACCGTTGTGGGTCTGGTAAGTCGACTTGGCCAATTCCGTTTTCACCGTGAATGTCTGCACTAACTTGCATCCGATCAAAGTGATCACTGGTTGAGGAATGACTTTCACCCAGATATACAGGGATGTCAGTGTGTCCAAGCAGTTCCAAAATCTTCAAAGAGTTTTGGCCACCGGCTTCGACGAGCACGTTCCCGTAAGAACCGATAATCCCAATCAAGTCTACATCGGGAGCACCCAATGCGTAAGCAATTGCGAGTGAATCATCGATACCAGTATCTAAGTCTAAAATCATTTTACGTTTTGCCATGATATAATTGTCTCCCCTTTGATCCTATATTAGCTAAAAAGCCTACTCTAAGTGTAATGTAACTGGTTACATTTATCAAGCTCACGAAGTCACCAAGTTGAAGCAAATGGCCGTTCACGGTAAGATAGATATCAGGTTAGATTTACTATTGAGGGGGGATTCGGTCATGGCCGATAAACAGTCTGTAAAACCGGTAAAGCGGCATTTTGAATACCACAATCATTTGCTGGATGATGCAACGAAGGAAATGAATGAGTGGACCGGAGAGAATAAGGTTGTTGAAATCCACCTATTTCAAATGTTCTCAGAAGTTTTTAAGCATCACGATTTAGACGATTCGGAAGCCTTGTTTATTGTTGGCACCAAAGAAACGACACCGTCTTTAGAGGCCGTGTCGGTGGCACCAGTCAAACCATGGTTATTCTCACGAGTTTTCGCCTTACTCGGGGCCAGTTTCGTGTTGCTAGCACTGTTGTTTCTGGTTTTCCGCAGTAATAACGCTGTGCCGGGGATGATTTTCATTGGCTCACTGACGGTGCCATTTTCCTTATTGATCATGTTTTTTGAAATCAATGTCTTTCGGAATATCTCAGTTTATCAATTGATGACCGTCTTTTTAGTTGGCGGGATTCTGTCGCTGATTGCGACCATGATTCTGTATTCCCTGATTCCGTCGGGAAACGGCACGTCCTGGGAGTCCGCATTGATTGTTGGTTTTATTGAAGAGACGGCGAAGATGCTGGTCATTGCTTACTTTATTAATCAATTTAGACTGAATTATATCTTTAACGGTCTGCTGATAGGGGCGGCCATTGGTGCCGGGTTTGCGGTCTTTGAAACGGCGGGGTATACCGGACAATATGGGCTGGTTACGCTATTGATGCGCAGTTGGCAAGCAATTGGGACGCATACGATTTGGTCCGCCATCATGGGGGCGGCCATTATTTTAGCCAAAGAACGTCACCAACCAATTACTGGGAGCAACATGGTGGCACCGAAGTTTCTACGCTTTTATCTGTTGGCGATTTCTCTCCATGCATTGTGGGATTGGAACGCGCCCTTTGCCCTGTTAGATATTCTGTATCTGCAACAGTGGGTCTTGATTGCAATTGGTTGGGTCGCTATCTTTGTCCTGATCAATGCGGGCTTACGTGAGGCGCGAACCTTACAGGGCCAACGAATCCTTAAGAATACTCAGCTTGGTGGATAGAGAAAGGTGATCATCTTGCGGTCCAGCGCCGGATTTTCATGTAACAGGGAATGTTGCATTTGCCAAATGGGACCGTGGAGTTGCTCGTAACGGTAGCTCCCCACGTGGCCCTGAACCAACCTGGCCAGTGGGGTGACTGTGTTGTCGGGGACTTCACTGTCGTTATCTGTGTGACCAATATTGCCTGCTAAATTGAGGATGTGTAACTGAGGCTCAGCTGTTCTGAGCCCCGTTCTTTCTGGAAAATCTGCACCAATACAGATCCAACGCTCGACCGTGACGGGTGCTTGAGGTTGACGATTCAGATAGTCGTAAGCAATCGTTCCGCCGGAGGAGTGGCCCACAAAGTTAACGTGGGTCACGCCATACCGTTGATGCAACTGCTGCAAGACCGTTCGTAACTGGCGAGATTGTTTTTGTGGATGCGTGTTGTCCTTGAAAATGACGGGAACGAGCGGATTGTTGGTGGCGACCGGCGCGTGCTGTTGCCAGGAGACGTGACCGGTGTAACTGACCCAAGCGGTTAGGCTAAAGGTGGCGAGCCCCGGGTGATTTAGGCTAACGACCATGCTGCGTAGGGAGAGCCAAGCACCACTATTTCCCGGTAAAAAGAGTGTGGCCGTACGGGTCTGCGGGACCCGCGTGGTGGCCAATGCGGACCAGCGACTGTTCCACCAACCAATTAGACCAGTTAAAACAATCAAGGTTGTGACGATAACGGTCAAGCCACGTCGATGTTTCATGAAGATCACCTCCTTGGTACGATGAGAGATTAAGAGAACGGAGACCAATTAAATGACAGAATCTTATGACATTACCATTATTGGTGGGGGTCCCGCCGGCATGTTTGCCGCCTTTTACGCTGGGATGCACAACGCCAAGACACAGGTGATCGAGAGCCTAGCCGAATTAGGTGGCCAGGTGAATGCGTTGTATCCTGAGAAAACGATCTTAGACGTTGCGGGGTTACCCGCCATCAAGGGACGAGAGCTGATTGACGGCCAACGGCAACAATTACAGCAATTTCCGTTAACCATTAAGACGGGGCAGGCGGTGACCAACGTTACCCAGAATGAAAATGGGTTTACGGTAACCACGGCGCAGGAGACGACCCAGACCCGGGCCGTCATTGTGGCGGTCGGTAACGGGGCTTTTACCCCGCGTAAACTGAATGTTGAAAATGCCGAGCAATTTGTTAATCATCAGCTATTCTACAGCGCCCGGGATCTTGAAACATTTCGCAATCAGGACGTTATGGTGGCGGGGGGTGGTGATGCGGCCATTGATCAAGCCTTGATGTTGACCCCCGTGGCGAAGTCCGTGACGTTGTTGCATCGCCGCAGCCAGTTCCGGGGTCTGGCCCATATGGTGGATCTGCTTGAGCAATCACCTGTGAACGTGGTGACGCCCTTCCTGATCAGTGGTTTGGTGGAAACGGCCAATGGCGCCTTAGATGTGACGTTAAAAACCGTGGGTGACTCAGGAAAATTAACGCATCAGACGGTGGACAAATTGGTGGTCAGTTATGGCTTTACGGCGGACCACCAGGCACTAGATGCTTGGGATATCGACTTGGCGGAGGACCACCGGTTGATTGCGGTGGACTCAACCATGGCCACCAGCGTTGCGGGAATCTACGCCATTGGAGACGGTGTCACGTATCGGGGGAAGCAACCGCTGATTGCGACTGGTTACGGTGAAGCACCAGTGGCGGTTCAAGCTATTATGACCAACTTTTTCCCTGACCGCCGGGGTCCCGTTCACAGTACATCGTTGACCCCTAAACAATAAACGTGTTCATTCTAAACGACAAAGAAGCTGTTCGCACGATCATGAGATCGAACGGACAGCTTCTTTTCGTTGGTCAACTGGCGGTTATTTGCCGCTGGTATCATCTTGGTTGGTAATCTTGATCCGGTTAGAGTCGGTGGACTTGTGATTGATTTCCGGTGCATCCGTCTTGTAGAGCGGTTGCGTGGACTTGTCACCATTTCTGGAGAAGAGGCTCGTGGACTTTAAGCCCAGTTTCTTTTCCAGCTTTTCCGCTTTTTGTAGACCATCGGAATAGTTATAGTCCTGAGGATCAACCGTCTTGAAGCCCTTAGGATGGTAGAAGCGTAAGAGGTTCTTCTGGTTAAGGGAGTCGGAATAGTTCAGCCCGTTGTTCACGTGTTTCTGAATGGCTTCCAGCTTTTCCTGTTGCTTACCAGTTGGATGAATCTCTTGTTGGGTCTTGTTGCTATAAATGGTTCCATCGATCGACGTGTAGTCAGCACTGACCCAATCGCGGTTGCGGAAGGCGACGACCGGATAGTGGCTAGGGGAGAGTAGGTCGGTCCCAAATTGCAGGTACTTCTTACTATTGATTCCCATCAGGTGCAATAAGGTTGGCAAGACGTCAACTTCGCCACCATAGGTGTGTTCGATCTTCCCCTTCTTGTAGCCAGGCATATTGAACATCATAGGCACACGTTGGAGTTGGGCGTTGTCGTAGTCGGTCCAGTTGTCTGGATCGACACCAAGGAGTTTAGCGAGGCTCTTGTTAGATGAGTTGGAAATACCATAGTGGTCCCCGTAAATCATAACTAGCGAGTTTTTGTCCAGGCCAGACTTATGCAGGTAACTGTAGAATTCCTTGATGGATTGGTCGAGGTAGTGGGCCGTCTTGAAGTAGTTATCAACGGTCTTATCGCCAGTGTTCGGTGTCTTGAACGTTGAATCTTCCTTGTCCAAGGTGAACGGGAAGTGGTTCGTGACGGTCAGGTACTTCACGTAAAATGGCTGTTGCAGGTGTTGGAGGTATTTGACGGAGTCGTTGAATAGTAACTTATCCTTCAACCCATAACCCAACGATTTATCGCCGGAAGTGTCGTAGTAACTGGCATCGAAGAAGTACTGGTAGCCCAAGTTCTTATACGTGTTATTCCGGTTCCAGAAGCTCCCCACGTTTCCGTGGAAGACGGCCGTGGTGTAGCCCGACTGGTCAAAGATGGCCGGTGCCGCTTGGAAAGAATTGTCGCTTCCTAGCTGGGTGAACAGCGATCCTTGCGGGAGGCCGTAAGTTCCGGTCTCCAACATCGTTTCCGCGTCGGAGGTCTTACCTTGGCCGACTTCATGGAAGAAGTTGTCAAAGCTGTAGGTTGCCTTACTCTTATAGAGCTTGTTGAGGAACGGCGTCACTTCCTGACCGTTGACCTTTTTGTTAATCAAAAATTGTTGGAAACTCTCCAAGTGAATGACGATGACGTTTTTCTTCTTCGCCACACCATACAGGCTCTTGTCGGGCGCCGCGTAGTTCTTGTGGACGTACTTAAGAATTCCAGTCAGCTCGGATTTCTTCGCGTGGGAGCGTAATTCACTGGTATGACCGGACTTGATACCGTCGTAAACGGTGAAGGCGTCCAGACCTAAGTATTTAACGACGTAGGTTCTGTCGAACGTCCGGGTCAGTAGTTGTGGCCGGTCCATTTCGCCTAAGGTTAGGTTGACGCCAAAGAGGAGCAGGGCAACGGAAGTTACGGCAAAACCGACCCGCTTGTTTAGTGGTCGAGGGTCAATGTAGATGCGACGGGTGGCCAGTAACAAGAGCACCACCACGAGGTCTAACCAGTACAGAATATCGTGTGGGGAGGTCAGGGCTAAGGAACTTCCCGACAGGCCTTGATCGACCTTGGAGTACCCCAGCATGGTGCTCACCGTCATGAAGTCGGTAAATTCCCGGAAATAGATGACGTTGATGTAGAGCAGCAGGGTATTCAGAATGTCGATTAAAAATAAAAAGGGGTAGAAGAATCGTGCCCGTTTAAAGTACAGCGCCAACCCAAAGATGAGTAGGGTGGTTGCAATGGGGTTGATCAGTAAAATTAGAAATTGAAACGGATCGCTCAGATTTAAGTTGAAGTCGACGAAGTAGGCGACTAGGGTCTTCGCCCAAAACAGGACGACCATCAGGGTAACAAATCCCATGCGGGTCCCTGTTCTGGCCCATATTTTTTTGAAACGTTCCACGTAATTTCGCTCCTTCGTTTACGGATAAGTAGTCCTATTTTACCATAATTGTAGGTGTCATAGGTTGCACCCGTTTTTGACACATTTTCACCATCGTAGCAAATTGCGGTGGGCCTTGACGGTTTCGGGTGGAAGTTTAGGAAAATTTTAAGTGGCTTGCGAAATTGTAACCGCTATCGCAGAATAATTTGGTACACTAGAGGTAATTCAGACGGAAAGGTGTGGAAACGTTATGAACAAGCAAATCACGCTTTATTTGGTTCGGCACGGCCAAACCTATTTCAACATCTATAACAAATTACAGGGTTGGAGCAACTCTCCATTGACGGACGCGGGCATCGCGGACGCCAAAGGGGCCGGTGAACGGCTCAAGGACGTCCAGTTCGCCGCAGCTTACTGTAGCGACACCACGCGGGCTGAACAAACGGCCCGGACCATCTTAGCGGCGAACCTGTCGCAACCATCCGCTAATCTAACGTCTTCCCATTTCTTCAGAGAAGAGTTTTACGGGTATTACGAGGGAACTGACATGGCTCAGGCGTGGTACGTTGCTGGGGCACCGCATGGCGTGCCATCGTTCAAGGCGATTGAAGAAAAGTATTCGATCGGTAAGGCGAAGGACTTCTTGAAGGAAGCCGACCCCTTCCGTCAGGCTGAAAACAATGAGGAGTACTGGGCGCGGGTCGACCAAGGGTTTAGTATGATTCGGCAGAACCCCGTTCTGAAGGACGGCGATAATGTCTTGGTAATTAGTCACGGCAACACGTTGCTCAGTCTGATGGAACGCTATGGGCAGGGAAAGTATGACCTGAGTGTTCGGCCAGCTAACGGGAGTGTTACCAAACTCTCCTTAACGCCCGATGAAATTAAAGTTTTGAGTTATAATCAAAAAAATTAGGAGCGAGGACGATTTGATGGAATGTAGAATGGCTTGGGGTAAAATGAACCCCGTCTATGATGATGCCTTAGGTATCCGTAAGGACGTTTTTATTGAAGAACAGGGGATTGACCCCCGCGATGAGTTAGACGGCGCTGACGAGGATAAGATGCACTACGTGGGCTACGTGGATGATAAGCCTGTCACGACGGCTAGAATTGACATGCTGGCTGGGAATCGTGTCAAAATTCAGCGAGTGGCTACGGTGGCTGACGAACGCCAACACGGGTATGCTGGGGAACTCATTAAGCAGATTATCAGCGACGCTAAGAAGTCTGACGTTAGTCGAATTGAGCTGGATGCGCAATTAACCGCGCTAGATTTCTATCAACAGCTGGGATTTGAACCAGTGAGCGAGCCATTCGAAGAGGCTGTTATTCAACACCGGACGGTTCAGTATCAAGTTAAATAGGTTTTTGTAAATTGATGAAGGGTGCGTGATCAGATTGATTGCGCATCCTTTTTATTGTTGTGATGTAGCTGCCGCCTCCGGCAGCCAGGACTGGGGCTCAGCCGTGGGGACCGGATAAAGCCATAGAGCGGTCTTTATCCTCGGTTTTAAGCCTCGGAAAACCCACCGAGTCTTCAAACGCGTCCCACGCTGTAAGTCCGCAAAAAACGCGAACTAACACCGTCGACACCGCTGAACCCCAGTCCTGACTACCTCCGGCTACAATGGTGTGTCAATCTTGTGTGTTTAACTAGCAGTCAGTTTAGTGTTACTGACGTTGGGCTAACGTCCTAGGTATTGATATTGATGATAGTCCGGCCAGTCAGTCTGTTACCGTGGTTAAATTGGTATCAAAAGGTTCACTTAATTAAGCAAGAGGTAGTAATTATGTTTAAGTGCTATGGCAGCCATGTTAGCATGGTCGCGTGAACATACGTCAAACGCCAGGCATCATATTTTTTGTTTACATTTTAGACAGTCTAAGCCGGAGGTGGACAGGGTGGGCCAGCCGTGAAAATAGCGTTAGCTAGCGTTCCTTGCTAGGTTAGGCTATGGGCGACTTTGAAGACACGGGTTTATCGTGGCTTCAAATCGAGCGAGAAGCCTGGTCTTTGGCTGAAGCGTCCCCACAGCAGGCCCACCCTGTCTGCCGGAGAGCGTCGATAGCGAACTGATTTTGAATGAAAATAAATGATACAAAAAAATCGCGTTGCCATAAGCCAAGTGCTTATGCGCAACACGATAATATTTTTAACGTTCAGTTGATTTCATGAGGTATTTGTTTACTGAACTGTAAAACAGATTAGTCGGCGTCAGTAGCAGCTGGCGTGTTAACCCGTGCGTAACCAACAGCGTGCCACCATGGGGCATGAACGGCTTCGCGAACGACACCGCGGTTTTGAGCATCGATCATCTTACCCTTACCAATGTACATACCAACGTGGGAGATAGAGTACGTGCTACCACCGAAGAAGACCAAGTCACCCTTTTTGATGTTCTTGTAAGTGACGTGCTTCAAGGAGTTGTATTGTGCTTGAGCAGTCCGTGGCAACGTAACCTTGGCACCCTTTTTGTAGATGTAACCAGTAAAACCTGAGCAATCAAATGATGAAGGACCAGTGGCACCGTAAACGTAACGAGCACCTAAGTGAGACTTAGCAACCTTGTAGACTGAGCTGAAGCTCGTAGTAGTCTTGGTAGCTGCGGAAGCGGAAGTCGTGGTACCGGCGTTAAATGCAAAGAAACCTGCGAAAACTAATGCTGCTGTTGCAATTGTTTTAATAACTTTCTTCATTGTTATAAACACCCCTCATGAAATTTACATCTATAAGAGTACCAATGTAATGTGACAATCATGTAACAGCGCAATTGCAAAGCCGTTAAATGTCTTAAACAAAACGTTACTTTTCGCAATAAACTTGCAATTTAAGCGGTTTACTTGGTAAAATCTAACATAATTGGTAAGCAAGTTTACAAGCATGAGGAGGAGAACGCCGTGGCCAAATTTACGGAGGAAGTACGGGAATTCTTTGATATTCGTCGGTTGGTTTTTCGAATTGGGGAACTGGCTGCGATGACCGATGTGTCGGCTAGACAGCTGCGTTACTGGGAAAAGAAGGGGCTCATTGCGTCCGAAGAACGAGAAGATGGCCAACAGGCTCGGGTCTACACCTTTAAAACCTTCGTTCGGGTTTCAATGATTAAGTACTACTTGGATACCGGTTATACGCTCGCCGCAGCTGGGAAATTGGCCGCTGAACGGCAAGATCGGGTGCAATACATTCATCGCTTTATTACAAGGGGCATGCGGGGAATGGCCCAGGTGGATGGCCAAATGGCGATTAATCTTGGCCCGTTCGATGAGACACAAACGTTGATGGCACTGATTCCGGAGGCGGATACTGACGCCGTTCGTTACAAATTACTATCAAATGAAGAGGCTCAACGGGTCACACAAAACACACCGGCATAAATCGTAAAATTACAGCGTAAGTTACTTATGTTACAAATGAAATATTTCTTCATTAGGTTCTGGGATAAATGTCTTAGAACCTTTTTTTATTGCCACGTTTAGTTAACTGAATTTCCACCAAATTTCCTTGGCATATATCTGGCCGATATACTATACTTTAGGTCGAGGAGTTGAAGAGCATGTATGATTTGTTCGTTTTGGGTCAGTTAATGGATCAAGACATGACGGGCTATCAGCTACGAAAGGCGTTAAAAGCAGTCGTTGGTACTGAACAAACGATGAGCTATGGGGTGCTGTATCCGTTGCTGGAACGTTTAGCCACGGCGGGGTCTTTGCAGCTGACTACTGAACAGACGGTTGCCCGAACCAAAAAATGGGCAGCTATTACGGAAACCGGCCGACGTTCCTTTCATCAGCTGGTTCTGACGCCAGTCGTCATTAATAAGCAGGCTCAGTTGATGTTTCAAATAAAATGCAGTTGTTTACACCTATTAAAGACTGCGGAAAAGGTGACCATTCTCCAGGATTTTCAAGCGTTTACGCGGGAACAATTAGCACAGCTGCGTGAGATTCAAGCATATTTCAAGGATCGACCACGGATGCAACCCAATGATGTGGTCGATGAATTACAGATCAATCAGTTACAACAATTAAGAGCACAGGCGCAGGCGGATTGGATAACCACCCGGCTAGCGTCTTTGGCTGAGGGAGAGTAAGCATGGCAGGGAAGAACTTTACGAATGATCCACAAATCCAACAACATCGTTGGTGGATTTTGGTGGCAGTATGTTTGTTTATTTTTATGTCGACGTTGGATGGTAGTATCGTTAACATTGCCTTACCCGTAATGAGCAAGGACATGGCGATTCCCATGAACCAAGCAGAGTGGGTGGTTTCCATCTACTTAATTATTATTTGTGCGTTATTGCTATTATTTGGGAAGTTGGGGGATACTCGCGGAAAAATCCGTATCTTTAAGCTGGGGTCTGTCCTCTTTACCGTGGGGTCATTGCTCTGTGGATTCAGTGTTAGCTTGCCGTTCCTATTGGGCGGTCGCGTAGTTCAAGCCGTGGGTGCGGCAATGACCATGGCGACCAGTAACGGCATTATTACAGAAGTTTTTCCTTTTAGCGAACGCGGACGAGCTTTGGGGATGATTGGGTCCTTTGTTGCTTTGGGGAGTATTGCTGGTCCAGGAATTGGCGGAATCATCCTGGCCCACCTCAGTTGGGGATATATTTTTTGGATTAACGTGCCTGTCGGAATCCTGGCTCTTTTGCTGGGACAACGAATTTTGCCCCGTGATTTGATTGTGACCAAAGAGGCCATCGATATTCCTGGTGCAAGTTTGTTTGCCGTATTGATGGTGAGCCTGTTTGCCGGCGTCTTTATTGGCCAGGAGGTTGGATTTGGGCGACCACTGATTCTCGGTCTATTTGCCATTGCGGTGCTCTCTTTGATTTTCTTCGTTCGCGTTGAGTTGCGCGTGGCTGATCCAATCTTGGCATTGCATTTATTTCAGAATAAAGAGTTTTCTATCAGTATTCTATGTGCCTTCCTGATTTTTGTGGCGAACTTTTTCTTCAACGTCATTGCACCGTTCTACCTAGAAAATGCTCGGGGAATGGCCGCTAATTACGCTGGGTATGCGTTGATGACCTTTCCCATTGTCCAAGTGGTTGTGGCACCAATTGCCGGTAGTGTTTCGGATAAGATTGGGCCTGAACGATTGACGTTTGTCGGACTGATGCTCATTTCAATCAGTCAAGTTGGGTACATGTTAGCCAATCTCGTGACGCCGTTGTGGGTCTTCATGTTCTTCATTGGGTTAGTTGGCTTGGGTAACGGGATCTTCATGTCACCAAATAATACGATTGTCATGAGTTCGGTGCCGGTTCAAAATTTAGGGGTTGCTGGGAGTATCAATGCTCTAGCCCGAGAACTGGGCATGGTTATTGGTATTTCCATCGCCACGACGGTCCTCTTCTCGGCGATGGGGCACTATGCAGGCCATCACGTGACCGCCTATTTACCTAGCCATCCTGAGATCTTTATCGCTGGTATGCGGGTAGCGTTCATGGTTTCTCTGGCCATTTGCCTGGTCGCCACGGTTATTACGGGCTGGCGAATGTTTAGCCACCGGTCGGGCAAACTGGCTGAGTAAGCAATTACCTGTTGTCAAAGACACAATCGCAGCCGGGAAAATCAGGTTAGTTAGACGATTAGCACACGTCAAAAAAGGCTCACCACAATTTTGTGGTGAGCCTTTTAGGTTACATAAGCTTATTTAGCATCTTTGTCTTTCTTAGTAGGCCGGTCAGCGCGTCGTTGTCGACGGAACTGATGCGGCTTTTGGGCGGGAATGATAACTGACAGTTTCCCGAACGAGGAGGCCATCAGTGGCAGTGCCAAGTTGAAAATGATTGCCGTGAAGATGGTAATCAGGGTAACCGCCGTTAACGTTTGTGATTCAGCGGCTAAGAGGCCGAGCACCCCGGCAATGATGATGAACAGGGAGTGCCGCATCGTTTGGCCAACTTCATGAATACCAGGAAGTAACCAATCGAGTAACGGTGCATCGTTCAACCGGTAACTCAACGCTAACTGGGTCAGTTCGACGACTGCGAGAACCGTCAGTGGGACAAATGCCAGCAGTGGAACCTGCCAGTTGAAGTCGCCATCGCCGGTCAACCACTTCATGATGAGGTGGGTCAGTTGGTAACTAGCCAACGTTGATGCCAGGAACGTTAAGAACCAGTAGCTGGCTTGCAAGAGCGAACGACTGAAGATGATCAGCAGGAGTAACGTAATGCCGAAGACTAACAGGAGCACTCTTGGTAGGTCGTGTTGGTATTGATTCTGGATGGTGGCCATCGTGACTGGTTGACCAGTGAAGGTCAACGTTGAGCCTGCCAGGACGGTCCCGCGTAATTGACTAGTAGCTACCTGACGCAGTTGGTCCAAGGTTTCGGCCGTGTTTTTAGCGTTAGGTTCTTGTTTCAACGTAATCGTCAGGTACGTGGACTTCACATTTTGGTTCGTGAAGTTGGCCATGGATTGTTGGAAATCACCACTTGCCAGTTGGGTTGGCGTGAGGTAGAGGGCCTTAGCAGCTTCAGACGTTTGCAAGCCACCCAGGTAGGTGTACATCTTGTTCAACGTCTTTTGCATGCTAACAACTTGCTTCCGAGAACTCTTCAGGCTATCGTTAACGGCCTTCAGGGTGTCGGCGTAATTACTCAAGTTGGAATGGGCGGTCGTTGCATCAGTATTTGACGTGTTAACACCCGTAGACAGGGTAGTCAACGTACTCAATGCTGAGTTTAACTCAGTGTTGACGGCGTTCAATTGGGCAATGTAGCTGGTAACCTTCTTGGAGGCACTGCTACTGCCGGAAGCACTTGAACGGGATAAAGCACTTTGTAAGGATGTTTGTAACGTGCTGCTGTCGCTGACCAAGCCATTGGTTTTGGTGGTCAGTGATTGAAGTCGTTTAACTTCCTTATTTAAGTCCTTTTGACGTAGGTTGGAGCTGTCAGACTTCAGATCGTTACGAACGGTCCCAAGTTGTCCAACAACACCAGTCAAGTCTTCGTTCAACGTGCTCAACTGATTGGAAACGTAGTACTGGGTGATTGGTTGACCACCAGGTTGTGTGACCGACGTAACGGAAGCAACTCCAGGTTGAGCCCGTAACTTCTTGGTTAAATTATCTAATTGGAACAGTTGATTTTGATTGTCCAAGCGCTTGTTGGTTTGCAGGTAGAGGGTCACAGGAGTGGCCTTTCCTTGACCAAAGTGTGCGCTTAATACCCGAGCACCCTGCACGGCTTGATTATTCGGAATATCTTGCGAGTTGCTGTAGCTTAATTGATTACGGTAACCATAGGCAAATGGACCGGCAAGGTAGAGGACAGCCAGAACGGCAATCCATGGTTGCCAGAGACCAAAGCGGGCAAGACTATGCCAAAGCTTGTGATCCTTGAGAGCTGGCCGCGTTTTCTTTGGCCAGAACAGGCTGCTACCCAGCATCCCGGTAAAGACGGGAATCAGAGTGACACTGGCAATCCCGGTAATGGCAAAACCAATCCCGAGTAAGCCAAAGGCCCGAATGGTTGAGAAGTCGAAGAGCATTAAGCTTCCAAATGCTAAGGTTAATGTCAGGGTGCTGATCAGGATCCGGTAACCCAGGTTTTGCACAACTTCTGTCGTAGCAATCTGACTGGCTTCACCATCATCAACGCGGTTCCGTAGTTCACGGAAGAACCAGAAGCTCGTCAGAAGGGTGAAGAGGCTGATACCCATCAACAGGAAGATCGGCGTAAATTCAGAGTACGCGAAGTTCCAGTGGTAGGCCAGGTTAGTTGCCAAGCTCAGTGTGGAGATATAACTGATTAAAATGGCTAGGAACGTGATGATAGGGGCAATGATTGAGGCGAATAAAATCCCCATGGCAACTAAGGCAATCAGTAACGTCATCAGGATAACAATTAAAGTGTACGATGCAATGTGTTCATTGGCTGCGTCACTAACGATTTCAGGACTCGTTACGTAGGTGTTCAAGCCAATGGTCGAAATCTGACTGGAAAGTTGATCGGTGATTTGCCGAACAGTTCCTTGATTATGACTGACCTCTAGCTGAACAACTTCGGTCGACTGGTCCTTAGAGAAAAGTTGCGGTCTAGCGGTTGGTGTATTCGTCATCGTGGTAACTTTCTTGACGCCGTAATACGTCGAACGCTTTTGCAATTCCGTTACAGACTTGTCAATTGCACTAAGTTGCTTAGTGGTTAACTTGCCGTCCGGGTTATTGTAGACCGCATTCACGGTGTAGGTCCCGTTTAAATTACGCCCCCAAGTGTTCTTGATCTGGGTCGCTTTTACGGGTTGACTCGTATTTGCCAATTGTGGCTGGCCATCATACTGAATGATGGTGCTGACGTTTGGTAGGGTAATAATGGCCGCAAAGACCACGATCAACCAGAATACGAGTGCAAAAATTCGGTTGTGGTGAAGCTTTCTTATCCGTTCTTGCATATGTAGTCTGAGTCCTCTCTATGTAATCAATTTCCCGCCGTGCAAGCAGGGTGTAGTCCATGTTTAATTTTACCATAATAGGAAAAATTGGGGCTGTTTTCAGGTGGATTTAAGAAAAGTTAAGAAACTCTTTAGTTGACTTAAAATTCTTAACCGGTAAAGTAGGGAATCGCGAATTCAATTAGAAAGAAGCGAACACCATGTCAAAACACCATCAATCTTATCAAAGTCCCTTCGCAGCAATGTTGACGGAACAACGTTTTCCCTTTGCCAGTCAATTGGCAGCTAAGGCCCACCTTGACCCCAGCCAAGTTATGTTCGCTTACTTACAGATCACAGCAAACGTGCCCACGACGTTAGCAGCCGTTCCCCGCCAAAAAGAAATCGACCGACGGTTCCAGCAATTTTTGACGGACGCTGCTAAGCCAGTGACTGATGATTAACAAGAGGCGAAATGGTTGAAGCAACGCGCGGTTTCGCGTAAACTGGATTAACCATTAAAAAGTTACTTAACAAACTAGACCAGCTGATTAAAAAATTGTGAGCTTATCGAGGTTCGGGTAGCCATGAAGGAGGAAGATACCTGTGTGTACCAGCATTTTACAGATTGCGAAGGACGGCAGCCACATTTTAGCGCGAACCATGGACTGGCACGCGCTATACGTGCAACCGCTCTTTGTTCCACGGGATTATCAGTGGGAGAGCGTGTACGATAATCATGTGCACACCAACAAATATGCCATGATTGGCGGTGGTGGCGCCCATCATCATGAAATTGATGTTTCTGATGGCGTCAACGAAATGGGGCTGAGCGTACAAAAGTTAACGTTTGCGAACGGCTCCAACTTAGTTGACGAACCCACTTACGGCCAAGTCCACCTGGCACCTTACGAATTTTCCTTCTACTTGTTGGGCCACTACGCTTCCGTTGCTGACATCGAGGAACACATCGATGAAATTCAGTTGATGAGCGGCAAGTATGCCGTCAATGAGATCGGTGATTCCGAGCTCCATTTTGCTGTAGTCGATCGGACAGGTCGAACCGTGGTCATTGAACCGACCCATTTTCCCATGCGTGTTCGGGAGAATCCGTTGGGCGTGGTGACCAACAGCAAGGACTTTGAGTTACAGCTGGAACGGCTGGGTCAGTACGTCAACTACACCGATGACTTTGAAGCGGGGACGTTACCGCTAAACGCGACACGGGTCTCCACCGGTCGTTTTTCCGGCAAGCCAGTTCCTAGCGGTTCCTTTACCCCGGGCGGCCGCTTTGTCCGGGCAGCATACTATAAAGAACGCGCCGACCTGCCAGTCGATGAGCCAGCAGCCATCGTCAGCGCGTGGCACCTCTTGAATAGTGTCACGGTACCGAAGAGTCATCAATACCGGCCAACTTATTCTGTTTATCGGGCGGCGACTTGCTGTGAGTCATTGACGTATTATTTTCAACCGTACAACCGACTCGGTTTAGTCCAGTTGAAATTAACCCCAGAGATGTTGACTTGGACGGAACCAAAGTTCTACGAAGTTGCCAACCAACTGACGGTCACACCACTTAACTGATCAGTAAGAGCCATAGCACGTTGGCGGTCAAGAAACCAATCAACACGCCCCGGTGTAAACGGGGATGTAACATAATGATGGCTAAAAATTCACGGGCCCAGGCCCCTGGTAAGTAAGACCAGCGCACGTGGGCTGGGTAGCCACCGATTCGAAGGCCAAGTTCACTAGCCAAATGTTCAGCGCGGAATAAGTGATAGTTACTGGTGACAATAATGACTTTCCCACCGCCATCGGGTAATTGGGACCACAGCCGCTGACTGTATAAAATATTAAACAAGGTGTTCGTGGCTTGGTTTTCTTCAATAATGTCCTTGGCATCCCAGCCATGGGCGACCAGATAAGCCGCCATTGCCGTCGATTCAGGACACGTTTCATCAGGACCCTGTCCACCAGAAACAATAATGGTGGGCTTTTTTATTTGCCGTTGGGCAAACGCTAGTGCTGTATCCAAGCGACTGCCGAGCACGCGGCCAATCTGGTCACCGTGTTGGAGGCCAGCTCCTAAGACGAGGAGGGTATCCGCCCGTTTAGCGCGCCACCAATCAGCACGCAAGGCGCCAAAGAGACTGGCAGCAAAAAGGATTCCCAGGTAGGTACTGAAGGCGGGGATGAAGGTTAACCACGGCCAAAATGAGGTGCCAAAATGGCCACTGTTTAGGCCGTACACCCACCCCACGGCAAGAATCACCCATAGCCAAACGCCAGCAATTAGACCGTACGTGAGGCGTTCCTGTTTCCGAACGACCAGGTGCGGGGCGTTTAAAATCAGAAGGAGGGTGAAGATGCCCAAGCCACCGACCAGTGCGATTAATACCCAACCGACGTGCGCCAACACCTGTGCCCAGAGGTGCTTAGAAAAGCTGGCGACGATGATAATCAGGGCGCAGCTGACAGTGGTGACCACCGCACTGGTTAAGCCGCGGGGCTGCCAAAAGGTAAAGAGCGCAGTGAGACAGATTAGAAAAACGATGGTGCTAAGAACCATTTTGGCACCCCCTTAAAGGTTAAGATTTATTGACACTTTCAGATTTTGTTATTTCTGGTGAAAATCTTGTTATAATGAGAAATACTGGCCTGTGTTCGCTGAATGCAGTGCACACACAATTAAGTCTATTATAACGGAAATCGGAGGGACCAGGGTGGCCAAACGGCGAAGAAAACCTAGGAATGCAAGAAAACGACGACCAAATTCTGCTAGAGCGACCTGGATTTTTGTCCTGGTCCTGCTGGTCTTGGGTGGTGGCATGTTGATGAAAGATCACATTCAAGCAGCAGTACAGCCACAACCAACCGCCCATCAAGTGACGGTTAAGTCGGTTTCTGGTGAGACGCCGGCGCAACAAGCGTTTATTCAGAAGGTCGCTACGCCAGCCGTAAAGGTTTACCGCAAAAACGGCCAGGTCCTGCCCAGCATCGTGATTGCCCAGAGTATTCTGGAATCGAGTTGGGGGACGTCTAAAATCTTTCAACAGGCGAATAACCCCTTTGGTATCAAGGGAAGTTATCACGGTAAGACCGGTTCGTTTGTGACGCACGAGTACGTGAATGGGGAACGTATCAAGATTCACGCTAACTTCCGAATTTATCCCAGTTTAACGGTTGCCATCCAGGATCACGACAATGTCTTAAAGAGCCGCTACCTACCGCAACCAGCGAAGAATTATCAAGAAGCTTCGCAGAAATTGCAGGCGGGCGGGTACGCCACTGATCCCAATTACGCGCAAAAGCTTAACAGCTTGATTGTCAGCTATAAATTAAATCAATTTGATAAATGATGTGGCGTCGTTTGCCGCTTAACTAAGAAGGACCTGAGATACGTACGTATCCCAGGTCCTTCTTAACTTTAGTATGGGTTGTCGCTCTCCGGAGGCCAGTGATGTAGCCGGCTTCGATTGCGTTCGACACGATAGCCGTTGAAAATTTTACATGCACTGTTTTGTTTACAAGCAATTTGATGGTAGCGAAATACTGTGTAAGCCGAGAGGTCGCCAGATATGGGCTCAGGCGCGTCGTTCTTCTTAATCAGTAGGTGGTTTTCCTACTGGCTTAGAAGAAGACCAAGCTTGGAGACTCGGTACTTTCGAGGCTTCAAGTTGCGTCCGCACCGTTCCAGCCCATACCTGGCGACCGGTAAGGCGAGGGAGGACACACAGTTTCTTAATTTTCGTTGTAGTACCGGGCCAAATCATAGAGAGTGGTGGCTAACGTGTTGATTGACTTAGTCGGTCCCTGGTTGGCAAAGAGAATCACACCAGATTTGTTGCCTTCCGAACCGTAGAGAATCGTGTTGTAGCCGGAGCCACTGAGGGCACCCCGAACACGCTTGATACCACCGCTATAGTGGTACAAACCGCCGGCGTAACTTAATTTGTAATTGTCCGAGAGGGCGTAATATTGGCTCTTGGTTAAGATTTTGCCATTACGGAGACCTTTTTGAATCTTGTAGTAATCTTCTGTCGTGGAGTAATAGTTACCCGCACCCAACAGGGAGGACATGAGTTTTTGTGAGACACCGTTGGCAACGTTGCTTTGACCATTGGTGTAGCTGTATCCGCTGGCAACAACGCTCGCACTAGGCAAGTTATCCCAGGCAAAGGTGTGTTTGAGCTTTAAGGGTTGAATAATCCGATTTTGAACTAATGTATCGTAGTTCTGACCGGTGACCTTGGAAGCCACGCCAGCTAACAGGGTGTAGTTGGCATTGGTGTAGTTAAAGCCCTGGGTACCAGTCACTTTGAGCTGCCCCAACGTATAGTTGATCTCTGAAGCTTGGGTCGTGAGTAGCGAACCAGGTGTCGTTTCGTCCATGTCGATGCCGGAACGGTGATTTAAAAGTTGACGTAATGTGATACTGCCGCTGCTTCGAACGCTGGGGTAGTATTTACTGAGCTTGTCATTGAGGGAAAGCTTACCACTAGCCGCCAATTGTTCGATGATGGCCCCCGTCATGACTTTCTGAAGGGAGGCAATTGGGAACAAGGTATTGGCGTTATTGGCGAGCTTACTAGTGGCGTCGGCATAACCGACGCTGACGTGACTGGCTCCACTCGAGTAGTTGTTAAAGAGCATCGCGCGTCCTTGAACATGGTAATTCTTCAGTAAAGCCGCGGCGTTTTGCGAACGACTGTACTTTTGGAGGGCCTTTTGATTGACCCAACCAATCGTTTTGCCATACCAGGCAAATTTAACGTAAGTACTCCCATCGGATAGCTTGGCGGTCTGCGTCACCTTAACGAACCGGTGTTGCCAGTTCTTACCACTAGCGTCGCGGGTCTTCGCGGACCGTTGCGTGTAGTAAGGTGCGTAGTAGTAGATGCCGTCATTCCGGCTACCTTGATTGACGAACCGGGCGTTATAACTGGTCTTGGTCGTCGCTGTAATCTGTAAGTAGCTCTTTGCAAATGCTGATTGGGCGGGTAAGCAGCCAGCGACCAGCAAGATTGTCCCGATAAGTAATACAAGCTTTTTCAAAGTAATCATCCATTTCCCCTTAGTAATACCTCTCATCTTACCGCGATTTGTTTGCGGTTGGGTAACAGATACGTAGCGGTTCGGTAACATTTTGAACGTTTTAAGGCATGTATGAGTAAATTCAACTAACTAATGGGGCAAGTTAATTCGCTAATGATTGACTTAATGTGTCGCATGTTAATCGAGAGTGTGGTAAACTAATGCAAAATAATTTATGCAGTTTAAGGAGCTGACGCAAGCGTTGCTACATTTTCTTGGCCAGTTGTATGGGCCATTCTTTGATATTCGTAATTGGGAAACAGTGATTACTTCGGGAAACGACTGGCTCATCATCTTTTCATTGGTGTTGATCGAGTGTTTGTTGTCCGTGGATAATGCTGTCGTCCTTGCCGCGCAGACGCAGTCGTTGCCTACCAAAAAAGAACAGGAAGAATCCTTGTTCTACGGGATTTGGGGGGCTTATATTTTCCGGTTCATCATCATCGGACTGGGAACTTACCTGATTAATTTCTGGGAAATCAAGGTCATTGGGGCCTTGTACCTGGTCTTCCTAGTCTTCCAGTACTTCACCAAGACGCGAGTGAAACATACGCGTAAATTAGTGAAGGATAAAAAACGTCGATTACTTCCACTATTTTGGTCGGTGGTCTTACAGATTGAAATGATGGATATTATTTTTTCCGTCGATTCCGTCTTGGCCTCACTGGCCATCTCAAATAATCCGGTCATTGTCTTAATTGGGGGATTGATTGGTATTCTAGCTATGCGGGGTGTGGCTGAGGTCATCATGAAGTTGATGCGCCGGATTCCAGAGCTGGAACCCATGGCCTACATTTTAATTGGTATCATTGCTGTGAAGCTATTTGTGTCTATTCCAGCAATCGATATTGAGATTCCCGCCACGCTATTTGGTATCATCGTCTTGGGAGCCATCGTGTTGACGCTATTGATCCACGTGATTCGTAAGCGGCGGCAACCGCAGACACAGACCAGTAAGCCCACTAAGAAGACGTCCAATTCAACTGAATCGTAAGTAATTGAGGTGGCCTTGCGGGGCTGCTTTTTTTTTCACGGATAAGTGGATTCAGGGGTATACTATAGAAAAATTAATAAAACGGGAGTTGGTGGACTATGAGTAAGAAATGGCGTAGTTGGTGGTTATTGTTGGGCGTGGTGGTTCTCGGAATTACTGGGTTCACGGTGACGGGACAGGCGGCAACCACGGGGAAAGTTGTCGTGACCTATAAAGTCGCTGATGGGACGGTATTGGCACGGAAGACGTTGAAGGGTAAGGTCGGTCACCAGTATAAAACCTCCAAGAAAAATCGGTGGGTGAATCCCCAAATGTACGCGTGGAATCAAAAACAGCCGCGGCATTATCGGGTGAAGTTTACCAAGAAGACAATTCGGGTAACGTATAAATATCTGACACCAACAGCCTTCTTCCGGCTCTGGGGTGGGGATGGCACACAGATGACCAATATTCAGATGGATGGCAATCATTTGATTTTTGACGTCTCAACTAGTCTGAAGGGTGCCCATTTCTTGCGGGCAACGAACTTCACTAAGGGGAAAGTCACGGTGAACAACAAGGTCCGACTGACCCGGGGGAAGGTCTTCAAAGGAAAAATCAGTGGGACGACGTTTAAGTCGTTAGTGATTACCAGAAAACGGGTCCAGGCGACATTCTGGGCATATAATAAGCTGTATACGTATAAATTTACTGCGAAGACGCTTAAATTTGTTCACCCGTAGTCGAAAAATCAGCGGTTAGGTTGGATTTTGCAGATAGCACACTAATCGGTGATAGTTAGCCAAGTTAAACAACTTAGCCAATGAATAGACGGTATATTCAACTAAATGCAGGCTGGCACTAATCCTAGCTTTAGGAGCGTCCCCACTGATTTTGACGGCTAGCATGTTATGATGAGGCTAATAAAAACGGGAGGTAACGTTTATGCAAATTGGATTTATTGGGACTGGCGTCATGGGAACTGGGATTGTGAAGAATCTCTTGCAGGCTGGTCGGTCAGTCAGTAGTCGTCTTCAACAGAACCAAGGCGCACGCCCAAGCCGTTTTGGATGCCGGGGCAACCTGGGCTGATACGCCGCAAGCGGTCGCTAGCCAATCTGATATCGTCATGACGACCATGGTGGGTTATCCCAGTGATGTGGAGGCCGTTTATACCGGTGATCACGGGATCTTTGCTGGGATTCAAGCTGGCAGTGTGGTGGTCGATATGACGACGAGTACGCCAGCTTTGGCGGTCAAATTAACCGAAATTGCCCACGACCACGATGTTCAAGCGCTGGATGCCCCCGTTTCTGGTGGCGACGTCGGGGCTAAGAACGCGACGTTAACGGTCATGGTCGGGGGCGACCAAGCTGCTTATGACCGGGTCTTGCCAGTCTTTGAACAGTTAGGGCAACGCGTGAGTTATTTTGGCGGCGCAGGTAAGGGGCAGCATACCAAGATGGCCAATCAAATCATGATTGCTGGGACGATGACGGGGCTGACGGAAATGTTGGTCTATGCCAAGGCAGCCGGCTTGAATCTACCACAGGTGCTCGCGACCTTGAGCAGTGGTGGCGCCGACAACTGGAGCATGGACAATTACGTTCCCCGAATTCTGAAGGGGGATTACACCCCCGGTTTCTTTGCCAAGCATTTCCTCAAGGACTTGCGGATTGCCTTGCAGGAAGCTGATCGGATGGCCCTCGATTTGCCCGCTACCAAGCAAGCCAAGTTGCTCTATGAGGCTATGGTAGAAGACTTTGACCTAGGCGACGATGGGACACAAGGCCTGATTAAAACTTACGAACAGAAATAATGACACCAGCGTAATCGTAATTATAAGTCAGAAAAAGGGACCGGAAAATTAACTTTCCGGTCCCTTTGCTATTGGTCAAAATTTAACTCAGCCTGCCCACTTTGACCGAGTTAAAAAGTCTTTTTAAGAGTTATCACTGGTGCGCCATCTTCATCGAAGGGGTCACCAACTACCTGATAGCCACAGCGTTCGTAGAAGCTTTTGGCTGTTAGTTCGCCGTCAATCAAGCCGGAGAGAAAGCCGTGTTGCTTTGCCCAAGCTTCACCAGCTTGAAGGACTTGCCGGCCAATGCCTTGACCGCGAAGTTGCTGGCTGGTGCAGACTCGGCCGAAACGCATCTCCGTGGCTGACTGGGGTTCTAAGCGCAACGTGCCAACTGGCAGTTCTGGCCGTTGGTACGCCACGACGTACAAGCGTTCAGGCGTGTCGCGGTCATCGAACTCAACGTCGCGGGGAATCCCCCGTTCAGTGACGAAGCTGGCCTGGCGTAGGGCCAAGGCGGCTGCCCGATTGAAGGGAGCGTTTGAAATTACGATTTCCATGACGAGCTCCTATTCGATCTCAGCGAAGAAGCTGTAGAGCTGTTCGCTAGTCAGTGCTTGTTTCTTGTCGCCCGCCACGTCGTAAGTGACCTTGCCGTGGTGCAAGACAATCAGCCGGTTGCCGTAGGTCAGGGCGTCTTCCATGTGATGGGTGATCATTAAACAGGTCAGATTATCTTGGGAGACCCGTTCGTTGGTTAGGTGCATCAAATCTTGCCCCGTCCGTGGGTCAAGCGCCGCCGTATGTTCGTCCAATAATAGAATTTCTGGACGTTTGAGGGTGGCCATCAGGAAGCTTAATGCTTGGCGTTGACCACCAGAGAGGTTACCGGTGGCCGTCGTCAACCGTTCATCGAGGCCGTTGTGCATGGTGGCCGTCAGTTCCTTGTAGTGGGCCATGTGCCGGTTTAAATTGCGGGGCATGAGGCCGCGCCGCTGTCCTCGGCGTTCAGCGAGTAACAGATTTTCAGCAACGTTCATCCGCGGCGCGGTCCCCAGTTTGGGGTCTTGGAAGACACGGCCGAGAAAGCTGGTCCGTTTTTCCACGGAGTCGTGGGAGATGTCCTTACCGTTGAGAAGAATCTGACCGCTATCGATACTGAGGTCGCCCCCAATAGCGTTAAACAAGGTTGATTTCCCCGCCCCGTTGGAACCCAGCACGGTGATGAAATCGCCGGCGTTAATGGTGAGGTTGAGGTGGTCCAGAATGGTAATTTCTTCTGGTGTGTTGCGGTTAACCTTTAAGACCACGTTTTTAAGTTCGAGTAATGGTTTAGTCATTGGTATCCAACCCCCGTTTCAAAATATGCTTGAAGTTGAAAATGTTCTTGAAGACTGGCAACATCATGCAGATGGCCAGAATGATGGAGGAAATCAGGTTGAGGTCGTTGGCGCTGAACCCCAGCTTGAGGACCAACAGGAGGACGAACCGGTAGAGAATACTCCCCAGGGTGACCGCGACCAGCCGTTGGTTCAGGGTCAAATCACCGAAGGCTACTTCACCAATGATGATGGAGGCCAGGGCGATAACGATGATCCCGATACCCATGTTGACGTCAGAGTAGCCGTTGTTTTGGGCAACCAGGGCGCCCCCGAAGGCAATTAGCCCGTTGGAGACCATCAGTCCCATGATTTTCATGTTGTCGGTGTTGATTCCAAGTGACCGCGCCATCGTTTGGTTATCGCCAGTGGCGATGAAACCTTGGCCGAGTTCCGTTTGCAGGAAGTAGATGACCAGGGTCGTGATGACAATCATGACGGCCGCGCCTAACACAACGCTATCGAAGTATTGGGGCAGGGAAGCCAGGAAGTGATTTTTAAACAACGTAGATTTCCCTAATAAAGAAACGTTGGCACGACCCATGATCCGTAAGTTAACCGAATAGCAGGCGGTCATGACTAGGATGCCGGCTAATAAAATGGGAATGTGGCCCTTGGTGTAGAGCAGACCGGTGATGAGCCCAGCAATGGCACCAATGGCGAACGCCAATAGTGTGGCGAGTAGCGGGTTCATCCCGTTACTGATGGCGGCGACAGCCGTGGCCGCTCCCAAGGGGAACGTTCCTTCAACGGTCATGTCGGCAAAATCTAGAATTCTAAAGGTTAGGAATAACCCAACCCCGAGGACGGCCCAGAGTAGGCCTTGCCCGATTGTGGATACTGCTAAACTCATTTGAAGACCTCCCCATGTTCTTTGGCTTCCTTAACAACTGATGCTGGTAGCGTGATGCCCAGCTTCTTGGCTTGCGACAAGTTAATGGTCATTTCACCCTTGCGTTCAAACTTGATTGGCGTGTCGGCGGGCTTCTTACCCTTTAAAATATCGGCAGTCATCTTACCCGTTTGAACACCGAGCTTGTACTGGTTGATACTCAGAGTTGCTAATCCGCCAGCCTTGACCATCGTATCGACGGCTGGGAAGACGGGGACTTTCTTGGCGTTGGCCGTGGAGACCAGCGTCTGCATAGCACTGGCCACGGTGTTGTCGGTTGGCACGTAAACGGCATCGACTTGGCTGACCATCTGTTGGGCGACTTGGTTTAAGTCGTTGGTGTTTGCGATGGAGTAGGCCTTCAGCGTCACGTGTTGTTGTTTACAAAGTGCTGCGAATTGGTGATACTGCGCGGTGGCTGAGTCATCAGATGATGTGTAGATGATACCCAACGTCTTCATATTTGGCATGATTTTTTGAATCAATTTTAATTGTGACTTGAGTGGTGCTTGGTCAGAAACCCCAGTGACGTTATTACCGGGATGTTCGTTGCTCTTGACTAGGTGCGCCCCCTCAGGGTCGGTGATGGCCCCGAGAACGACGGGGATGTTGGAACTGGCATTGGCCAGTGCTTGCGCGGATGGCGTGGCGATGCCAATCATGGCGTCGGCGTTCTCGTTGACGAAGCGCGCGCTCATCGTTTTCAGATTACTCTGATCATTTTGCGCGTTTTGAAAGTCGATTTTCACGTTCTTACCAACGTGGTAACCTTCTTCGGCTAACCCGTGAATGATTCCTTTATGGATGGCATCCAGGGCCGGGTGGGAGAGAAGTTGCAAGATGCCGACCGTTGGTACCTTAGCTTTCTGAGCAGTTTGGTGTTTCTCTTGAACAAAGGCGAAACCGAGAAAAACAAGTAAAATGGCAATGAGTCCGTATAATCGTTTCATTTTCTAATCAACCTCACTTATTTTGGAATTGGCAGTCGATACAAAAAGGGCACCCAGTCCGGCCGGGTGCCCAAAGAAAAAGGCCCGCAAAACCGGATAGTAAACATCCGTGCGGGCCATTGCATCAGAAAGTTAGCCGGCGCAGATGCGAGAATCGCTCTGGGAGCTCAAGTCGCATCAACACTGATGAGACTTGATTACCGGCTTTGCCAACGTCCATTAAGTTCAATCGCAGACATTTGCATATAACTTTCCTTCCTTCCGTTTTGATTAAATTTAGTGTACGGCATTGCTTAAAGACCGTCAACCTTAATTTTCACTTTTTTCTGAAAGTGGTGGTTGGTGGGGTGGCTGGGTTGCCACCTCCGGTGGCCGGGACTGGGGGCCGCTGTGGGGACCGGCGCAAGCCTGAGAGGCGGTCTTGCTCCTCGGTTAGAAGCCTCGGATAATGCCCCGAGTCTCCTAACCGTCCCACAGTGTAACCTGGCCCAAAACACCAGGTAACACTGTTGTCACTGCGGCCCCCAGTCCCAGCCACCTGCGGCTACTCTGAGCTGATGGCAATTATGTAGTTGGTGAAAATTGCGAGTAGTTGTGATGATTGTTCTATTACCATTAAGCAGCATTGGTGGATGGAGGCAATACTGACTACTCTTCAGAGATATCTGTGCTGGCTAATGTGCTGTTACCTGGTCACACTAAACAGCTCTGAAATTATTGTTGGTCGGCACCCAATTTTTGGTATACTGGACGATAACAGTTGATGGTTGAACACAAGTTAAGCCGGAGGCGGTCAGGTTGGGGTCAGCTGTGAAAATGGCGTTAGCTAGTGGGTTGCTAGCTTACGGCATGGGCGACTTTGAAGACAGGTGGGTTAACCTGGCTTCAAATCGAGCGAGAAGCCCGGTTCACAGGCTGAAGCGTCCCCACAGCAGGCCCCGACCTGACCGCCGGAGCGCGACCATTACAACTAATATACATAACTTAAATATCAGTACAGCAAGGAGGCTGCTCATGAAGATTGCAATCCTGACGGACACGTCGGCCGGTATTGCCTTTGATGAGGCTAAACAACGGCACATCCACCTGTTATCAGCACCAATCATGTTTGGTAACCGGCAGTATCACGAGTACGAAGACTTGAGTACCGCGGATTATTATCGGTTGATGCGGCTATCTAAGTCTAAAAAAATGGTGCCAACCGCACCGCAATTGTCCATGCAGACGATTCAAGCGGCTTGTGCTGAGTTAGCCCAAAACGGGGTGACTGACGTCATCATCATTGGGCCATCACTTGGTATCTCGGGCTTTGTGAATACGCTGGCCGCGTTCGTGGAAAACATTACTAGCGTCCACGTGCACCCCTGGGATTCACGCGGTATCTTAACAACCATGGGTGAACAGGTTCGCTTAGCCGCAGCTTTGGCCGACCGGGGGGCCACCATCGCTGAAATCTTTGAGCAGTTGACGAAGCTGCGGGCCACTACCCACAGTGCCTTTGTCATTGACTCTATTAAGCCACTGCTGCGGACCGGTGCGGTCAATCCCAGCCATAGTCCTGGTCCGGCGCCAATTTTACCCGGCAAACCGATTCTGGTCTTCGAATCAAACGGAAAAATGCGGGTCGCTGGGAGTGCTTTGCGGTTGAAAGGGGCTCTCAGCGATTTCTTAGATGACCTGGCAACCGACATTGCCGGGGTAGCTCCAGTCAAGGCAACGATTTTGAACGCCGACCAACCGGAGACCACTGCACAATGGGTGGCAACCGCCCAAGAACGCTTTCCTACCGTGACTTTTGAGACGGCTTTGATTGGCCCCAGCTTTGGCGTTCACGTCGGTGATGGTGCCATGGGACTCGCTTGGTGCCAAGATTATCGTAGTCTATTAGCTCCTGAAAATGAGAATTAAATTAAAATTAGGGTTGACAGGCCCATTTCAAAATGGTTAACTGGTAATTGTAAATTGATAAATGAAAGGGATTATGACTTATGAAATTAATCAGCCTAACTCATTTAAATAACCAGTTTGCCTTTAGCTTTTTCTTTAGATAGCGTTTGTATTCATTTCGTTGGATACGAACGCATCGCACAATTGCGTTTGTATCTATCGATTAGCTAAAGTTTTTCAGCATGACTTAGCGCCAGATAGATACGGGTTAATCTATCTGGAGAAATAATATCGGGCCCGATATACACCAGGTAGATTCTACTCAGAATCTATCTGGTGTTTTTTGTTTTTCCGGCAGCCCTGGACGCAGGGTCACCGCGCTGGATACTGGTTATAAATTTACCAATTAGTCTTAACTAAATAACGTTCCGTGACCGGGACGACAACGAAATCACATATTCTTGGAGGAATTGATTATGAAAAAATTACTTATGAGTGGCATTGCCTTATTAGGTTTAGGGTTAGTTTTAGCAGGGTGTTCCAGCAAGTCGACTGCCAGCAACGGTAACTTAAAAGTCGGCATGTTGCAGGTCGTGCAACACGGTTCACTCGACGAGGCCCGGCAAGGATTCAAAGCCGGTTTGAAGCAGGAATTGAAGGCTCATCACAAGTCGACGAAGGTGACCTACCACTACTTAAACGCACAGGGTGATCAAGCCAACCTGAATACCATGAGTCAGCAATTGGTTCAACAGAAGAATGATTTATTAGTTGGTATCGCCACGCCAGCCGCACAGGGCTTAGCCAAGAAGACGAAGACTACACCAACGTTGGTTACCGCCGTGACTGATTTGAAGTCAGCTGGCCTGGTCAAGTCCAGCAGCAAGCCGCAGACCAACGTCAGTGGCACGAGCGACATGACGCCGGTGGGCCTGCAACTCAAGTTACTGGCTAGCATGACCAAGGGCAACAAGCCATTGGGAGTGATGTACAACTCTTCAGAAGAAAATTCTGTCTTACAAGTGAAGATTGCCAAGGCGTACGCCAAGAAACATCATTTGAATTTGAAAATTGTCAGTGCTACTAGCACCAACGATGTTACGAGTGTGTTAGCTGGACTGACCGGCAAGGTATCCGGCCTGTACTTACCAACCGATAACTTGATGGCAAGTGCCATGAAGACCATTGGTCAAAAGGCGAAGGCTGCCAAGTTACCAGTTGTTACCGGTTCAATTGAAATGGCGCAAGATGGTGGGACTGCTACATACGGCATCAACTACTACGACTTGGGCAAGCAGACTGGGAAGATGGCCTACGACGTCTTAGTCAACAAAAAGAAGCCACAAAACATGGCCGTTCAAGAATCTAAGAAATTGCACTTATACATTAACCAGACCAACACCAAAGCAATTGGGTTGAAGCCTAGTCAAATTACGAAACCTTAGAAAGGGGTAACTTCTATGTTAATCACCAGTATCGGGCAGGGCCTCCTGTGGGCACCCCTAGTCATCGGCGTTTTCATCACGTTCCGCATCTTAGATATTCCCGATTTAACCACCGAGGGGAGTTTCCCGTTGGGGGCGGCTGTGACGGTCAGCGCCATGTTGAGTGGTCAGTCCGCAGTCACTGCCAGTTTACTGGGCTTCCTCGCTGGCTGTGTGGCTGGTTGGGTCACCGGTATCCTCGACACCAAGCTACACATGCCATCCTTACTTGCCGGCATCTTGACGATGACCGGACTGTATTCCGTCAACATGCACATCATGGGTAAGTCTAACGTGCCCTTGTTATCACAGAAAGTGTTGACCAACTACTTACCAGCGACGTGGTCGGTCGATTTGCAAACGATTGTCGTCGGCGCACTGGTCACGGGAGTCGTCGTGGCCGTCTTGATTTGGTTGTTCAAGACGCGGTTAGGGTTGTCCCTAATGGCCACTGGGAACAACGCGGCTATGAGTTCAGCCAACGGAATTTACACGGACCGGATGGTCATTATTGGCTACATGGTTTCCAACGGGTGCATCGCCTTATCCGGTGCCCTGATTGCGCAAAGCAACGGGTACGCTGATATTGGGATGGGAATTGGGACCATCGTGATTGGCCTGGCCTCAGTCTTGGTCGGTGAAATTTTCTTACGGGGCCGGCAGATTTGGTTACGCCTGTCTGCCATGGTCCTGGGAGCTATCATCTACCGCTACTTATTGACGGTGGCGATGGGGTTAGGTTTCCCAGTCGACGACCTCAAAATTCTTTCGGCGGGAATCTTAGTCATTGTTATTTGCCTGCCGATCATTCGTAACAAGTACCGGACGCGTCAACAACTTAAACGTTACCTCAAACAGTTAGGAGCCGATGAACATGAAGCAGAACCAATCAGCAGTCTTAAGCGTCAAGCATCTCCAGAAGGTCTTCTTTCCCGGGACACCAAATGAACGGCACGTGTTAAAGAACGTGAGCCTGACGATTGAGCCGGGAGATTTTGTTTCAGTTATCGGGAATAACGGGGCTGGGAAGTCAACGCTCCTGAACACGATTGCGGGGACGTTAACGGCAGACGCGGGGGACCTCACGTTGGCCGGACACAGCGTGACCAAAAAGTCCGTGGCATACCGGGCCAAATGGTTATCCCGCGTCTTCCAGGATCCTAAGATGGGGACGGCAGGTGAGCTGAGTGTGGCGCAGAATTTGACGCTGGCCCAGCGGCATACGCATAGTATGAGTCTTCATTTGTACCGCAACGCCCAGCAAGAGGCTGCGTACCAAGACTTGTTACGGCCCTTGCAAATGGGCTTGGAAGACCGACTGACGACGCAGGTGAAGTACTTATCTGGTGGGCAACGTCAGGCGCTATCCCTATTAATGGCGACATTGAGTCATCCGGAATTGCTACTGCTAGACGAACACACGGCGGCGTTAGATCCACAAACCAGTGCTAAGGTGATGGAACTGACGCAAAAGATTGTCGAAACGAATCATTTAACGACCATGATGATTACTCATAAAATGAGTGATGCACTGACCTATGGCAACCGACTCGTCATGGTACAAGACGGGCAGGTCAAGCTAGATGTCTGTGGTGCCGAGAAGCAAAATCTCCGGCAAGACGAACTGATGGCACTGTTTGCTGAATAATTAGTGGGTGGAGCCGCCTGCGGCCGCCAGGTGCCACGCTGTGGGGCCCGGCCGAAGCCAAAGAGCGGTCTTCGACCTCGCCTCGCAGCCTCGAAACCCGCGAGTCTGTGAGGTCGGCCCAGCTAGTAAGCCAGCCCAGAACGCTGACTAACTAGCTCGACACAGCGTGCCACCTGGCTGCCTCCGGCCTCAGTGTGACGATGGATTCGTCAGTGATGTTGATACGGTGAATTGGAGCTATTTGACGGTAGTGTATCAAATTATCTTGACGCGGTCAGCACATTAAAACGGTTCAGACTATCGGTGGGCGTGGCCTGAACCAATCCATCTGGTAATGTTTTCTGCATGGTTGGCTACTGTAGTCAATTGATCAAGATGTTGTCATCACCACTTATGTCTCCAGCAAATTGTCTTTGATTTACAGTTACAGTAAATCTTAGCCGGAGGTTGGCAGGGATGGTGGCAGCTGTGACGGTGATGTTGAAGCGGGTGGGATTCCCGCTTCTACATCACGGGACGAGCTTAAAGACCGCGCGTTCTTGGCGGGGGCTTTAAGTCGAGGAGCAAGACCGTCTTTCAGGCTTGCTCCGGTCCCCACAGCAGGCGCCATCCCTGCCAACCGGAGGCGGCAATTAGCATCAATCAAATACGCAAAAAAGGTGAGGACCGCCAAGTGGCGACCTCACCTTTCGTGTGTTTAGGGTTATATGAGCGACATTAAATTGTTCAGAAAATGCAGCGCCGTACTGTACCGAACATCTTTGAAATGCAGGTACGCGATCCCCAGGACCCACCCCAGGGCGGAGTACATCAGCAGCGTAAACGAGATGTTGTTCGCGTGCATAAATCCAAAGATGAGGCCCGAGACCAAGACGCCCAAGAAATTCATGAGCCTGGTGTTTTTACTGAAAAAGTAGTTCAGAAAAATTCCGCGGAAAATCATTTCTTCGACGAACGGGGCGAAGAGAATTGCGTAGGCCAGGTTCCAAAATGGAAATTGCATGACCTGCTGATTGATGGCGGTTTGGTTGGCAGGACTACTCAGAATGTGAAGGCTGGTCAGTACGATCCAAAGCCGTTGGATGGCCATCATCAGGACGAAGAAGCCCATGAGTTGCCAGAACCGCTGGCTCGTCAGTTTGGTTCGGCCAAAGCCACGGGGGTTATTAGCGCGCAGCTGTTTATTGTACCGCCAGGCTAGAAAAGCTAGCAACAGCGCCGAATAGATCAGCATGGCACCGACCAACCGGTTGGCCAGGTTGGGTTGGCTGGCGTGGGTGGTAGCCAGGTCGAGAATCAAGCTGTCGACCAGGTAAATAAAGATGAAGCCAATCCAACGCAGACTGCGTAAGAGCCAGTCACCCAGATCCCGCCCCATTTTCGTTAACGTATTCATCTAACTGAGGGGCCTCCTTATCAGGTTATTTATCGTATTTGCCGATTTCAATTAAGTTTTCGTCCGGATCGCGAACGTAGATAGAGGTCATGTTGCCGAGGGCCCCTTGCTTAGGTAGTGGACCGTCGATGATTTCCACCGCGTAGTTGGTCAGGTGAGACAAAATGTTGGCCAACGGGTCCGTGGCGATGATGGCAAAGTCTGCGCCACCAACCGTGGGGTGCTTAGCAACTGGCAAGTGGGGTTCGTCGCTCTGTTGGAAATTGAGTTTTTGTTTGCCAATTTTGACCCCACGGCGACCGTCATCAAACTCAATGATGGGGAGGTCGAATACCTCGTGGTACCAACGCACAGAGCGTTCGATGTCACTAACGGTGAGGGTGAGGTGATCAATGTTACGAATATTCATAGATAGTCAGTCCTTAGGCAATAAATTTCACCCATTATAGCATAGATTCCAGCCGGTCCCTAAACCATCAAGTTGACGTAACCGGGCTTTTCGTGGTAAATTACTACCAATATATGTTATGAATAAAGGCCTTGACCGTGTCAGGGCTTTTTTCTGCGTGAGAGAAGAAGGGAAGGGACTAAACGTGCCATTATTAGAAGTCGACGACTTAAGCATGAGTTTCGCCGACAAGAAGCTCTACGAAAACGCCAGTTTCACCTTAAACAAGGGTGAACACATGGGTGTTGTGGGGCAAAACGGTGTGGGAAAATCCACATTGATCAAGATTATTACGGGTCAGGAGCTCCCATTGACTGGCTCAGTGAAATGGCAAAAGAAGACCCACATTGGGTACTTGGACCAATACGCTGACATTCCTGAAGGCATGCAGCTGATTGATTTCCTCCATACAGCCTACGCTGACCTGTACGAAATGAACGACCGGATGACGGCCATGTACACGGAATATGCGGAAACTATGGAAGACAAGTTACTGGAGCGGGCCGGCCGGATTCAAGAACAGCTGGACGCCCGGAACTTCTACGATATTGAAACAGAAATTGAACGGGTCATCTCCGGACTAGGATTGGATGACATTGGCCGGGACCACGAAGTCGCTAAGATGTCTGGTGGGCAACGGTCCAAGATTATCTTGGCTAAGCTGTTATTGGAAAATCCAGACGTCATTCTTTTGGACGAACCGACTAACTACCTCGACGTTGCGCACATTGCCTGGTTGGAAGACTACCTCAATAACTTTGACGGGGCAGCGTTGATCATCTCCCATGATTATGATTTCCTACAAAACGTGACGAACTGTATCATCAACGTGGCGTTTGGGGCAATCACGAAATACCGGGGGAACTTCAAGCAGGCCATGCGGCAACGGGGCGAACGTGAAAAGGCCCAACAACGTGAGTTTGACAAGCAACAGGTCGTGATCGAAAAGGCCGAACGCTTTATTCGGAAGAACAAGGCCGGGTCGAAGTCGACCATGGCTAAGTCTCGAGAAAAGATGCTGAACCGGATCGACCGGGTCGATCCACCTTCGACGAACGTGCAAGCCCATTTCGATTTCCCTTACCAGGAAACGGGCTCGCAAAACGCGTTGGTGGTTGACCAACTTTCTGTTGGATACGAGCGGCCACTGTTGAAGCCCGTGACATTCTCCGTGACGACTAACCAAAAGGTTGGCCTGACCGGGTTCAACGGGGTTGGTAAATCAACGTTGATCAAGTCCATTCTGGGGCTCATCAAGGCTAAGGGGGGGGAAGCGCATTTCTCACCTTCCGCCAAGATCAGTTACTTCAGCCAGGACTTAGTTTGGGATAACAATCAACAGACCCCCTTACAAATTATCCAAGCCAAGTACGAAAAGTTGCCTCAAAAGGCAATTCGGACTAAGCTATCTAAGTGTGGGTTGGATTCGGCCAACGCCATGAAACCAATCGGGGAACTTTCCGGTGGGGAACAGACTAAGGTCAAGCTGGCTATGATGGAATTCGAGCCCGCTAACTTCCTGATCATGGACGAACCGACGAACCATTTGGACGATGAAACCAAGCAGGCGCTGAAGCAGGCTATCTTGAACTTTAACGGTAATGCTATCATCGTCAGCCATGAGGCCAGTTTCTACACCGGCTTAGTTGATAAGATTTTAAACGTTGAAAAGCTCAGTTTAAAAAATTCCGCTGAAAATTAGGTTGCAGGCTTATTACGTTTTCGTAAAAGGCGTTCCCTTTTTCAGAAAAATCCGTTACAGTTAACTGTGGTTAAGAAAATCGAAGGATAAAGGACGGAAAATCATGAGACGATTTAGGCAGCTCCTCGTCATTGTCGTGTTAGTGATTGCGGCGGGTGTCGGCATCAGTCGCATCTTCCACAAGGCTACTAACACTGCCACGGTTCGCACCACGCAGACCGCGGCCAAACAGCCTAGCGCAGAAGCAAAAACAATTAACTGGCGTGAACCGTCAGAAGATAAGGCTTATCCCAATCTGAAACAGCATCCGAATGCCTGGCTAGATGTTGATACCGGCCGGCAACGGGTATACGTTAAGGATGGCAGTCAGGTGCTCTACACCATGTACTGTTCGACAGGAACCGGTAAGAAGAATGGCACGCCGCATGGAACCTTTGCAATTCAGGAGGAACGGGGCAAGTTCTTCTACAACCAGTCTTCCGGGGAAGGCGCCAAGTATTGGGTCTCCTGGAAGGACCACGGTATCTACCTGTTCCACACGGTACCAACGGACGCAAACGGAAATTATATTAAGAGTGAAGCTGAAGAATTAGGTAAGTCGGCTGCCTCACACGGGTGTGTGCGGTTGTCGGTTGCCGATGCGAAGTGGGTCTACAACAACGTTCCTACCGGGATGAAAGTTGTGGTGCACTAGTCAACAACGACTGAAAGTCTGGACATTTTGTCCAGACTTTTTTGTTTTGTGGATGATTTACGACGCCCCCGCTCGTCCGGACTGGGGCCGGCTGTGGGGACCGGAGCAAGCCTGTGGGGCGGTCTTGCTCCTCGACTAGAAGCCTCAGAAGTTCACTGAGTCTCCTAGCTCGTCCCGTGGTGTAGAACCGGGAATCCCGCCCGCTTCAACGCCACCCGTCACGGCTGGCCCCAGTCCGGGCGACTGGCGGCCTATATTGATTTCAGGGCTTACGAATGAGTAAGGACAGGTGGTATGGTTATTCTAATTTTCTACGACCGCTGAGCTCAATATGCGTGAAGTTGAGCGGCCAAAGTCGTCGTGTTTAGCCTTTGGTGTAGTTATTAGTATTGATTAAGCTAAACACATATTAGCGCTATAAACTTGGAAGGGAGTTCATAGCGCTTTTTTTTTCAGGTCTTAGAAACTTTAAGTGAGGGTGCCAGATTAGCAGACCCAGGTAGCCGGAAGAAGTCAGGGGTGACGTCCGCGGTGATGGTGAAATAAGCTGACTGGTCAGCTTATTTCACGGGACGAGCTTTGAGACGCTGGGTTAAGGCGGCTCAAAGTCGAGCCGGAGGACCGCTTCACAGGCCGCAGGCGGTCCCCACGGCGGACGTCGCCCCTGACTTCTGGAGGCGGCCAGAGAAACCAAAAAAGGCTCGAGACCAAAACAGTCTCGAACCTTCAATACAAAGAAATTAAGCGTTAAAATTATCAGATTCAACGTCGCGGATGAACGTTGCCAAATGGTCATAGTAAACCGGTGCGTTGTCGATCATGTGATGGTGACCACCCTCAGGCGTCGTTACGAAACGTGAGTGGGGGATGAGTTCAGCCATCTTCTTACCAGTAGCGATTGGCATGGTTTCGTGTTCACCAAAGGTCAACAGGGTAGGAACCTTGATTTCCTTCAAGTGTTCACGGAAGTTCCATTCCTTCAGCTTACCCTTGATCACGAATTCGTTGTCACCCTGGAAGGCACCGTAAACGTCGGTAGCCATCGTGCTGATCAAATGGGAAATCGCAGCGGGCTTCTTCCGGTCCACGTAGCCATCGTTTAAGATGTCCACGTAACTCTGATACTTAGGGTCGTCGTAGTTGCCGTCAGCTTCGATCTGCTTCATGTAAGCAACTTGGTCGGCAGACAGGACGGTTTCCCGAATATGGTTGATGCTTTCAACGTATTCGTCGATGTTATCAACCATGGATGAAATGATAGCACCCTTTAAATGTTGACCATACTTGGCAGCGTACATTTGAACTAAAGCGCCACCCCATGATTGGCCAATCAGGTAAAATTTGTCGATACCTAATTTTTGACGAACTTCTTCAACTTCGTCTAAGAAGTAGTCGTAAGTCAGGTACTTCTTAGCGGTCTCAGGGTCGCTGAAGTCAGGTTGGTCTGAGTACCATGAGCCAAGTTGGTCGTACATGTGGACCTGAACGTTGAGGCCCTGTTTAGCTAATTGTTTCGCGGTATCTTCCCAGTATTCGTGGTTACCACCAGGGCCACCGTGTAGTGCCAGCAGGTGAATGTCACCAGTGCCTTGGGTGTTGGTCCAGAGATGGTAGCCGTTGTCTAACGTAATAATCGTGGTGCCTTGTTTCATGGAAGATCCCCCGTTTCTAATTAAGTTATTATTATTCTATCACTGTTGTCTCAAAATCGAAACCGACTTCTCTTTAATGACTAAAGGTTGAAAGTACTGCAACACCTACTATGTCTGATACAACAAGGTTTGGATATTAGGGTTTAGTCAGACTTAGTGGGGAATTGCCGCCTTACCGTTCGCCAAATTTGGACTGGAACGCGATGGGAAGGACGGGACAAGCCAAAGAGCGGTCTTGCCCCTCACTTGAAGCCGCAAACCCGTCTTCAAGTCGCCATTTTCAAGAAAATCACTTAAAAATCCCACGGCTGAGTCCAAATTTGGCTCACTCTCGGCTACCCAGTGGCGTGCCAATAATATTGAGTAAGTGCTGTCATTTAAGTTAGTTTATTTTCCAAGAACCCGTTTAACCGGAGGAGGTCAGAGGTGGAGCCAGCTGTGTCAACGCTGTAAGCCGATTCTCGGCTTACAGCGTGGGACGTGTTTGAAGACTGATGGTTTTCCAGGCTTCAAACCGAGCCGAAGGACCGCTTTTCAGTCCGCAGGCGTTCCCCGCAGCAGGCGGAATCTCTGATCGCCGCAGGTGGCTGGATGAGACTAATTTTAAGTCTGTAACGTCTGACTATTCTTGACTTGATAACGGTTTTTGAACTTTCAACTTTTAGTTAATGAATAGCGGACCCGAGATTTCTCTCAGGCCCGCTATTCATGATTAAGAGCTAATTATTCAGCCAAGTACGGCAATTCTAGTGTTGCGTGTTCCAAGTTGATAGAGTACTGCAGGTCCTGGTTTCCTCGCACGGTCATGCCAAAGTCCGTGGCGTAGATGACCAATCCCAGCTGGTGGCCCGCCAACAAACGGTAGTGGGTTGGTTGCAGGGTCACCCGTAAGCGATAGAACTGGTTGGGTTTCAGTTCATCGATTTGGTAGGTATTGGTTCGGTTCTGCAGGTTGCGGTGGCCCTTGGTAATCATCTTCCAGGGTGTCGTCTTGGTCGTTTGAAATTCTCGCAGGCTGTCTTCACGCCAGTGGAACCCTTCGTCCAACGATACGCGGAGTGGGGTGGGTGAAACACCTAACCGCTTAGCCTCGCCATAATCGACTAACTGGAAGCTCAGGAGGCCAACGGGTTGGTTAACAGCAACTTCTAAGGTAATGACTGGTTTTCCATCGAGGACTTGGTCTTTGGTCAGGACGGCTGACTTGAATCGTAACCGATGGCCCTTCAGTGGGGAGTCATCGTTTAACAAGTCTCGTTGCCAACTGGCAACGTCGTGCGTGTACGCCTGGTACTGGGCCTCGGGCAGTTGGTCGTTAAAGCTGACCGCTGCCTTGAGCGGGGCGGTGGTCGTGGCGACCAATTCCTCCGGATGCAGGTTCAACGTGGTGACGGGGTTAGTTGGCGCGTCCCAGTCCGCGTAGCTGTGCCAAGTTTCGGGTTGGACGTTGTCTTGAATGATGACGTTTGGCAACAACGTTTCGGCCTGATTGTCGACGTCCAGCAGCTCGTGGGTCAGCCAGAGGTTGACGATGTCGGTGTAGTCGATCGAGCGAAAGGCGTTGATATAAATGTGTTGGCCTTGATGAAGAATCAGCTTCTTGGCAACGGGCAGATCACGGACAGCGTTCCACAAGTTGTTCACGTTGCGTGGTTTCACGTTCCAGTCGTTCAGACCGTGGACCAACAACAGGTCCGCCTTGATATTTTTCGCGTTCTTCAGGTAGTTACGGGCGTCCCAGAAGCGGTTGTAGCTCCCAGTCGTCCGGTCTTGACCGCTGGTAATGGCAGCTAAGTCAGCCTGCCACTTGGCTTGAATGCGGTGGTAGTCGCCGGCTTGTAGTTGCCGGCTAAACGTTTCCTCAGCAAGTACGTCCGCGTCCTCGCCGGGGAAACCGCCGGGGGCAACGACCAGACCGCCATCACGGTAGTAGTCGTACCAATTGGAAATGGCAGCTTCACTGATGACCGTCTTCAGGCCGGCTACCCCGGTCGTTGCGGCAGCAGTGGCCAGCGTTCCCAGATAGGAACGACCAGTCATGGCGATGGCGTGATTGCTCCACCAAGCGGGGATGGCCTGGGTGGCTTCTCTGCTAGTGAAGGCAGTTCGGTTACCCGCTAGCCATTCGATGATGGCAATGGTGGACGTGGTTTCCTCGGGGTCCCCAGTGGTGCGGACGCCGTCAGAATCCAGCGTACCAATTCCAGCAGCGTAGACGACGGCAAACCCGCGAGCCAAGAAGTAGTCATTTAACGTGTAGGAGCTTTCCCGGGCAAAACTTTCCGTGGCCGTGGTGGTCGAAGCCGTCACGGGGCGGGGAGCGGGAATTGGCGTCGTAGCTGGTTCAGCCAGCACGTCCTCACGTGTCAGCTGGTTCGGTTCTTGCGGTGTCAGGGGCACGTTGACGTCGTGCATCATCTGGTCACCAGCCTCGTCGTTCGTCCCTTGATTGTAAGGACTAGCGGTGTAGAGGACGGGGACCTTTAACCCAGTGGCAGTTTCCGCTGGCCGCAAGATTTCGGCCTTTAGCAGGTCCCGTTGACCGTCGTGGTCCGTGTCCTGGGGACTTTCAACGTACACGACTTCGCGAATCAGCTGGGTCGTATCAAAGACGGCCTGGGCTTTACCGTTAAAAATCAGTGGCTTGGTGACGGTGGCATCGTGGAGGAATGGGGCAAAGTAGCCGTGAGTTGTCAGGTGGTCCAAGAAGGACTGGCCGTTCTTAGTGTGGGTCGTCAGGAGCAGGTACCAGGCCTGTTTCAGCTCGGCTACCGTAAAATTAGTGGATTGGTGGTCACTGACGGGCAGCTGGATTTTCGCCATAGCGGCCAGCGGGTCAGCGAGGTCAAAGTCGTCATCGACAGCGAAGCCCAGTCGTTGCAGGGCTAAGTTGTAAAATACAGTGACGGGCACGTCGTCGTGCTGGCTCAAGAAATCAGCACCGTCCGTGTCAGGGGTGGCCATTAGGTTATGGAGCTGTTGGGCTACCCGTTGGTCGGTGGAAAATTCTGGCCAGCTACGATCATAGAAATCCCAGAGCAGTTGACTGGGGGTCGTGAGGGCCTGATTGGTGTTATCTAAAAAATGAATCGTGTGAAGTTCGTCGAGGGCCTGAGCGGGTGCTGTGGGCCGAATGGCAAATTGTTGGTTACGCATAAATTTCGCCTACCTTATCAATTTTGCAAAGTAACTATTAATCTTCTTGGTCATTGAGCCGACTGTGGCGTAAACCATAGCTGAAGTAAATGACGAGTCCTAAAGCAAACCAAATCGAGGAAGCAATCCAAGTTTCAGCGGGTAATTGAAGCATCATGCCGAAACACAGTAAGCCAGAAATGATTGGCAAGACGGGGTACCAGGGAACCTTGAAGCCGGAGTTTTGGGGCAGGTTGGGCAGGTGCCGCAACCGAATGATCCCAAAGGAAACGAAGAGAAAGGCCACCAGAGTCCCGATGTTGACCAGGTTGGTCAGTTGGGCCAGTGGCACGAAGCCGCCTAGCAAGGCGATAACGATGGTGATGACCGCCAGACTATTTTTGGGCGTCCCCGTTTGATCGTCGATCTTACCGAGAAACTTGGGCAGCAGGCCGTCCCGACCAATCGAGTAGATCAGGCGTGAAGAACTGTAGATCATCGTGACCATCATGGTGAACATCCCAGCGAGCGCACCCAATGAGATGATACCGGAGGTCCAGTTTTGATGAACTAAGGTCAGCGCAAATGCGACCGGATCGGCCACGTTCAGTTTGGTGTAGTGGACCATCCCAGTGAGGACCACGGCGACCAACATGTAGAGCACGGACGCTACGATGAGGGTGCCGATGATTCCAATGGGCATGTTCTTCTTAGGATTTTTCACTTCAGCAGCTGAGGCAGAAACCACGTCAAAGCCGAGGTAAGCAAAGAAGACGGTTGAAGCACCCCGTAGAATCCCCTTAGTCCCAAATGGGGCAAAGGGTTGCCAGTTGCTGGGCTTTACGTAGAAGACACCGACGATAACGAAGAGAATGATGATCGCAATCTTAACGAAGACAATCAGGTTGTTGATCCGCATGGATTCTCGCATCCCCCGGTTTAACAACCAGCTGATGAAGAGTACCACTAAGATGGCAACCACGTTCCCGTACGTCCCGTGTGCGGGATCGTAGGGGCCGGTGACGGCCGTGGGGAGGCTGAGGTGGAAACCGGCTAGAAACGAATTAAAATAGGCACCAAATGAATTGGCGACCGCTGCGACGGCGAGGACGTATTCTAGAATCAACGCCCAGCCGAGAATCCAGCCGATGATTTCGCCGAAGACCAGGTTCCCGTAGGAGTAGGCGGAACCGGCAACGGGGAGAACGGAGGCAAACTCGGCGTAGCACATGGCCGCGGTAGAACAGACGACGGCGGCCAGCAGGAACGACAGGACAATGCCGGGACCACTGTATTGGGCAGCAATTGTACCGGGGAGGATGAAAATCCCGGTCCCGATGACGGCCCCAATTCCGAGTGACATGAGATCCTTTGCTGACATGGTCTTGGCAAAGTGTTGGTCACTCTTTAAATAATTATCTAAGCGTTCGCGTCGAAAAATTCGCGAAATAGCCATTAAAAAGCCTCCTTATGTAGGTAACACGATGGGGTCATCTATCTAATGAAAGGATTAGTTCGGATAAAATGATAGCGAGCAGTGGCCAGAATCCGTGTAGTCGTGGTTAAATGACCAGTGAATTTAATTAAAAAAGAAAACGTTTTCTTCCATATTAATAGGTGAATCCCGCTCGTGTCAAAACGGTGATATCTCGGATAGTGTACCCTAGACTTAAATTAAAAGTCAATGAGAGTTGGGCAGACTTTTACCGAAAGTCAGATAAAATTACCCCACGCGCTTCGTTTTCGTTCTAAAATAGAGCCAGTATGAGTGAAATGAGGAGGCAATTAGCCATGATTACCGAAAGAGCCAGCGGTGCAGTGGTCTACCGTTTGGAAAACGACCAACCGCAATATTTATTATTAAAGAGCGCAACTAGTAACTTCTGGGGATTCCCCAAGGGCCACGTCGAAGGCACTGAGAGTGACATTGAAACGGCCGTTCGAGAGATTCGGGAGGAGACCAGTCTAGAGGTCGCCATCAATCCGGAATTTCATGCGGACTTAGATTACGACATGAAGAACGGGCATCACAAGCACGTGGTCCTCTATACGGCGCTGGTTCCTGCCGACGCACAGATCAAGCGACAGGTGGAAGAAATCAGTGAATACGGTTGGTTTGACTTTGCCACGGCCCATGACAAGCTGACTTTTGATAACCTGAAGAGCTTGTTATCAATGGCGGACGACTATCTGACGGGGGACGCGCAGGATGGAGAATAAGGTCATCGTGATTACCGGCGCGACTGGGACCGGCAAGACGACCGTCCAAGATTATTTGGTCAGTCACTATCCAGTTACCAAGATCATTACCCACACCACCCGCCCACCACGTCAGGGTGAAGTTGATGGGACGGATTACTATTTTGAAACGGAAGAGAGCTTTCCTAAGAACCACTACCTGGAATCGGTGGTGTATTCGGGTTACCACTACGGCTCTTCACGCGAAGGCATCACGGCGGGATTCAAACGCGCACCGTTTACGGCCATCGTTTTGGATGGTAAGGGCGCCATCACCTACGCACAACAGCTGGGTGACCAGGCAGTGATTCTCTTCCTGACGGTCAGCGATTCAGCCAAGTTGGCTCACCGCCTCTCCAAGCGCGGGGATGATGAGGCCATGATGGCGCAACGACTAGCCAGTCCGGAATATCATCGGGATCTGACCATGCCACTGGCGCTGCGGGGCCACGCTATTCAGCTGAATAATGATAATTGGGCGCAGACTCAAGTGAAGCTCGATGAGCTGATGGCGGGGCTTCAGCGGTCTGAGGCGGCTGATAGTTGAGTTTCATCCCAAGTATGCTAAACTAACAGGGAATTCGGCAAAATATTGACAGCGCTGTGTCAGTTCGCCTTACCGGTTGGCAGAGATGGGCTGGAACGGTGCCGGCACAACTTTGAGCCTCACCAAAACCGTGAGTCTCAAAGCTTGGCCTTGTTCTAAGCCGTAAACGGCTAAGAACAACGAGGCGCCTGAGCCCATCTCTGGCAACCTCACGGCTGATACTGATTGTGGCTGCCAATATTTATGCCTGACGTCAAATGGGTGGTTCGTCAGCCATGGTGACATATAAGAACGATCACCGTTAGCCGTGAGGGTGGGAAAAATAGGCTCAGCCGTGGCACTACCTTAGCACGGTGGGTTTCCGTGGTTAGGTAGAACCGAGTTTTGAGACCGCTCTTTGGCTCAAAATCGTGTTCACAGCGTTCCAGCCTATTTTTCCCACCCGGTAAGGCGGACACACCCACCGTAAAAAAGAATGAATAATAAATGAAGGAGACCGCCCATCATGGCAGAATCTTTAACCGCCGCTGTGACCATTTTGCGGAACAATAAATTGAAGCTGACCAAGCAACGGCACGCACTCTTAGAGTTTTTGCTGACCAACCAAGGCCACTACACGGATGTCGTGGCTGTGGATGCTTACATGCGGACGGAATTTCCGGGGATGAGTCATAATACGGTGTACCGCAACCTCAAGGAGTTTGAAGAGGTTGGCATCGTTGAACAAAACACCGAACAGGAACGCGCGCGGGTCAAGTATCAGTGTGACTTCCATCACCAACATCATCACCACTTTATTTGTCAGCATTGTGGGAAGGTTATCGAGTTACAAATGTGCCCGATGGACTTTTTTACGGATCAATTACCTGGCGCTGAAATCACGGGGCACAGCTTTGAGTTGTATGGTCTGTGTGCCGAATGTAAGGCAGCCGGTGTGAGTGACCAAGACTTAGTCAAAAATTAAGGGAATTTTGAGAGATTTTTGGCTTAAATGTGGGACAATGAAGTCTAATTAGGTAAAGACGTAAGGAGGAATGACACATGGCGTACCGGACACCACCATTTATCACGCCATTTGCAATTGTTTCGATGGCCTTGGCTCTCGGAGCAACGAACGTGGTGACGAACACGGTCACCAAGTCTAATGAAGGGGCCTCGCGAGTTTCTAACACCAGTTCATCATTAGTTAGTGGCCTGTCATCGAGCGATTCCAAAAAGAATAGCGATGATAGTAGTAAGAAGGAGTCTGATTCTTCGAAGAAGGACAGCAGTAGTGATGAATCATCAGACAGTTCATCCACGGACACGCAAAGTTCTTCGGCGGATACGACTTCTGATACGGAATCATCCCACGCAACGACAACGGGGAATACTGGGACGACTTCTAAGAAGAAAAACTCCAGCTCGACCACGACTAACAACAATAACAGCACCAATAATACGACGGATGACACCACCGACAGTGGCAGCACGACTGGTGATACGACTGACGACACGCAGAGTGCACAGACGTATAGTCATTCGGCGGCTAATACGACCGACGGCACAACCAGTGCAGGTCAATAAGAGAGGAGGGCGAATCATTCATGTTAAGTTTTCTTGATATGGTCAACCATTACTTGGGCTACATCAACGTCAGCGTAAAGATTAAGAACCGCATCTATGTCATTTTGGGGATGTTGGGGGATATTTACCTGTTCTATATCGGGATTCGTTACCTTCAAAATGGTCACCCGTTCTGGGGACTGTTGATTCTGTTGATTGCGTTGGCCCTGCTATACTTCGAGTACTTGAATACCATCTATTATTTCACGGATAAAAAGGCACCGTTTGATATTTCGCCTAAGATCGAAAAGCTATTGCATATCAAACCCAAAGAAGCCGAGTTGGAAGATAACAAACATCACGCCATGCGGGGTGGGCGGAACATTCCAGCTAACGGATACTTCGATGAGAAGAAGATTTTACCTGGTAAGCTAAAGTCTTCTGCTGTGGAAACACAAAACATCCAAACGTTAGCAACCCGTTTACAGCAGAATCAGTTGTTAGCTATGGATTACTCTGGCTTAGGCGAACGTGAAATCATGGAACAGACGCAAAAGAACGGCAAGCCCGTTTACGCGTCCGGACCTGGCGCCATGATTCCTTACTTTGAGATGCAATCTGAAGGTAACCAACTGGTGGTCTATGCTGGGATGAACCAAGCCGAGAAACAACGGGTCGGTTCGGTTAGCACGGTGGGACTGCAAAATGTCCAGGATGTGCGGGACCAATTTGAACTGTACTTAGCCAACGCGACCTTGGTTGGTGGACCGTTCAAAGTGTTGGGACGCACCTCACTGATCGAACAACCCAATGATTTCCAAGTGGCGGTTCAATTGGCCTATAAGCATAGCGATGATGCCTCATCGACTGGTGACACCACCGTGTCAAGTCGACGGCAACGTTACGATGAACCGTCAGCGGCCACGTCGAATGATGACGAGCCCATGACGCGGACATCGCGGTACCATCATTAAGTTTAGCTAGTTAATTAAAATATGACTGATTAGAGCACGTAACCGTGAAAGCGGGGACGGGCTCTTTTTTTAGTTAGCGGTTGAAGGCTGAACTTGCTATGGCAATAATATGAGCGTGTCTTTTCGCCTTACTGGCCGCTGGATTTGGGCTCACCCAGTATTTTGCAGTCGGCTGTCTGTTATCTATGGTACCGCCATAAGCGGCTCAACTGCCCCCAGGCAGGGACAAGCATAGTCACACTACAATTAGAGCTGGAGGAGGGCAGGAATGTAGCCAGCTGTGAAAGTGGTGTTGGCTGGTGACTTTCCAGCATACAGCACGGGCGACTTTGAAGACACGCGGTTTTCGTGGCTTCAAATCGAGCGAGAAGCCAGCACTTTGGCTGAAGCGTCCCCACAGCAGGCGGAATCCCTGACCTCCTCCGGCGGATGTCCAATTCACCTGCTTTAGGAGAATTATCATTGAAAACGGTCCCGTTGAGACAGTCACCGCACAATTTTTTTCAGATGAACCAAACCCGTGGTGGGGCTAAATTTTGGTAGGTTTAATCGTTAGCGGGGGTGGCCATCTTAAAGCTGTTTACTTTGACCGAGTAATTTTTTTGGTTTAAACTAAATTTTAGACACTATTATATCTGGTGGTCAAAACCAGTACGGGGCGCTAGTATTCGGGCCTGACGGCGATACTTTAACTAGTGGAGGGAAATACTTATGTCAATGATTGAATTTCACAACGTGGAAAAGTACTATGGCAGCTTTCACGCCTTGCATAACATTAATTTGACGATTGAAGCCGGTGAAACCGTTGTTCTGATTGGACCTTCGGGGTCTGGGAAGTCAACACTGATTCGGACCGTGAATGGTCTGGAACAGATTCGTCACGGGCAACTGATCGTTAACGGACAAGACCTGGCCAACCCCAAGACGGATATTAATCGAATCCGGAAAAACGTGGGAATGGTGTTCCAACACTTTAATTTGTACGCGAACAAGACGATTCTCGAAAACATTATGCTTTCGCCACGGATTGTTTTACACCGTGGTGAAGCGGAAAACAAAAAGGTCGCTATGGAAATGCTCGACCGAGTTGGCTTAGCAGACCAAGCACCTAAGATGCCATCCCAGCTTTCAGGGGGACAACAACAACGGATCGCGATTGCGCGTTCGCTGGCCATGAAGCCTAAGTGTTTGTTGTTCGATGAACCAACCAGTGCGTTGGACCCTGAAATGATCGATGATGTGTTGAACGTTATGAAGACCATCGCACGGGACTCCAGTATGACGTCCCTCGTGGTGACCCACGAAATGGGCTTTGCCCGTGAAGTGGCCAACCGGGTTATCTTTATGGCTGACGGTCGGATTCTGGAAGACGATAGCAAGGAGACTTTCTTTGACGGTGAGCCAACTAACGAACGTGCTCGTCAATTCTTAAGCAAGATCATCACACACTAATCAGGGGAGGAATTTAGCTATGAAAAGATTGATTCGAAATCTTGGCCTCTTGCTGACCCTGGTGGCGGTCTCCGTGGTGGTTACGGCATGTGGCAGTCAGTCACTGGCGTCCAAAAACGTGCTGAAGACCGATCAACAATCTAAGACCGTTACCTGGGGTGTCAAAGCGGATACCCGGTTGTTTGGATTGCTAGACACGAAGGATGGCAAAATCAAAGGATTTGAAATTGATTTGGCTAAGGCGTTGACCAAGCAAATGTTAGGCAAGAATGCCAAAGCAAAGTTTATTCAAGTAACGAGTTCGACACGGATTCCAATGCTGAAGAACGGTAACATTGATGCCATTATGGCTACCATGACGCCTTCTCCAGAACGGCGGAAGCAAGTGTCTTTCTCAGATCAATATTTCCTGGCGGGCCAATCATTACTGGTCAAGAAGGGCAGTAGCATCAGGAACGTTAAAGATTTAAATGAGCAAAAGGCCACCGTCTTAGGGGTCGTCGGTTCTGACTCCGTGCAAAACGTCGCCAAGGTCGCTCCGAACGCCAAGGTCCTACAGCTGACCGACTACGCCCAAGCAATGACGGCGTTGAAGTCCGGTCAAGGTCAAGCGTTGACGACTGATAATGGGATTCTGTATGGGATGTCCATTCAGAATCCGGGCTATGAAGTTACCAAGGGGTCATTCGTCTCCGAACCTTACGGCATTGCCATCAACAAGAACCAAACGCAGTTCAGACTGGCCGTCAACCAAGCGTTGAAGCAGGTTCGGGCTAGCGGCGAATACAACAAGATTCTTCACAAATGGTTCCACAACGTGAAGGGCTTCGACTACGAGGAGGCGGCTAAAGAATGATTCATATCTTTCAAGCATACGGAGGAACACTCCTCTACGGCCTAGGGCAAACGCTGTTATGTAGTGTAATTGCACTGGTCTTCAGTCTGATTCTTGGGACGTTCTTTGCTTTACTGGAAGAATCTCCTAATAAATTTGGGCGCGTCGTTGCACGGATCTACATCGAAGTTTTCCGGAATATTCCGTTACTGGTTATCACGATGTTCTTCTACGTGGTGTTTCCGCTCTACGTCATCAAAATGAACGGGTTTACCGCCGGCACGATTGGGTTGACGCTCTATACGTCAGCGTTCATCGCCGAAACGGTCCGGGCCGGAATTGGGTCGGTTGATCCTGGTCAGATGGAAGGGGCCCGGGCCAACGGGTTATCCTTCTGGCAAGCCATGCGGTTCATCATTTTGCCGCAAGCCTTTCGCTACGTGATTCCGCCACTGGGTAATCAATTCGTGAACCTGGTCAAGAACTCCTCAACGTTGGCCTTTGTTGGGGGCTTTGATTTGATGTATCAAGGGAACGTGATTGCGTCTAATTCCTTACAGACAATTGCGGCGTACGCCTCAGTTGGGGTACTTTACCTGATCATCACGTTGCCTATCAGTTACTACATGCGCTACCTAGAAAAGCGTTTGGCCTAAGGGGAGGAGAATAAATATGCTGCAAAACTTTATTGGCGCTTACTCCCCAGATAACCTGCGTTACCTGTTCGGGGGCTTGGGAATCACGTTACTGGTTTCCGTCGTGTCCATCGTTGGTAGCTTTATCATTGGCTCCATTCTGGGTATTATTCGCTACGTTAAAATTAAATATGTGTCCGCCATCATCGGGGTCATCATTGATGTGATTCGGAACTTACCGTTGATTTTAATCTTGTTCTTCACGTACTTTGGTTTGCCAAACCTGGGGGTCAAGCCGGAAATTATTCCAGCTGCCATCTTGGCCATGACTATTTTTGAATCCACCATGTTGGCAGAAATTGTGCGTTCAGGGATTCAGGCTGTTGATTCAGGCCAGATGGAAGGGGCCCGGGCCAACGGGCTGACTTACTGGCAAGGACTCTGGTACATTGTGTTACCACAAGCGCTGAACAAGATGATTCCTGCGATTGTCAGTCAATTTATCTCGTTGGTGAAGGATACGTCACTGGCAACGATTATTCTGTTGCCAGAAATGTTGTACCGGTCACAGATTATTTACGGGCAAAACACCAATTACATCATTCCGATGTTCTTGGCGATTGCGGTGATGTACTTTATCGTTTGTTACCTGCTGTCCGTTCTCGCCCGTTACTTAGAAAAACGTCAGGCTTAAGTTCGTTGGCTGGGTGCGCCTCCGGGTTCCAGGGCAGGCGTCAGCCGTGGGGACCGCCTGCGGCCTGTGGGGCGGTCCTCCGGCTCGGTTTTAAGACTCGGAATATCACCGAGTCTCAAAACTCGTCCCGTGGCGTAACCTCGGAAAACCGCCGAGCTAACGCCACTTTCACCGCTGACACCTGCCCTGGAACCCTGCGGCTTATGTTGCGGTGAACTTAAGCTGATTAATTATCTGACTATGTGCGATTAATTTGAGTTGAACAATTGTTTAGTTGAAAAACGATGCTATGTATTTCGAAATATATCAACAGTTACATTGAACGTCTCACATTTTTTGTCGTAGGAGACCAGGGATGGAACTAGCAGTGAAGGTGGTGTTAACTGGTGGGTTTCCAGTTTACAGCACGGGCGACTTTGGAGACGCTGTTCTTGGCGGCTCCAAATCGAGTCGGAAGACCGCTTCTCAGTCTGGAGCGTCCCCACAGCTAGCGGAATCCCTGGTCTCCGGAGCACAAACTGTGTGGTGAGGCACCGTTCCAGCCCATCCGCTGTGACCGGTAAGGCGGCAAGTTAGAACAAAAATGGCTTTCCAATCAAACCAGATTGGAAAGCCATTTTTTAATGCGATAGATTATTCAGTAACCACGTAGCGCTTGAATCGGTCGAAATCAGCCGATTGTAGTTCGACCCGTAAGGCCGTTCCTTCAGCTTCGTAGTCCGTGCTGAGGACGTTAGCGTGGTCGTTCAGGTACGCTACCACGTCACCATCTGCGAACGGTACCAAGAAGTTGGCCGTTACGTAATTGTGGAAGACCTTCTCCTTCATGGCCTGAACTAACAGGTCAACGGAGGCGGGGTCCTGCGCTGAGAGGACGAGTTGATCGCCCACGCGGCTAGGGAATTCAGCATCCGTTAAGTCAGCCTTGTTGAAGACCGTGATCATTGGCACGTCAGTTACACCGATGTCCATCAAGGTCTTTTCCGTCGTGGCCATCATGGCTTCGCGGTTCGGGTCAGCGTAGTCCACCACTTGGATCAGCAGATCAGCATTCGCTGCTTCAGCCAGCGTTGAGCGGAAGGCCTTTACCAGTTGCGTTGGCAATTGGCTTACGAATCCAACCGTGTCACTCAATAACAGTTTCTTTTGGTCGAGGAAGGTCAGTTGGCGTACGCTGGTATCCAACGTGGCAAACAGCATGTTTTTAACGAAGACCTGTTTCTCTTCGTTCTTCCCAAATTCACGGACCAAGGCGTTCATTAACGTGGACTTGCCGGCGTTGGTATAGCCAACCAAGGCTACAGAAGGGAGTTGATTACGTTCCCGTTGCTGGCGCTGGGTTGCGGCCGCTTGATTGATTTCCTTGAGTTCATGGTTGACGTGGTTGATGGACCGTTGAATGGTCCGCCGACTCATTTCAGTTTGAGATTCACCGGCACCACGGTTGGTAAAGCCACCGCCGCCACCGCTCCCAGTCTGTTGGTCCAGTCGTTGAGAAGCACTGGTATGCAGGCGGGGAAGTTGGTATTGAAGCATGGCCAACTGGACTTGGAGTTTGGCTTCACGGGATTGCGCCCGGTTCGCAAAGATTTCGAGAATCAAGCCAGTGCGGTCCATGATGCGGGCCTTAGTACCAGCCTCAAGGTTCCGAATCTGACTGGGTGACAGTTCATCGTTGACGACAATCGTGTCAACACCATCATCGGCGACGATGGTTGCCAGTTCCTCGACCTTCCCGGTACCGAAGTAGGTCCCTGGGTTGGGTTTTGGTAAAGCTTGCTGAACTTCCTCAGCAACCGTCATATTGTTGGCTTCGACTAAATTTTTAAGTTCGGTCATTGAGTAGCCAAACGTTGCCTGACCGGCATTTAAACCAATCGTAATGACTGGTGTTCGTGGGGTTTCTTCCAAGAGATCACCCTCCTTTAAAGGTTATATGTTGAGTATAACATGGCAATGATGTTTTGAATAAATATTAGCTAGTAAAACCATTTAATTAAAATTCACTATTGATTCTAATTGTTTTATAATTTAAAATAATCCTCGTTGTCTTTTTAAGGCAGATTATAAACTTAGAGGGGTCGGAATTTTTATGAAGGTTACAAGGATTGTCAAGCTAGGAGCAGTAGCCACGTTTGCCACGGTATTATTAGCCGCATGTGGGTCTGCCTCCAGCAGTAGCAGTCAGGCTAAGGATCAAACCTTAACCTGGATGGAGAACTCAGCATTACCAACGATGGATATTTCTAAAGCCGTCGACAACGTGTCTGCTGAGACGTTGAACAACACAGGTGAGGGCCTATTGCGGGTCGGCAAAAAGAGCAGTTTACATCCTGGGGTTGCCAAAAGCTACAGTAAATCTAAAGATGGCAAGACGTACACGTTTAACCTTCGAAAATCTAAGTGGAGTAACGGTGATCCAGTGACTGCTAAGGATTTTGTTTATTCCTGGCAACGGACCGTTAATCCTAAGACGGCTTCCGAGTATGCTTATCTCTTTGCGGACGTTCAGAACGCGAATGCCATTATGAAGAGTAAAAAGGCAGTGTCCACACTGGGGGTCAAGGCAGTAGGAAAGTATCAATTCGTCGTTCACCTGACACATCCTGTCAGCTACTTTCCTAACCTGGTTGCGGGGACAACGTTCTTCCCACAGGACCAAAAAGTTGTTGAAAAGTATGGCAAGCAGTACGCCGGCAACGCCCAACAAAATGTGTATAACGGGCCATTTAAGCTGACCTACTGGACGGGGACTTCTGACAACTGGACGTTAACTAAGAACCCGTCTTATTGGAACGCCAAGCGGGTGAAGTTGCACCACGTGAAATTTGAGGCCGTTAAGGATCCTCAGACGGCGTTGAGTCAGTACCAGAGTGGCAAGCTGGATGCCATTTATCTGAGCGGCCAACAACCAAAGAATTACAAGAACAGTAAGGAATACGTCTCACGGACTAGTGCCCGGGCGACGTACATCGAAGTCAACCAACGCAAAGATACCATGATGAAGAACAAGAAGGCTCGTCAAGCCCTTTCTCTGGCCATCAACCGGCAACAATTTACCAATAAGGTGATGGACGATGGGTCAGTCGCTCCAACCGGTCTGGTTACCGATGGCCTGGCTTCGTACAAGGGGAAAGATTTTGCGGCATCAGCCAAGGTGCCAGCTGGTACTAGCCAGAACTTGAAGAAGGCTAAGCAGTTATGGCAAGAAGCCTTGAAGGAAACTGGCCGCAAGAGTTATAGCATGACCTTGACCGCAGATGATACGGCCGCAGGGAAGAACTCGACCGAGTTTGTCCAAAGTCAGTGGGCCAAGTTACCCGGATTGAAGGTCACCAACGCTAACGTCCCATACAAGACGGTGTTAGCGCGGTGTGCCAGTGGGGACTTTGATTCCATTGTCACAGCTTGGGGAGCCGACTTTGCTGACCCAATCACATTCCTTCAGCTCTTTACGACTGGGAACTCCTACAACGAAGGCAAGTGGTCCAACAAGTCCTATGACCGTCTGATCAAGGCAGCAACTGGTTCAGATGCCAACCGGGCAGGTCAACGTTGGCAAGATTTGATCAAGGCACAGAAGGTTCTGTTAAACGATCAAGGAATCATTCCGTTCTATCAGAACGGGAAGCCACAGCTGGTGAAGTCTAGTGTGAAGGGTGTCGTTTACTTCCCAGTTGGCGCTAACTGGGACTTCAGCCGGGCTTACATTGCTAAGTAGTAGTTATTGTTTGCCGCCTTACCGGGCGGAAAAAATAGGCTGGAACGCTGTGAACACGATTTCGAGCCGAAGGGCGGTCTCGAAACTCGGTTCTGCCTAACCACGGAAAATCACCGGGCTAAGGCAGTGCCACGGCTGAGCCTATTTTCTCCGCCCTCTCGGCTAACATGGCGATGTTTTTGCAGATGAGCTGTTGGACAGTGTCTTTGTTAGCTAACATGAATTTGCAAACTAAGTTACTCGTAAGTTGTGTCACCAACAACCAGCAGTCAGCGCCCCGTGGGGCAGACCTGAAGCCTGATAATCGGTCTTCAGGGCAACTTTGAACCGCACCAAAATCGTGCGTTTCAAAGATTGACCGCGCTCTAAGCAGGGATAGTTCCCCCAGCTAAGACCGCCGACACGGGGCACTATCTGCTGATTGCTGGCTCGATACATTGTACGCATACTGGTTGTGCTAAGGTGGAATTGTCAGCTTAAGCGTGTTCCAACTAAAATTTAGTCAGATAAAAGGTCACGGGAAATAGCTTTCCGTGACCTTTTTGTTTGATTTCAGTTATCAAAATCTAAAGGTTAAGCCCTGAAACACTCACTATGCTTGATACAACAAGGATTGGGGGTTAGTCAAACATAGTGGGAAATTACCGCCTTACCGTTCGCCAAATTTGGACGGGAACGCGGCTTCAAGAAAACCACTTGAAAATCCCACAGCTGAGTCCAAATTTGACTCACTCTCGGCTACCTAGTTGAGCGTTAATAATATTGCATAAGGTGCCTGTCATTCAGGCATTTAAGCTAGCTTAGCTTCCAAGAACCCGTTTAACCGGAGGTGGTCAGAGGTGGAGCCAGCTGTGTCGACGGTGTTAGCCGATTCTCGGCTTACAGCGTGGGACGTGTTTGGAGACTGGTGGTTTTTCCAGGCTTCAAACCGAGCCGAAGGACCGCTTTTCAGGCCGTAGGCGTTCCCCACAGCAGGCGGAATATCTGACCGCCGCAGGTGACTGAGTGAGGCTATTTTTAAGTCGATAACGGTTTTCGAACTATCAAAATGACTAAACCTTAGAAAATCCTTAGAATTTCTAATTAAAATTAAATATTTTATTTGGCCTGGTAAGGGCGGTATTAAAGGATTCGTAACGATTTGCATGGACTAACATTAAATTTCACTATTGATTCTAATCGTTTTATCATTTAATATATCCTCAACGCTTAGTTTCCTAAGTATTTACATAGAGGGGTCGGAATTGTATGAAGGTTAAGTCAATTGTTAAGTTAGGGACGGTGGCGTCGCTGGCAACTGTGTTACTCGCAGCGTGCGGCACCTCCTCAAGCAGTAGTAAGGCTAAGGACCAAACCTTACACCTCATGGAGACGTCATCACTGTCTTCCATGGATAACGCCAAGGCCACGGATATTATTTCCGGTGAAACGCTGAACAACACAGGTGAGGGCCTGTTACGATTTGGCAAGAACAGCAAGACGTTACCAGGATTAGCGAAGAGCTATTCCAAATCCAAAGACGGGTTGACTTACACGTTTAACCTGCGGAAGTCGCAATGGAGTAACGGTGAAAAGGTCACTGCGCAAGACTTCGTTTACTCATGGCAGCGGACGATTGCCCCTAAGACGGGTTCACAGTACGCTTACCTGTACGCAGATATCAAGAACGCCAACGCCATCATGAAGAACAAGAAGCCAGCTTCAGCCTTAGGGGTCAAGAAGGACGGCGACTACAAGTTGGTTGTCACACTGGAACACCCAGTTAGTTACTTCCCAACGTTGGTTGCCCAACAATGTTTCTACCCCGTTAACAAGAAGGCCGTTGATAAGTACGGCAAGAAGTTTGCGACGGATGCCAAGCACAACGTCTACAACGGGCCGTTCAAGTTGACCAAGTGGTCCGGAACCTCCGACGACTGGACTTTAACGAAGAACCCGAAGTACTGGGATGCTAAGGTCGTTAAATTACAACACGTTAAGTACAGCGCTGTGAAGGACCCACAAACCGCTTTGAGTCAGTACCAAAGTGGCAAGTTAGATGCTATCTTCCTGAGTGGGCAACAACCTAAGAACTACAAGAACAACAAGGACTTCCATTCACGGGTCAGCTCACGGATCACCTACGTTGAACTGAACCAACGGAAGGATACCATGCTCAAGAACAAGAAGGCACGTCAAGCCTTATCCATGGTCATCAACCGGCAACAATACGTCAACAAGGTGATGCAAGATGGCTCGAAGGCAGCCACGGGGATCGTTTCCTCTGGTTTAGCTATCCGCAACGGCAAGGACTTCTCTAAGACGGCTTCCGTTCCATCAGCCACCTCGTACAACTTAGACAAGGCGAAGACCCTTTGGAAGCAAGCCTTAAAGGAAACTGGTCGGAAGAGTTACTCGATTACCTTGTTAGCTGACGATACGCCAGCCGGTAAGAGTGCGACTGAGTACATTCAAAGTCAGTGGGCTAAATTGGATAACTTCAAGGTTACCAACTCCAACATTCCTTACAAGACACGGTTATCTCGCTCACAAAATGGCCAATTCGAAGCCGTTGTCAGTGGGTGGAGTGCCGACTTCCCAGACCCAATCACCGACCTGTCCCTGTTCACAACCGGGAACACGTACAACAACGGGAGATGGTCTTCCAAGTCTTACGACAAGTTGATCGACGAAGCAACGACGACCAACGCCAACAAGCCTAGTGCCCGGTGGCAGAACCTGGTCGACGCACAGAAGGTTATGCTGAAGGACCAAGGGATCATTCCAGTTTACCAGACGGGAATGCCACAATTGATGAAGTCTAAGGTCAAGGGTGTCGTCTACTTCCCAGTTGGCGCTAACTGGGATTACAGCCGCGCTTACATCGCTAAGTAACTGATTAGCCTGTAGATAGACGGTATCATCGGTAATTGCCTTACGCGGTCATTCAGAGGCCTTCTGACCGATCCACTTTAATCAGAGGCTGAACTGACCTGATTGGGAGAACAACTTTAACAGAATTATGAGAGCGGTGAATCGGGGTGACCTGATTCACCGCTTTTTAGGTGGGAAATGGATATTAACCGTGTAGTGATTGTAAATTCCGGCCAATTATTGTATATGTTATACAAAAAAGTGGCGATTTCACTGTATAAAATGTGAAATCAAATTTTAATTTTTATTTTGAAACGCCTACGTATCAAGTATTGTGAAAACTATTTTAAATTAAATTAGTAATTAGCATTGATTTTAATGGTTTTCTAATATACAATTGGAAACATCAAATTTGAGGTGTCAATTTATTTCTCAAACAACTAAGAGGGGTTGGATTTAAATGAAGATCAATTCGGCAGTCAAATTAGGGACAGTCGCAACGTTCGCCGCAGTATTGCTGGCAGCGTGTGGCTCATCCTCAAGCAGTTCCAGCGAGGCAAGTAAACAAACCTTAAACTGGATGGAAAACTCAGCATTACCATCAATGGACTTATCTACGTCCACCGACGTTGTTTCAGGGGAAACAGAAAACAACACCAACGAAGGTTTACTGCGTTTCGGTAAGAACAGTAAGACGCTTCCTGGTGTAGCCAAGAGTTATACCAAGTCTAAAGACGGTAAGACTTACACCTTCAACTTACGTAAGTCTAACTGGAGTAACGGTGATAAAGTAACCGCTAAAGATTTCGTTTATGCCTGGCAACGCACCGTCAATCCTAAGACCGCTTCACAATATTCTTACATGTATGCGCAAGTTAAGAACGCTAACGCCATCATTGCCAAGAAGAAGCCTGTCTCTAGTTTAGGGGTTAAGGCGGTTGGTGATTACAAGCTGGTCGTTACCTTAACGCAAGCAACTAGTTACTTCCCAGCACTGGTTGCTAGCCCAATGTTCTTCCCACAAAACCAATCAGTTGTTCAAAAGTACGGTAAGAAATACGCTACGAACGCTGCCAGCAACGTCTACAACGGCCCATTCAAATTGACTTACTGGACCGGGACGTCTGATAACTGGACCTTGAGCAAAAACACTAAGTACTGGAACGCAAAGAATGTTAAACTAAAGAAGATCAACTTCAAGACGATGAAGGATCCACAAACTTCATTGAGCCAATACCAGAGTGGCAAGCTTGACGCAACTTACTTGAGTGGTCAACAACCAAAGAACTACAAGAACAGTAAGCAATACGTTGAACGGAAGAGTGCTTCAACCTTCTACATTGAATTGAACGAAAAGAAAGATTCAATGATGAAGAACAAGAAGGCTCGTCAAGCCTTATCATTAGCTATCAACCGGAACCAATTCGTCAACAAGGTCTTAGCCGATGGCTCAACTGCTGCGAAGGGCTTAGTATCAACTGGTTTAGCTTCTAAGAACGGCAAAGACTTCAACACTGCAGCCGCTGTTCCTTCCGCTACCACCCAAGACTTGACCAAGGCTAAGAAGCTTTGGAAGCAAGCTTTGAAGGAAACCGGTCGGAAGAGCTACTCACTTACCTTGATGGCTGACGATACGCCAGCTGGTAAGAACTCTGCTGAATTCATCCAAAGTCAATGGGCTAAGTTGGACGGCTTGAAGGTTACCAACAGTAACTTACCATTCAAGACCCGGCTTGCTCGTTCACAAGATGGCCAGTTCGATGCCGTTATCTCCGCATGGGGTGCCGACTTCCCAGACCCAATCTCATTCTTGTCCCTGTTTACTTCTGGTAACTCATACAACAACGGGAAATGGGCTTCAAAGAGCTACGACAAGTACGTCAAGGCTGCATCTGGTAAGGATGCTAACAACGCTGACGCTCGTTGGAGTGACATGGTCAACGCACAAAAGACCATCTTGGGCGACCAAGGGATCATCCCCGTTTACCAACAAGGTAAAGCACAATTGGTTAAATCCAATGTTAAGGGCTTGATCTACTTCCCAACCGGCGCTAACTGGGACTTCAGTTCAGCTTACATTTCTAAGTAAGTCACGTATTAATCAGTTATTACTCGTTGGGTGAGAGCTCAACATAATAAGCTTTATCGGAGAGTAAGGATTGACGCGAAGTTGGTCCTTACTTTTCGGTATTATTGCAATCATTTATCATCTTGTTGTTTTCGTGGAGTTTTTGTTAAGTTCAACAACTTAACGGTAACGAATAAGTCTACTGATTGAGAGGTAAACAAATGGCAAAGTACCTAGCAAAGCGGATCTTTTATCTGGTCCTGACCTTATTCATCGTTATTACCGTGACGTTCTTCCTAATGAAGTTGTTACCCGGGACGCCACTGACCAACCAAGCTAAATTGTCCAAGAGTCAGATTGCTCTGATTTATGAACAATATGGGTTGAACAAGCCAGTTTGGCAACAATACCTGCTGTACCTAGCGGGTGCCGTCCGAGGCAACTTCGGAACGTCCTTCCAATTCAGTGACCAACCCGTTTCCTACCTGTTATCAAGTCGGATCGGACCATCCTTGCAGATTGGGCTGCAAGCCATGATCTTTGGGGTTATCATTGGGATCATCGTTGGTTCATTTGGGGCGATGAAACAAAACACGTGGGTTGATACTTCAGCCACGTTCGTATCTATCTTAGGGATTTCTATTCCTTCCTTCGTCTTGGCCGTCTTACTCCAGTACTACCTGGGGTTAAAGCTTGGCTGGTTCCCAATTGCTGAATGGGGTGGCTTCATCTACACGGTGCTGCCAACCTTAGCGTTGGGCGCGACGCCGTTAGCTGAGTCGGCCCGGTTCGTCCGAACCGAAATGGTCGACGTGCTCAGTTCGGATTACATCGAACTGGCCAAGGCCAAAGGGCTGAGCCGCACGGGGGTTATTTACCACCATGCGCTGCGGAACAGTTTGATTCCTTTGATTACGATTGTTGGACCGTTAGCCGTAAACATTATGACTGGGTCGATGGTTGTTGAAAACATCTTCTCCATTCCTGGTATCGGGGAACAATTCGTCAAGTCCGTCTTGACTAACGATTACCCAACCATCATGGGACTGACCATCATCTATTCATTTATGCTCTGTGTCGTTCTGTTGTTCACCGATATCCTTTACGGAATCGTTGACCCACGGATTCGGATCACAGGAAAGGCTAACTAGGAGGTAAATAAATGGCAGATACAGTAAAACTCCCTGAAGATAGCTTTAAGCCGATTTCGGCCGATGACCGGTCGGCGTTAGACAGTGAAAAAATTGCGGCACCTTCTTTAACTTTCGCCCAAGATGCATGGCGGCGGTTACGGAAGAACAAAGGGGCTTGGATCTCATTGATTGTGCTGGCCATCGTGTTCATCATGGCCTTCGGTTCAATCTTTGTTTCACCGCACAATCCCAACGCCGTTAATCCTTCCTACGCCAACTTACCATCTAAGATTCCCGGCATCGGTATCAATGGGTTCAACGGGACCTTAGTTCAAGCTGGTCAACGGGTCGACGCCTACAAACAAGCAGGCGCTTCAAACTTACATTACATCATGGGAACCGACTACTTAGGTCGGGACCTGTTCTCTCGGGTCCTTTACGGGACACGGATTTCTCTGATCATCGCGTTAGTCGCGACCCTCTTTGACTTAACGATTGGGGTCACGTACGGGATGTTCTCAGGATGGAAGGGTGGTCGGATTGATACCATCATGCAACGGATCATTGAAATCATCCTGTCCATCCCTAACTTAGTTGTGATTGTGTTACTGATCTTGATCCTGAAACCAGGGATGACCTCGATCATCATCGCCATCGCGCTGACATCCTGGACCAACATGGCCCGGCTAGTCCGAGCGCAGACGATGGAGTTAAAGGAGCAGGAATTCATCCTAGCGGCGAGAACGCTGGGAGAACGGCCGATGCAGATTGCCTTTAAACACCTGCTCCCGAACTTGTCGAGTGTGATCATCATCAACACGATGTTCACGATTCCCAACGCCATCTTCTTCGAAGCCACCTTGTCCTACATTGGGATTGGGATTTCCTCACCACAGGCTTCACTAGGGACGTTGTTGAACGATGGGCAGAAGAACTTCCAGTTCTTACCATATCAAATGTGGTGGCCAGCTCTGGTCCTTTCCATCATCATGTTAGCCTTTAACCTCTTAGGTGATGGCTTACGGGATGCCTTTGACCCACGGACGAAAGAGTAGGTGAAGTAACGTCATGGAGAACGAAAAAAACATTTTGGAAGTACGCAACCTTCAAGTAAATTTCAAAACTTATGCCGGTGACGTTAAGGCTATTCGGGACGTGAGTTTTGATTTACGTAAAGGTGAAACCCTGGCTATCGTTGGTGAATCTGGTTCTGGTAAGTCCGTTACAACGCGGACTATCATGGGCCTGAACGCCTCCAACGCTGACATTGCTAGTGGGACAATCAAGTACAAGGGCGACGACCTCTTAAAGAAGTCAGAAAAGGAAATGGAAGCCATTCGGGGACAAGATATCGCCGAAATCTTCCAAGACCCAATGACGTCCTTGGACCCAACCATGAAGATCGGTCGGCAGATTGCTGAACCCCTGATGGTTCATAAGGGTATGAAGAAAGAAAAAGCCTTGGCGCAAGCCTTGGAAATGATGAAATTAGTTGGGATCACTGACGCCGAAAACCGGATCAATGATTATCCGCACCAATTCTCTGGTGGGATGCGGCAACGGATCGTGATTGCGATTGCGTTGGTCAACTACCCAGAAATTCTGATTGCCGATGAACCAACGACCGCTTTGGACGTGACGATTCAGGCACAAATTTTGAACTTGATGAAGGAATTACAAGACAAAATTTCAACCTCCATCATTTTCATCACTCATGACTTGGGTGTTGTGGCTGGGATGGCCGACCGGGTTGCCGTTATGTACGCGGGTAAAATCGTGGAATACGGAACGGTCGATGAAATCTTCTACAACCCGAAGCACCCGTACACGTGGGGCCTGTTGAGCTCGATGCCAACCATGGATACTGGTGGCGATGAATTGCCATCAATTCCTGGGACGCCACCTGACTTATTGGACCCACCAAAGGGGGACGCTTTCGCCGCCCGGAACGCGTACGCTTTGAAGATCGACACCGAGAAGGAACCACCTTTCTTCAAGGTTTCCGATACGCATTACGCTGCGACTTGGTTGATGCATCCGGATGCACCTGAAGTTACGCCGCCCGCACAAATCGTGGAACGGCAAAAGAAGTACGCTGAGATGCAATCCAAGTTGGTACAAACGCAACGGACAACTAGTCCGGTTGAAGAAGAGGAGGAACAGCAATAATGGACTACGAAAATGCCGAGAAAATCCTCGAGGTCAAGCACCTCAAACAATACTTCAACGTGGGCAAGAAGGATGAAGTCCGGGCCGTTGATGATATCTCCTTTGATATCTACAAGGGTGAAACCTTTGGGCTTGTTGGTGAATCCGGTTCTGGGAAGACCACGACCGGACGGGCCATCATTCACTTGTACGAACCAACGTCTGGTGAAATCCTGTTCAACGGGAAGAACGTCGATAACTTTAAGAGTAAGTCTGACCAACGTGAGTTCCGTCAGGACATGCAGATGATCTTCCAAGATCCCTACGCTTCACTGAACCCCCGGATGAAGGTCAAGGACATTGTGGCTGAAGGAATTGATATCAACCACTTGGCCAAAGACGATGCCGACCGTTCCAAGCGGGTGGAAGACCTGTTGGAAACCGTTGGGTTGAACAAAGACCACTCCAGTCGTTACCCCCACGAATTCTCTGGTGGGCAACGGCAACGGATCGGGATTGCACGGGCCTTAGCCGTGGATCCTAAGTTCGTGATTGCCGATGAACCAATCTCCGCTTTGGACGTTTCCATTCAAGCCCAAGTGGTTAACTTGATGAAGAAGCTCCAGCGGGAACAGGGCTTAACGTACCTGTTCATCGCCCATGACCTCTCCATGGTGAAGTACATCTCCGATCGAATCGGGGTTATGCACTACGGCCGGATGTTGGAAATCGCCGACTCTGACGAAATCTACGCCCACCCACTGCACGACTACACCAAGAGTTTGCTGTCCGCCGTCCCAATTCCTGATCCAGAGTTCGAACGGACTCGTGAGGAAATTTCGTACGACGGTTCCGGTGAAAATGATGGGAAGGAACGTCACTTAGTTGAAATTTCTCCTCGTCACTGGGTTCGAGCTGCCGAAGATGAAATCGACATGTACACCAAGCGGGCACATGCCGCATCTTTAATTCACGATTAGTCTTTAAAAGACAACCAGCGTTTTTTGTTGGTTGTCTTTTTGTTTTGTGTGGGTGTTCGTGAGTGTCCGCCTTCGGTGGCCAAGATTGGGGGCGGCTGTGGGGACCGGAGCGAGCCAGAGTGCGGTCTCGCTCCTCGACTGAGAGCCGCGGACAACCCACCGCGTCTCCCAGCTCGTCCCACGCTGTAATCGCACCTAGAACGCGCGATAACACCGTTGACACAGCCGCCCCCAATCTCGGCCACCTGCGGCTTACACTTGTCGCTGAATTTGAACGTGGTGGCTGGTTGGCTTTTAAAGACAGCGGTAACGGCCTGTCTGATAGGCGTGGGAAAGACGGCAAGGGTGTCCGCCGTTATCCGCCTCCAGTGACCAAGACTGGCGACTGCTGTGGGGACCGGAGCGAGCCACAGTGCGGTCTCGCTCCTCGACTGGGAGCCACGGACAACCCACCGCGTCTCCCAGCTCGTCCCACGCTGTAATCGCGCCTAAGACGCTCGATAACACCGTCGACACAGCCACCCCCAATCTCGGCCACCTGCGGCTTACACTTGTCGCTGAACTAAACGTGGTGGTTACTTATCAAATCAGTCCTAACCGGTTGCGTGTGCTTATGTGACGGTTCGCTAAACGTCGTAAAGGGATTGGTCACACTGCTGGTGCGTGTGGACAATTACGATGGAATCATTAACAGACACTAAAAAAAAAGCTACCCGCTCACAAGTGTTTCGTGAGGGGTAGCTGTTTGTGTGTATTCTCTAAAAATAACTGATTCGTGAACAAGTGAGTAGTTAGTTGTTGGTTCAACAAGTTGATGGTCATAACCAATGTTGTTTGTAGGAACTAACGTAGCCACAGGCCGTCAGGGCGGGTGGCCGCAGTGACGGTGGCGTTAGCTCGGTGGTTCTCCGAGGTTACGCCACGGGACGAGCTTGGAAACTCGGTGGTCTTCCGAGGTTTCAAGTCGAGCCGGAGGACCGGTTCTCCGGCCGGAGGCGGTCCCCACAGCGGGCGCCCGCCCTGGCGGCCGAAGGCGGCCATTGTTATAAACTACTTAAGTTTACCCTCAGTATTGTTGTAGAAATCAACGTGATACTGGCCGTCGGTGACCGTCAGCTTGGTGATACTGCCGTTGTCGACCGGAACGGAGATGTCGATCTTGTCAGAAAACTTGGACACGATACTCCGGATGGTCGTACTGTGTGTCGCAATCAGCACCTTGTCACCGTCCGCAGCATTGGCCACGGCACGGTCTAAACCGGGCTGGAGGCGGGCCCAGTAGGTGGCGTTATCTTCAGCGTCACCGTAAGGGTCTTGTGCCCGGAACATGTCCTTAGTCTTTTCAATGGTCAGCTTGGCGATCATGGCGTTGAAGGAATCTAACCCAACTGGTGATCCCAGCGTGTGCCAGGTGAAGCTGGTGTCGAGGCCTTCAAAGAAACCAAAGTTTTCTTCCCGAAAGGCGGGTTCCGTGGTCAAAGCCACTGGTGTACTGTTAGCAGCTAAAATGCTCTTAGCCGTATTTTGCGCCCGCGTTGTGTCACTGGCGTAAGCTGCTGCAAATGGAATGTGTGCTAACCGCTCGCCGGCGCGCTTGGCGTCTGCGATTCCCTTATCGGTCAGCGGGGAGTCGGACCACCCTTGAATCCGGTGGTATTTATTTAAAAAGGTTTGGCCGTGCCGCACCAAATATAGGTCAACTGTTGCCATCTCAATCTCTCCTTTGCGTGTCTTGAAGCTGAAGCGGGTGGCCAATTGCTGGTCACCCCGGGGCCTGGCAAATAAAACTGCCAAGCTCGCACTGGTTAACATCTTACCAGTTCTAGTTGAGGATGCCTAGTTCGCGCCGAATTTCACGAGCCTTTTCGGGCGTACTGGTGAAGATTATGCGGTCATTGAATTTCAAAGTGGTAGCGCCGGTTGGTCGAACAAAGTGACCGCCCCGGAAAATCTGGCTGATGGTAACGTCGCCGACAAAGTCCAGACTGTGGATGGCTTGATCCGTGTAGCGGCGGTTGCGGAGGGCCACTTCGTAGACGGCCGAGGTCGAGGAGGTCAGCAGGCGTAGCGTCGTTGGCGTTTCGATCAGGCTTCTGAGCATTGCGATATTGACATTCGGCGTGTTGTAGACTTCGATGCCTAAGTCAATCAGCTCATCTTCCCGTTCATCCAGAATGTTGCGGTCTTCGAAGCGGGCAATGACCCGATTGACACCATAAGCTTTAGCAGCCTTGGCCAACTCAAAATTCTTAGTGGCGTTGAAGTGGCCGAGCACCACGATATCAGCGTCGAAGGCGTCCTTTTGCTCGGCGTCGGCGACCTCCAGGGAGTCTAAGAGTTCTACGTTGACTTCCGAGTTATAAGTCTTGTAGTTGGCGGCCTTGTCGGTGTACATGGTGATGTCGTACCAACTATCGGCTAACTGTTGAGCCACGGGAACCGTGAGGAGGTTGGTGCCAATGAAGTGGACCGTTGATTTTTTGAGATCCTCGGCCTCGGCGGAGTAGCCGGTGTTGAACAGGAGTGGTCCCAGCACACAGGTCAAAATGGCGGCCAGCAGGAAGGCGCCAGACTGTTGGGGCGTGACGACCTTCATCGTTTTGGCGACTTGCAAGACGGCCAGCACCATGGTGATCGTGGTGGCGGTAATTGCCGTGCCAGCGAAGGCGTTGCTCCGTTTGAAACGCAACCGAAGGACAAAGTAGACCCCAACCTTAGCTAACAGGTAAGCCGCAAAGAATGCTGGAATCAGTAGCAGGGTGGCTGGGTCTGCCAGCAGCGTCCGCAGATTCAGCTCGGCGCCGCTCATCATGAAGAAGATGGGAATGAAGAAGCCGTAGCCAATCCCGTCTAGGCGCACACGGGTGTCCTCCTGCGGCTGGAGCAGCTTCATCACAATACCAGCCACGAAGGCGCCCAGAATTCCCTCAGCCCCCACGGATTCGGCAATGACGACCATACTAAAGATAAGGAAGAAGGCCAGTCGGATGTCAAGCTGGGTGGTGGACTTGTTGATGGACTCGAAAAAGGTAAAGAAGGGCTTGAACCGACGGAACAGGACCCCAGCGGCCAAGAAGACTAACAGGAGGAGCCACAGGGATTTACTGCTGTTGCCGAAGACCGAGGCGTAGATGGTCAACGAAAACAGGGGCACGATTTCCCCCAGAGCCGCAATCAAGAGGACGGTTTGGCCAAAGGGTTTACTCAGGAGCTCCTTTTCCTTGAGCGTGGCAATGACGATACCTAACGAAATGGTCATGAAGATGATGGCGGCCAACCAGGGATCCTTGAAAAGACCGGTCCACTGGCAAATGAAGCCCAGTAGCAGGGCGCAAACGATGATGACCGCGTAGCTGGTGACCGCTAAGAAAACGGGTGAATAGCGCGGGGCGCTCCCGGCAACTTTGGCGGCCAGTGGGGTTTGCGGGCGTTTACGACGGCCGAATAGGCTGAAATCAATTTCCATCCCACTCAGAAACATCAGAAAGATGACCCCCGTGTTTGATAAGAGACTTAACGTATTGTTGCTGTGGACAACGTTTAAAATGCTGGGTCCTAACAGGATACCCACGAGGATTTCCACGACGGCGGTCGGTAGTACGGTGAGCTTGAATTTCGCCATGACTAGCGGCGTGACCAACGCGGCGGTTAAGATAATTAATAAGGAAACTTGGTCCATAGTTTCACCTCCGAAAAAAGTTCTCCCTTATTATAGCAAACCTGGGAAAAACTAACTGGATTCACGCCGGGCGGAATGCTTTATTTATAGGCTGAATTAGTGTAAAATTGAAAGTCGAATTATCATGGATAACGTCTGCAAGGGTGCGGTGGGGCCAGTGTCACGGGTCGGTCGGCTGGGTGAATTTTTGCTTAACCGATAATCAATTTGTGGCTAATAATGATGTGACCACTTAGGGATTGACCCAGTGGGGACATTCGTGGGCTCACCACGGCTTAAGCGGCGTATCCCGTTTCAACGTTTGTTGTTTAGTTAATCGAGGAGGGATTGGCTTGCCAGATTCAATCAAGTCCCAAGAGCAGAAACATTTAGATAAGGTCGTCCAGAAGATCCAAACCGCCGAAAAGGAAGCCAAGCAACGAATCGACGTTGCTGAGACCGACGAGGCCGGAATCCGGAAGAACTTTGTGAATGACTTGCGGATTAAAACGGATAGCTACGAGGGCTTGTTAGAGACGGCGCTTTCTGTTCGGCAACAGCAACAGCTGTTGGCCGAACGGCAGAACAGTTGGCAACATGCCACGACTGAACTGAGCACGTTAAAACGCCTGGAGCAGAAGGCCTACTTCGCCCGGATCGACTTTCAGGAAGGTCCTAAGTCGAAGGTCGAGACCATTTACATTGGCCTGGGGTCCTTCTCTGACACCCCCGATCATTTTCTGATTTACGATTGGCGGGCACCCATCTCCAGCATTTATTATGATGGGGAATTGGGCAATGTCAGCTACCAGACGCCCGACGGGGAACAAACCGTTGACGTCAAATTAAAACGGCAATTTCAAATTGAAGACGGCACCATCGTGACCCTGTACGATACGGATCAGACGGTGACCGACCAGATGCTGTTGTCTGCGTTGAGTGAACATTCCGATACGAAGATGAAGAGTATTGTAACCACTATTCAAAAGGAACAAAACCAAATTATTCGAGACACCAAGTCCGACCTGTTGTTTGTGCAGGGGGCCGCGGGTTCCGGGAAGACGGCCGCCATTTTACAACGGGTGGCGTTCCTGCTGTACCGCTACCGGGGCCATCTGAATGCTGGCCAGGTCATGTTGTTCTCGCCGAACCAGTTGTTCAACGACTACATCGATCAAGTGCTACCTGAACTCGGGGAGCACAACATGGTCCAGATGACGTACTACCAGTACGCGGGTCGTCGCTTGCCAAAAATCGACGTAGAAACGCTGGCGCAACGCTTTGACGAGTCCAATACACCGGCGCAAAAGGCCATCAACCAGCTGAAAGGGAGCTTGAGCTTCTTTGACGCGGTGACCGATTACGCTGACCATTTGGAAGGTGCGGACATGGTATTCCGCAACATCAAGTTCAAGGGCGACGTCTTTATTCCCAAGGAAAAGATTCAAGAGATCTACTACGGCTTTAACCGTAACTACCACCTGGGTAACCGACTCCAGGCCACTAAGGAAGCCCTGATTCGGATCTTGAACCGGCGGATTTCTAGTGAAATGAAGACCAAGTGGGTTGAAGATACCATTCAGGACCTGAGTAAGGAAGAGTTGGATTCACTGTATGGGGATGACCCCCGGGAGTTCGAGTCAGCTGAAAAGGAAACCCAATTCTTATCACGGAAAGTCGTGATGAAGGCCTTCGATCCGATTCGAAAGGCGATCGTCCGGGCACGGTTCCTGAGCATCAACAACCAGTACGTGCACATGTTGCGCGACATGCCGAACCGCGTGGACTTGAAGCGGGCGGGAATCTCCGTGGCGGACTGGAATGCTAGCGTGGAGGAATCCATCGACAAGTTGAAGGACCACCGGATGCAACTGGTGGATACCACGCCGTACCTGTACCTTTACGATAAGATGACTGGTAAGGGTGGCGAACGTGACATGCGTTACGTCTTCATGGATGAAATTCAGGACTACAACGCCTTTCAACTGGCGTTCCTGAAGTTTAGCTTCCCCCGGGCACGCTTCACGATGCTAGGGGACCTGAACCAGGCCATCTTTACCAAAGAAAACAGTCGCACACTCTTACAAGAACTCAGCACGATGTTCGACCCCGACAAGACACGGGTCGTACAGTTGACGCAGTCGTACCGGTCAACCCAACAGGTGACTGACTTCACCAAGCACATTCTGAAGAACGGGGAGGCCGTTACGGCGTTCGCTCGTGAAGGGGAACTGCCAACTATGACGGTCGCTGCTGATGAGACGGCTGGGATTCAACAGGTCATTGCGCAGCTGAAACAAAACGATGATGAACAAGAAACGACGGCCATCATCGGTAAGGACCTGGCAGATTGTCGGGACTTGACCGAAAAGCTGAAAGCGGCTGGCGTTGCGGTAACGTTGATCCAATCTGAAAACCAACGATTGGCGCCCGGAACCATCGTGGTGCCATCGTTCCTGGCCAAAGGGTTGGAATTCGATGCTGTTATCGTTTGGCAGGCGTCAAAGAGTCGGTATGCGGCTGAGGATGAACGGCAATTGCTGTACACCATCTGTTCGCGGGCGATGCACCGGTTGACGGTCATCGGAATCGACGAATTGTCACCATTGTTGAGCGACGTACCTGAATCTGAGTTTGAACTGGTCTAAAGTGGCTGGATTGGCCGTCTTCGGCCGCCAGGGCGGGTGCCCGCTGTGGGGACCGCCTGCGGCCTGAGGAGCGGTCCTCCGGCTCGGTTGGCAGCCTCGGAAAATCACCGAGTCTGTCAACTCGTCCCGTGGCCTAACCTCGGTAACCCGCCGAGCTAACGCCACTTTCACTGCGGCCCCCCGCCCTGGCGTCCTACGGCTACGATTGGCTGTTCAATCACAGATTGGTGACTGGGCGGCAATCAAGTTAGCAGTAGGGTGTTCAGAGTCGTGGTGTTTTAACAGATTAAATTGATGAGAGGTTTCGGACATATTGTGTCCGGGGCCTCTTTTTGTGTGGTTGCTGTCGATTGCTTGAACCGATGTTTTGAGGCATGTTTCCGTGTAAAAGACTGTGGTAGGTATGAAGCCTGCTGATGGTGTTTGGCAAATTCAAGAGTTGCCGCCTTGGATGCAATAGCTCTCAACCTCAGTGGAGGTGGCCAGGGGTGGGGGCAGCTGTGAAAATGGCATTAGCTAGTGGGTTGCTAGCTTACGCCATGGGCGACTTTGAAGACAGGTGGGCTGGGCCTGGCTTCAAATCGAGCGAGAAGCCAGTACTTTGGCTGAAGCGTCCCCACAGCAGGCCCCGCCCCTGGCCGCCGGAACGCGCCAATAAGAGAACGCTTCCATTCACGGCGTACTTTGTGAAATCTCTCCCCGAAAACCGCAGAATTTGCGGTATAATGGTGGGTAATTATTCCTGACTAGAGTTGAGGTGTCTTCATGAGTGATCCGATTAATTACAATGCATTTACCCGAGCGCAGTGGCGGGCGTTTTCGGACGATGCCACGTTGCCATTGACCCAAGAGAGTCTGCGGCAGATCAAGGCGTTTAACGACCGCATTTCCCTGCAAGATGTGCAGGATATTTATATTCCGTTGATTCACTTGTTACACCTACAGTTTGACCACTATCAAAAACTGCAACGGGACAAGGCGGAATTTCTTCAACAGAAGCCCCACCGGGTACCGTTTATTATCGGGATCGCCGGCAGTGTGGCGGTGGGTAAGACCACGGCGGCCCGCCTGCTAGAGGTTCTCTTGAATCACTACTTTACTGGGCAACGCATCCAATTGATCACGACCGATGGGTTTCTTTACAGCAATGAGGAGCTGAAGAAGCGTAATCTCATGGCGCGTAAAGGGTTCCCGGAAAGCTATAACATGGGGGCGCTGATTCAATTCTTAAACGACGTCAAGGCGGGCAAAAAGCTGATTAAGTCACCGGTCTATTCGCATAAGGTTTATGACATTGTGCCGGACCGCTACGACTACATCATGCACCCGGATGTGCTGATTGTTGAGGGTATTAACACGCTGCAACTGCCAACCAATGAGCAGATTTACGTCAGTGATTTTACGGATTTTTCCGTGTATGTGGATGCTGACCCAGCCTTGATTGAAGACTGGTTCTTAGAACGGTTTAAACTGTTGCTGGAAACGTCCTTCCAAGATCCTAGCAACTACTATTACCCGTACGCCATTGGTGACCGGGACGTGGCCTTGGAAAAGGGGAAACAGGTTTGGCGTGACATTGACCTGAAGAACCTGACTGAATACATTTTACCGACACGAAACCGGGCGGACATGATTATTCACAAGACGTTCCATCACCGGATCGATCGGCTCCTGTTGCGGAAATACTAGGAGGGACCAGGATGTTACGAGATGCCACGATTGTGGACGCGGATGCAGTGGCCATGTTGGTCTTGCATGAGTTGGAACGGCGGCAACTGCGGCGGTTGCGACGGCTCAGTAAGGAACAGCTGTCACAGTTGTTATTCGTGGGCTATCACCAGGAAAACTTTCGCTACGGCTATCCCCAGGCGCGGGTTTATCAGAATCAAGGGGTCGCGGTGGGTGTCGCTTACGGTTACCCCGCGGCGGTCGAACCAACGCTGGATAATCAGTGGGCGTCCCTATTTTCACGGCTTCAGGAGACGCCACCACAACAACTGGTGGTGACACCGCGGGCGTTGCCGGATGAATGGTACCTGGATCTGTTAACGGTTCGGAATCGTTCGAAGGATAAGACGTTTCAGCAGAAATGGTTTGATGAATGGTTGCTGGGCGATGCGTTACACCAGGCACGACTAAGTGGTCAATCGGTCGTGGGGATGGACGTTCGACCAGGGAGTTCTAATGCCAAATTGGCTGCGGAGTTTGGCTTTGTAGCAACGATGTGGCGACGGTTAGACCGGCAAAATTATCTGCATTTACGTTATCGGGTGAACTAGTCCTGCGGGAATTACCCAGGATTTAGATTGACCCGCGTTTGAGAAATCTGTATGATATAAGCAATGTTGAAAAAGAAGAAAGGGTGAATGGCTTGGCAAACGTTGATATGTCCAAATTCGATAAAATCATCGTCTTGGACTTCGGAAGTCAATACAATCAGTTGATTACGCGCCGGATTCGTGACTTAGGCGTTTACTCCGAACTGAAGGCACACACGATGAGTGCTGCTGAGATCAAGGCTTGGGGCCCTAAGGGAATCGTATTCTCCGGGGGACCAAACAGTGTTTACGACAGTAGTGCCTTTAAGGTTGATCCTGAGATTTTTAACCTGGGTATTCCCATCTTAGGAATCTGTTACGGGATGCAACTCATGGCGCACCACCTGGCTGGTGGGAAGGTTGAATCCGCGGATAACCGCGAATACGGCCGAGCAGACATCACCGTTCTGAGTGATGATGCCAAACTATTCAAGGACACGCCAAAGGAACAGACCGTTTGGATGAGTCATGGGGACTTGGTTACCCAGGTGCCGGATGGCTTTGAACGGGTCGCTACCAGTGAAAACTGCCCAATTTCCGCGATGCAAGACGTTGACCGCAACTTCTACGGGATTCAATTCCACGCAGAGGTGCGCAACTCGGAATACGGGAACGATATCCTGAAGAACTTTACCTTTGACGTCTGTGGTGCGCAGGCTAACTGGTCAATGGATGATTTCATTGACTTACAGATTCAACACATTCGTGACATGGTCGGCGACAAGCGCGTCTTGCTCGGCCTGTCCGGTGGGGTTGATTCTTCCGTAGTTGGTGTGCTGTTGCATAAGGCCATCGGCACGCAGTTGACCAGTATCTTCGTTGATCACGGTCTGTTGCGGAAGGGCGAAGCAGAACAAGTTATGGCTAGTCTGAAAGGGAAATTCGGCTTAAACATCGTGCAAGTCGATGCCCAGGACCGCTTTTTAAGCAAGCTGGCTGGTGTAACTGAGCCCGAAAAGAAACGTAAGATTATCGGTAATGAATTCATCCAAGTCTTTAACGACGAAGCTCAGAAGTTAGATGGTATCGACTTCTTGGCACAAGGAACGTTGTATACCGACGTGATTGAAAGTGGGACTGACACGGCGCAAACCATTAAGTCTCACCATAACGTGGGTGGGTTGCCGGAAGACATGCACTTCCAGCTGATTGAACCACTGCGTTCATTGTTTAAGGATGAAGCCCGTGAGTTGGGTGAGAAGTTGGGGATGCCTAGCGACCTCGTGTGGCGCCAACCATTCCCTGGTCCTGGTTTAGGGATTCGGGTATTGGGTGAAATTACCCCCGAAAAGCTCCAAATCGTGCGGGACAGTGACTTGATCCTCCGTGAGGAAATCAAGAAGGCTGGTCTCGACCGTGATATCTGGCAATACTTCACCGTCCTACCAAACATCAAGAGTGTTGGGGTAATGGGCGATGGCCGGACCTACGACTATGCCGTGGGTATCCGGGCCGTAACGTCAATCGATGGGATGACGGCGGACTTCGCGCACATTCCTTGGGATGTCTTACAGGGGATCTCTGTCCGCATCGTCAACGAAGTGGACCACGTTAACCGTATCCTGTACGATGTTACGAGTAAGCCGCCTTCGACTATTGAGTGGGAATAATATAGCTAGAAAACTTGAGACCGCAATGTTGATTTAACAACGTTTTGGTTGTTGTAAAAGGACTAAAAATGGCGGGAGTTTAGATGGTTCCCCACCAATATTTCCACCAAAAAACACGATTACCTTTTAAAGGTGGTCGTGTTTTTTGGTGGATTACAACTATTTTTTGAGGCTGCTAAAAGGTCAATAAGTTTTTCAATTGTACTTAGTGTGTCATCGTCTGTAATGAGATCTAGTGACGAATTTACAATTGAAGTGCAACACTAATTGAATAAAAAGACGCTTTTAATCGGTTGACTTAATCACTAAATGACTAATCTCCGCGGCAAGTTGTTCCCGTGATAATCCCCGTTGTTGTCGTTGATAAGCATAACTATCACTTTTGAGCATTGCAATGACCATGTCCGCTCGAAAGGTTAATTCGTCATCCTCAATGTTACCACTGACTGGTGCTAATACTTGCTTAAATAAAGCTACCAATTGCTGGTACAACGCACTTTGATAGTAAGTAGCCATCACTGTCGGGCCACTTTCAATCGCTGTTAATAATTGTAGTCGTCGCTCACGAAAAGCCAAGTATTGCGTTAACACCTGCTGAAATTGGACTACCGGTTTGGCTGTTGTTTGGCCTAGATAATGTTGATTCGTTGTGACGAACTGTTGAATGAAGTCGAACGATAAGGCTAGGCATAATTCGCTCTTATTGGGATAGTTACGATAAAGTGTCCCAGTGCCAATCTGCGCCGCGGTGGCAATGGCTTTCATAGTCACTGTACTAACTGGCTGTTGTTGAAATAACTTAGCTGCTGTAGCCAAGATTTTGGCTTGATTTTGTGTTGCATCTTTACGCATGTTAACATTTACCTCACATTTTTTCTTTTAGTTTACGCCAACTGAACTCGCTTGACAACCGGAGCACGCTCCGCTTATAATTAACTTACTTTTATTCCTGAAAGAAGGCCAACTAAGTGCTTGTTTTTAGCTATGGTTTAATTATTGGTATTTTTGTCAGTTTAATTGGTGGCGGTGGCGCAGCCTTGTACCTTGGCGTCCTCACCAGCCAGATAGGCTTAGCCACCGCAGTAGCGGTGCCAACGTCCTTATTAGTTGCCCTTCCCGCATTATTTTTCGGCTTTCTAACACAAATGCGCATCAAAAATGTTAATTTCCATGTCGGCAACCAAATGATTCTAGCGGCGATTCCTGGCATTCTAGTAGGAACAATCAGTGCCCAATTTATTCCACAGAAGCTTTATAACTGGATTGTTGGCACCATTTTTATTGTCATGGGTGGTATGGTGTTGCTTAAGGCCATTCGTCATCAAAAGAAGTCACGTGAATCGGCTCAACAAATTTGGATTGCCCGTGGTTTCGGCTTACTTAGTGGTTTAATGGTCGGTATCGGCGGGTTAAGCGGTGGAGCCACGACCGCTGCCGGACTCACCATTTTGGGGTTAACCGCGGTTGAAGCTGCTGGAACGGCAACCTACGTCCTCGCAATGATGTCGGCAATTAGTCTGGTTGGTCATCTATTTACCAGCACTTTTGCTTGGCAAGCGGGTTGGCTACTCATGTTGGGGGCAATTATTGGGGCTGTAATCACACCATTGGTGATCCGACGACTTGATCTAAACAAGGTTAATCGCGTCTTAACCCCGTTTTTAGGTCTGTTGATTATTTATTTTGGGGTTAAAATGTTTATCTAATTTGCGCTACGGTGTCTTAGCTAAAATAGGCATACTATATCTAAGATTTATTTGCCAAGTTACTATGAGCACTTTTGCTTCGTTATGCTGTGGGTGTACTTTATGACCGGGTGCCGTGTAGGTGAAGGCCTTGCTCTCCAATGGGGTGATGTTGATCTGAAAGGGCGGAAACTAAAAATCCATCGGACACTGGATATCAGGAATAAGATGGACTACGACTTAAAACCGTATACAAAGACTGAAAGTGGAATGCGTACTATTTCCATCGACGGAGATACGTGTAGAATTCTGTCTGAGTGGCAGAAGATTCTGCGTAAGCGCGGTGTTAAACATTTCGCCATATCGTATGATGATACACCAACAATTCGATTGAGTGTTCAAAATATCATTCGCAGGTATGCTGACTTGGCCGGAGTACCACGGATTCAAGCAAAGGCGCTTAGACATTCACATGTTAGTTACTTGATTAATGAGTTCAACATCGATGTATTGAGTATTTCACAGCGTTTAGGACACTCAAGTCCTGATATCACATTGAAGTATTACGCGCACCTATGGCGTGGAAGTAACGAGAAGGTAGCCGAACAGCTAACCGGTAGTATTAATTTGACGCCAGCCAAGAGTAGTAGTATTAACTTTGTCGGAAACCAGGCAGTTAAGAATCCTACGCAAGGCTTATTCCCTACCAAATCCCTACCAGACAACGATATAGGTACTTAAAACGTTGATATAGTAGGGTTGGTAGGGGGCGTCGTAGATTGAATGGGAATAGGAAACTAAATAAATTAAGTGGAGGATTCCTAATTTAACGGCATTTAGTGGAACGAATTTCAATCAAAAACAACCAATGTAGACGAAGTTGTCTACCACAAGTCTACCGATTAGCCTCACTGGAATGTGAATTCTAGTGGGGCTTTTATATTAGATGTACATCAAATGACTGTATGTATTTTCTGAAGATTATGTGTCTATTGCGCATGCATTCTCAGAAGTGGATAATAAAAAAAGAGAGAAATCAGAATATTCGTTAATATAATTGAGATAGTGGTTCTGCCTTCATTTGTGATGGTATATTATTTTACATATGGGATGGGGTTCTAGAAATGAGTGAAATTACGATTGATTTATCTCAACACTGTTTCCCAGATGGTATCAGTGTGTTCAAACAATCAGCAGTGGATTTAAAACATAGGAATTTTATTTTCGCAAGGAATGGTTCAGGCAAATCTACTTTTTCTTCAATCATTTCTAATCAGCTTTCAGGTCAATATGATATTCGAATTTACAATGGATTTGATAGTATGTTAGGTGAAAATGAGAACCTTAACGCTTTTGCTTTATCAGTAAATGCAAGTGAAAATGAGAAATTAATCGAAGAAAAGCAAGGTTCTTTAGATGCTAAAAAAGTAGAGTTGAGTCGTATTTTGTCAGAGATTGGTAATCCTGGTATTGGTGATCAAATGGCGACCAATCTAACTGGAAACTTATTAAAAGCACAGAAAGATGTAAATGAAAAAAGTAAGGATATTGAAAACTTTTTTACGGCATCTGCTGCTCAAATTAAAAATATGAATTCCCCACAAATTTCTAGTACGTCGTATAACAAAAATAATTTTAAAAGAGAAATGAAATCAGCGATTCGATTAGAAAGTAATGCATTTGAACAGGCTAAGGATACAGCTAAGACTAATGAAAAAATTGCTAAGCCAATTACGTGGAACAAAGTAAACCTTTCGGGATATCTTAATAGTACGAATTCCATTCTAGAGAGCGAGGTTGAAGAAAAGACTCGAATTCAACGCTTTAATGATAATCAAGATAGAATTAATTTTGCTGCAAAAGGATTGGAGATTCATGAGCACAATGAAGGAGAAGTCTGTGTATTTTGTGGTAATCCAATTTCAAAAGATACATTTGACGAACTAGAGCGATATTTTAGTGCTGATGAGGTGGAAAATCTAAAAGCGAGAATCAATTCAGGAAAGGGAAAGGTTAGCGAATTGATTACTGCTGCTGAAAGCGTGAGAGTTGAAAACTCGAATTTTTATCCAAAATTTCAGCGTAAAGCTGTTGAACTAGTACGTCAAATTTCTGAACAAAAAGAAAAATTTATACGTTTCTGTATGCTATTGAAAAATAACCTTGATGATAAAGAAAAAAATTTGTTCAGTAAACAAAGTCTGATTTCTATTGCAATTCCCGAGGATATTGATACTTCTGAATATAATAAATTAGTTGAACAAAATAATTTATTTGGCGATGATTTAGATAGAGAAAAAGAAAAGGCAAAACTCAAGCTCCGAAAAAATGCTATCAATGAAGCTCTTGAGAGTTTTCAGTATGAAGTGAAAGCCGCTGAATTAAAGAGTAAAGAAGAACGGCGAGATGAGATCCAAAATGAAATCAACAAAAAGAATCAAGATAAACAAGTTGTTAAAAATGCAATAGATAAGTTAGAAAATGAAATTAACGATTTGAAGCCTAGTGCGGAAAAACAAGCAATTGAGCATATCAATCGAAAGCTTCGTGGGGCTGTTCCTTGGCAACTTGATTATTATGAAGAAGGCAATGAATCAGGCTATTATTGGGTATCTCAGAAAGATGAAGACGGAAGTATTGTTCACCGAGGAGTGAAAGAACTTTCTACAGGTGAGAAAAATATTATTGCGTTGTTATACTTCTTAGAGAGATTAGAGGATACAGAAGAAATTCGGAACGGAATTCCAAAAGTGATTATATTCGATGATCCTATGAACTCAAATGATGCTGATATGCAATACCTAATAATTACGGAGTTGCAGAGGTTATATCAGGGGAAAACACCTAAGAGATATGACTACTCGAAAGATTACATTGTTATTATGACTCATAATATTCATTTTTATCTTAATGTACAGCCTCACGGTGCATTTGAGGATAAGAACCAAAAAACAAAATATGATAAAAATAACTTTTATCATATTAGAAGAGGAAACTTCTTTAAAATTGAAAATCAAAAACAGGATTTTAAGACAAATTATGACGCTCTTTGGTCTGAATTGTATGATTTATCTGAGAATGGATTAACTAATTCGATGTTAAATTCAATGAGACGTATAATTGAAACATACATAGAGTTTACAGGGGTTGATCAAGAAAACTTCTATCGAGGAAATAAAAAATATCTCAAACTGTTTAATGTAAATTCGCATTCTGCAATTGATAGTTTATCGGCAGAGGCATTTACAGAAAATGCTCAGGAACTAGTGGACGCATTTCACCAAATATTCAAAGATAATAATGCTGAATCACATTTTAAAACTCATTGGAAGCAATCGAAAAATAGTAATTAAAGTAAAATTCTAGCAGACGCTTATTAAAATAATTAAAGAAGTTCTTTCCGAATAATCAATTCAGAAAGAACTTTTTTTACTCGACGTGGACGTCAATCCGTTCGCTCAAGTTAGGATTATTAACGCTGCGTACAGTTATACTAGTATCCCCGACACCTGAAGCTGTTATGTCAAAATTTTCGTTACTTATACTTGTAGGAGCCGTAGCAATTGCAGGATTATCACTGGAAATTGTGTATGAGTTTAATTGAGTATCGCTCAACTTAATATTATTGTAAGTGCCAACCCACATGATAATATGCTTACTTTGTCCAGGTTTTAAGTAAACAATGTAGACATTAGATGAGATGTCGGCTACACGATTACCAGCTTCGTTTTGAGATTGCTTAGCGTTGTCGAAGTTAGTAGTATTTAGGATTTATAACGAATAGCCCTACTTCCGGATTCGTTGGGTGATAGAAAGCGTCTTTATCACCCAAACACTAAGCATTAGATTTATTGGGAATGATTCCCATAAATAAATTATGTGGTAAACGCCGATATAACAGTATTTATCAGGGATACGCGTAGTCGAATTTAGTTTAAAAACAAATGATTGCCTTCCAGTAATTTAGGAAGTAGGTATCTGTCGTTTTTGTCTGTCATTTGGTGATGATTGAATGGACGTGGTTAAGCGCTTGAATTTACACTTTAAGTGCAACACTAATTAAATAAAGAATGGCCCATGGCCAAATTTCTGTAAAATGATGTTTG
>NZ_RHNO01000011.1 GCF_003946265.1 Levilactobacillus yonginensis
TTTTGGAGGATTAGCTCAGTTGGGAGAGCGTCTGCCTTACAAGCAGAGGGTCACAGGTTCGAGCCCTGTATCCTCCATATGAGCCGTTAGCTCAGTTGGTAGAGCATCTGACTTTTAATCAGAGGGTCGACAGTTCGAGCCTGTCACGGCTCATTCACCGTTTAGGTGAGTGACATTTAGATAAAGAACGTCAATACTGGCTATGCCGACTTAGCTCAGTTGGCAGAGCACCTGTCTTGTAAACAGGGGGTCGGAAGTTCGAATCTTCTAGTCGGCATTTTGCGGAAGTAGTTCAGTGGTAGAACATCACCTTGCCATGGTGGGGGTCGCGGGTTCGAATCCCGTCTTCCGCTTAGCACCGAGAGGTGTTAAGCAATTAATTTCATATTTTGCACCCATAGCGCAATTGGATAGAGTGTCTGACTACGAATCAGAAGGTTGTAGGTTCGACTCCTACTGGGTGCATTTTAACGGGAAGTAGCTCAGCTTGGTAGAGCACCTGGTTTGGGACCAGGGGGTCGCAGGTTCGAATCCTGTCTTCCCGATTAAATAAATAACTTTATTTAACACTTCGCGGTGTAGCTCAGCTGGCTAGAGCGTTCGGTTCATACCCGAGAGGTCGAGGGTTCGATCCCCCCCGCCGCGATTTGGACTTGGACTGGACCTTTAGCTCAGTTGGTTAGAGCAAACGGCTCATAACCGTTCGGTCGTAGGTTCGAGTCCTACAAGGTCCATTACCAGAAGGGCACTTGTATTTGTTTTATTATGGAGGATTACCCAAGTCTGGCTGAAGGGAACGGTCTTGAAAACCGTCAGGTGAGTAAAATCACGCGAGAGTTCGAATCTCTCATCCTCCTTTATATTATCGCGGGATGGAGCAGTCTGGTAGCTCGTCGGGCTCATAACCCGAAGGTCGCAGGTTCAAACCCTGCTCCCGCAATTGGTTCGTTGGTCTAGTTGGTTAGGACGCCTCCCTGTCACGGAGGAGATCACGAGTTCGAGTCTCGTACGGACCGTTGTTATGTTATTAACAATTTAATACACAACAAACATATTACATGATGGTATGGCTCGGTAGCTCAGTCGGTAGAGCAATGGATTGAAGCTCCATGTGTCGGCGGTTCGATTCCGTCCCGCGCCATTAAATTTACTCAAATGATGCGGGTATAGTTTAGTGGTAAAACCACAGCCTTCCAAGCTGTTGTCGCGAGTTCGATTCTCGTTACCCGCTTTATTTGGGCCTATAGCTCAGCTGGTTTAGAGCGCACGCCTGATAAGCGTGAGGTCGATGGTTCGAGTCCATTTAGGCCCATTATGGAGAAGTACTCAAGTGGCTGAAGAGGTGCCCCTGCTAAGGGTATAGGTCGCGGAAGCGGCGCGAGAGTTCGAATCTCTCCTTCTCCGTTTAGTTATGACCCGTTGGTCAAGTGGTTTAAGACACCGCCCTTTCACGGCGGTAACATGGGTTCGAATCCCGTACGGGTCATTGTCATAGCTTAATTTAATATTATCGCGGGATGGAGCAGTCTGGTAGCTCGTCGGGCTCATAACCCGAAGGTCGCAGGTTCAAACCCTGCTCCCGCAATTGGTTCGTTGGTCTAGTTGGTTAGGACGCCTCCCTGTCACGGAGGAGATCACGAGTTCGAGTCTCGTACGGACCGTCAGTGAAAGTCTTCCTGTGAGGAAGGCTTTTTTTGTATCTTTGGTTGGTATTTGATGAACAATTCAAGCGTTGACTGACAGATGGCATACTAGGAATAAAAAATAAAAACGGCGTCACAACCATTCTTGTAGGAGAATTGGTTGTGACGCCGTTTGGACTAATGTTCCAATTGCGCTAGATAATGACTTAAGCGTTTATCATGTGCAAAAAGGTAGAGACCGTGAACGCCACGCTTCATTAGAACATTGATTGAATTAAGGATTAATTGCTTTTTTATCGTAATTAATTCTTCGGGGTCAGTCAAATCAGCTCGGTGCTTAAAGGCTTCGACATCTGTATAACGGTCTAGGTTAACCTGAAGGTGATTGTGTTCATTTAGACTTATTGGTGGTCCTAAAATTAGACCGACATAGTTGAGATCAAACCCCTGACAAGTGTAGATCGACCCAACCTCATCAATAGTCTGTGGGAGTTCCGCCCAGGGAGTCTTTGTATAATTATACTGATCCCAAGGCATTCGAAAGGGTCCTTCTTGGATATAATGTTTACCGCCGTCTAGGGTTGATGGATATCCTGATGTTGAAACGACGCGTGATAGGCCAACTGCTGTGTTACGAGCGACGATAGCTTGGCGCATTTTCTCTGCATCAGTGAAGACCCTGAGGTCATACGCTGGACCAACGCTGTGTGGGAGTGGTTGCAACTGACCATGACTGAACGCATTAATCCATGCAACTAGTTCATCACTGGCTTGCATTCGGAATTGGTGAGTCAGACGATAGGTCTCGTGTCGATAAGGTACCAGTAATTTCTCTAACCGGGACTCTGTCCAAAAGCTTTTCATCCGTAATACCTGGGCCTCATCGAAGACGAGGATAATCACTTTGGCTGATTGCAACAGGGAGACCAATTGATTCGATCCGTAAAAGTTATTGTAGTGGTCGGCTTGTGATAATAGAAGGTGTGCTTCGTCAATGACCAGAACGTCGGCCTGTTTCTTACCCTGAGCAATTTGATTGATTAAAGATGTTGGCCGTTGAAAATCTTTCTTAAACAAGTGTGGCTGAGGACCCGCAATTTCCTTGTAGACCTTGAGAATTTCTGGATGATTAACGAGGAAGTAGTTTTCAGTGCCAGCCAATGGTGTCGTTGCGTCTGTCCGGGCGGCGGTCTGAATTTGAGCAAAGAGGTGAGATAAAACGACGCTCTTACCGGTACCGGCGTCCCCGTAAATGGTGAAGATAGCCGGTCCTGGGTTAACAATCTCCTGCTCGGTAAAGGATATGATGTGTTTTACAAGCCGCGCTTGTTCAGCAGTGAGGGGCAGATTCGGTGAGATTTTGTCTGTCGCTGCGTTGGAAAACTGACTGGTCAAATTGTCGCCATCTTTCTAAACAGAATAGCCCCATTGTACCGCGAACTTTGCTGAAATCAAAAATTTGGGTAGAAATCCGATAAAAAAGGCAACCGAGTCTGGCCGGCTGCCAAATGATTATATTCACAAATGATAGCAAACTATTCTTCGTCTTCTTTAGGAAAACGGGTAGGCTGGTAAGTGGCTGAATGGTGGTGATTTGCGCTAGTTGCATAAAGATTGAAGGGTTTAAATGCATCAGAATTTCGCCAAAGTGAGAAGGCTTGACTGCTTTCCCAAAGAGTTAACAGGACGTAGTCTCCGGGATTCTTTTTCTTGGTTAAAACGTACATGGCACGTAGTCCCATTGGTAGGTCGTTGATTGCTAGTAAGTTTGCTTTGGCATCAAATACTTTGGCGGCATCTGCATCGAACGTGAAGTAATTATAGCTATAAAAGCCGTCCCAAGTTGATACACCCGCGTGCAGTTGGACATTATAGTCAAGTTCGGTAGTAAACTGACTTGGCTGACCAGAAACGTCTAATAGCTGTAAGGATTCTTCTGCGTTACCACCCGAATTGGCGAGTAATTTAAACTGACGATCCGGATTCTCAGCGACAATTTTTTTCAGTACAGCAGGACTTCCAAACGAAAACGATAATTCATGAAGCATACCCATCCCTCCTAACAACTTTGTTAACTATAGTATAAGAGACTTCCAACGAAAAGCGAAACGTTTACACTCCGAAGCCGACGCGCTACACTAGTGACAATTAGAAGAACCAGAAAGGATGACATTATGCAACTCACAATTTTAGGCTGTTACGGTGGTTACCCCCACAATGGGGTAGGAACGAGTAGTTATCTCTTAACCAGTGGTGATTACCATCTACTCTTAGACTGTGGTAGTGGGGCCCTACTAGCACTGGAAAAAGTTCTAAATCCGCTCCAGCTGAACTCTGTCTTACTGACTCACTATCACCACGATCATACGGCCGATGTTGGCGTGCTCCAGTATCTTTGGCAATTGGCGGCAGGAACAAAGGCTGAACCGGTCCTACCAATCTATGGGCATACAGCCGACCCATTGAACTTTGGCGCGCTGACTTGGCCCGGTGCTACAGTTGGCGAAGCTTATGATCCTAGGCAGACGTTGAACTTAGGACCATTCAAGATTGATTTTCTAGAGACGCATCACCCAGTTCCAGCTTATGCACCACGAATTACTGAGGTCCAAACGGGCGCAACTATGGCCTTTACGGCGGATACGGCTGCCTTTGAGGGGCTGATCCCATGGGCTCAGAATGTGGATGTGTTGCTTGCCGATACCAATTTCTACGCTGATCATCAGGGGACGGCTTGGCACCTTACATCGACACAAGCGGGCCGGTTAGCATGTGATGCGGCGGTTAAGCATTTGCTATTGACACATTTGCCACAGACCGGTAGCTTACATCAATTGCAGGTGGAAGCCCAGGCAGCGGCGGGAACAAAGATTCCAGTCGCAGTCGTTCAGCCAGGAAAAACATACGAAATCTAATCGTTCCCATTCGTTAAAAGTAAATTGGCCGAAACCGTCTGATTAACAATAAATGATGATTATGTAATGATGATGGGTAGAAATAGTCATATTGGGTGATATTGTTTATTAATTTATTTCTAAAAAGCCCTTCCAATTCTCAGAAAACTCTGTATAATAGAGCTATTAAATGATTTATACAAAGAGCTCGAGAGGGAGGAAAAGATTATGACAGTCACACTTTACACATCACCCAGTTGTACCTCTTGCCGCAAGGCACGTCTTTGGTTTGAAGAACACGGTATCGCGTATCGTGAACAAAACATCTTCTCCGAACCCTTGACAATTGATCAAATTAAGTCGATTTTACGGTTGACTGAAGATGGAACCGAAGAAATTGTTTCAACTCGGTCTAAGGCTTATCAAGAATTAACTGTGGATCTAGACGACTTACCTTTACGAGAATTATATGATCTCATTCAAAAGAATCCAGGAATCTTGCGTCGACCGATTATGGTAGATGATAAGCGACTCCAGGTTGGTTTCAATGAAGAAGAGATTCGGCGTTTCCTGCCCCGTAAGGTTCGCGCATTAGAATTGGAACGGGCACAGCGGCTGGTTAATGGGTCCAGATAAATGGCAAATATTGGGGAATTCAATAAAAAACTTATGGAAACCTCATCTGTAAGCTTAATTAGTTGCATCTAATCGGATTTGTGAGAAAATATTACTTGCAGTCCGGTTTTTTTGGTATGATGACTTTACAAGTAAGTTTAAATGACTAGAATGAGTATCAAGGACAATACCCAAAACCCACGAGAAAGGGGTGTTATTCATGGAGATGGAACGAATCAATGAGAATACGATTCGGGTGGTTATCGGTAACGATGACCTGAGCGAACGCGGTATCACCGTCTTAGACTTGTTGGGTAACCACAAGCAAATTGAGGGCTTTTTCTATAGTATTTTGGAAGAAGTCGACGTCGATCATCAATTTCAAGATAATGAGGCAGTTACCTTCCAGGTGCTGCCTAACCGTAATGGTCTAGAATTGTTTATCAGTAAGAATGCGGACGAAGACGCTGCGGAAGAGGCAGATGCCGATGCCAGCGTCGATAGTGATCACCCCGATCAAGTATCGGATCAAATTAAGGAGCATTTATTGGAAAAAGATGGCCAAAAGGATCTCTTCTCCACGTTTAAATCAGCTACTAGCGACTCAAACGATATTGAAGATTATTTAAGTGACAGTGGTCAACCGACCACTAAACGGGTGGTTAAACTCCACTCGTTTGAAGACATGATTAACCTTGCCCGGGTGTTGCGTTTAGAAAACGCAGCCTCCAATTTATACCGGTACAACGATGACTTTTACTTAGAACTGGTCTTCTTTGTGAATGAATCCTCCCGCGAATCCATCAAGGATGAACTCGCCGTTGCGTACGAATATGGGAATAAAACCAAGGTAGCGCCTGACGTCCTAGCTGAACATGGTCAATTAATCATGGAAAACAGTGCGTTAGAACTGACTCGGTTTCATTTTTTAAGTGATTAGTAATTAAAAAATGCTGAAGCAAATTTTGCTTCAGCATTTTTTTGTGGTTCGATTTATTAACGGTAGTAGTTGTGCCAATAGGAGTTCATAGTTATCTTATGCCGGCCATAATAATGCAGGTTGATTGTAAATCCTTGTGAATGGGCGTATTTAAAATGATATTTGCGGTTCCCGGCGTATCGCCATTTAACCTTGACGGCTTTCTCGCCAGTGTAATGAATCTTATGTTTGTAAATGTGAACGCCCTGACCGTGGTTGTCACGGGCAACCCAGTGGCCGCGGAGCTTGTGCGGGATGGCAGTTGAATGCCAGGTGGCCGCTTGTGCTGGTGCAGGTAGGGCAGTGATAATCCCAATCGGGGTTACCGCAAGTAATAGCAATAGAATCTTTTTCATGTTTGGTTATCCTCTATCTAAAATTAGGTTACCGGCGTTCGATTGCCAATAAAAAGGGCGGCTGGTGAATTTGGTTAATAAATCCGTACTGCAGAACCTGGTAAGTCTTTTGTGGTAGCTGCTCACAAAAATCGACCACCGCGGCCCGTTCCGTTTGCCCGCCAGGATGACCGTAGTAAACGACTAAGATAATGCGACCACCGCGGGGAAGATGTGGCAGCAAAGCTTTGATTGCCGTTAAAGTGGTATTGGGTTTTGTGATGACGGACTTATCGCCACCCGGTAAATATCCTAGGTTAAAAATAGCAGCGCTGACCTGGGCTTCGGGGGCCAGGTACGTTGCCACATTTTCGTGGCCGGTTGTATGCAGGTCGACCTGTTGTCCCAGTCCTGTCAACGTCAACTGCTGTTGCGTGGCATCCAGAGCAGCTTGTTGAATATCAAAACCAATGACGTGACCGGTTGGTCCGACTAGATTTGCCAGAAAAATGGTGTCGTGGCCCTGACCCACTGTAGCGTCAACTACGGTGGCACCGGATCCCACGCATTCGGTCAGCAACGTGTGACTATACGTTAAAGCATTTGGTAAATTCATTTATAATCCATCTCCATAGCGCGTTAGGAACCATTGGCTCAAAGTCAGCAGGACAAAGCCCAATGACCAACCCGCAATCACGTCCGTTGGGTAATGTACGCCGACGTAGATTCGTGATAGGCCAATAACAACAATCCAGCAACTCAATAGCAAGGTGACTCCCCAGCGCCAATTACGATGCCGCTGGAGCGACCAACCCAGTAACACAATAACTGAACCCCACAGGAGCATCGCCGTAATTGAATGTCCGCTGGGAAAACTATATGAGCTGGCAGCAACCAGTCGATCGACGGTGGGCCGAGGCCGCTGGACCATGTGTTTAATCAAACTATTGCCAATGCCTGCCCAAATCAGCACGTTGACCGTCAAGAATAGGGCCCCTCGGTAGCGCCGCAAGATTGCCAGGACAGCAACCAAGAGTAAGGTGACCCAGGTCACTGGACGAGGATTGCCCGAATTGGTAATGGCAATAATCAGTTTGGTCAATGATTGAGGCAATGGGTGACGAACTAGGTGAATAATTGTCTGATCAATGACCTTAATCCAGTTTTGCTGCATGGCCACGCCAAAAAGGTCCAGTAAAAAGAGAATGCCAGCGCCCCAGGTGCAACGCCAGCGTAATTTAGAAATGGTCGTCAATGGTGGACCTCCTTAAGCTTTTTAATGAATTTAGTATAGCACACCCCCGTTCGTAAATGGGTTTTACCCGTGTTCCCCTTGCTTTTCATGGAGGCTTTTGCTAAGATGAAAACAATTTGATTATGCAAAACGTTGACGAGAAGTAGTAGTCAGGCGGGGTATCCAGCAAGCGGATGGGTGATGTGAATCCGTTACCGTGCCAGACGAACTTGTCTCCGAGTTTTTCTCTGCCGCAAGGTGGGCGTTTGGCGACGTTATCAGCCGGAATGAGCCCCAACGGATGGTTGGGGAAATGTAGGTGGTACCGCGCTAAAACGCCCTGCAGAGGCCCATTTTGGGCTTCTGGGGGCTTTTTTTGTGGCACAACGTAACTTATAAAGGGAGCGAAGACTTTTGGCATACAAACACCAAATTATCGAACGCAAATGGCAACACTACTGGCGCGTCAATGAAACTTTCAAGACTGCTGACAATCAGAATAAACCGAAATACTACGTCTTAGACATGTTCCCTTACCCTTCAGGCCAAGGGTTGCACGTGGGTCATCCAGAAGGGTACACGGCAACCGATATCATGGCTCGTTTAAAGCGGATGCAAGGGTTCAACGTCCTGCACCCAATGGGCTGGGATGCTTTTGGTCTGCCCGCTGAACAGTATGCTTTGAAGACGGGACACAATCCTAAAGACTTCACTGCTCACAACATCAAAAACTTTAAACGCCAAATTCGGTCATTAGGTTTTTCTTACGACTGGAGTCGAGAAGTTAACACCACTGACGAATCATACTACAAGTGGACGCAATGGATCTTCGAACAAATGTATAAGAAGGGTTTAGCCTATGAAGACAAAATCATGGTCAACTGGGCGCCTGACTTTATGGGTGGGACCGTTGTGGCCAACGAAGAAGTCGTTGACGGCAAGACGGAACGGGGCGGTTACCCCGTCTACCGCGTGCCAATGCGTCAATGGGTTTTAAAAATCACGGCGTACGCTGACCGGTTGTTGGATGACTTGGATGATCTGGATTGGCCAGAGAGTATCAAGGAAATGCAACGGAACTGGATTGGTCGTTCCGAAGGGGCCAGTGTCTTCTTCCCAGTTGCTGGGCAAGAAGATACCAAGGTTGAGGTCTACACGACTCGTCCTGATACGCTATTTGGGGCTACTTACATGGTCTTAGCACCAGAACATGCCCTGGTTGATCAGATCACGACACCGGAACAGGCTGAAGCTGTTAAGGCTTATAAAGAAGCCATTGAAAGTAAGTCAGACCTGGAACGGACTGACTTGAACAAGGATAAGACCGGGGTCTTCACCGGTGCCTATGGCGTTAACCCATTGAGCGGTGCCAAGGTACCAATCTGGATTGGGGACTACGTGTTGGCATCATACGGAACTGGGGCTATCATGGCCGTGCCGGCTCATGATGACCGGGACCACGATTTTGCTACGAAATTCAACTTACCAATCGTTCAAGTGATTGCTGGTAATGATGATACCGACGTGCAAGCGGCCGCTTACACCGGTGATGGTGCGCACGTCAACTCCGGCTTCTTGGATGGGTTGGATAAGCAGACGGCCGTTTCTAAGGCCATTGATTGGTTGGAGGAGAACCACGCTGGTCACAAACAGGTCAACTTCCGGTTACGCGATTGGATTTTCTCCCGCCAACGCTACTGGGGTGAACCAATTCCCGTTATCCATTGGGAAGATGGCGAAACCACGCTGGTTCCGGAAGACGAGTTACCACTCAAGTTACCAGCTGCCAAGCAACTGGAACCTTCTGGAACCGGTGAGAGTCCACTGGCAAACTTGGATGACTGGGTTAATGTCGTGGATGAGAATGGGCGTAAAGGGAAACGTGAAACGAACACCATGCCACAATGGGCGGGGAGTTCATGGTACTTCTTACGTTACGTTGATCCTAAAAACAACGAAGCCATTGCCGATCCAGACAAACTCAAGTATTGGATGCCAGTCGACCTTTACATTGGTGGGGCTGAACATGCCGTTCTCCATTTGCTGTACGCTCGCTTCTGGCACAAGTTCCTGTACGATCTCGGGGTAGTACCAACCAAGGAACCTTTCCAGAAGTTGGTTAACCAGGGGATGATCCTGGGGACCAACCACGAAAAGATGTCCAAGTCTAAGGGGAACGTTATCAATCCCGATGAAATTGTCGAAAAGGATGGAGCCGATACGCTGCGTCTTTACGAAATGTTCATGGGCCCAATCGAAGCCTCAAAGCCTTGGAGTACCGAGGGTATCAACGGTTCCCGTCGCTGGCTTGATCGGGTTTGGCGTCTGTTGATCGATGACAACAACCACTTGCGTGATCGGGTGACGATGATCAACGATGGTGCGTTGGACAAGATCTACAACCAGACGGTTAAGACGGTGAGCGAAGACCTTGAAGCCATGCGTTTCAACGTGGCCATTTCGCAATTGATGGTCTTCGTTAATGAAGCTTACAAGGCAGACAGTCTGCCATTGATCTACATGGAAGGCTTCGTCAAGTTGATTTCACCAATCGTGCCACATATCGCCGAAGAACTCTGGTCATTGATGGGCCATGATGAGACGATTGCCTACGCTAAGTGGCCAACTTATGACGAAAAGCAATTGGTTGAAGACGTGGTCGAAATGGTCGTTCAAGTGAACGGTAAGGTCCGGGCGCACCTCAAGGTTGCAAAGGATGCAGCTAAGGATGATATCGAGACGGCTGCTCTGGCTGACGATGTGGTCAAGACCCATACCGATGGCAAGACGATTCGCAAGGTCATTGTGATTCCAGGTAAATTGGTTAACATTGTGGCTAATTAAGCACAAGCCTTTGTTGCTGAAAAGTTTAGTTTAAATATATTTTAAGGGTCCGAGACAAAAGTCTTGGACCCTTTTTGGCGCCAGTTTTACGGGTGCAAAAGGCAAGATACTGTGGCTCATGTCCCATATTTTGATAGTTTTAAAATTGGGTAACAGAAGGCTGAAAATAAATTATTTGCTTCCCTCCCGTATTAGCAGGCATTGTTACTACCCAGTGTCTATAAATTGGTTGCACGTCAGAGGCCAGAGGATTCAGACGTGGTGATTGTTGTTTAGCCAAATCACAGTAAAAGATGTTACGCGTATTCATGATGACTAACTGATAACACATTAGTTAGCAACAGAATACTCTGTGAGCCGAGAGATCGCCAAATCACACTCGGCTACTTATTTGCACGCTAATAGCGTTGGTGGCTAAACTAATGAAGGTTTTAGTCGTGCAATTCGCCTGGCAGTGATCATAATGAGACTTATTAAGGGGGAGGGGTCGCGTATGTGGCGAAAACTGCGGACGTTAAGTAAGTTTGAGTGGCAGATGACCTGGGCAGACAAGTCCATCCTATTCTTTACACTCATTGCACCTACGATTTATTTTGTGGTGGCGGCGTTGAACACAAATGGTCATCCGTTGGGGACTGGTAACGCGTTAATACAGCTTACCGGTTACTGGGCCTACATCGTTTTGGTGGGTGTGTTAAACGGCTTTGAATTTGGCTTGATCAACTTGCGAGAGACCAATTTTCTGAAAATGTTTACGGTGATTGCTGGTGATCGGCGACTGATTTTTTATAGTAACTTGGCAATTCAAACGTTATTTATTCAGGTTGAAATGGTATGCTTCGACGTCGTGGTCATTGCCCTTGATCCGACAGCAGTTCAGTATCTACCAGACATGGCGGCCGCTCTACTGTTAAACTTTTTGTTAGTTCCAATCATTGCTGGGTTCACCAACTTTTTCTTGTTGATGCCCATTAAGGGGAATGCTATTTCGCTGATTGTGATGGGTTATATTATGGTGGGCATGTTGTTGATCAACGTCAGCCTCCCGAATGAATGGGCCCTGAACATTTTATTAACCAGTCTTAATCCGTGTTCTTACGTTGTGTTGTTTTACGCGGCATTTCTCAATCTGGCACACGCAACGACTAGTTTTAACGGCACGTTGTTAGTGGTAGTGGGCCTCTTCTATCTTATGGTGGGCTACTATCCGGTCCGTCACATGCGATTACAGTCACTGACTAGTCGATACTAAGGGGGGATGGGTTATGCAAATTCAGGATTACTCACTGGTGTTGCCAGATGGGCGACAACTCTTTAATCGGCTTACCGCGGAATTCGTGCCGGGTAAGGTTAATATTTTATTAGGTGCCAACGGTGTGGGCAAGACGACCCTACTCGATTTAATTGCCGGAGTGAGCGTTGGTGATCGGTCACATCTGGTGGGTTTTCCCACTATGGACCACATTGGCTATGAGATGCAAGGGGCACCCTTTACAGGAAATGTCACCGTGCTGGAAGCCTTACAAATGATGCGAGTGCTAGATGTCCCTTCGGCAACTCTCGCAGAGGCGGACCTGCCGGTAGAGTTACAGCCAATAGCGCATACCCGTTTCCGGGATCTTTCTGGTGGACAACGACGATTAGTCTTGTTCACTGGCGTTTGCCAGTTGCAGCGTGAACTTTACTTGTTCGATGAACCAGAAAATGGTCTGGACCTCCGGGCGGTTAAACGGGTCATGGCACAGATTAGCTGTTTGGCTTCGTCCGGACGAACGGTCATTATGACGACCCATCAGTTGCGTACTTTGCCAGAGGGGACTGCTCGGGTATTGGTCCTAGCTGGCCAGTGCATTGCGTTTGCAGGAACACCAGCCGCGTTTATGGCGGAGACCCAGACCGAGAGTTTAGAGGCTGCTTATCTCAAAGAGAACGGGTGAAGCAGGGGCCAGCAGACAGTTAGCTATATACGTTTAGGGCGCAAAAAAGAGCCTGGAACGTTTGTTCCAAACCCTGGTATGTAAAATGACTGAATTACCGACGACGATGTCTGACAAAAGTGAAGAAATGTAAAATGCTGGCGAGTAAAACGTAGAAGATAACGACAAATGTGGCGTAGGTCAGCCAGAATTTTCCAGCAGCAAAGACGCCAAACCACCATGCCTGGAGCCCCATCGTAATCAGAGCCATGACGGCAATCATGATGAATAATAAGATATATCGTTTCAAAGTGTTATCATCCTTTCGTGGCCGGTTGGCAATCTTTTTGCCCCAACGCGTGCACTCAGCGAGCTTTTCGGGTCGTGGTGCCTTCGTTCCCCAGGTACCAGTTCCCACGAATTCACCGACTTTGATTAGACCGGCGCCGGTCAGCACTCGGTCGATGGTTACAAAGGTTTGGTCGGTAATGCCAGTCGCCAAATTTTCAGTGGAGCTGATGAAGCAGCTCGTCATGCTCAAGTAGTGTTTATCTTTGTATTTGCCAGGTAGGGTGTCCGCCACAGAGTTCATTCGGACCAGACGAAACCGCATACAATCAAAGAATTGTTTCATGACGCCAGGCATGCCACCCCAATAAGTCGGGGCACAGATAATCCAAAAATCACTGGCGGCCATTTTTGCTTCAATTTCGTCCAATGCCGGACAGGTCTTCTCTTTGGTATCAGGATAAATATCGTAGTCGCGTAGAAAAACCGTCTCCACGTTTGCTGAATTGGGAAGGGCCGCGGTCACAGCATCCATGTAACCAGCAGTGATGCCGTGACGCTCATGACTGCCAAGTAACGCTAAATAACGCAAATGAATCGCCTCACTCTCTAAACTAATTACCTCTTCAGTATACCGCATCTAATTTAGTTGGACAAAAAGAAGACGGGCAAACAAAAAGACCCGCGGATAGTCGACGGGTCCAGTTGATTTAGGTTAGAGTAATTCAGTTAAGACGGCGAAAAAACGGTGACGAATGGTTTCCGTTTGCCCCGTCTTAGAGAATTGATAGTTTAAAACGTGTCGGTCAAATTCGTGGAAGAAGACGTCAGCCATCGTGGTGTAATCACTATCGTTGGTTTGGTCGATCCGCTTGAAACTGCGCCAGGTCGAATAAATTAATTGCGCATCAGAAATCGCCGCTAACTCTGGGAAATTTCCCCGGATGCTTTTGGTCATCTTCACGACTTGTTTTGCCCGTTCTGGTGACATCTGCATCTTTGGTGCTGCGGTGGAACCAGCTGTTGCCTGCGTCATATTGGCATTCCTCCTTGAATATATTGTGTCTTTGCCTACTTCCAGCATACCACTGTTCCAGACCTTCGGTAAGAAATCTGCTAGCATTTCGATTGATTTGAGAGAAGAATCTCGTTATTTTGACGAAATGAGTAACTTTGTGGTTAGGACCCGCTAAATGGACTCGGTCTTAATTCTCTGGCGGCCACTGTAGAACTTACGGCCAATATAAAAATCTTAACGGAATTCTGACTTTTGCGAGAGAAAAGCTATGGTATAATGTTTGTTTGATTAGCTTGGAATTATCCAAGCCCGGATTACGTTGAATTTTACAAATTGAAAGTAGGGTGTCAAATGGCGGCAAGTTCAGAAAATTCTGGAAACCAAGCCAGTACGCAGGACCAGATGGTTGCGGGTTCAGCGTGGATGACGGCGGGAAGTATTCTCTCGCGGATTCTCGGAGCGGTTTACATTATCCCTTGGAATATTTGGTTTGGAGCCTTTTATTTGCAAGGAAACGCGTTATATGGAAAAGGGTACAACATCTATAGTTTTTTCCTGATTGCGGCGATTGCAGGGGTTCCCTCAGCAATTGCTAAGCAGGTGGCCCACTATAACGCTTTAAACGAGTACGGTATCAGTGTTCGCCTCTATAAGCGAGGTTTAGAAATAGCTATTTTAACAGGTGTTGTCATTGCCTCGTTGATGTATTTTGGGGCGCCACTCTTTACCGGGGGTGACGCAAACCTAGTTCCCGTCCTTCACTCGTTAGCGTGGGCAATCTTGATCATCCCAACCATGAGTCTGACTCGGGGTTACTTCCAGGGCTTTCAGCAAATGGCCCCGTCTGCTATTTCACAGTTTGTGGAGCAATTGGTTCGGGTCGTTTACATGTTGGGCGCCGCTTTTATCATCATGCGGGTCCTGAAGGGCAACTGGATTACTGCGGTTTCACAGTCAACTTTTGCAGCCGCAGTTGGGGCCTTTGGGGGATTGATGATTCTCGGCGTCTACTACTGGCGTCGGCGTCATGAATTCCGCTCGCTGGTGGCTAATAGTAATAATGAAATGGTCGTACCGGCCAAACAACTGTATCAAGAAATTATTGCGCAAGCTGTGCCATTCATTGTTCTGGGTGCTGGGATTACGATTTTTCAACTGATTGACCAGTACACCTTTGCACCAATTATGCACATGGCTGGTACCTATACGGCCGCGCACCTGAATGACTTATTCGCGTTGTTCGGAGTTAATGCTAATAAGTTAATCATGATTACTATCTCCCTGTCTTCAGCACTGGCCGTAACCGTTGTACCACTACTCTCTCAAAGTTACACGCAGGGCAATAAAAAGGATATTTCGGCACAATTGACGAATGCGTTCATGATGTTTGAATTCATCATGATTCCCAGTGCGCTGGGGATGGCTGCAATTGCCCGTCCACTGAACCTGGTGTTCTATGGGACAACGCACGAGGCTTTGGCTGCTTCGCTACTGGCTTTCTCGTCCTACCTGTCAATTCTGTTGGGCCTCTATACGGTCGTTGCAGCGTTGATGCAAGGGATTTCTCAAAATAAACGAGCCGTTCGTTACTTTTTGGTCGGAACCATTGTGAAATTTATCATTCAGTGGCCACTGGTTTACTTCTTTGGTGCTTTTGGGCCATTGATTGCGACTGGTTGTGGCTTCCTGGTGGCTTGTTACTTGATTGTCCATTGGCTAAACAACCAATTTGGCATTAACTACGCAAGTATTGCCAAAAAGACCAACGGTATTCTGCTGTCAGCTTTAGGAACTTTCGTATTAGCCCGTGGTGTTGCTCTGCTGGGTGGTTTGCTGGGTAGTCAGGGTCGGAGCATCAACTTTATGATTGTGGCAGTTGCCGCGGTTATTGGGGGATACTTCTACGTATACTCCGTGTTGAAATCACGGTTGGCCGATGCAATTCTTGGTTCGCGCGTTGCTGGGTTACGCCGGCGTCTACACATTCGTTAGGAGGTCAAACATGAACATTGAACGTTACTTAACGGAACACCGCCAGGGAACACCCGGCCAAATTTTCCGACTGCTACGACAAGGCCGAGTTACGGTCAATGATGTCGTGGTTGATTCTCCTCGTAGACCGGTGATGACTCAGGATGACGTCCGCGTTGACAATCTGGCCGTTGCTGGCCGCCAGCCGCAGTACTACGTCTTTAATAAGCCCATGGGTTTTCAGCTAAGCATGGACCCAACGGTACCGCGGAGCTTGGGCAGCCTGCTAAATGGCTTTGATCAGCAGTGGCAGTTGGAATCGCTAGCCGATTTGCCGCGGGAAGCCGTGGGCGCTGTGATTGCTAGTGATGACGTGCAGTTTTTGACGGACGTGGTTGCCCAGAATTGGTCCAGTACCTGTCGGGTACAGTTAACGGGGGTCGTCGCTCCTGAAATAACTGCCAATACAGCTTTTCAAAAGCTAACGACCCAAGTTGATCAGGCCAGTCAAACCACGACTGTCAGTCTGGAAACAACTGATTTAGCAGCTGCGGTAGCGACCTTGAGTCAACTGCCCGGTGTGACCGGTCCGGTTGAACGGACGGCACTGGGGCCATTGGGTTGTCCCGTTGACTTAGCTATTGGGACCTATCGCGGACTGACTGCCATTGAGATTGACAGTTTGTTGGGTGAAGGCATTCCCGCAAAGTAAATTTAAGCGTTAATAAAAAGCTGTGCAGACCGTAAGTTGGTTTGCACAGCTTTTGCATCACACGTTAACTGGTAGGCTTTAACCTTCGTGTGCCTTCATAAATTGTGGCAATTGTGCCACGATTTGGTGGGGCAGGACCACGTATTGTGTTTTTGCTAGTTCCTCAGCAATGGCACTATGGCTGTAGACCGCTGCTAAGACCGCTTGGTCCGTATCCTTGAACTGAGCGGTGAAGCCACCGACCATGCCGGCCAACGTATCACCCATACCACCAGTCGCTTGAGCAGGGGTGCCAATGGTATTTTCGTAGACTCCGTTACTCGTATAAACTTGTGTGCGGTGGGACTTCAGGACGATGGTCGCGTCCAGTTGATCGATGATAGCTAAGTTCCAGTCTACCGTTTGTTTGTCAATGGCAATGCCACTCAACCGCTGCCACTCCATTTGGTGCGGCGTCATGATGAGATGAGTCTTTGGTAAAGGTAGGTGACGTTCGGCAACTAGGGTGATTGCGGAACCGTCAATGATCAAAATTTGATTGGGTTGAATGACGTTGAAGACGTCTGCCAAAACGGCTGCGGCGTCATCATCTGTTCCGAGACCGGGGCCTACGACCACGACGTCAGATCCCTTGATGAGTTCACGGGATTGGTCAAAGTCAGTGATGTCGGCAAACATCGCTTCTGGCAACCGGGCGTGAAGGGCGTCTTGGTTACTGGCGTCGGTGATGGTCGTTACTAGACCGGCACCAGAATAGACGGCGGCTTCACTAGCCATAATGATAGCGCCTCCAAAATTACGATTACCGCCAATCAAGGTCACCCGGCCGTAGGTTCCCTTGTAGCTATCGGCGGCGCGTTGTTGGATCGTTGCCGCTAGAATATTTTCAGTTAAAGGTTGTGCTTCTTGCATGCGATTAGCCTCCTCTTATGTATCTTTTCTAGTATAGCATGTTCCGGCATGAAATCGGCTTACATTTGGCGGGGGGTATGCTAAAATTGGAGACAGTTAACCTGGACGTTTGGTCCGAATAAAATGAAGGAGGTCCAATCATGGCAATTGATTGGCAAAAGCTAGCAGAAAAGTATCACCAGGACTACGTTGCAGACCTAACCACGTTGGTCGGCATTGATAGTTCACGAGATGATTCCAAGGCTACCGATGATTATCCATTGGGACCTGGTCCCGCCAAGGCCTTGCTCGCATTTTTAGACTTGGCCAAGCGTGACGGTTTTAAGACGACGAATTTAGATAATTTAGTAGGGTACGTAGAATACGGTGAAGGTGATGACACGCTTGCTATTCTGGGCCATGCCGACACGATGCCCGGAGGTAAGGGGTGGCACACGGATCCCTTTACGTTGACTAAGAAGGATGGCAAGCTATACGGTCGTGGCACGTCTGACGACAAGGGGCCAGCCCTGGCAGCCTACTACGGCTTGAAGATGTTGAAGGACGAAGGAATTATCCCCCAAATGAAGATTCGGTTCATCATTGGTACCGACGAAGAGAGCGACTGGACGGGGATGAACCATTACCTCGACCTAGAACCCGCACCAACGTTGGGCTTCTCACCTGACGCCGAATTTCCGCTGATCAACGGTGAAAAGGGTAACGTCACGTTCACTTCCCACTTTGCCGGTGGTAATGGGGGCACCGTAAGTTTACGCGACTTTGAGGCTGGTCTACGAGAGAACATGGTTCCGCGAGATGCTGAAGCAACGGTTGCAGTGAGTGATGCTAAAAAAGTTATTGCTGACTTCACGACCTTCCTGACGAAGGTTCCCGTAACCGGTGAAGCTGAACAGGTAGCCGGTGGCGTTCACTTACAAGTAATTGGTAAAGCGGCGCACGGCATGGAACCCAAGAATGGTATCAATGCTGGGACTTTCTTAGCAACGTTCCTGAACCAGTACGATTTTGGTGGGAATGCGGCTGATTTTCTCAGTCTGTTAGCAAATAGTCTCCATGACGACTCCCGAGCAACTAAGCTGGGGATTGCGTACACGGACAAGGTGATGGGCGACCTCACCATGAACGTCGGGGTGATGACCTTTAAGGCTGATGAAGGTGGTCTGATCAACACCAACTTCCGGTACCCAACTGGGACTGGTGCTGCTGATATTAAGGCTGGTTTGGAAAAAGCCGAAGTTGAGATGGCCGTGACGTTGAAACAAGGGCGGGAGATGGTGCCGCACTACGTTGATCCGGCAGATCCAATCGTGGCAACTTTGATGGACGTTTATCGGCAACAGACTGGCGACTTGACCGCCCAACCAGAAGTTGTGGGTGGCGGAACTTACGGTCGGTTGATGAAACGGGGCGTGGCCTTCGGTGCACTGTTCCCCGGAACTCAGGATACGATGCATCAAGCTGATGAATTCCAACCAGAAGCTGATTTGTTGAAGGCCATGGCCATTTACGGTCAAGCCATCTACGAATTGACCAAGTAGTTCACTTAAAAATTGGTCAAAGGAGTGGTAGGGATGACAGAAAGATATCAACACATTCTCGTTGGTGTAGATGGTTCTAAGCAGGCACGACGGGCATTGGACAAAGCCATTGCAGTGGCGGTCAGAAATGATGCCGAACTGATCATTATCACCATCATGAGTGGTGGCGATTACGTGGGGCTCGGAAACAATACGCGTGTTGGCTTTGGCTATGTCGATCAACAGGTGATGGATGAAGAGCGGCAAATTCAAGAAAAGACCGTCGACGAATACCGGCAACGGGCCCAAAAGGCGGGCGTCAAGCAGGTGGTGACTTCCGTGTACTACGGTCACGCGAAGGTCGACTTGGCGCGGACCTTGCCCAAGGAATATCACGCGGATCTGATTATGATCGGGGCAACTGGGGTCAATGTTGTGGAGCGCATGTTGATGGGATCCACAGCGAGCTACGTCGTTGCGAACGCTGTCTGTGATGTGCTGATTGTTCGGACTGACTTAGAGAACCATGCGTCGAGCTTGAAGCATTTACCGACGGCCTAGTTAGGTTTAACTGTCATAAATGCCTTGTAAAAGATGTTGCTGGGTTAACGTGGTTAGCCTGGCTTCATTTTTTTTGTGTTGGATCTAAAGGTTGAAAACACTGAAATACCCACTATGCCTGATGTAACGAGAATCGTGTGTTGAGGCTTAGTCAGACAAAGTGGGAAATTGCCGCCTTACCGTTCGCCAAATTTGGACCGGAACGCGGTGGGAAGGACGGGACAAGCCCAAAGGCAGTCTTACCCCTCGCTTGAAGCCGCAAAGCATGTTTTTAAGTCGCCATTTTCAAGAAAATCACTTGAAAATCCCACGGCTGAGTCCAAATTTGGCTCATTCTCGGTTACCTAGTGGAGGGTCAATAATATTGAGTAAGTACCGTTATTCAGGCATTTAAGCTACTTATTTTCTGAGAACGCATTTAACTGGAGGCGGTCAGAGGTGGAGCCAGCCGTGTCGACGGTGTTAGCCGATTTTCGGCTTACAGCGTGAGACGTGTTTGAAGACTAGTGGTTTGTCCAGGCTTCAAACCGAGCCGAAGGACCGCTTTTCAGGCCGTAGGCGTTCCCCACAGCAGGCGGAATCTCTGACCGACGCAGGTGGCTGGGTAAGGCTTTGCTTTGATAACAGTTTTCGAACTTTCAACCTTTGTGTTGGATTGCGAAGCTGAACTTGACGACACAAAAAGGAACACCAGCCACAACTGGTGTTCCTAATTTTATATGATTGCGAATGCACGATTAAAGCCGGTGAATATCCAGGACACTTCCAGTGGCAGCGTCGGCGATGAACTGGTACTGAACCAATTGGTCGTCTTCGTAGCGCGTGATACCACCGTAGTAGACCCGCGCTTTGACTGCATATTTCTGGAAGGGAACCGCCCGTTTTTCTATCCAGGCACCCTCAATCGGTGATTCTTGCCGGAATTGGTGCTTGACCTGATTCAGAATAATATCTGGATCTAGGCGAGACGCACTACCGAAGAATCGCGTGATGAAAATGCCCATTAACCCACCGAGTACGCCGGTGAGACTTAGTTGATACAATTGTCCATTTTTTGCAGCCATAATTACCGCCTCCTAAGCAAGTTGGTCCTGTTGGGCATCAACCCCATCACTTCTGCCCCCAGTATACCAATGATTGGGGGGAAGTTCCCGTAAAAAGGCAAAAATCGTGTAAATTCTTTCATCCATGCTATAATGGACTTTGTCAAAATTTTATTCTTTAATAAAGGAGTGCTAACCATGGAACAATTACCCAAGATGTCAGCCGCTGAACTGAAAGATGTCGTGAAGGATGGCAAAACGATGCTTTTCTTCTCCGCAACCTGGTGCCCAGATTGCACGTTCATCAAACCAGCTATGCCTGAGATTGAAGCGGATTTCTCCGACTTTAAGTTTATTGCTGTCGATCGTGACGAAAACATCGATTTAGCCGCTGAACTTAATGTATTCGGCATTCCAAGTTTCATTGCTTACGCCGATGGTCAAGAAATCGGTCGGTTAGTAAACAAAGATCGTAAAACCAAAGCAGAGGTTGAAGGATTTATCAATTCTTTAGCGACCAACGCTTAATATAACCCGTTGGAAAGGATTCAGACATGTTAATTGCTAGTTACAATCCCCAAGAATTAGGGGATGCATTGATTATTATTGTTGCCCAAGATACCCCCAAGCAGGCGCACACCGTTCGCGACAATATCGCACGAATTTACGACCCGGACACGGAGAAGACGTTAGGATACAATTTCCTGGCCGTCTCCAGCATTTTGCCGGATATTACGGGTGCCGGTCAGGTACACCTGACGGAAGACGACGTAGCGGCTTTAAACACCGCTCTCGAGGATGCCGGTTTTGCCGGTGAATTGGAAGCTGAAACGCGTTCTCGGTTCGTCGTTGGGTATGTCAAGACGGCAACGCCACATCCAGACTCTGACCATCTGTTGGTGACGGAGACGGTGGTTGATAATGATCAATCCGTCCAAATCGTTAGTGGTTCGCCTAACATGCAGGCCGATATTAAGGTCGTTGTTGCAAAAGTTGGGGCAATGATGCCTAGTGGTCTCATTATTTGGCCCGGTGAATTACGCGGGGTTAAGAGTGATGGGATGATTTGTTCAGGCCGTGAATTAGGCCTAGCAAATGCACCACAACGCCCAGGTGCCTTGATTTTGCCCGATGATTATGAAGTCGGTGACGCGTTCGACTTTGAACGTGGTCAATCCATCTTTAATGGTTAAGAAATATTACAAAGCGGGTCTGACCTTGTCGTCAGCCCGCTTTTTTGTGTACAATAGACTAGACTGACTATCAAGGGATTAATAGCCAATAATTTAAAATATAAACTAGCCCCTGTGGCTAGGCTTAAAAACACTTGGGGAATGAGTAAAGTGGCCGTCAAACGGCGGCGTCTCCTCCCACACCATGAAAATCGACGAGTACGCTCGTCAAGGAGGAAGAAACACATGGAGCACTATGACGGACCGGCCTTTTTCCGGAAGTTTCCGGTAGAACCGACCCCGGAACAGTTAGAAGATACAATGGACCAGCGTGCAGAACGGCAGGTCAAACAACGCGAGCAACGCAACGAACGCTTGCGCATCAGAAAGGAACGGGAACTGAAGCGACAAGCGGCAACCCAGCCGGTCGCGACACCTAAGCAATCAGTCACTAAGGGACAATCAGAAGTTCGTGACCAACGTCCCAGTCGAACGACCGTTAGCAAGCCAGCTGAACCCGTAGAAGCCCAAAAGGAACCAGTAGCTGGCAGTGCCAGCTACCGGCCATTTCAAATTACCCCGATTCCTAAGCAACTGCACCGGCAGCGGTCGGTTTCGAAGACCCGACAACGTTACCAGCGCTTAGTGGCGCAGCTCCAAAAGCCCGCTGACAGTTTCTTCCTGATTGGTCAGCCAGGAGAGATGGCCGTGACCACGCCGGGGACCTTGACGGTGACGAACACACAGTCAACGCCAGCGACGGTAGCTGACCAGCCGGAAACTCTGCCGGAAGAGGATCAGATTTCGACACCGGCTGCCCCAACTGTCGTGTTCTATCCACAGCACGCAGCTAAGGAACCCGTTCAGGCAGATGACGCAAGTGACGACGTATCGGCCATTGCTGATCAAGCAGCCACGGCAGATACTGTGAGTCAGGCGTCAGTGCCAGCAGACGGTGAAGCTAACGAAGAAAATCGCGAGCCGGAAGGTCCCACCATTGGGGACGTCGAAGAAGTTTTATCTGAAGAAGATTCAGCTCAGGACGAGCACCTATTGAAGGCTGAATCAACAGCGACTAAGAACGAGACGGTTGACCCTCGGCAGGCCGCTTATTTGCCTGTGGGAACGTCAGTCGACGACAAGCAAGTTAGGGTAGGGGAGAGCCCTGAAACGGCTTCAGAGACCGAAATGAGTGACTCAGAAGCCCCAGAAGCCCCAGAAGCCCCAGAAGCCCCAGAAGCCCCAGAAGCCCCAGAAGCCCCTACTGATGATCAGAATTCTGACTTAGTAGAGACTGAACCGGTAGTTAACGATGAGGATAACACTGAAGCTGATGTCGAAGGAAACACCAATGCCGACCACAAACCAGTCGAAGACGCATCGGCTCAACCGGCGGAGGTCCAAGAATTGCTGAACCGCGCTATGGATGATCAAACGGATACGTCTGAATCCGTAGCTTCGAAGGATGCGTCCGATCAAGTTGTTTTACCTGCGGATACGCGGCCTGAACCTGTAAAGCCATTACCCAAGGCTGCTAAGGCTAAACCTGCCCGCGGACTGGGCCACTCACTTGGCGATATCATGCAAGAGGAGGGCAATGATCAACGGAGTTTGGCACTCTTTGATCGCCCAGAAGTTATCGCCACATCTGAGGAGGAACCTCTGGACACGACGCGGGGCTACCATTTCCCTGACGTGGCGCTCTTGCCTAAGCCCGTAGTGCCTGATGAAGCTGCCTTAGATGAATGGATTGAACACCAAGCTGAGGTTCTGGACGCCACGTTGAGTGCTTTCCACGTGGACGCCCACGTGACTGATTGGACGGTCGGTCCAACCGTCACACAGTTCCAAATTAGTTTGGCACTGGGAGTAAAGGTCAATAAGATCACCAATTTAAATGACGACTTGAAACTGGCCCTGGCAGCGAAGGATATTCGAATTGAAGCACCAATCCCTGGGAAGACCACGGTCGGTATTGAAATTCCTAATCTGAAGTCGCGACCAGTCATGCTGTCTGAAATTTTGAATTCCGCTGCCTTCAAGAACAGTGAATCGCCGTTGACTGTGGCGTTAGGGGTCGACCTCTTTGGTAAGCCCCAGGTCACAGATCTGCGGAAGATGCCGCACGGGTTGATTGCCGGGGCCACTGGTTCCGGGAAGAGTGTCTTTATCAATTCGCTGCTGCTGTCAATTTTGTATAAAGCCACGCCGGCTCAAGTCAAGTTGCTCTTGATCGACCCTAAGGCCGTTGAAATGGCGCCGTATGATGGCTTACCTCACTTGCTGTCACCAGTTATTTCTGACCCCAAGGCGGCTGCGGCGGCTTTGAAGTGGGTCGTGACTGAAATGGATCAACGCTACGAAAAGCTTGCTGCGGCAGGAGTCCGAAACATTGAACAGTTTAATGACCGCGCGGATGCCAATGATGAACCCGCGCTGAAAATGCCATATATTGTAATCATCATCGATGAATTAGCTGATTTGATGATGATGGCAGCTAGTGAAGTTCAGGATTATATTGTGCGAATCACGCAAAAGGCGCGGGCGGCCGGGATTCATTTGCTGGTAGCCACGCAACGGCCAAGTGTTGATATCGTGACTGGAACGATTAAGAACAACATTCCTACGCGAATTGCTTTCATGGTCTCAAGCCAGATCGATTCACGAACTATCTTAGATACGGCCGGGGCTGAAAATCTGCTGGGTCGTGGAGATATGCTGTACCTGGGCAACGGCGCTAGTCAGCCGATGCGGTTGCAAGGAGCATTCGTGGAATCGGAAGTGGATGCCATTACCGACTATGTCAGAACACAGGGTCAACCCCATTACGCGTTTGAACCTAAGGGATTGTTACAACGAGAGACGGCTGAAGAGAATCAAGACGAGTTATTGCCGAAGGTCTTAGCCTATATTGCCGAAGAGAAGTCTGTTTCGACCTCGAAGTTGCAACGGGTCTTCTCCATTGGCTATAACCGAGCGGCTAATCTGATCGATGATTTGGAACAGCACCACTATGTGTCCCCACAACACGGGTCAAAACCCCGGGAAGTTTATTTAACACCTGAAGATTTAGACAAGGATTTGCCTGAACCTCACGCGGGGGGCACCCATTAAGTCATTGTTAAGCCACGTTCTCTATCCTTGAGGAATCCTTTTCCGGCGGTAGGGGATATGCTAAAATAAGAATTGTAATCACTCGACTGGCTGAGGAAACTGCGCCTCGGTTTTACTTGAGTAGAAAAGAGGATCATTTAATGGACAACGCAACGGTTTACCACTTCGTAGGAATTAAGGGATCAGGGATGAGTGCGCTCGCTCTGATTTTGCATGATAAGGGTTTTAAAGTACAAGGCTCCGATATCACCCAGTACACGTTTACACAACGTGGCTTGGAACAGGCCGGCATCGACGTAATGGCGTTCGATGAAGCCAATATTCACGAAGGGCTCACCGTCATTGCGGGGAACTCCTTTACGGATGATCATCCTGAAATTAAGAAGGCCCGGGAGATGGGTCTACCCGTCTACCGGTATCATGAATTCTTAGGCCATTTGATCGAAGGCTATACCAGTATTGGTGTCGCTGGTGCTCATGGAAAGACCAGCACTACCGGTTTATTAGCTCATGTGTTGGGTGGAATTGCGCCGACCTCTTATTTGATTGGGGATGGGAGTGGTAAGGGAACCCCTAACGCCCGCTTCTTCGTCTACGAAGCGGATGAATACCGGCGTCACTTCTTAGCCACCAAGCCGGACTACGCAATTATGACTAACATTGACTTTGATCATCCCGATTACTACACCGGAATCGATGATGTCTTTAACGCATTTGAAACGTGGTCTAAGCAGGTTAAAAAGGGTATCTTCGCTTGGGGAGATGATCCTGAGTTACGAAAGATCAAGACGGATGTCCCCGTTTATTACTATGGGACTAGCGAACGAGACGACTTCCAAGCTGTTAATATCAAGCGTTCAACGACTGGCTCGTCATTTGATGTAATGCACGGGGATGAATCCTTAGGTAACTTTGAAATTCATTTGTACGGTGAACACAATGTGTTGAACAGTTTGGCTGTTATCGCTGTTGCCTATTTTGAAAAGGTCGACATGAATGAAATCAAGCGCGAACTCCTGGACTTCAAGGGGGTCAAGCGTCGGTTTACTGAACGGAAAGTGGCTGACATGACCATCATTGATGACTATGCGCACCATCCTTCAGAAATCAAAGCCACATTGGACGCTGCTCGGCAAAAGTATCCGGATAAAGAGATCATTGCAGTCTTCCAGCCACATACTTTCAGTCGGACGATTGCGTTGATGGATGATTTTGCTAAGAGCCTGAATCTGGCGGACAAGGTCTTTTTGACCAACATCTTCAGTTCAGCTCGTGAAACACAAGGGGCTGTTTCAAGCAAGAACCTTGCGCAAAAGATCGCCAAGGGTGGCGAGATTCTGACGGTGGATAATATGTCACCATTGTTGGACTTCCATGATGCTGTCGTAGTTTTCATGGGTGCCGGAGACGTACAAAAGTACGAACGGTCCTATGAAGAACTACTGAGTCACTTATCTTTAAAAGATAACTAAATTTAGAACGTCGGACAACTAGTCGAATTAGTTGTTCGGCGTTTTTGTATTGAACGTCCTGATTCAATTAGTATGATAAGAATTGCCTTTTTTTTGCGGAGTTGTATGCTTGGGCTTATTACATATTTGGGGGCGTTTACGTTTGGAAACAAAGACAGAAGGTAGTTGGTTAAAAAACCAACTGTTTACGAATTGGAAGAAGTTTGAGATTAGTTATGTAATTGTTCTGATTCTCTTACAGATTGTGGTGTATTTCATTGCACCGGATAGCATTATTGGAATGATTTCAGGCGTTGCTGGGGTATTGTGTCTGGTGTACGGGATGAAGGGCCGCAAGATTTCCTTTATTTTCGGGTTAGTCCAGTGCCTCGCTATGACTTACATCGCCTGGATCAGTCACGCATATGGGTCCTTTGCTATGGACATCATTTACGTAATTTCACAACCCATTGGGTGGGTTATGTGGGGGCAAGACGAAGCAACCCGGTCGTTTAAACCAACCACAAAACGCTGGATCTTCGCCGGTGCCTTTGCTGCTTGGCTAGTGGGTTGGGTCGTCCTATCGTTATTGCATGGCCAATTACCATACTTTGATTCCATTAATTTTGTGGTTAGCTTGATTGCGCAATTATTGTACATTCTGAAGTTCAAGGAAAACTGGTCGCTGTGGATCGTCGTCAATATTGCCAACGTCATCTACTGGGGGGCTCTGACCACTCAGGCCCTGATGGGAACTGCTCAAGTTGGCACATTGGGGGCCAGTCTTTCTCAGGTAGCCTTACAACTGGCCCTGCTATTTAACGCTGTCTATGCGAACAAAGTCTGGGCTAGTGGGGAAGCTGATAATGAAGGTGGTGCCGGTAAGTAGGGTTAGCTTCTGTTAATCTAAGGTATTAGGGTAAAGTTAACGATAGGACGACTGATTACTTGTGTTTACGGTTAGTTTTGTTAAAATATACTCTAATAACCCCGAAACTGGTTGTGATTTTAGTGGCGACCAAGTCGGGAATTGATTGAAAGAAGGAGCGTTTCAATGAACAACTTTGATCAGCAACCCCGTACGACGGTCAACACCGAGGTCGGCCTTAATAGCTTTTTAACCAAGATGTTTGGTTGGATGGGTGCGGCCGTGTTGGTCTCCGCTGTGACGGCGTTTTACATGTCCACGCAGGTAACTCTCTTGCAGAGCTTACACGGTGGCAGCCTGTGGATTCCAATCATTGTTTGGTTTATCCTACCGTTCGTAATTAGTGGACAGTCCATGAAACGGCCAACCGTGGCTTTAGTAGGGCTTTTCGTTTATGCGGCCGTGACGGGGGCTGTCGTGTCCACGTATTCCTTGATTTTTACGAAGGAAGCCATGACCAGTGCGTTTGTCTCAGCGGCAGCTATCTTTGTGACCATGGCCGGTATCGGTCTCTTCACGAAGCGTGATCTCAGTAAATTTGGGACTCAGGCCACAGCGGCTTTAATCGGACTAATCGTGGCGATGGTCATCAACATGTTCTTACAGAACAGTTTCTTAACGTTGATTTTTTCATTCGTCGCTGTGATTATCTTCTCCGTTCTGACGGCGTTTGATACGCAACGGATGCAACAGATGTACCTCAAGTATGGCGATCAGGTTTCTGTCACTGGTTTAGCTGTTAACGGGGCCTTGCAACTGTATTTGGACTTCGTCAACCTGTTCTTACAACTCTTACAAATCTTTGGTATATTCGGCGGCAACAACGATTAACCGTCCGGTAACTTAAGGGGTCGAGACACTTGTCTCGGCTCCTTTTTTCTTTTTCTCACCGCCCTCAATACTGCTGGTTAGATGGGGGCGGAAAATGACGATTAAATGTGTCTGAAATGGCAGGTGTGACGACTGGATTTAGGCTACGCTAGGTAACATATCGGCATTGGCTAATAGATGGTAACGGCATTATTCGGCATCTCAGGTGATCAGTTTTTGGTAATGGAGGAGTGAAAAACGCTATCCCACTACCATAATTTCCAACGGATTACCCGTTATTGTTTCGGGTTTGGACAGTTTTTTGGTAAAATAGACTTAGAATACTCGAGCATGGTTAGCATGACTCGAAAGGAGCGGAACATGGCGGAAAAACGTTTATTATTGATTGATGGTAACAGTGTCACTTTTAAGGCTTTTTTCGCGCTATACACGGCATTGGGGAAGTTCACCAACAGTGAGGGCCTCCATACCAACGCCATTTACGGCTTCAATACGATGCTGGAAACGATGTTAGATGTGGTCAAGCCCACACACGCATTAGTAGCTTTTGATGCGGGGAAGACAACGTTTCGGACAAAAATGTACGACAACTATAAGGGTGGCCGGGCCAAGACGGCACCAGAACTCTCGGAACAGTTCCCTTACGTTAAGGAACTCTTGGCTGCACGAGGCATCCAAACCTACGAATTGCCCGACTTTGAAGCTGATGACATCATCGGGACCTTGGCTCGTCAAGCTGAGGAAGATGGGTTTACCACGACCATCGTGACCGGTGACCGGGACTTGACGCAATTGGCTGACGAACATACAACAGTTTCAATTTCCAAAAAAGGTGTTAGTGAGATTGAACACTACACGCCCGCTTACGTGAAAGAAAAGATGGGTGTGACGCCAGAGCAAATCATTGACATCAAGGGGTTACAGGGGGATAACTCTGACAATTATCCAGGGGTCGCTGGTGTTGGCCCTAAGCGTGCCGTTGATTTGGTTGGCAAATACGGTAGCATCGAGAACATCTATGATCATATTGATGAGATTACCGCTAAGAAGCTAAAGGAACATCTGCTTGAGGACCACGACCAGGCACTTCTAGCCAAACAATTAGCCACAATTAAACGGGATGCGCCCGTAGCCAAGCGCGTTGAGGACTTGGTTTACACCGGAGATGATACGGACAGTTTGGTGGCCTTCTATCAACGGATGAACTTCAATCAATTTTTAAGCAAAATGAGCATTGACGGTGAGGCACCAACGGCAACGCCAGGTTTGGAAGAAATTACTTACACGGTCTTAACGGCGGACAATTTACAGAAATTGCCAGCATTTGAGAGTGGTTGTGAATTTTATTTAGAAATGTTAGCCGATAATTATCATTTAGCGGACTTGGCTGGATTCGCGATCGGTAATGAAGATCATTGGTGGGTCAGTCGAGATGTCAGCCTCTTACAGCAGGCACCCTTAAAGACGCTTTTAGAGTCGTCTAAGGTTGCTAAACAAGTCTTTGACGCCAAGCGGACATACGTGGCTTTACAACGCTTAGGCATTACTCTAGCAGGGGTTGATTTTGACCTACTCCTGAGTTCATACCTTTTGAACACCTATGACAATAGCAATGATTTGGGCCGAGTTGCGATGGAACATGGCTATCACCAAGTTGCTACGGACGAAGATGTCTATGGGAAGGGTGCTAAGGAGGCTATTCCCGATGACGATGATGTCTTCTTCAAGCACCTAGCACGGAAGACCCGAGCCATTGAGCAGTTGCGGCCGCAATTATTTAAAGGGCTAGAGGAAAATGAACAGACGAAACTTTACCGTGAGATTGAATTGCCAATGGCCTTTGTCTTGGCACGAATGGAAGTTGCCGGCATTACGGTTCAAGCCTCAGAACTGGAGGCCATGGGTAGCAAATTCACGGAACAGTTGGCTGAAATTGAACAGACCATTTACAACGAAGCGGGCGAAGAGTTTAATATTGGCTCACCTAAGCAACTGGGGCACATCTTGTTCGAGAAGATGGGGTTACCCGTTATCAAGAAGACCAAGACAGGTTATTCTACGGCCGTTGGTGTTCTGGAAAAACTAGCAGCTGAGGCACCTATCGCTGAAAATATTTTACGCTACCGGAAGATTGCGAAGATTCAGTCCACCTACGTTGAAGGATTGTTGAAGGTGATTCATCCGGATGACCATAAGGTTCACACGCGGTACCTTCAAACGTTGACGCAGACGGGGCGGCTATCATCCGTTGATCCTAATCTGCAAAACATTCCAGTGCGCAATGAAGAGGGGCGAGCCATTCGTAAGGCGTTTGTCCCCCGGCACCCTGATTGGGAAATCTTTTCTTCTGACTACTCGCAAATTGAATTGCGGGTGCTAGCTCATATGAGTCACGACGCCAATATGCAGGAGGCCTTCCGCGAGGGTCAAGATATTCATGCCGCTACTGCGCGTCGAATCTTCAAGATGGGGCCGGACGAAGAAGTTACACCGAATATTCGGCGGCAGGCCAAGGCCGTGAATTTTGGAATTGTCTATGGTATCAGCGACTTTGGATTGTCACAAAATATTGGTATTTCACGTAAACAGGCCAAGAACTTTATTGACACCTACTTTGAGGAGTACCCTGGGGTTAAGGCGTACACGGAGCGAATGGTCCAACAAGCCCACGAACTTGGGTATGTAGAAACGATTGCGCACCGGCGGCGGTATTTACCGGACATCAATTCCCGCAACTTTAATCAGCGTTCTTTTGCTGAACGGACGGCGATGAACACGCCAATTCAGGGGAGTGCAGCTGATATTATTAAGATTGCTATGATCCGGATGGAAGCGGCCTTAAAGGAAAAGAAGCTACAAGCTACCATGTTGCTACAGGTTCATGATGAGTTGATTTTTGAAGCACCAGCTGAAGAAATTGAAACGCTGGCCAAATTGGTGCCCAGTGTGATGGACTCTGCCATTGACTTAGAAATTCCGTTGAAGGTGGAAAGTCATTACGGACCAACCTGGTATGACGCTAAATAGTCGGTAAAAGGAGAGGTCAGTATGCCAGAATTACCTGAAGTTGAAACAGTTCGACGGGGGTTGACCCGCCTAGTTGAGGGGGCCACGATTGATCACGTTGAGGTTTTTTATCGTAAGATGGTGACACCTGAAGCCGAGGTGTTTACCGTGGAGTTAATTGGCAGAAAGATTGAGCGAATTGATCGACGGGGAAAGTATCTCCTCTTTCGATTTAGTGGTGACCTAACACTGGTTTCACACCTGCGGATGGAAGGAAAGTATGATGTCCAGCCGGAGGGTAGCCCGGTTTTGAAGCACACCCACGTGGTTTTTCATTTGACGGACAATCGTGAGCTTCGCTATACCGATACCCGGAAGTTTGGTCGGATGCGCCTAGTGCCGACTGGTACTGAGGAAACGGCTCTGCCATCGTTAGGCAAGTTAGGGCCAGAACCGACTGAGGACTCGTTAACGCTGGCTTACATGCAGACGATTTTTGGTAAGTCTCACAAAATTGTGAAACCATTTTTGCTGGATCAAACGAAAATTGCTGGTTTGGGCAATATTTATGCGGATGAAGTCCTCTGGTTATCCAAAATTAATCCATTGACGCCAGTCGATGAATTGACGAATGCACAATTGGAAACCTTACGGGAAAACATCATTCAAGAATTGGCCATGGCAATTCAGGGACACGGAACAACCGTGCATTCATTTTCGACCGCTTTTGGTGAGGCCGGTCAGTTTCAAAATCAGCTTCATGTTTATGGCCGAGAGGGCGAAGCCTGCGAACGTTGTGGAACTGAACTGGTTAAAATCAAGGTGGCTCAACGTGGTACGCACTACTGTCCACATTGCCAGCCACTGCCACCTGAAGCTTTAGAGGCGGTAACCGATGAGTGAAATCTGGGGGCTGACCGGTGGCATTGCGACGGGTAAATCGACGGTCAGTACCTGGTTACGTGAGGCAGGACTGCCGATTATTGATGCGGATGTGATTGCCCGCCAAGTGGTGGCACCTGGGACGCCAGGACTTAGTCGAATTGAACAGGCTTTTGGTGCTGAATTTATTCACGATGGTGCGTTGGACCGGCAGAAATTGGGCCAACTTGTCTTTCATGATCCCGAACAACTGCACCAACTAGAAAGCATCACGACGCCACGGATTCAAGCTGAGATTCAACGCCAATTGGCTGTCTATCGTGCGGCTAAGGCGCCTGTTGTCGTGATTGATGCCCCGACCCTTTTTGAGGTGGGTTACTTGGTAGACCTCGTCGACCATATTCTAGTGGTAGCTACGGACTCAGTCACACAACAGCAACGGTTAATGGCTAGGAATCACCTCTCTGCAGTGGATGCTCAGGCCCGTATGGCGCGACAATGGCCCATTGAGGAAAAGATTGCCCGCGCTACCGTTGTTATTGATAACGGGGGAACGATTGCCCAAACGTTACAACAAGTGGTAAAATGGCTTGACACGAACAATTTTGGAAAAAGTCAACAAATTAAACGAGGTGACCAATAATGCAGTGTCCGCACTGTCATCATAATGGATCGCGGGTCGTCGATAGCCGGCCCACAGACGACGGACGAGTTATTCGCCGGCGCCGGGAGTGTGAGAGCTGCGGCTTTCGTTTCACGACGTTTGAACGGGTCGAAGTGACGCCGTTGTTGGTGATCAAGAAGAATGGGACTCGTGAAGAGTTCAACCGCGAAAAGATTTTGCGAGGGATTATTCGTTCAGCAGAAAAGCGACCAGTCGGCATGGACGTTATGACGAACGTTGTCGATGAGGTTGAAAACAAGATTCGGGCGCTGGGCGTCAACGAAATTTCAAGTCAGTTAATCGGGGAATATGTGATGAACCGGTTAGTGGATGTCGATGAGATTGCCTATATCCGATTTGCTAGTGTCTATCGGCAATTCAAGGATACTGGTGTCTTCTTTAATGAATTAAAGGACATGCTAGACAAGGATAAGATTAAAGCGACTAAAGAAAAGGATTCAAGTAAAAAACGAACGAACCACCAAAGTGAGGCGAAATAAGGCATGGAGGATTCCTGGCACCAGTTGCAACCAAAGACCGGCTTTTTGGTTCGGTTGGCAGACCGGTTGACCGATCAAAGTTGGCAAACTTTGACGCAGCTTTACCAGCCGATTATTGGACCGAGTGCCGCGGGGCTCTACTCGGCCCTTTTTTGGCTCCCTGAACGGTCTAATTATAAGCGACATGCCACGATTTTAGGCTTACTCGGGATGGACCTGGCAAATTTTTATCAGGCACGATTGCGGTTGGAAGCGACCGGACTCTTGGTGACAACTTACAAGACGCGTGATGAACTGACGAGTTTTACCTACGAGTTGCACGCGCCCTTGTTACCAGTGGACTTTTTCAAGGATGATCTTCTCAGTGTGCAGCTTTTAGGGGTTGTGGGTGAAGAGTTGTATCGCACGCTCGTTACCAATACGACGTCTAAACCGCTGCCAGCTAATGATGAGCAAGACATCACCAAAAACTTTTTGGATGTTTTTCATGTCGACGGACAGGAACTCAGTCGCTTGCCGGCTGCAATTACGGCTACTCGAGAAACACTACCGACGAGCAGTGCGGCTCCGGCAATTTTACCCACGCAGGATGAGGATTTTGATTTCAAACTCTTAGGTGAAATTCTAGAACATTCATTCATCGAAACCCAGGCATTGCGCGGACAACGTCAGTTACTTTTGACTGAGCATGCCACCTATGGCCTGGACGAGGTTACAATGGCCCGTTACGTCGGAGAGGCAACGGATCTGGCTACCAATCAATTTAATGCCGAACAGTTTAAACGGATTATTGCTCAGCACTTTGGGCAGCAGCATCGAGGGGTGACGGCAGCTGCTATGGGCACTCAGGCCACGCCGGCAGCTCAGCCAGCGAGTCAGGTATCCCGGGCAAACTCTGCCGAACAGGCTTTACTCCAGGTTGCTAGCAAGACAGCACCCGCAGTCTTTTTGCAGGCCATCAAGCAAAAGAACGGGGGGTATGTCACGGATGGGGAACAAAGGATCGTTCGTGATTTAGTCAGCCGACAGTTGTTCCCAGAAGCCGTCTTGAATTTAATGATTTACCACGTCTTGGTAGACGAGGACCGGCCAACCCTGAACAAGAATCTACTGGATACGATTGCGAATGATTGGAGTCGGTCTAAGATTACGACGCCGCAGTTGGCGATTCAGAAGATTCGTGAACGACAGCAGGCCGCACGTAAGCCACGCCAATCCCGGCCCCGGCAGTCAACCGTTAAGGAGACTTTGCCGGATTGGGCTAAGAAACCCGCCGCAAATGAAGAGACGGCAACGGCGAAGCTGACGCCGGAACAGCAAACCCAATTACAGGCACGAATCGCAAAACTCAAAGATCGTAACGCACAAGGGAAGGAGGAATAAGCGATGGAGGATCTCAGTAAAACCATGCAACAATTGATGAATTCTCGTCATTTGAACGACAACTATCGGCAATTGATGGCTAAGGTCTACGACGACCCTAAGGTGACAGCCTTTTATCAGGCCCACAAGGAAGAATTAACTGAGGACGTTCTGACCCGGTCCGCTGCTAAACTCTATGAATTCGTTTCGGAACGTGAAAAATTGGCTAAGGGTGGGACCACTTTTGCAACTGGTTATGAACCGCAGTTAATTGTCTCCAATCATTTGATCGATGTGGCCTATGTTCCAACGGCGGCGACACAAGAAAAGCAAGCCCAGCAACAGCTTCGTCAGCGAGTGAAGTCGATTGCCATGCCTAAGAGTATTCGTGAGGCAAGTCTAGATAATTTTGACCAGGATTCTGATCGCGCGGAGGCTTTAATGGCCGCATTAGATTTTGTGGATGCCTATGAAGCCAGTCCGAAACGGCGACACCAGGCACTTTATTTAGCTGGTAGTTTTGGCGTTGGAAAGACGTATTTGCTGGCCGCCGTTGCCAATCAATTAGCGGCTGATGGATTTTCCACCACGTTAGTTCATTTCCCTAGCTTTGCGGTGGAGATGAAGAATGCCATCGCCCAGAATGGGGTAGCAGACAAGCTAGATGCTTTGAAGCGGGCCCCTATCTTGATGGTTGATGATATTGGGGCGGACGCTATGTCGGCCTGGGTTCGCGATGATGTCTTAGGCGTTATCCTGGAATATCGGATGCAGGAGGAGCTGCCAACCTTTTTCAGCTCGAATTTTTCGATGGCTCAGTTAGAGAAAGAGCATCTAAGAATTTCGACGCGAGGGGACGATGAACCCTTGAAAGCGCAGCGTTTGATGCAGCGAATTCGGTTCTTAGCACGAGAAATCACAATGGTGGGAGTTAACCGCCGACCACAATAAATTCCGTTATATCGGGGATGAACTTACCTTGTGCTAAAACCATGGTGCCGTAATGGTTTGCCATTGTGAACGAATGGTTAATTAAAAATTTTCACAATTTATTTTAATATTGTCCTTGACAATAATTCTAGAATGGTGTTTACTGTATGTATTGAAGCGGTGATGAGAAACACAATAACCACTTAGCACTCACAGGAAGAGTTGGTCTTGCTTGGAAGCCGGCTCGTGTGCTGATGATTATTACCATTCTCTAGCTATCGGGAGGAAATTTCCGGTCGGGTCGTTCCGTTATTAACGAGTTGAGTCCATGGAACTTAGTTCTGTGGAAAAATCGGGTGGAACCACGTTACGACGTCCCCAGTATCTATGATGATACTGGGGACTTTTTCGTTCTTTCCCCCAAAATCATAACAAGAAGGAGATCATGTATTATGGCAGATATTTCTATTAAGTTCCCTGATGGTAAAGTAAAGGCATTCCCAGCTGGCTCATCCGCAGCAGATGTCGCAAAGTCAATTTCCATCAGTTTAGCAAAAGAAGCTGTTGCCGCTAAATTTAACGGCAAGCTGGTTGATTACTTAGCACCACTTTCTGATTATGGGAGCATCGAAATCGTCACCAAGAAGGATGCTGAAGGCTTAGCTGTTTTACGGAACACAACCGCTGCCTTATTACGGATCGCGTTAAAGAAAGCATTCCCAGCTATTCGTTTAGGTGAAGTTAGTGCCGACGAAGATGGGTTCTACGTTGATACCGACAAGGACGAACAACAAGTTAGTGTTGATGAATTAGACTCCTTAGCCGTTATCGTTGAAAAGCTGGTGTCTGACAAGTTAGACATCAAGCGGATCTCCTTAAGCAAGGATGACGCCTTAGCTTCAGTAAAGGGCGACCAATACAGTTCAGAATTAATTAAAGCCATCGATGGCGACGAAGTTTCCTTCCTCCAAATCGGTGAATACCAAGTACTTAGTGACGGTGCCCAATTAGTAAACACTGGCGACGTTAAGCACTTCAAGTTCCTCTCAGTTGCTGGTGCCTATTGGCAAGGCAAGTCTTCAAACCCAATGTTACAACGGATTTACGGGACTGCTTTCTACAACCAAGCTGATTTAGATGAAGATTTGAAGAAGCGCCAAGAAGCACGTGAACGTGACCACCGGGTTATCGGGAACCAATTGGATCTGTTCTTCGTTGATCCTAAAGTTGGTGCCGGCTTACCATACTGGATGCCAAACGGTGCAACTATCCGTCGTGTGATTGAACGTTACATCATTGACAAAGAAGTTGCTAACGGTTACCAACACGTTTACACGCCAGTCTTAGCTAACCTTGATCTTTACAAGCAATCAGGTCACTGGGCTCACTACCGTGAAGACATGTTCCCACCAATGGATATGGGTGATGGCGAAGAACTTGAATTACGGCCAATGAACTGCCCTAGCCATATTCAAATTTACAACCACCACATCCGTTCTTACCGTGAATTACCAATGCGGATCGCTGAATTAGGGATGATGCACCGTTACGAAAAGTCTGGTGCTCTGAGTGGTTTGCAACGTGTTCGTGAAATGACGTTGAACGATGGTCACACGTTCGTTGCTCCTGATCAAATTCAAGAAGAATTCAAGAGTATCTTACGGTTGATGGTTAAGGTTTACGATGACTTTGACATCAAGGACTACACTTTCCGTCTGAGCTACCGTGACCCTAAGAACACTGAAAAGTACTTCGATGACGATGAAATGTGGAACAAGGCACAAGCTATGTTGAAGGGTGCCATGGACGAATTAGGCTTTGACTATGTTGAAGCTGAAGGTGAAGCCGCATTCTACGGTCCTAAGTTGGATGTACAAACGAAGACTGCCTTGGGTAACGAAGAAACGTTATCAACTATCCAATTAGACTTCATGATGCCAGAACGCTTCGACTTACACTATGTTGGTGCCGATGGTGAAGAACACCGTCCAGTTATGATTCACCGTGGGTTAGTTTCAACGATGGAACGTTTCGTTGCCTACCTGACGGAAATCTACAAGGGTGCCTTCCCAACCTGGTTAGCTCCTAAGCAAGTTACGATTATCCCAGTCTCTGAACAAAAGAACGGGGCATACGCTGACAAGCTGGCTGCTGAATTGAAGGCTGCTGATGTTCGGGTCAACGTCGACAAGCGTGGTGAAAAGATGGGCTACCTGATTCGGGATGCTCAAACGCACAAGATTCCATACACGTTGGTTGTTGGTGACGACGAAATGAATAACGGTAGTGTTTCTGTACGTAAGTACGGTGAAGAAGACTCTGTTTCCGAAAGTAGCGATGCTTTCGTTAAGCAAGTCTTAGCTGACATTGCTTCTTACAGTCGTGATGCTGACGCCGAAGAAAGCGCCGTTGAACAAAAATTGGAAAACTAATTACTTGCTAACTAACTACATGTAAAAACTACTTCCTTCCTATTATATAAACAAGTAAATAGATTTCTTCCAGCCACCTTCGATTGCGTTCGAGGTGGCTGGTTTTGTTTAGGTAGATTCCAAGGTTAAATCGATGATATATTCCAAACGGGGTTGTCGACCATGGCAATCCCGGTTTGTTAGTCTTTAAAGGGGACTAGAGCGATTAAACAATCTGTGTTACGCTTTACTCTGTTATGCGATTGAATTTGTGATCGTGGTCTTGGTTATTGTGATCAATCGCTTCGATCACCGTAATGAGATACTTGGTGTTAAATCCGAGCAGTAGCCTGGTTGGACACCTGATAGAGGGTCCTGGTGAAATTTAACGGGTCTTTCTGTAAGTATTTGGAAATGCCCGTTGACAGGTAACCAGTTAGCTGGTATGATAAATAAGTTGAGAAATTAAGCAGAGGCTTCCGCTTCTCGCCCTGTGGCTAACGCTGCTGGGCTGGATATGCACGTTAGTTCGACTATTTTAGTTGGATTTCATGCGGGAGCCGTTTGATTGTTGATCAGAGGTTCCCGCATTTTTTTGTGAGTGAGATTTCTGCAGTTCTCGAGAATTTTTTGGAGGTGGATTACCATAGCAAACGACACGATTGTCAACGAGGGGATTCGCGCACGTGAGGTTCGATTGATTGCCGGCGACGGTGAACAATTGGGGATCAAGTCTAAAAGCGAAGCTTTAAAAATTGCTGAAGAAGCAAACCTCGATTTAGTTTTGGTTGCACCGAAAGCTAAGCCACCAGTAGCCCGGATTATGGACTACGGGAAATACCGCTTTGAGTTGCAAAAGAAGCAACGCGAAGCTCGTAAGAAGCAAAAAGTGATCAGTGTCAAAGAAGTACGGTTAAGTCCTACGATTGATACCAACGACTTTAATACCAAGTTAAAGAACGCTAAAAAGTTCTTGGCTAAGGGTGAAAAGGTTCGTGTATCGATTCGGTTTAAGGGTCGGGCCATCACTCATAAAGACATTGGTCGTGAGGTGCTCAACCGAATGGCTCAGGAAACTTCTGATGTCGCTACCGTTGAACAACGACCAAAGATGGACGGTCGGAGCATGTTCTTGATGCTTTCGCCCATCGCTGAGAATAAGTAGAGTTGATTGTGGTAGCTTCGGCTACCGATTTAAGGAGGATATTTCGTATTATGCCAAAGATGAAGACTAACCGCGCCGCAGCTAAGCGTTTCAGAGTAACTGCCAAGGGCGGTATCAAGAGTGCCAACGCTTACACGTCTCACCGTTTCCACGGTAAGACCAAGAAGCAACGCCGGAACCTTCGTGGTACCCGGATGATGAACGAAACGACCATCAAGACTTACCGTTCTCTGTTACAAAAGTAAGCGGGTCACCAATTTTCGGGTCGACGAAGAGTCGACATAATGTTTGAATTGATTTAGGAGGAAAAGATTATGCCACGAGTTAAAGGCGGTACTGTTACACGCGCACGTCGTAAGAAAGTTTTAAAGTTAGCTAAGGGTTACCGTGGTTCAAAGCACCGTTTATTCAAGGTTGCTAAGGACCAAGTCATGAAGGGTCGTCAATACGCCTTCCGTGACCGTAAAGCCACTAAGCGTAACTTCCGGAAGCTCTGGATTGCCCGGATCAACGCCGCAGCCCGGATGAACGGTCTGAGCTACAGCAAGTTGATGCACGGTTTGAAGTTAGCCAACATCGACGTAAACCGTAAGATGTTAGCCGACTTAGCAGTGAACGATGCTGCTGCATTCAAGGCTTTAGCTGACCAAGCTAAGGAAGCTTTGGCTGCTTAATCAGTCGATTGGAAAAGACTTCGCGTATGCGGAGTCTTTTTTAGATTCTAGGAAATGGTTTAATCAAAGATCAATTTCAGTTAGACATGCAAACCTAACCGTTCCTGGTGGTAAAATAGACCTAGATTGCGTATAATAAAAAGCTAGACATGCCGGTAACGGTAATAGGACGAAGGGGGGCAGTCACCCGCATGGTTTCTGGATTCAAACCCACGTGGATGGTTACGAACATATACGATTTGACACCGGGGCAGCTAAAAGCAAACGGGGTCCGGGCGGTGTTGACCGACCTGGACAATACGTTGATTGCCTGGAATAATCCGGATGGGACACCAGAACTGCGTCACTGGTTGACACTACTCGAAATGGCTGATATTCAGGTCATTGTCGTGTCAAATAACAGTCGTGCTCGGGTCGATCGGGCCGTGGCACCTTTTGAGTTGCCCTACATTCATCGCGCGTTAAAACCACTACCATGGGGGTTGAATCGCGCACTTCATCGTTGGCATCTACGCCGTGATGAGGTGGTCATGGTGGGTGATCAGCTGTTGACTGACGTCTGGGCAGCACACCATAGTGGTGTCCGGAGCGTTTTAGTGAAGCCCATTTTAAAGTCAGATGCGTGGATCACAAAAGGTAATCGATTATTAGAAAAGGTGGTTATGTGGCGTTTACGGCATGACTATCCCGAATTAACTTGGCAGGAGGATCTTGATGAACGACAAAGACATTGAACCCGTCTTAATTGACGGTGAGCCACTACACTGTATTGGGTGTGGTGCAGAGATTCAAACGACGGATAAGACGGCACCGGGTTACACGCCGCAATCTGCATTAGATAAGGGATTGGAAAAGGAAGAGGTCTATTGTCAGCGGTGCTTCCGGTTGCGTCACTATAACGAAATCGTCCCCGTTGGCTTAACGGATGATGACTTTCTGAACCTATTGACCCAGATTCAGGACGCCAACGCCCTGATTGTTTACGTCGTGGACATCTTTGATTTCAATGGGAGTGTCATTCCTGGTCTGCATCGGTTCGTTGGGAGCAATCCTATCTTACTGGTGGGGAACAAGGAAGACCTGCTACCCCGCTCCTTAAAACGCAGTAAGTTACAGGATTGGCTGCGTCAACGGGCTAATGAACAGGGGTTACGCCCAATTGATGTGACGCTGTTGAGTGCTAAGACTAATCAGTCCGTTGATGGCCTGCTTCAGTTGATCAATAAGTACCGGGGCGACCGTGATGTGTACGTGGTTGGGGTCACTAATGTTGGGAAGTCAACGTTGATTAATCAAATTATCCGGCAAAACACTGGGGTTAAGGATTTGATCACGACTTCCCGGTTCCCCGGGACCACGTTGGACAAGATTGAATTACCTTTGGATGACGATCACGTCTTGGTCGATACTCCTGGGATTATTCAAAATCAACAAATGGCGCACTTCATTGATGGTAAAGATCTGAAGATTGTCACGCCACAGAAGCCTGTCAAACCTAAAAATTACCAATTAAATGAACAACAAACCTTGTTCTTAGGTGGTGTTGCGCGGTTTGATTACACCAAGGGTCCTAAGACGGGATTTACGGCGTACTTCGAAAATAATTTGTACCTTCACCGGACTAAATTGGAAAATGCGGATGATTTCTATGAACGGCAACTGGGACAGTTATTAACACCACCACGGGCCGAAAATATGGATGATTTCCCACCGTTAGTGCCACATGAATTCAAGACCACCATGAAGAGTGATTTGGTTTTTGAAGGATTGGGTTGGATCACCGTTCCAGCCGACGCACATGTGACGGGCTGGGCACCAGCCGGTGTTGGCGTATTACTACGTCGCGCAATGATTTAAAAATGGAGGACGACAACTTGTTACGAGGGAAACAGAAGCGTTACTTACGGGCCCATGCCCACAATATGCGACCATTATTTTCTATTGGGAAAAATGGTTTAACGAGTGCTTGGCTGGATCAATTGACTGGTGCCTTGGAAAACCGGGAACTGATCAAGGTTAATTTACAGCAGAGTGCAGAAGTCTCCGTTGATGAGACAAAAGCATTTATTGAAGATAATACGGACATTCAAGTGGTTCAAACAATCGGCCGGGTGCTAGTCTTGTACCGGGTTGCGACGGACCAAGAAAATCAAAAGATTTCACCAATCGTGGAAAACATGTAGGGAGGTCTTGCAGTCGTGGTAAAAATTCAAGAGCGAACGAGTACGCAGGTCGTGACTGAAATGACAGCGACCGCTAAGAAACGGCGCATCGGAATTTTGGGAGGAACGTTTAATCCGCCGCATCTGGGACATCTAGTCATTGCTGACCAGGTTGCTACCCAATTGGGGCTGGATCGGGTCCTTTTCATGCCGGATGCTGAGCCGCCTCACGTTGACCGCAAATTGACGATTCCTGCGAAGGACCGCGTGGCCATGGTTAGGGGTGCAATTGCGGACAATCCTCGGTTTGATTTAGAGTTAACGGAAGTTGAACGGGGGGGACGTAGTTATACCTATGACACAATGTTTCAGCTGACGCGGGCTCATCCGGAGAACCAATATTACTTTATTATTGGTGGCGACATGGTGGCTTACTTGCCCAAGTGGTATCGCATTGATGAACTCCTAAAATTAGTTCAATTTGTAGGTGTCTGTCGCCAAGGATTTTCGCATCAATCACCGTATCCGGTACTATGGGTGGACGTGCCACAAATTGGTATTAGTTCCACAATGGTTCGGGATCAGGTTCGGCGCGGCCAGTCGGTCCGTTATTTAGTGCCGACCATGGTTGATCTCTATATAAAGGAGCATCTCTTATATCGTGACTGAATTGACCTATCACGCAAACATTTTTCCTGGGACTCGGGATGAACTATTAGCAAAAATTGAAAAACAGTTGAAACCCAAGCGTTTTAAGCACGTCCAACGTGTGGAACAAACGGCGCTGCGATTGGCAAAAGCGAATGGTGTTGATCTGGAAAAAGCTAGTATCGCAGGTTTGACGCACGATTACGCTAAGCAACGACCAGCTGAAGACTTTATTCAGGCAATCAAAGACTATCAGCTTGCGCCGGAATTATTGAACTACGGGAACGCAATCTGGCATGGCGTGGTTGGTGCTGAGCTGATTAAGCATGAGCTGGGTATTTATGACGAAGACATTCTCAATGCCGTTCGACACCATACCACTGGTGCGGCGTACATGTCGCCACTGGAGCAAGTCGTCTACATGGCGGACTTTATTGAGCCGGCCCGGGATTTTCCCGGTGTTGATGATGCGCGACGGTTAACGGACAAAGAATTGGCCATGGGTGTGGCTTATCAGGCCAAACATACACTGGCTTACCTGATTGACAATAATCAACCAATTTATCCAAAATCTCTAGATACCTACAATGCGTGGGTACCCCAATATCCAAACGTTTGAGAGGAGAAAAGGCATGGAAAGTAAACAAATTTTAGAAATTGCGGTTAAAGCCGCAGAGAACAAACGGGCAGAGGAATTAACTGCCTTAGATATGACCAAAGTTAGCTTGTTAGCCGATTACTTTTTAATCATGGAAGCAAATTCGACGCGGCAAGTCCAAGCCATTGCAGATGAAATTACGGACCAAATGGCTGCTAACAACGTTGAGGTTCGTGACGTTGAAGGTAAGGATGCCGCTAGCTGGATCCTGATTGACTTGGGTGACGTGGTTGTTCACGTCTTCCAGAAGGATCAACGGAGCCATTACAACTTGGAAAAGCTTTGGTCCGATGCGCCAACCATGGATCTGGGCGAATGGGTTGAAGCATGATTTATCAATCCTTTGCTGAGCTTTACGACGAACTTTTCGATCCAGCCATGTATGATCAGTGGCTGGATTTTGTCGCTAAGCGTGTGCAGCCGCAGAGTGGGAGTGTATTAGATCTCGCGTGTGGAAGTGGCCGCTTAGGCGTCTTATTGGCTGAACAAGGCTATGATGTAAGTGGCCTGGACCTCTCAGAGGAAATGCTGGCCCTTGCTGCTGAACACGCGGAAGAGGCCAATGTGACCATGCCGTTGATGGCGGGGAACATGTTAGACTTGAGTGAAATTGAGACGTATCAAACGATTACATGTTTTGCGGACTCATTTTGCTATTTGCCCGACTTACCAGCCGTGACTAAGGCCTTTCGCGAGGTTCATGGTCACCTGGCCGTTGGTGGAAAGTTTTTATTTGATGTGATTACGCCACATCAAACGGACGACGTGTACCCAGGATACATGTACAACTACGTCGATGACACGCGGGCCTTTGTCTGGACCAGTTACGGGATTGAAGACGAGGATCACGCTGCCGAACATGAACTGGCTTTCTTTACGCTGGACCAAGAGACTGGACAGTATCGTAAGGTGACGGAACTGCACCATGAGCGGACCTATGAGCTAGCGGATTATCAGACGGCCTTAGCGGATGCAGGGTTAACGTTACAACGAGTCAGTGCTGATTTTGGTGAACATGAAGTGGCCGCAGATACCACCCGGTGGTTCTTCGAGGTCACACGGGAGGCATAGAATGCTACAGGCTGTGGGAATCATTGCGGAATATAATCCATTTCATAATGGGCACGCCTATCAGGTAGCCACGGCCAAACGCCAGACGGGTGCTGACGTGGTTGTTGCGGCAATGAGCGGTAACTGGGTCCAGCGGGGCGAACCCGCCCTACTGGACAAGTGGCAGCGAGCGGAAGCAGCGGTGGCTGGTGGTGTTGATCTGGTGATTGAATTACCGGGGGCCGCGGCGTTACAGCCTGCTCACCTGTTTGCACAGGGTGGCGTCGCCTTGCTAACGGCAATGCAGTGTCACTGGTTAGCCTTTGGGACGGAACATCCGAATATGGATTACCGGCGGCTGATGGCCCACTTACCAGATGATCCGACGACCTTTAAGCAATTTGACCAGACCTATGCGTCCCTGTTTCAGGGGTATCTCCGGGAACAAACGGGGATTACTTTGAATCTAGGGAATGATATTCTAGGATTCTTCTACGCCTTGGCGAACCAGCGACTAGGAGACCCCCTAGAATTGCTTCCTCTGGCACGAAAGGGTAGTCAGCATGCCGATACCAAGATTGCCACAGATGGCGCGTATGCGAGTGCTACGGCAGTTAGGCGAGCAGTGTTGCATCAGGATTGGGCAGAGGTCCAATCTGTGGTGCCCCCCCGGACACTGGCATTGGTTCAGCAGGGCCCGTTGGTGACCTGGGAGCACTATTGGCCAGCTTTACGCTACTTGCTGCTTAGCGGGCACGTGGCTGATTTGCGGCGCAATTACCAGATTACAGAGGGGGTCGAGTACCGCTTGAAACGGGCGGCGTTGACCAGTGATAGTTTCGAAGCATTCATGCACACAGTGAAGACCAAACGCTACACTTACACGCGCTTGCAGCGGCAAGCGGCGTACCTATTAGTTCAGGCACGGCCGGCCGAAATGAATCCAGAACCGACGTATTTGCGGGTGTTAGGGTATTCGGCAGCAGGCCGGTCCTACCTACATCAAATTAAGAAGCAGGTCACTTTGCCGTTGATCAGTCGAGCTGACCGTGATTGGCAAAAGGGACCGGGTGAATTTGATGACCGGCTGGGCACGCTACGAACCATGCTAACGGGAATTCCACAAGATTATGGCCGAATTCCCGTAAAAATAGCGGATTCAGACAGACTATCAAGGAAATTACCTTGACATCACATTTTTTGACAGGTATAATTTATCTCGTTGCATTGGAGGGATTGCGATGAAATGGTCGTTGACCGAGCTCCGCAAGAATTACCGAAACGAGCCGCTTTCTTTTGAAGAAACACTTGATTTAAAGGCGGACTTAATGGAACGCTATGGCGACGATGTGCTTGATTTAAGCCCCGTCCACGTGAAGGGTATTGCTTCTGTCGTGGATGGTGACGTCGTTGTCGATGCGCAGGTTCAGGCGGACTTAACGGTTCCATCCAGCCGGTCATTAACGCCGGTGGACTTGCCTGTAGATTTCAAGATGACGGAATTTTATGTTTCCGACCCCGCCGCAACCCAACGGTTTGAAAAAACCGACGTTGTGATGGTAGTTAAGGATGACCAAATCGATTTTGATAAGGCTATCGGGGATAACATTCTTTTACAGATTCCGATGCACATTCTTTCAAAGGCCGAACAACAAGGTGCCGAGATGCCGACTGGTCAAGACTGGGAAGTTGTCGCGGAAGAGGACCTTGAAAAGGTTGAGAAGGAAAATCAATCAGTTGATCCACGTCTTGCAAAGTTAAAGGATTTCTTCCCTGATCAGGATGATCAATAATCCTCTTTGTAAGCCTTAAAATTTTTTCACTAGTGGATATAATTTTATTTGAAGGAGGTGTTTTCTTTGGCTGTACCTAAGCGGAAAACGTCTAAGACGAAAAAGGCTATGCGTCGTGGTCACATCAAGTTGACTATGCCTAATTTAACTGCTTGCCCTAACTGTGGTGAATTACGTAAGTCACACATGGTTTGCCCAAGTTGTGGTTTCTACGATGGCCGTCAGGTCGTTGCGGTTAAGAACGCAAACAACTAATTTTATTAGTTTAAAAAACTCCCATGAAGTCCGCGGCTTCTGGGAGTTTTTTTGTGGATTCAAATCGTAACTATGAAGGGTAAGTCAGCTGCTTTCGTCCAGCATTGGCAAGTATCAATATTACTATCATGTACACCGGAGATCAAAGTGTCAAGCAAAAGGCGGCTTTACCTTTGGTTTGAAGCCACGAACGAAGGTCTGTTTCTAAAGGCGTTGTTTGCGCAGCCCTTTTAAGGATGACCTGTAACATATTTTATGGATAGCTTACTTGGCAACGGAACACTAGGGCACTTAATTTACTTGCTAATATTGTTGTTATAATCATCGAATGGATCTGGCAAGGTTACCGGGCGGCTGGTGCCAGTAGATAGATGACTGATTCACCATACTTAGCGTGGTTCTTCGGATAAGCGTAGGCACCGATTCGATAACGGTTAAAACTATTGAAAGTCAGACCGGCTTGGTTGAGTGCACGACCTAATTGGCGTCGTTGCGCTGTTAGAAAGTTCGTAGATTTGGCAATTTTAGTGTTGGCTGAAAATGATAAAATGTCTTCAGAGGCCTCTCCAAAGTAATAAACCAAACAGTTCATCACGCCGTCACTCATGGTCAGTGACGGAATCAACAGATTAGCTGATACCTGGAGTTTTTTATCGGCTACGGTGCCAGGAAAGAGGCTGGTGAGCTGTTGATTAAGGTGCGCGTCGATTAGTCGTTTGTCCACGGCATATCCGGGGGGACCAGCCAATGTACCAGCGGTGACACGGTTGGGATTCAGCCCTTTACTGAGATTGCCGTGCCACACGTAACCGTGAACCCTTTTGTTGGCGCTACGGACCTCATAGTAGGTATCGCGGCCCTTTGATGGTGATTGTAGGATAACCTTGCGTTGGACGATCCAAGTGGTTCTGGGATAATTCTGTAGATTATGAATTTTTTTGGTATGTGCCCGATTCCACATGGGTTTCGGTTGCCCGAGCTTGAAATAGGTCGGGTAAGGGCGAACCTTCTTAGAACTGACCCAGGTGTATTGGGGCTTAGTGGTGGGTTTAGCCTGGGCGGTGACGGACAGTCCAAGTAATGGCCCAGTAAGCGCTAGTAGGAACCAGCCTAACTTTTTCACAATATTCTCCTCCTTGAAGTTGGACGTGCACTGCCAGTGTAGCAAATTGAGGTGCAACTCAGGAGTTGGAAGCAAAAATGGTTGCAGCGATGGTGAAATTTGACTGTCTGCGACTTATTTGTGGGAATTTTTTCGTAAAAGAACTTGGGACCGACCTGACATTTCGCGTATAATGAACCACACGAAGAAAATTGAGGAGTGAGATTGTGGCAATTAAACTTATTGCAACGGACTTGAATGGAACGCTGTTGCACGATGACCAGAGCTTTAACCAGGCGATGTTCACGGAAACTTTAGCAGAATTAACGAAGCACAATGTAAAATTGGTTCTGTCTTCTGGCAACCAATTTGCCCATCTCCGGGAGTTATTTGCTGACGTACTCACACCAGAGTTGGGTATCATCGCTGAGAATGGAGCGTCGATCTACCACGACAACCAGTTGGTCTTTGATGGTAGCTTGACGGCCAGTCAGTTGCAGACGTTTGTTGAAACTGATCGTTTTTTACCGTGTCTCAAAGGGGCCTACATCATTCTGACGGGGGCCAAGGGTTCATACACGGAAATTGGGGTGCCGCAGCAACTGATTGACGCTGCGGAAAAGTTCTACGACAATCTCCACCAGGTCACGAGTTTGCAGGCCGTGACGGATAAGATCAAGAAAATTAGTGTCTCGGTGCTACCAGGGCAGGCGGCACAATTGGTCCAGTCGCTAAATACAGCATTAGCTGGTCGATTGGTCGCGCATGATAGCGGCTATGGGGTCGTTGACCTGGTGACGACTAACGTAGGTAAGCTTCCAGCGGTTCAGTGGTTGGCCCGGCACTGGCACATTCAGGCTGAAGAGATCATGGCGTTTGGTGATGGTGCGAATGATGTACCATTGTTACAGTTTGCTGGTCAGGGTGTGGCCATGAAGAATGCGCCTGTAGAAATTCAGCGTACTGGTAACCTGATTTCCGAATGGTCGAATCAAGAGGATGGGGTCTTGAAAACTATTCAACAGGTGATTGCCAAGCTTGCTTAGCTCGCCGAGCGAATACTAGCCGGTGGCGATTGTTATAATTATAAATTTAATGGAGGAAATCATCGAATTGTCAAATTCCGATGGATGGTCATCGTTAAGTGAAAGAAATTTGAATTTTACTTGGTTTCTGCTAGTTTCCTGGGTACACTGGCTTAAGTTAGTTCAGTTACCGAGTGAATAAGGAGAATCTGAATGCGGAAACGTTGGTTAGTGCTAATCTTACTGGTCGTGAGTGGTCTGAGTGTGTTGTATGTGCGGCATGATTTGCCGCAGGTCGTGCGTTCTTCCCAGGTGACGGTCGCTAAAGCGGCAAGCCGGCTAGGCATTAAGTTGCCATTGGTTGGGCGCAAGGAGACTGCCGGAGCGACGCCCGTTGAGAAAATTGTTAAACCCGGGCAGCTTAAGCCGACCTATTATTATCATTTCGAACCGCGGACGCCCCCAAAGACTCAGGCGCTATTTGAACGGGCAATTGCCGTCTACAACGCTACGGGCATCGTTAATTTGGTAGCAGGCCGACCGGGACTCGGGCAAAATGGCATAAGCTTATATACGTATCACAAGGATCTATCAAACCAACCGGGGTACTTGGAGTTGGGAAAGGGTGGTCCAGAGATTCAAACGATTAGTGGTATCAATCTGCTAACGGTTAATCGCGGTCGCGCGGGATTGAATGCACACTATCCTGACAGGGGTCTCCAGGAGTCCGTGGCTATTCATGAGATTGGACATGTGCTGGGGCTAGATCACAGTCAGAACCGAGGATCGGTAATGTATGCGATTGATCAGGGACATCTACGATTGTCGACGGGGGATCTCCTAGCTCTGCAGTATCTGTATCCGAAAAAAGGACAAAAAAAGTAGCGTTCCTCACGGGAAACGCTACTTTTGATGTTTTTAGAGGAGATTACTTCGTGAAATCAACGACCATCCGACCAACGATTGAGTTGCTCTTCATTTCGTCAATGATGTCGTTAACTTCGTCCAAACGACGTGTCTTAACGATAGGGTGAACCTTACCTTCAGCACCGAATTGGAAAGCTTCAGCTAAGTCTTGACGGGTACCAACTAAGGAACCACGAACTGAGATACCATCCAGAACGGTCTTAGCAATGTTCAATTCCATATCACCTTGTGGTAAAGCAACGGCAACTAACTTGCCATCTGGCTTCAAAGCGTTAACGGATTGGGTGAAGGCGTCTTTCGTAACGGCCGTAACTTGGGCGTTATCAACACCACCAACTTTTTCCTGAATTTGTTCAGCAACGTTGTCATCATGACGGTTGATCAGGATTTCGGCACCGTCTTTCTTAGCAGCAGCTAACTTGTCAGGGTTACCATCAACGGCAACAACGTGAGCACCGAAGACATTGTGTGCGTATTGGATAGCCAGGTTACCTAAACCACCGGCACCAACAACTTCAACCCATTGGCCTGGCTTCGTTTCACCAGTCTTCAAAGCTTTGTACATCGTAACACCGGCACAAGTCAGGGAAGTTGCTTCTACTGGGTCCAAGCCTTCTGGGACCTTAACGGCGTAGTTAGCATCAACGATGCATTCTTCAGCCATGGCACCATCAACGGTAAAACCGGAGTTTTGAACGTTACGGCAAAGAGTTTCACGACCGGTTAAGCAGTATTCACAGTGGCCACAGCCCTTGAAGAACCAAGCAACGGAAACCCGGTCACCAATCTTCAAATTATCAACATCGTCGGCAACTTGGATAACTTTACCAACACCTTCATGGCCAATGATCCGGCCTGGTTGCTTGCCAAAGTCACCAGCGGCAACGTGCAAGTCGGTGTGGCAAAGACCACAATACTCCATCTTAACTAAGGCTTCACCATGGGTAATGGGACGTAAAGTAACATCTTTAATATCAACGTAACCGTCGACTGAATCGCGAATAACAGCAGCTTTCATGAAAAAATCCCCTTTTCTTTTTTGTCTACATGCTCAGTATACAGCAAGTCCAAATAGTTTCAAGTGAATTTTTTAACATATACCATCTTTTTTTGTGAAAGTATTTAAACCATTCGCAGTAGCACTGACTTGGCCTGATTAGTTTGCTCAATAAACGGATGTGAATAGTGAAACTAGCGAGCTTTCATAGGCAACAATAAATTTTCGGGACAATCGGTTGCACGTTTTCAGAAAAGGTTAAAAAAGTCTATAGATGATTAAATTCACAAGTTTTCTGTGAACGGCGCAGGGGTTTTCGCATACAATTATGAGAAAATATGATAAAATTAAATGTTGAATGAATATCGGACGTTCGCTCATTCGTTGGGACACTTGAAGGGCGAGCGCGGTTAATTATCCTAGAGGAGTTAAAGCGCAATGAGTCGAATTTTAATTATTGAAGATGAAAAAAACCTTGCCCGTTTCGTGGAATTGGAACTCAAACACGAAGGGTATGAAACCAACGTGCAATTCAATGGCCGGACGGGGCTAGAAGCAGCATTATCACAGGATTTCGACGTTATTTTACTTGATTTGATGTTGCCAGAATTAAATGGGATTGAAGTCGCCCGGCGGGTTCGTGAAGAAAAAAGCACGCCAATCATTATGATGACAGCCCGTGATTCAGTGATCGACCGAGTTTCCGGCTTGGATCATGGTGCGGATGACTACATTGTTAAGCCATTTGCTATTGAAGAATTATTGGCCCGGGTGCGGGCACTTCTTCGGCGGATTCATCTGGAAGGTGAACAGAAGAACACCAAGCAGACGACGGTTAAGTTCAAGGACCTGACGATTGAAAAAGAAAACCGAATCGTTCGTCGTGGTGATGAAGTGATTAACCTGACGAAGCGGGAATATGAGTTACTGTTAGCCTTAATGGAAAACATCAATGTGGTGTTGGCCAGAGATGTGTTACTGACAAAGGTTTGGGGTTACGAATCCGAAGTTGAAACTAACGTGGTGGACGTATACGTGCGTTACCTTCGGAACAAAATTGATGTCGCCGGTCAGAAGAGTTATATCCAGACTGTCCGGGGTACAGGGTACGTGATGCGTTCGTGAGATCGCCACAAGTCGATGAATCTTTGAATGATGAGCCAAAGAAATCTAAGGGCTTCCGTTTTTCACTGAAGTGGGAATGGGCGCTGTCCACCGTTTTTGGCGTATTAGTCATTTTTGGGGTCATCGTTTTTCTTATTTTTAACAGCTTTATGACGGTATTGATGCGGCAGGAAAAGACCCATGTTGCGGATTCAATGAACGTAGTGGTTGAACGGTTGAATAGCCAGCAAACACCGTTGACTAGTGCGGGGGTGAACCGCCAGTTGCGGCCACGAGCAGTGCTCGGAACGACCAAACAACCGGGTGCTTCTTATAATAATGCTGTAATTACGAGTTTAGCGCGTGATAGTCAAACGGTAACTGTTTTCGATGCACAGGGCAGGGAACTGTTTGCCACGGGCCAAAGTAAAACGGCTTTCAAACAAACCCGCAGTCAGCGAATTGTGACTCAGACGATTAACCACCGTAAACACTTGGTGGGCCGCATGCCTATCAAGGCTAAGCAGGGAAATCTCCTGCTGGGTTACGTGCAGGTCACTGATAATCTCCGGGATTATCACAGCACTCAAGTGACCCTGTTGCAGGTTGAAATTGTGCTCGGGTTGATGGCAGCGTTAGCAGCGGCGGTTCTGAGCTATAGCTTGGCAACCTTCCTGTTACGACCGGTCGAGGCCATTAGGGATGCTATTCATGCCGTTAGGGAGGATCCGCAGACGGATGTCCGTGTACCCGAGATGCACCATCAAGATGAGCTGAGCGACCTGGGAGCACTGTTTAACGACATGTTAGACACGACCCAGCGCTATATGGACCAGCAACAGCAATTTGTGGAGGACGTTTCCCATGAGTTAAGAACGCCAGTGGCCATTATTCAAGGACACATGGAGATGCTTAATCGGTGGGGCAAGGACGACCCAGAGGTGCTGGATGAGTCCATCAAAGCTTCCTTACAGGAAACGAAACGGATGCAGAGTCTGGTTCAAGAAATGTTGGATCTCCAGCGGGCGGAACAGATTGAGGTCAATTACCCGAACGAAGTCACTGATGTCAGTGAAGTGGTTCTACAAGTCTTTGACAACTTCAAGATGATCCATCCGGACTACGTCTTCATCTTAGATGACGATGTCCGTCACACCTTACAGGCGCAGATCTACCGGAATCACTTGGAACAGATTCTGATTATTTTGTTAGATAATGCGGTCAAGTATTCTCAAAAACGTAAAGAGGTTCATCTGACGTACGAAAGTGATCGTCGAAACCTCGAAATTGCCGTTCAAGACTTCGGGGAAGGTATCTCTCAGGAGAACCGCGACCGAGTCTTCAACCGTTTCTACCGGGTGGATAAGGCTCGTTCTCGAACCAAGGGGGGCAATGGCTTGGGACTATCGATCGCCAAACGGTTGATTGAGGCTTACCATGGCCGAATCACCATCGAAAGTGCCTTGGGTCACGGCTCCGTTTTCCGGATCTCGCTACCGATTTTGTCGGATGCAGATGCCCAGGTCTTAAATGCGAAGAAGGAGCAGATTCAAGCAGCCAATGATATTCCGGGTATCCAGTCACAATTATTGGAGGATGCACCGGTGGATTCGCCTAAACCGTCAGACGATTCATCTAAATCAGATCTTTAGCCTTCGTTAGTTGCTAGAAAATTAATATAATTAAAAATGGGAGATAGGCCATACGGGTCCATCTCCCATTTTTTGATGAATTAATTATTCTCTGGCTATAACCATTGGGTAATTACTTCACTCTCTGGGCAATAGCAAAAGCATAGAACTTAACGGTAAGAGGAGTATTATCTTTAGCCTTATTGCCAGTTGTATTTTCGGCAATATTTAGCCCAATTTGATAGTTCTTCAAACGTTTTAGCTTTGCAGTTGTTAATCCGTAGTCTTTTGCTAGAATACGCTTAACTTTCTTAACTCGGGTAGCAGTTGCGACATTATTGCTCTGCTTTAAATAGGCAGTAACCTTAGGGAAATATGTAATATGCTTATAGTTTTTGGTCTTTAGAGAGCTAAATTTAACATCGGGAAGAGACGAATCTTCATCGGACATGGTTTCCGCGAATTTATAAGCAGCAATATTAGTTAAATCTAAGTTTAACTTCATATTTGGTAATGCTTTGACTAAAGCCTTAGTAATTTTTTGTGATTTAGAGTATTTAATGTAATTGGCATAGTCTGCGTTGTTAGAAAACTTTGCTAGTCGAACATAACGGCTTTTGAGCCGATCCATTGCTAATCCTTTGGTCAAATATCCACGCCAAACATAGCCAAGCGTTCCTTTAGGATGCTTTTTGGTGCCACCAGCATCGACATAATAATAGACGGCTTTTGTATTTCCATGTTTAAGAACCGCAATTGAATTAAGTGTGAACGTCGTGTTGGGACGATCGGTCAAATATCCGTATCGTTTAGTGTGCTTCTTATTCCAAAGAGCAACCCGTTTATTGGGGTGCTTTGCCCGATAAGAAGTTGCTGGCACGTTGTACCACTTCTCTGAAACTACTGTGTACTTTGTTGCAGCTTGAGCCGATGGGGAAGATATGAGACATAATGCAATGCCAAGTGTTACGCCCAAAACAATACCTAGTCCATTTCTTAATTTCATAGCATTCACTCCTCTTACTTGAGTCTACCATGAATTGGAGATGGATTAAAACAATGCTCGATGGCTAAGACAGGCCGTTCAGTTCCGTAAAATAGGCTATATCAAGGGATTAGGCGGTAAAATTCTAGGATTCATATCCAAGATAGCGGTCTTCTCACCACTTTTAAGGTGGATTGTTTTTTCGGTAGGGAACTTGATTTCACACTTTCCTTTCAACGTCGTTTAAACGATTATTTTTAAAGAAAGTCTCAAACGGTCTTGGGTAAATAACAGTAGATTCAAAATAAACAACTGGATTAGTCGTTAGATTGCAAGGCTTTAAAACCGGTAATCGTATGGGCAAAGGTGAAATTATAAAGATGCTTCTTTTGGTGGTAGATAGCCCAACTGCTTTTCCCATTGAGACATCAATACCAATAACATCAGGTTGTTCCAAAACTAACGTTTCCTAAAACGGAACTATGCTAAGATTAACTCCGGCTATCTTCATTTCCTAACCACGGTTCCGAAGACCCCCATATTTAAACCTGAATTGCAGTAGGATTTTTTCAAAAGCGGGGTTGACAGCCTCTATAAATTTCGCTATTCTGTGGTAACTACTTAATTACTATAGTAATTAACCAATGCAGGAGGATATTATGAAAATTTGGGGGAAATTTGGTTTATTTATCATTGGACTCGCGGCCGTTGCTGGGGTAGGCGCAATTTTATTGCCAGCCTTGACCAAAAATAGACATTCGGAATTGGCAATGGCTATCGATAATGTGAACCCGTTAGTGAAGAATGAAACGGTTTATGCGTCGACATCTGCTAAGCCGGTACGCCAGTTTATTGGTGGGGGTGGTGAGAAGGAATATACGTACCAGCTGGTAACTTACAATCAGCAAGGAAAATCGCGGACGTTGACCTTTGATTCTCAGTGGCGGTTGAAACCACAGCGCTTTTTGAAAATTGAAACAAAGGGACAAAATGTGGAGTCTTGGTCTGAAGCGAAAAAAGAGTCAGTCCCCAGCGGAGTTCGGCAGAATTTGATGATGTCGTAAGCAAGTTCCCCTTAGATGGGGTGACTAAATACCTAATTTACACTTTCTGTATCTAACAACATCGGAGCGTTTTGTAATATGGTCAAGTGTTGACATGACTTGTGACGATTACGCTAGGGTAGCAATTGATTGACAACTATCTGAATTTCCAGAAGAGGTCTAGATGGATAGCTGAAGGGTGAAAGTAAGCCTCTTGTAATAGGCAATCATAATGAATATTGTCCTGATTTCACGATGACTAACCATTTTGGCAAATTTGGCGGTAGTTCGGCAGACTGCGGTCGTCGATGGTCGTCGATTCTTAGCTGTTAAGTTGATGCTTGTATTAATCAATAAGCCAAGTAATGCGGTTTGCCAATTGGCCAGCCAATCACGCTTCTTTTTAAAAAGGTTACACAAAAACCGCCATCCCAGGACTAATCTGGAATGGCGGTTTTAAGCTGCGTTAGTCAGAATTGCTTAATGGTGATGCTGTTGTTTGCCAGCATTCCGATTGCGATTCTTGGTACTCGTTTGTTTGGCAGCGAGGGCCTTCTTTTCGGGCTCAGCTGGCTTAGCAACAACGGGTTCAACTACTGGTGCGGGATTTTCCTTCATCTTGGCTTGGATTTCTTTACGAATCCGTGGTCGGTAGAAGTTGATGATCAACGTTTGGATGCAGGCAAATAACCCACCGACGAAGAAGTATAAGCCTAACCCGGCCGGTGAACTCATCGTGAAGAACAGAATCATCACGGGTGAGAGCAACAAGGTCATACGCATTTGTTTTTTCTGATCGTCAGGCATCCCCAACATGGATAGGTACCCTTGTAACAGGTAAGAGGCGAAGGAGAGAATTGCCAGAATCCAACTTGACTTCCCTAAGGGGATGTTCATGAAGACGGAACTCGATAACTCTGGTGAGTACCGAATGGCGGCGTACAGTGCAGCAAAGATCGGCATTTGAATCAACAATGGCAAACAGCCGATTCCACCGGTCATACTGATACCGTTATTCCGGTAGAGAGCCATCATGGCTTGACTGGCAGCCTGTTGTTCTTCGGGTGTCTTTGCAGCCTTCTGTTGTTTTTGCAAGGCCGTCATTTGCGGTCGAACCATGGAAATCTTTTCCTGTTGAACCGTGGCGCCACGCATTTGCTTGACCATGATTGGCAAGAGCACCATCCGTACGATAACGGTTAGGGCGATAATGGCCCAACCATAACTACCGCCGAAGATGTTGGCAAACCAGTTCATGACGTGTTGTCCAGGAACGGCTAAATAATCGTACACGAACCCGTAAGGTTTACCGTTTTTGGTCTGCACACAGCCGCTTAGCAGAAGTGCGAGTCCGGCCAGCGAACCGAGCGCTGTGACTTTCTTGGATATTTTCATTTTATGTTTTGAACCCCTTTATAATTGCTGTGTAGAGCGTGAACGCTCCCGACGACGAAAACGCCGTCAACATCAAACATCTTACTTGATTTAGAGGCCTTTTTCAAATAATAACCAAAAGTTATCCATAAAATAATATTCACGGTGGTGAGTGCTCTTAAGCATATAGTTGAATCAGTCCATGAAATTGGACTCATTGGTGCAGATAACGTTATTTAGCATCGGCTAAGCAATGATCTGAAAACCGTTAAAGTGGTGTAGGGGGAGGTCCGTTACGTCGATGGCTTGAACGGAAATCCAGGGAGCTAGGCCATGATTGAGCTGGGTTTGAAAGTCAACGAGTTGGTGTGAGTCGCCGGTGGCCAATACTTCGACCTGACCGTTGCTACAATTTCTGACGGTGCCGGTGACACCTAGTTGCTGGGCTACCTTGGCTGCTGACCACCGAAAACCGACGCCCTGAACCAGACCACTAATAATGAGTTTTTGGGTTTGCACAGTGTTGATTGCCTCCTTCTAAGCGTGATTTCTTTCTTAATCATACCGCGTAACGCCCTAGAGCAACTAGCAATATGGTAAACTTAGGAAAACAAATTGGATGGGAGTAAGCGACCGTGAGAGAAAAGATAACGTCAGGGCAAAATAAGCGCGTCAAGCAGTGGCGGGCTTTGACTAGTAAAAAGGGACGGAAAGCAACTCAAACCTACCTATTAGAAAGTTGGCATTTGGTTCAGGAGGCAATCAAGGCTCAGCAACCACTGACTGCCATCTTGGGAACGGCTGAGCAGTTGGACCGGCACGCTGCTGAGCTACCGGATAACGTCGATATTTTCGAACTGACTGAAAGTATTGCCAATACAATCGGGGATACTGGTACCCCCCAAGGAATTTTTGCAACTGCGCCGTTAACACGCGATGAAGACGTTGATCCAGCTGTGGCGACTGGTGTCTGGCTCTTCCTCGACTACGTACAAGATCCCGGTAACATTGGGACCATGGTGCGGACGGCAGATGCGGCGGGTCTGGCCGGGGTAGTCTTTGGCAAGGGAACGGCGAGTCACTACCTGCCTAAAGTTCTGCGATCCATGCAAGGGAGTCAGTTTCACATCCAAGTGGTGGAAGCCGACCTGCATGACTGGATCAGTGCCTTCACGAGTCGGCACTTACCCGTCTATGGAACGAATCTAGATCCACAGGCGAAAGATTACCGGGATGTGCCCGCTCTCAGTGCAGGTGCTATCATCATGGGTAACGAGGGTAATGGAATGGCGCCCGACCTCCAGCAGATGACGACTAGAAACCTGTATATTCCCATCAAGGGTCAGGCAGAATCACTGAACGTGGCGATTGCTGCGGGAGTCGTGATGTTTCGGCTAGTGGGCTGATGGTTAAGAAACGGTAAACCCGCTCAAAAATGAAGCGTAATGGTTGCAATTTAGCCAAAAGCAAGTAAGATATAGGGTTAAGAAGACTGAAAATCATAATTTCAAATGAAAAGGAAGCATTCTATGACCAAACTTACTTGGCGCGATGACCCCGAGTACCTTGCTTTAGTTTCTGACTTGTTGGCACAGGAGCCGGTTCAACGCCTGGCGAATTATACCCAGCATCACCACTCTAACCGATTAGACCACTCTATTTCGGTTTCCTACAATAGCTATTTGATTGCAAAGAAACTTGGTTTGAATACCCGGGCCACTGCGCGGGGTGGGTTGTTACATGACTTGTTTTATTATGATTGGCGCACGACGAAGTTCAATCTGGGCTCGCACGCATTCATCCATCCACGAGTTTCCCTCCGGAACGCTGAGAAGCTGACGGACCTGAGCCCAATGGAAAAAGATATTATTCTGAAGCATATGTGGGGTGCCACCCTCGCTATGCCTAAATACCGGGAGAGTGTCATTGTTTCTTTGGTGGATGACTATGAAGCTGTTCATGAATTCTGTGGACCAGCCCGTAAGCGTGTTGAAGCTCTGATGGACAAGGTTACGCCTAACGCCTAGTTTCAGTGAAACCTGGATGGGAGGCAACGATGAAGATGCAAACAATGTCACCAAAGGTGCCTGACGAATCCACTGTGGATTTCACACTTTGTCCACGATTCGAACAGACTTTTTCTTTTTTGGGTAAGAAGTGGAATGGCTTAATTATTGATGTTCTGCTTCAAGAAGGTCCACAACGATTCCGTGATTTAGCGCGGAAGATTCCGCGTTGCAGCGATCGGGTCCTGGTTGAGCGTTTAAAGGAATTGGAAGTTAATGGCGTGATTGTTCGCCGGACCTTTCCAGACAACGCGTTGATCGAATACGAATTAACCCAAAAGGGGCAAGAGTTCAAAGATATCATGTTGGCCGTTCACGCTTGGTCAGATAAGTGGTATTGCCCAACGGAAACCAACCAGAAGTAGTTGACAGTTTTCAGAAAATCCGCTAGGCTAAGAGAACGTAATAGTTAAAAACGATGATAGAAAAGCAGTAGCCGGTATCGTTTGTCAGGAAGAGTTTGCCTAGACTGTAAGCAAACTTCAGACGGGTTGGTGAATTCAGTTCTTGAGTTGCCATCGGGATTCGTGGAAACACGATGAATGATCGACCGGTAAGTGACCGTTATCACGACTGAGTGTGGTCAAAGTCTTGGACTTTGGCTGAAATCAGGGTGGTACCGCGAAGCTTCGTCCCTAGTTAAGGGGCGGAGCTTTTTTGTTTGCCCAGAACGCGACTGAATCTTTGCTACCAGTGTCGTAAAACTATGATTAGAAGCAGAACATTAAAAATGGAGGATGTTGTATGTCGTTAAAAGATAAATTAAGCGAACTGCACCAACGCGGTTTGGCTGAAATTCAGAAATCAAGCGACCTCAAGGACGTGAACCAAGTCCGGGTATCGTTGTTAGGTAAAAAGGGTCCCATCACGGAAGTTTTGCGGGGCATGCGGGACTTAGACGCCGAAGAACGGCCCAAGGTTGGTGCCTTTGCCAATGAAATTCGTGATGATTTAACGGCAGCTTTGACCAAGCGTCGTGAAGAATTGGAAAATGCCGTTTTGAACGCCCGATTGGCGAATGAAAAAATCGATGTAACGTTGCCTGGGACACCAGTAGCCAAGGGTGAACCACACGTGATTCAACAAATTATCGATCAAATCGAAGACCTCTTCTTGGGAATGGGTTACCAGGTTTTGAGTGGACCTGAAGTTGAAGAAGATAAGTACAACTTTGAAATGATGAATTTGCCCAAGAATCACCCAGCTCGGGATATGCAGGATACGTTCTACATTACGAAGGAAATCTTGATGCGGACACAGACATCACCAATGCAAGCACGGACACTGGAAAAGCACGATTTTAGTCAAGGGCCGTTGAAGATGATCTCGCCTGGAGTTGTTTACCGTCGCGATACCGATGACCCAACCCACTCCCACCAATTTCATCAGGTGGAAGGGCTGGTTATCGACAAGCACGTCACCATGGCTGACCTGAAGGGGACCCTTCAAGTTCTGGCTCACGAATTGTTTGGGGATAAGTTTGACGTTCGCTTGCGGCCAAGCTACTTCCCATTTACTGAACCTTCCGTTGAAGCTGACATTACCTGCTTTAACTGTGGTGGTAAGGGCTGCGGTGTTTGCAAGAATACCGGTTGGATCGAAGTTCTCGGTGCCGGCATGGTTCACCCGAACGTCTTGAAGATGGCCGGTGTGGATCCTGATGTTTACGGTGGGTTTGCCTTCGGTGTGGGCCCAGACCGGTTCGCTATGTTGAAGTATGGGGTCGATGACATCCGGAACTTCTACTTAAATGATGTTCGCTTCCTTACGCAATTCACGAAGAAAGGATAACCGCCAACCATGAAGATTTCATACAATTGGATTAAAGAATATCTAGATTTAAACGTATCACCCGCTGATTTGGCGGAAAAAATCGAACGGACTTCCGTTGAAGTTGATGACGTCGTTAAGCCTAGTGACGGTTTAAAGAAAATCGTTGTTGGCCACGTCTTGTCGATTGAAATGCATCCAGATTCAGACCACTTGCACATTTGTCAAGTAGACGTAGGCGAAGACGAACCCTTACAAATTGTGTGTGGCGCGCCTAATATTGATAAGGGTCAAAGGGTTATTGTTGCTTTGCCTGGTTCCCGCATTGCCGGCAACGTTAAAATCAAGAAGTCTAAGATGCGCGGTGTTCCTTCCGCCGGTATGATCTGTGCTCTACAAGAAATTGGTTTTTCAGATGATGTGGTTCCTAAGGAATACGCCGATGGAATCTATGTTTTACCAGCCGATGCCACGCCGGGTGACGATGTGTACGATTACCTGGGGATGAACGACAGCCTGATCGACTTGGATGTGACACCTAACCGGGGTGACATGCTGAGCTTGAACGGAACGTTGCATGATTTGGCAGCCATCTACGACCGACCAGTTACCCTTGATCAAGTTGATTTGAAGGAAGCCGGTCACGCCATCGAAGGTCAATTGGCTGTTCACGTAGATGCTGATTTAGCCCCTCAATACCGGATGCGGTTAGTCAAGCAGGTTAAGCTGGCTCCAAGTCCAATGTGGTTACAGGTTCGTTTGTGGAACGCTGGTTACCGGCCAATCAACAACGTGGTCGATATCACGAACTACATTATGCTGAAATATGGTCAACCTTTGCACGCTTTTGACTACGACAAGTTTGCTGGCCAAGACGTTTACGTCCGGACGGCTAAAGCTGGCGAAAAGCTGACGACCTTGGATGAAGGCGAACACGACTTAGACCCACAAGATATCGTCATTGCCGACGACAAAGCCCCAATCGCGTTGGCTGGTGTGATGGGTGGATTAAGCACGGCTATTTCCGATGAGACCGTTACGGTGGCCATTGAATCTGCCGTTTTTGAACATGATCACATCCGGAAGGCGGCCCAACGGCATCACTTACACACGGATGCTTCTCAACGGTTCGAACGTGGTGTCAACCAAGCAGGGGTGCAAGAAGCCTTAGACGCTGCTGCGCAAATGATGAACGAACTGGCCGCGGGTGAAGTGCAACTGGGTTCCGTTGTGGGTTCAGCAAACATTCCTGATCCAGCGGTCATTACGATTACGTTAGGCCACATCAATGCCGTCTTGGGAACTGACCTTGACCTCACTAAAGTTACCCATATCCTGGAAAGCTTAGGCTTTGACGTCGCTAGCGAAGGCGAAACGCTTACGGTGACGGTGCCGGTTCGGCGGAACGACATTCACATTCCGGCTGATTTATTGGAAGAAATTTCCCGGATCTACGGTTACGATGAGTTACCAACGACGTTACCCACTGGGCGGATGACGATGGGGACGTTGACTTCCGCACAAAAATTGATGCGAGCAACGCGGCACTCACTGGAAGGTTTGGGCTTGAACCAAGCGATTTCTTACGCATTGACGACGGAAGATAAGGCCAAGATGTTCTTGATGCAAGACAGTGAAACGACCCAATTGGCTTGGCCAATGAGTGTTGATCACGCGGTTTTGCGGATGAACGTTGTCACGGGGCTCTTAGACGATATTGCCTACAATTCTGCTCGTAAAGTGAAGGATGTGGCTTTGTACGAACAAGGCCGGGTCTTCTATCGTGAGGATGGTACTGACCGTCCAAACGAACAGGAACACATTGCTGGTGCAATCACCGGGACGCTGATGCCTGCTGGTTGGAACCAACCTGCCCAAGAAGTTGATTTCTATCAAATCAAGGGGATCGTTGAAGCTTATCTGAAGGACATGGCCGTTAACGGGGATGTCACTTACGAAGCCAATACCGATATGCCTGAAATGCATCCAGGTCGAACCGCAGATATCTTAGTTCACGGTCACCGGATCGGTTTCATGGGTCAAGTTCACCCTACGATTGCTAAGCAATTTAAGATTGGTGCCACTTACGTCTTTGAACTCAACTTGCAGGCAATCATCGATATGCCTAAGCAGGAAAACCAATACGACGTGATTTCACGTTACCCAGCGATTACGCGGGACATTGCCATGCTGGTAGCCGATGACGTGACGAACGAACAAATCGTGGCCTTGATTGAAAAGCGGGGCGGAGCATTCCTGCAGTCCGTCAAGCTGTTTGACGTTTACGATGGTGTCAAGGTCCCTAAGGGGAAGAAGTCATTGGCTTACACCCTGACTTACCAAGACAAGAATGAAACGTTGGTCGATGACGCCGTTACGCAAGCCTTCGAAAAGGTTGAGAAACGCTTGCAAGATGACTTAGGTGCTGAAATTCGTTAATTTTCTCCTGATTACCGCTTTCGGTTGGTAGGAATACGACAGTGAACAGTTATTTCGAAATTGATAATTGGTATCATGAAATTTTAACGATTTCAGATGAATCACCTTGTTAACGTCTCTCATTTATATTTTTAAAAAACCAACTAAAAACGTGTTTGATTTTCTTGCGGGAAGATTGAACACGTTTTTGTTAAAAACGATCGTTGGTTGGGTCAGGTTGCCAACTGATTGCTGAAAAAAAGATTACATTTTCATCAAAGTCCCATTTTCATGTTCCCGCTTAGGGGGAAGTTCTGTATAATGGAGAAGACTATGGCATAGAACGGAGGAAATAAGTTGGATAATGGCACAGATCCCACGCCTACACGGCATGAAGCGGGGAATAAACGTTCATTTGGACGACGCATTATCATTGGTGTGGCAAGTCTGCTTGTGATTCTGGCAGTAGCAATTGGTGTCTTCGGGTACCACTACTTCCAGACGTCACTGAAGCCCTATGATGCTGATGATCAAAACGTGGTTCAAGTTCACGTTCCCCTTGGAGCGACCTCGAATAAGATTGGTCAGATTCTCCAGGATAAAAAAGTGGTTAAGAGTGGTATGGTTTTCAACTACTACGTCAAATCAAATAAATTCACGAATTTTCAGGCAGGTTATTATCAATTGAAACCTTCAATGAGTTTGAAGCAAATTGCTACGCAGCTTCAAAAGGGTGGTTCGGCGGAACCAATTCAGAGCCAAGCTGGTAAGGTCCTGGTTCGTGAAGGTGAGACAATTGATCAACTAGCCGCTGAGATTCCACAAACCACTGATTTCACCAAGAAGGAATTCATGAGTCTGATGAAAGATCAGGCTTTCTTCAATCAGTTGGCGGTCAAGTATCCACAGCTGTTGGGTTCAGCCAAACAGGCTAAGCACGTCCGGTATCGGTTGGAAGGTTATCTAGCTCCGGCCACGTATCAGGCTAGCAAGAAGATGACCTTGAAACAGATTGTGACCCAGATGGTTGGTAACATGAACCAGCAATTGCAACCGAGCTACGCTGCCATCAAGAAGCAAGGCCGTAGCGTTCAAGAAGTTCTGACCCTAGCGTCCTTAGTCGAACGTGAAGGGGTCACGCAATCTGACCGAGACAAGATTGCGGGGGTTTTCTTAAACCGGATCAAGGCAGGAATGGCGCTTCAATCTGATATTACCGTTCAGTATGCGTTGAAGACGACTAAGAAGACGTTGACTTACAAGGATTTGAAGGTCAAGTCACCGTATAACTTGTACATTCATACGGGATACGGGCCTGGTCCATTTGCGAACCCAAGCGCTTCATCGATCAAGGCGGTCTTACATCCGGCTGACCGAAAGAAGGGGTACTACTACTTCATCGCCAATACCAAGACGGGAAAGGTATACTTCTCAGAAACCTATGCGCAACATCAAGAAAAAACAAGTTCATTAGCAAGCGATAATAAATAAAGGATGGCGACAGTGTTGGCAGACAAAAAGCGACCGATCATTATTGGGGTAACTGGGGGTTCTGGTAGCGGTAAGACGACCGTTAGTCGGGCAATCTTCAATCAGTTGATTGGACATTCAATCATGATTTTGCAACAGGATTCGTATTACAATGATCAGTCTGAAATGACCATGGAAGAACGGGCAGCGGTGAACTATGATCACCCACTGGCCTTCGATACAGACCTTTTAATTTCCCAGTTAAAGCAACTTTTAGATCGTCAGGCAATTGAGAAGCCTGTGTATGATTACACGCTCTCAACACGTAGTGACAAGACGATTCATCAGGAACCACGGGATGTCATTATTTTGGAAGGTATCTTAATTCTAGATGATGAACGGTTGCGGGATTTGATGGACATCAAGGTCTTCGTCGATACTGATGATGATATTCGGATTATTCGGCGGATCGAACGGGACATGAATGAACGGGGCCGGTCGTTGGAATCCATTATTCAACAGTACCTAGCGACGGTTAAGCCAACTTACCATCAATTTGTTGAACCAACCAAACGTTACGCTGACCTGATTGTGCCTGAAGGTGGCGAGAACCAAGTCGCCATCGACCTGTTAGTTACCAAGATTCGGGCAATTCTTGAGGCTAGTGGTAACGAACAAGTTTTTGACAATCCAGATACAACCATATAGAATAGGACGGGTTAGCTGACAAAACAGCTAGCCTTTTCTAAATCACAATAAATTTAAGTCGTAGGGAAACTCACGACATTTAAAAACTGTTAAAGGGGTGGCCAAAGTGGCACAAGACAAAATGTATCCAATGACCGAGGAAGGCAAGGAGAAGCTTGAAGCCGAACTCGAAGATTTAAAAATTAACCAACGTCCTAAGGTAATCGATCGGATCAAGATTGCTCGTTCTTACGGGGACCTTTCAGAAAACTCTGAATACGAGTCAGCTAAGGACGAACAGAGTATGTTGGAAACGCGGATCAGCACCGTTGAACGGATGCTCCAATACGCGCAGATCATTGACAACGGTGGGACTGACAAAGACGAGATCACTGTTGGTAAGAAGGTCGTCTTCAAGGAGCTTCCCGATGAAGAGCCTGAAGAATACACGATCGTTGGGGCGGCAGAAGCTGACCCAATGTCAGGAAAAATCTCTAATGATTCACCTATTGCTAAGGGTCTTCTAGGTCATCGTAAGGGTGAAAAGGTTACGTTCGAAACGCCGGGCGGTGACATGTCCGTCGAAGTTTTAGACGTTGAATAAAGTTTTTTAAAGTGATACTAAAAAGGATCGGGTTGCTGCTTGCTCAAAAGCTGGCGCTAACCTGATCCTTTTTTAATCAACTATTTTCCAATGAAAACTTGGATGAGCGTGATGACGACGGTGCTTGAGCGTTTTGCTCGTAATACACAATTAAATCGTGCATAATAGAGTTAGTGAAATGATACTTGCAAACTACCCGTTTTTCGTGGTATAAATAGAATGAAAACGGATTCATAGTCTGTCTAAGAGGAGTCTTATATTATGAAAATTAAGGTTACTGATGCAGCAAGTAAATGGTTTCGGGAAGACATGGGCATGACCGGCCGTGGTGTTCGTTTCTTTGGTAAAGTTTACGGCAAGACCCCGGTCCACGAAGGATTTTCACTGGGAATGACGCCTGACGATCATCCCCGCCACCCAGTTGTTGCGGAGAAGAAGGATGATGTGACCTATTACATTACTGAGGGCGACCAATGGTTCTTCGTGGGTTATGATTTAACAATTGATTACGACGCCAAGACGGATGGTCCCGTCTACCAATACGATGACAATGGTGAACTTGATAAATAGCTATTGTCAGTCGGACTATCGCTAAATTGCTTCACAAGTAAAAAGGTCATCGTCAATTTTGACGATGACCTTTGTTTTGTATATCAGAGGTGGTAATCCAAGCAGCTTAAAGCCGCTTCTGTATCTGATTAAGCCGAAACCTAGGAAAATAGGTTAATGCCGACGGTGGTAAAGATACCAGCCACCAGTCAAGGTGATCAGTGTTCCTAAACTAATTAAAATACCGACATTCAGGAGAGGGGGCCAGTAGGCGAGTGTCACTGTGTTGTTGCCTTTAGGTAATTTAACAGCAGTGAACATCCCCACAGTTTTGAATGTTTTAGCGGGACGACCGTTGACGGTCGCGTGCCAACCTTGTGAATAAGGAATAGAGGTGTTCAGCACTTGTCCAGACCTTTGACTTGTCACCGTTCCCTTAAAGTAACGGCTGGTGTGCTTCGTCAGGTGCCAAGGTTGCGTCTTTAGTTGGGTAACCGCTGACTGAAAGCGGTGCGTATCTAATCGGTATAACGTGAAGTTATCCAACCAGAGGGACCCCTTCTTGAGTTGAATCGTCAGCTTCATCGGTTGGCCTTGATCGTGATCAGCCGCGCTCACCATGATGGTGTTGCGGTAGGTCTTATATTGATTCAGGGCCTTGCCGTTTAAAACAAAGTTTGCGTTATCGGGGTTCACGGTGGAGCCAAACGTCAGATAATAGGCGTCGTTGTCTTGCGGTACGAACGTCAGCGTAATCTTGGCTGGCTTCAGCAGATTCTTCTTTTGCAAAACTGCGCCAGTGATTTTAGTCTGCTGATTAATATTTTGGAATGTGACTTGATTGAAGTTTTGTGCCATGTAAAGTTTCTGATCGGCGGGGTTCCCAGTCAACGCTGCTAACCAGTTAGCCTGGTACTGGGCGGGGTCAGCCGTCTTATTCTTCAACCTGAGAATTTGGGAATTGGCCGCGTAGCCCATCGGGAGTGCGTAGGGGTTACGATAAGTCGTTGCCCAGTGGTCGGACCCAATCTTTTGGTAATCCGCTAGGTCGGCGGCATTAGTCGCGGCCGGTAGTAGACTGCTACCGCTGAGGGCGCCAGACAATTCTTTTTGTTGGAAATAGTATTTCATGTTCAACAGAGAATCGGTGACCAGGGTCCCATTAGTGTACGCAACGAATCCGTCTCCATCGGGGTTTCCAATGTTGCCATAGAAAGTGGGTGTCGTTTTGGTCAAGACGGATGAGAAGACACCACCGCCATTGTATCCCGTCTGAAAGGCATCCCCCTTAGTCCGGAGAAAGGTCTTGCCAATTCGGTAGGCCCCAGAGTCTCTCTGCTGGACCTTGGTGACCAATTGTTGGAGTTCATTGGTATAGTTGCCATATTCACCTTGGGAGACGTAGCTGATGTTATTGAGCGACATAAAGGCGTTGGCGGAAAATTCAGTCAGACCAATCACGAAGAATGTCAGCGGGTAGATCCAGTGAGTCTTCATGGGTAGGGTCGTTAAGGCAAGCGCCAAAACAACGAAGAACAATCCTAAGAGAACCTGGTTCATTTGCAGGAACTTGAAGGCCTTTAGATTGAGTGCCACGTAGGCCCCACCAGCAGCAATCAGTAGCGTGGCAATGGCAATTGCCAGCCATCCAGGTTGAAAGTCGTCGGTGAGCGTTCGTGCGGCCAGCCAAATCAGCCAGAAGCTGACAATAAATGAGAACCGGTACGGGTACCAAACGGGGAACTGACCGGCGTGCCAGAGTAAATCTAATGGTTGAACGCAGAGTGAGAGAGCCAAGAAGATGGTCAACATGCCGGCGGTCAGTCGACTGCGTAGACGGACACGGCGGTCGCTAAAGAAGAAAATGCTTCCTAATAAAGCAATCGCCCCAATGAAGAGGTTGGCAGTCCCACTAGGCATTTGATCGAAGTTAAAACTGCCCATGAAGAACTTAGCCAACATTTTGGGTGGGAAGAATTCAAATTTCCATTTAAACGTGGTGACCGTGTATTGTGCTTTACTCTGGGCAAGTGACCACCAGGTTGGCAGGAGGATAAATGCGGCTAGTAACCCACTGACGATTGAGGTCAGTGCAAATTTACCGGTTTGAAGCAGTAGTGTCTTCCAAGTGGTGAATCGATCGACAGCCAGCCAGATAAAGGCCAGAATCATAAAAAGACAGATCATGTAGGCCATATAGTAGTTGACGACCAACATAATTGTCAGCCAGATGACGTAGGTCCGCCACTTGCCGGAGTGCATCAGAAGATACAGACCATAGAAAATTAAAGGCAGTAGGTAGGCGGCGTCCAACCACATGATGTTTAACTGATTGGCAATCGACCAGCCCATCAGGGCATAGGCCGTGGCAAAGGTCACCAACTTGAGTCCTGATTGGGCAGTCGTTTTGTCCAGCAACCAGCCGAAGGTTAATCCCGCGAGGCCATATTTAAAGACGGTGAGAAAGAACACACCGGTGGTTAGTGATGCACCAGGACACAGTAACAGTAACCAATTCAAAGGACTCAACAAGTAGTAGGCCCAGGTTCCCAACATTTCGCCACCTAAGCCATTCGCAAACGAATAGAAAATGCTGCTAGGATCGTGAAGAATCGCTCGTCGTAGGTAAGCGAAGAAATCGATGTACTGCTGACCGAGGTCAACGGTGAGTAAACTACTTGATCCGAACGGCGCCATTTGTCGGTAAATAAAATAGGCTGTCATTAATATGAAGGGTGTGAAGAACGCACCCAATAAAGTTGCTTGGCGTCGGGAAAGGGACCAGCGCCGTTTTTTGTCTTGCAAAAAAAGCCACCTCAATCTTTAGAAATTATAAAAGTTAACTTGGAGCCTGTACATTTTCCGTTCAGGTCTCTAGAATAGCATAGAATGATTAAATTTCGGTAGTGGGATAGTGGCCGACGGCGAAGTTTGGTAAAATAGTAACTGTACAATAAGGAGCAGAGCTGTTGTGAAGAATTTTTATAATCGCGTTAGTAACCGAAACCAACGGTCTAGTGGCGGCCCTAGCAAGTCGCAAATTCCGTTCCGGTTAAACTTTCTTTTCTTTATCGTTGCCCTGTTATTTGTGGCGTTAATTGGTCAATTAGCGTACTTACAAGTGATTTACGGAACGAAGTTCAAGGCGGAGGTCAACCAGACCGATACCACGATTGAAACCACCAACGTACAACGGGGGATGGTTTATGATTCCAACGGCAAGGTGTTGGTCGGCAACAAGGCCCACCAAGCCATTTCCTACACGAAGGGTGTCAACGTCTTGTCTACGGACATGTACAAGATTGCCAATCGGTTGGGAACGTACTTAACGGTGTCAACCAGTTCGTTAACACCGCGTCAATCAATCGACTACTACTTAACGGATGTGGATCGATTGAAGGCTGTTGAAAGTAAGCTCTCCTTTCCTAAAGGGGCAACGGCCACGCAAAAGTATGATAAGGCTTTGAGTTATTTGCAGGACGATGCTTCCTTTAAATTAACTAAGAGTCAAAAGAATGCTGCGGAAATTTTTGCAAAGATGAGCGGTGCGTACGCCCTGTCAACCACGTATATCAAGGACTCAGGTGTTTCTAGTCAAGAAATTGCCGAAATTGGGGAGCATTTGTCCGAAATGCCTGGTATCAAGGTGGGCACTAGCTGGTCACGGAACTACCCGAACGGGACGTCAATTCAGTCGATCATCGGGACCGTTTCTTCAGAGAAGACTGGGTTACCAAGTGACAGGGTCAACGAACTGCTGGCACAAGGCTACTCTCGTAACGACAGTGTCGGACAGTCTTACCTGGAACAGGAATACGAGCCTGTTTTGCGGGGAACCAAGGCCGAAAAGCAGGTCGAGGTTGCCGGGAACAATACCGTTACCAAGGAAGTTCAGAAGTACGGTGGGCAGAAGGGGGATAACCTCCAATTGACGATCAATTCGACCTTCCAAAGCAAGTTACAATCATTGGTTAAATCGGCTGAAGCTGGTGCTGGTGGTAACTCAACTGGAACCTACGCTGTCGTTATGAATCCGAACACTGGGGCCGTCATTGGGATGGCCGGGGTGGACCGGAATCCATCGACGGGTAAGGTTACCGAAAATGCTTTGGGGACCATCAACAGTGATATCGTTATGGGGTCCGTCGTCAAGGGCGCCATGGTCTCTGGTGCCTTGATGAAGGGAGTCATTACGCCAACCAATAGTACCTTGACTGATATGCCAATCACAGTTGGTGGGGTCAAGAAGGCTTCTTGGTTTAATGCTAACGGTGGTGCCAATATGGCGGTCAACGCGGCTTCGGCACTGGAAGTTTCCTCTAACTCCTATATGATGCAATTAGCCATGAAGGAAGCTGGATTCAAGTACTCATCTGGTGCGGCGTTGACCATGAGTTCGAAGGCCTTTGATATTGAACGGGGCTACTTCAACCAATTTGGATTAGGTGTTAAGACTGGCATTGATCTCCCAGGCGAAAGCACTGGTTTGAAGGGGTCCAGTTCACGAGCCCACATCGGAAACGCACTTGACTTGGCGTACGGGAACTACGATGCCTACACGGTTATGCAAGTTGCCCAATATATGTCAACGGTGGCCAATGGAGGCACTCGGATTGCGCCGCACGTGGTTCAGTCCATTCGTGGGACTAAATCTGACGGATCACTTGGAGCTGTGAAGTCTTCTGTGACACCGAAGGTCTTGAACACCATTGGGATGACAGAAGCCGAGAAAAAGCTGGTTAAGGAAGGGCTCTATGACGTTGTTCATGGGACCAACACTTACAAGACCGGTGCCGAATTGGCTTCTATCTCCCCAGGTATCTCAGCAAAGACTGGGACTGCCCAGACGTATTACAAGGGGAACGAAACGGTTACCTTGAGTTTAGCCTCCTATGCGCCTTCTAATGACCCACAAGTTGTCGTTGCGCTAGCAATGCCTAACTTGGGAGTCGGTGCCGAAGATAACAACATGAAGTTGGCCAAATCCATCTACGCTGCTTACTGGAAATACGTTCAATCGACCTCAACGTTGACGAACCCAACCAAGGCAACAAAGTCGGGTGCGGCCCAGAACACCAACGGGTAATTTAGCTGTTAAGTATTTTTCCTTAACATATTTGAGATTATGACTGGTAATTGCCACGGATTAATGGTAATATATTACGAGTTAAGGGCTCTAGCCTGTAATTTTGAATAAGTTGGGAGGTTACCCACAATGCGTGTACACATCACTTTAGAATGTACAGAATGCCACGAACGCAATTACTTATCCAGCAAGAACCGGCGTAATAACCCGGACCGGGTTGAATTTAAGAAATACTGCCCACGTGACCGGAAAGTAACTTTGCATCGTGAAACTAAGTAAGGTACGGGCGAGAGTCCGCACCTTTTTTTATTGAAATTTTTCTACAAGGGGGTAAACCATGCCGACAAAAGCTGAACTACGACAACAAACTATTCAGGCGTTAAAGATGATGCCAGCTGAGCAACGCCGGGCAGCATCAGCCGACTTGTACCAACAGTTGTTTGCCAGCGATTACTGGCAAACAGCCCATACGGTTGCAACGACTGTCAGTGGTGACTTTGAACTGGCAACGCAACCCATTATCGAACGGGCACACGCCGAAGGTAAAACGATTGCGGTCCCTGAGACGCTGCCTAAGCGTCAGATGGCGTTTCACGTTCTCGATGATCAGACTCAGTTAGCTCGGACGAAATTTGGCTTGTTAGAGCCAACCAACGGGATGATTGTGGCTCCGGCGGATTTTGAGCTGATCATTGTGCCTGGGTTAGTCTTCGCTCCGACGGGAGAACGATTAGGCTTTGGCGGTGGTTACTATGACCGCTACTTGCCACGGACAGTGGGGGCCAAGGTGGCGTTAGCACTACCAGCCCAGCAGATTCAGCAAGCTAGTTGGCAGGTGGAATCCTTTGATGTTATCCTAGATGCGGTTTTGACCGCAACGGTAAAGTAGAAAGGGAGCCTGACGGTGTCACAAATTAAATATCGATTGAGTCGCTGGAATCAGTACCCATTCATGACGGTGGGCTTAATTGTCATTATGGTGCTTGTTTACGGTGCCATGACAGTGTCTGGTGGCAGTACGAACGTCAACGTCTTAATTACCTATGGCGCCAAGGTGAACGCTCTGATTCAACAAGGTGAGTGGTGGCGCCTTGCCACACCAATGTTCTTACACATTGGGTTCACCCACATCCTAATGAACATGATCACACTGTACTTTGTTGGGATGCAGATTGAAGCAGCATTTGGTCACACGAGGTTCTTAGTGATGTTCTTAGTTTCTGGTATTGGGGGCAACATCGCGAGTTTTTGTTTCTCAGATAGTCTCTCTGCCGGTGCTAGTACGGCTATTTTCGGGTTGTTCGGGGCGTTCATGATGCTGGGAGAGTCCTTCTGGCAGAACCCCGTGATTCAGCAACTCGCTCGGACTTTCATGGCCTTTGTGGTGATGAACATTGCCTTTGATGTGTTTACCCCAGGGATTGACTTGGCGGGCCATATCGGTGGGTTGGCTGCTGGCTTTTTGGTAGCGTATACAGTGGGCGTTCCTAGAATTGGTCGAGTTAGTCTAGTCAAACGTATCGTGGCAACCGCGGTTCTAATCGGTGGATTGGTCTGGTTGTATTTACATGGTATGGCTCAGTAAGCAACGAAAAGTCTCGTGCAATTTTACGGAGGTTGTGGCACAATGAAAACGTTATATGATGTCCAGCAGCTACTAAAACAATTCGGAATTTATGTGTATATTGGCAAACGCCTTTGGGACATTGAGGTCATGGCATTGGAATTGGATCACCTCCGGCAAGCCCGCGTAGTGGATGACAAAACCTTTGTTCAGGCTAAGATTGTTTTGACACATGAACACCGCTTAGAGGAACAACGAGCAAAAATTAAACACCAATCCATTGGAGGGATTTAGAGTTATGGCACGGAATTTAATTGGAATCGATTTGGGTGGAACGACCACGAAAATGGCCTTCCTCTCAACTAATGGGGACATCCTTGCAAAGTGGAGCATTCCGACTGATATTAAGGATGAGGGCAGTCATATCGTTCCAAATATCATTGATTCAATCAATCAACACATTACAAATTCAGAATTTAGCAAAGATGATTTTCTGGGAATCGGTATGGGGACACCGGGTTCCGTTGATATTGAGAACGGAACAGTTATCGGTGCCTTTAATTTAAACTGGAAGAAACGGCAACAGGTCCGTGACCAGATTCAAGCCGGAATCGGTCTGCAGTTCATCTTAGACAATGATGCGAACGTGGCTTCATTGGGTGAATACTGGAAGGGTGCCGGTGAAAAAGACAAGGACGTTGTCTTTGTTACCTTAGGAACTGGTGTCGGCGGTGGGGTCATCGCCGGTGGTCATCTCTTGCACGGTATCAATGGTGGAGCCGGTGAGTTGGGCCACGTGACGGTTCAACCCAACGGTTACCTATGTACTTGTGGAAAGCGTGGTTGTCTTGAACAGTACGCTTCCGCAACCGGGGTCGTACACGTCGCTGCCGATATGGCCAAGGACTTCATGGGAACGTCTCGCTTGAAGGAAATGGAAGACAATCAAGAAAGCGTGACCTCTAAGATGGTCTTCTACTTGGCCGACAACGGTGATATCTTGGCTAACCAAGTGGTTGATCGAGTGACCTTCTACTTAGGTTTGGCATTGGCTAACGTAGCCAACATTTTGAATCCAGCTAACATCATCATTGGTGGTGGGGTGTCTAACGCTGGTAACACGTTGTTACAACCAACGACGCGTTACTTCCAAGAAAATGCCTTTCCAGCTGTGCGGGATTCAACCAAGATTCGTTTAGCCCAATTGGGTAACGACGCTGGGGTTATCGGTGCCGCTTCGTTGGCTTTGCGTTTTCAAAAGACTAATTAAGTAAGTCGTTAAGGAAGGAAGATTTAGTTTTGGTTATTGGAGATAGTGGTCTTTCAGGGTGGACGGTCTATGGAATCGTCCTCCTGGTCTTAATTGTAGGCTGGGCAGCATGGCAAGGCGTGACGATTATGCGTCGCAACCGGGTTGCCACGGTCATCGATGAGGAGACCTTCCAAGCAGGGATGCGTAAGGCACAAGTCGTTGACTTACGTGAGAAGAAGGATTTTGATGCGGGGCACATTTTGGGTGCCCGGAACATCCCGTACTCGACATTTAAGACTTACCATCATCAATTGCGTGCGGACTTACCCGTTTACCTGTACGATTCAGGTAAAGCCCTCAGTACTCGGGCCGCTTTGGTTCTCAGTAAGGAAGATTTTCAGGATATTTCGATTCTGAAGACGGGTTACACGCGTTGGCAAGGAAAGACTAAGAAGACAAAGTAGCACTTATTAAAAAAGGTATCACGGAAGTTTTCCGTGATACCTTTTTTTGATGGTTGGGCTAAAATCCCAGCTTGTTTTCTAACGCTAAATTTAGCTTACTAAAACGATTAGTTATGGTGTGCAGCGTGGCTCTTGCGGTTAGCTCGCTTCCGGTTTTCTTCAAACCGGGCTTCTTGATCCTCAATTGGTTCAACAACCTTCTTCTTGAAGGAAAAGACCGCGCCAGCAACGGCACTTGCAGTCGCAACAACGCCAAATAAGAAACCTTTTGTGAAGTGCTTCATATCACTCGACTCCCATCGTTTAAGAATTTAAGTTATCCGCTTCCATTATGCTTGTTTTTTAAGTAAATTGCTAGCAATTTGCGGTGAAAATCGGGGATTCTGTGGTAACCTGAAAGAAGACAGAATTCAATGCGGAAGGAAGGCGTTTGCCTTGTTTAGACGACCACTGACTCAAATTATTGCGCACCGGGGCAGCAAGGGAACCCGACCTGAAAACACACTGGCTGCTTTTCAGACGGCCATCGACGCGGGGGCCGATGGGATTGAAACGGATGTTCAACTCACACGGGATGATCAGCTGGTTATCATGCACGATGAACGGGTCGACCGGACCACGGACGGGACCGGTTACCTTAAAGATTTCACATTGGCGGAGCTCAAAGCCTTGGATGCCGGGCGTTTTTTTAGTCCGGAGTATGCCGGCACGCCGGTTCCCACCCTGGACGAGGTGATTCAGCTGCTGATTCGCAATGATTTTCGGGGAGTCTTCAACCTGGAACTAAAGACCAATAAAGTTCCCTATCCCGGAATTGAACAACGGCTAGCAAGTTATTTTCAGCGACAACCGGTTCCGTTTCGAGTGGTTTTTTCTAGCTTTCGGGCAAAATCATTGATTACGCTGCGGACATTGTACCCGGAAGCTGAGTATGCCAAACTATTTAAGACGGCGGGGCAGCAGGCTCGGCGGATGCAGCGACGGCATCAGGTAGGTGCATTGCATCCGGATATTCATTGGGTCAAAGCGAACCGTTTTTGGCTGCCGCACGTGCAATTGCGGCCCTGGACGGTCAACAGTGAAGCTGACATGACGTATTGTTTCCGGCATCATTTTGCGGGAATGTTCACCGATTACCCAGCGCGGGCTGTCGCGGTACGTGAGGAAATACAAGGAGAATCTTAACTATGGAAAAAGTGTTAGCAATCGTGGGACCAACGGCGGTGGGAAAGACGGCGTTGTCGATCCGCTTGGCGCAGCAGTTTAATGGTGAGATCATCTCGGGCGACTCCATGCAAGTGTATCGGCACTTAGACATTGGGACGGCGAAGGCCACGGCCGAGGAACAAGCACAAGCGCCACACCACTTAATCGATGTCCGCAATGTTGATCAGCAGTTTACGGTCGCACAATTTGTGGCGGCGGCTCAGAAATTGATTCGGGAGATTACGAGCCGGGGCCATTTGCCAATCATTGCCGGCGGAACCGGTTTTTACCTACAGGCCCTGTTTGACGGCTTGAAGCTAGGTGCAGAGGCACCGGGGGACCCCCAAATCCGTGAACAACTGCGGACGGTAGCTAATGAACAAGGCCCGCAGTACCTCTGGCAACAGTTGGCTGAAAAGGATCCGGTGGCAGCAGCCAAGATTCCCGTTACCAATGTTCGACGGACAGTGCGGGCGCTGGAAGTGATTCAGGTGACGGGTAAGCTTTTCTCTAATCAGGGGGATGCCGGTTCCCAGTACGATGAATGTTACCTAGCGCTGAATACGGACCGGAAACGCTTGTACGATCGAATCAATCAGCGGGTTGACTTAATGGTACAGTCGGGTCTACTGGATGAAGTCCATTGGTTGGCAACACAAGGCGGCACAGACTTACCGGCTGCCACTGGGATTGGATACCGCGAACTGTTACCAGTAATTGATCAGCCAGCGGCTTATCCAGCGGCAATCGACCAGATTAAGCAAGATTCTCGGCACTACGCCAAGCGGCAGCTGACGTGGTTCCGTAATCAGACGACCGCTACTTGGTATGATCTGGTCCAACATCCCGCTGAATTTGAACAAATAACCCAACAAGTGGCTACCTGGTTAATCCGTTAATTCTTACGATTAATTAAAGAACTAACTTTTTTGCCCCTTCATGTTAGAAAATGTAACATGAACCCTTGACTCCCGTTTTCAGGGTGGTATGATTACCCCATAGTTAAAGGGGGCCAGTAGTGATGAAGGAAAAAGAATTGCGGCGTTCATTGGCCGTGTTGCCAATGGGAACCGTTATGAAACTGACGAGCTTGACGGCTCGACAGATTCGCTACTATGAAGCTCAAGACCTGGTATTTCCTCAACGAAGTGACGGCAACCGGCGAATGTATTCGCTTAACGATGTTGATCGGTTACTGGAAATCAAGGATTACTTGGCCGATGGTGTCAATGTGGCGGGAATCAAGGCAATCTACAACCAGCAGCAACGTGCGGCCCAGGAGAAGAAGGTCGCTGAGAGCCAGCCACTAACGGATGATGATGTCCGGCGAATTTTACAGGACGAATTTATTCGACAGGGGGGCCTCGGCCACCCGTCACCAGGTATTCAGCAACAACGACCCTTTTAAACCACAGGTAATGAGACGCTAAAAACTAACAGGGAGCGATTTTAATGGCAAAACGGGACTATTCAAAAGATGATATTCGTCAAATGGCGAAGGATGAAAACGTTAAGTTTCTTCGTCTGATGTTCACTGACTTGTTCGGTACAATCAAGAACGTCGAAGTACCAATTAGCCAACTCGGTAAGTTACTTGATAACAAGTTAATGTTCGATGGTTCTTCAATTGACGGATTTGTCCGGATTGAAGAAAGTGACATGTACCTGTACCCAGACCTTTCCACGTGGATGATTTTCCCATGGAGTACGGAACGGGGTAAAATCGCTCGGGTTATTTGTGAAGTTTACACGACTGATGGGAAACCATTTGAAGGGGACCCACGGAACAACTTGATCCGGGTTCTTAACGACATGCGTAAGGCTGGTTTTACCGACTTTAACATTGGACCAGAACCTGAGTTCTTCTTGTTCAAGATGGATGAAAATGGCAAGCCAACGACTGAACTCAACGACAAGGGGAGTTACTTTGATATGGCCCCAATGGATTTGGGCGAAAATTGTCGGCGTGAAATTGTCTTGACCTTGGAAGAAATGGGCTTTGACGTTGAAGCAGCGCACCATGAAGTGGCGCCTGGCCAACATGAAATTGACTTTAAGTATGCCGACGCATTGACTGCGGCCGACAACATTCAAACCTTTAAATTAGTTGTGAAGACCATCGCTCGGAAGTACGGTCTCTACGCAACGTTCATGCCGAAGCCTTTGGCTGGCATCAATGGTTCAGGGATGCATTTGAACATGTCGCTCTTCCACGACAAGGGGAACGCCTTCTTCGATGAAAAGGGCAAGATGCAATTGTCTGAAGACGCTTACCACTTCTTGGGTGGGTTGATGAAACATGCCCGAAGCTTCACAGCTATCTGCAACCCAATCGTTAACAGTTATAAGCGCTTAGTCCCTGGCTACGAAGCACCCGTTTACGTTGCTTGGTCTGGTTCTAACCGGTCACCATTGATTCGAGTACCAAACTCCCGTGGGTTATCCACCCGTTTGGAAGTTCGGAGTGTGGACCCAGCAGCTAACCCATACCTGGCTATCGCTGCCATGTTGGAAGCGGGGCTTGATGGATTACGAAACAAGCTGGCGCCACAAGAGGCTGTCGACCGGAACATTTATCGGATGGATGCCGAAGAACGTCAAGAAAACCACATTACGAACTTACCAGATACCTTGCACAACGCTTTGAAGGACTTAGCTGCCGACGACGTCATGCGTGGGGCCATGGGTAAGCACTTGTTCCAAAGCTTCATTGAAGCCAAAAACTTGGAATACAACTCTTACCGGACGCAAGTTTCCCAATGGGAACGTGACCAGTATTTGGAATTGTACTAAAAATCAAAAGATAAACAGCCTGGATGAACTTAAATACATTCGGGAGTGTGGGCACGCTGAGAGTGAAATGGTTGGCAGTTAACCGCTGGCCAGGACACGTTTTGGCAATAGAAATTGGAAAAGCCTGAGAGGTGATCTCAGGCTTTTTTTCTGTCTGAGTGCTGAATACTTGGCAACTTAGTGTGATCTTTCGCCTTACCGGCAGCCAGATATGGGCTGGAACGGTGCGGACACAACTTGAAGCCTCGAAAGCCCCGAGTCTACAAGGCTGGTCGTTCTGCTAAGTCAGTAGGAAAAGACGCCTACTAACTAAGCAGAACGACGCGCCTGAGCCCATATCTGGCTACCTCTCGGCTTACACAGTGTTCTATTGTCTATCAACGAGGCTGTTAGGAGTGGCTCAACTAAATCTCTGTCAGCGGTATTCATGTTAGACCACTATCAGAGCCGAAATCCCTAGCCTCAAGAGCGCTTAGTTAGTGGTCGAAAATATTTAGCAGCTCATGGATTATTACCATAAAATGGGGGATGTTTGTCTTCAGAATGACCGTAATTTTTTAACAGTTCGGGGTTTGGGCTAAAAATTTCGTGGTTTTCACGCGAAATTCCTGCAAACTGCTTTATTCTGTGCGGATTTTTGGTAACATGAAGCTATAACCAAATGTTCGCGGCAAGCGCTAGAGAACATCAGAATGAGGGATAATTCATGGATAATCAAGAACAACAAGCTAGTGCGGCCGATGTCTTAACGCAGGCAATCGCAAGTAAACTCGATTACTTAAGTACGTTGCAGGCTGCGGTTCAGCACAGCGATGACCGACAAGTTTACGAACTGCTTGACCAAGTTCGTTATTATGAAGAAGTTAAGAAGACCCGTTCGACGCGGTCAGTGAACCATTTAGCTGAATTAGTCGATAATATTCACCCCCAAATCGCGCACTATTTGAGTGATAAGTTGATTGATTACTTGGGGCACATTTACCCATTCTTCTACTACGAAGAATACACGACGGGCCTGTTCCATATCTACTTTGGGAACTGGTGGGACCGGCGTCTATTTGGTGACCTGGATGTCATCAATGTTCGGTTCGATTTTGACAAGACTGAATATCAAAAACTACGAGATTCATTTGCCCTGGAAAGTCAGAATCAACGGCTCAACACGGCGAAAATTGAATCCATCTCCGCTGAAAGCGAACAACTACAAAGCTTAGTTGATGCCCAAGCAACGCGGGACAACCAAAAGTCTGAATTACGAGACCAATTAAAGGAAAATAGTGGCAAGAGCAGCCTTCCTTGGGACTCTGGCAAGCTGAAGGACGAACGTCAACGGATCATTGATCAATTGACTAAGCTCGCTGACGAGGACGAAAAGGCTTTGAACGCTCACAAGTTAATCAAAGCCAATGACGATAAGATTTTGGTGCTGTCAAAAGAAGATACCATCTTGAACTACGAAAAGCAGAGTATTCGGGATTCCTTTGATGATTTCGAACACTTTGAGGCTCACAACGCCAGTCTGTACGCCGATTACCTAAATAGCTTATTAGGCAAGAGCGAGGGTGAGGTGACTGTCGATGATTAACGAAAATGATCCATCAACGTTGACGACGAGTGGTCGACTGGTCAACTATAACGACGCGATTAAGTCCGGGCTAGAAACTGGCTTGAAGTTTACCCAGTTAATGGACCAACTGATCAAAACGAACGATGCTGACAAATTGGTGGCAGCCGCAACCGAGTTGGCTAACTTTACGTTGGACTCTGACTTCGTGACGTTTCCCCACCAATACAGCAACGCAGACTACTACCTGCTGTTCATGTCGCGGATGCTAGAACTCCATGATCAGGGGAAGAACGTTATTTTACAGTCTCGTGATCACAGAGAAGAATTGACCCAACAATTGACGCCACTTGGTGACCGGGGAACGTTCAACTTCCGGGTTGAATCTTCCGAAAATGGTGGCGTCTTCTACCGGGAACGCGCAACGGGTCAATCCTTGTTCTACCTGAACTTGGAACGGAAGATGTTCCGCTTTAACAGCCACGCCTTGACTCAGTTGTTCATCATCGATCTACACGATACGGTGCCAGCTGAAACGGTCAAGACGTCCGTTAAAATTCTCCTAGACTTTGCTCGTTACTTAAAAGAAGACTATGGCTATTCCGTGGACTTTAACATCCTGGATGCTGCCAATCGGCAAAACTATGCCGTACGGTCAGCTGATTTGCCGGCTGGCGTGGTTGATCGGTTGTTTGTGACCGCTGCCAAGAACGACTACATGCTGACCAACGGAGTCAACGGCAACGGTGCTGAAATTCAACTCGATAAGGGTGTGGTTTTAGATATCTTCAACAACCAACTTGAAGGACAACCAGAATGGGTTATGACGGTCCACGATGATGACCAAAAGGTTTCTTGGTTTGATGTGCTCCTGAAATACCCATTCATGCGCGACTGGTACTTAGAAGACCTCACGGACTTAGAGATTGCCTCAGATCCCTTGATTTTTGCATAGGAGGACCCACAGCGTGTTAGAATTAGCCAAATTAGTGCAACAATCGATTGCTTTGGACGAACAGATTACCGCTGATCGTGATATTGAAATGACGCGCAAGAGTCAGATTGAAAATGCCTACGTGGCCCTAGATGTGGAATTGGCGGAGGTTGCCAATACATCAGAATGGTTTAAGGTTTGGAAGACGCACCGGGGGAAAGCTGATGAAGGCCAGACACCCGCAGAAACGTTATTGACGGAGTACACGGATGCCATGGACTTCTTCTTCCTGGTAGCGGCCAAAAAGACCTGGACCCATTTGATCATGTTGACAGAAGAGGACCTAACGACGCTGGAAAATAGTCGACCCGCTAAAGATCTCGACCAACAGTATTTGATTTTGAAACGGATGCTGTTCAACAGTCATTTTGCTCACCGACAGGAAGATTTTCGCCACGCATGGCGGTTCTTCTTGAAGTGGGGATTCGTTGACTTTGGTTTTAAACAGGACCAGATTCAAGCGGCTTATGAAGCCAAACGCCAAGTCAATTTAGACCGGCAAGCACATAACTATTAATTCGGAAGCTAGTCCGCTATCATAAGGGCTAGCTTTTTGTGCACGAGAAGGGAGTGACCATCATCAGTCAGACGGATCCACGGGTGGTGCGGACGAATGAACGTCTGAGAACCGCGTTGAGCCACCTATTACAACAAAATTCCTTGAAACAAATTTCTGTTCAAAAGTTAACCCAAACGGCGGAAATTACGCGGGGAACGTTCTATCTACATTATCAAGATAAGGTTGATTTTTTTGAACAGACCGAACAGCAGGTAATTGATGAGTGGCTGGCAGCTGCTAAGACCACGTTAGCCCCCAATGGGGAACCAGTGAGCGGATTTGCGTTGGGCCCAGCGCTGCGGTTTGCGGACGACCACCATCAGATTTTAGCCGTTCTGCTACACCCGCAATTTACCCAATTTCGCCCACGGTTGATTCAACGGTTCGAACGGGAATTGTCACACTTTGGCGAGCAGGTCGACCGGCTGAATGATGAGCCACCACTGGACGTGCAAGTGGCCTTCTTAGCTGCGGCGTTTATCGGCTTAGTACAACATTGGTTGCGCGATGATCGACGGTACCGGCCGGACTATTTGGCAAATTCTTTTTACCAGATGATAACGCCGGAAACCATGCCAGTGGCGGCCTGGTTCGCTCCGGTGGGGTTAGATCTAACAGCTGGTGTAGAAAAAGCTTGACGTGGCTGACCCCATCAAGTATAATTTTCATGTTGTATTTGTGGACTTCCACAGCTGCAACCGCTCGGGACAAGTTAGTTAAGATTTTCGCTTGCGGAGCACTTGTTTTCGGCGAGTCTAAGTCTAAATATATAAGGAGGTGCACATACATGTACGCAATTATCGTAACTGGTGGCAAGCAGTACAAGGTCGAAGCAGGCCAAGCTGTTTATGTCGAAAAGTTGAACGTTGAAGCTGGTGAAAAGGTTACTTTTGACCAAGTTGTCTTTGTCGGTGGCGACACGCCTAAGATTGGGACACCAACTGTTGCAGGTGCAACTGTTACTGGGACTGTTGAAAAGCAGGGTCTGGAAAAGAAGGTTGTTACTTTCAAGTACAAGGCCAAGAAGGGCCAACATACGAAGAAGGGTCACCGTCAACCATACACTAAGGTTGTCGTTGATGCTATCAACGCTTAAGCCTAAAGATTAAGAGAGGCGATCTCGATGATTCACGCGACGTTCCATCATGGAACTAACCGAATCGATTCATTCCAAATCACTGGCCACGCTGACTCAGGTGAGTATGGTCAAGATATTGTTTGTGCTGCGGTTTCGGTGCTTGCGATTACGACGGTCAATGCTCTACAACGAATCGCTGAGATTCCAATAGAGGTTGAGAATCGTAATCAGGAAGGTGGTTATCTGGAAGTCCACCTTCCACCAAAGCTGGAAGCAACGACCGAATTAAAGGGACAAACACTCCTCCAGAGTTTTGCGGATGGGTTAAGAGATGTCGCCACAAATTACGCGGATTACATTCAATTCGCTGAAACCAAAGATTGAAACGCGGAGGTGAAACTTATGCTGATGAACATGAACTTACAATTCTTCTCTCACCATAAAGGTGGTGGGTCTACTGCTAACGGTCGTGACTCTGCTGGTCGTCGTCTTGGGACGAAGGCTGCTGACGGTTCTACTGTTACCGGTGGTTCTATCCTTTACCGTCAACGTGGGACGCACATCTACCCTGGCTTGAACGTAGGCCGCGGTGGTGACGATACTCTGTTTGCTAAGGTTGCTGGCGTCGTTAAATTCGAACGTCTTGGCCGTGACAAGCGTCAAGTATCCGTATACCCAGTTGCAGAAGAAGCAGCTAAATAACACGAGGTTTTCCTCGTAACGACTGAAGAGCTTGAGGCGAGACCAATTCGCTTTGAGTTCTTCTTTTTTCGCCTTAAAATGGGGTGCCAGTTGGAAAAACATGATTAAGTGTCATTGTGAATTTACCAGGAACTTGAACGGCTAAAAACGTCGAGCATTGTTGACTGATGAAGAATAATTATGCCGGTTAATTGTGGTTAAAAGCTGTGTAAGCCGAGAGGTCGGCCTTCCTGGGCTCAGGCGCCTCGTTGTTCTTAGCCGTTTACGGCTTAGAACAAGACCAAGCTTTAAGACTTGTGGGTTTCAAGGCTTAAAGTTGTGTCGGCACCGTTCCAGCCCAGGAGGGCCGACCGGTAAGGCGAATTCCCATGTTTAAGGGAACAATTTCAAGGAGGCGGTCATGATGACTCGGATTGAACAGTTGCAGGCCAAGTTTGCTGACCTGAGTATCGATAGCTTTTTGGTTTCATCACCCAGCAACCAGTTATATCTAGCTGGTGCGAGTGTCGAACCTGGTGACGGATATTTATTAGTGACGGCCAATTCGGCAGTCTTTGTGACCGATGCCCGCTATCAGAGTGAATTAGCGGCAACCATGCCGAACATGCCACAAACAATCACCCGTAACTATTTGCAGGCCGTTGACGACGCCTTAGAGGCTGCTCACGCGACTGTATTGGGTATCGAGGATAGTTTGACCTTGGCCGAATTTGATTGGTTAGACGAGCACCTGATGACTGACATCGTGCCAATGGCTGGTGTGGTCGATGGGCTCCGTCAAATCAAGGAACCGACCGAGGTAGCCGCTATTCGGCACGCCACGACCCTGACGAGTGAAGGGCTATTAGCCCTCTTTGATGTACTCAAACCCGGGATGACTGAGCGGCAGGCTGCCCAGTGGCTCGAACGCTGGATGCAAGATCACGGTGCAACGGGTCCTAGCTTTGGGACCATCGTAGCTAGTGGGGAGCGTTCCGCCTGGCCACACGGACAAGCGAGCGACAAAGTGTTAGCTCACGGCGAACTCGTAACAGTCGATTGTGGCTTTTACGTGGATGGTTACACCTCTGATGTGACCCGGACGGTAGCTTTGGGCGACCCTGGTGAAATGTTGAAGACGGCTTATCAGGCCGTTCAAAGTGCCCAAGAAAAAATCATGGCAGCGGTTAAACCCGGTGTGACTGGCGGCGAACTGGACGCAATCGGTCGAAATTTCTTGACCGAACGCGGATTTGGCGAGGCGTTCATTCACGGAACCGGCCATGGAATTGGCCTGGACATTCACGAAGGCCCGAACATTGGGCATGGTTGGCCAGACGTAATGACTGCTAACGAGGTCGTTACGGTAGAACCCGGTGTTTACTTTGCCGGCAAGGGTGGTATCAGAATTGAGGACGACTTATTGGTGACGCCAACCGGTCACGAAGTCCTGACGACGGTACCCCGGAATTTAATTATTCTGTAAGTGGCCCACGTATCTTGCTTTTTATGGGTAAGAATTGATATTATAAAGAGGACATATTTTAGGAGGCTGAACACATTATGGCAATTTCTACTGCTGATTTTAAAAACGGTTTAACTATTGAAGTCGATCACGCAATCTGGCGGATCATTGAATTCCAACACGTTAAGCCTGGTAAGGGTGGCGCTTTCGTTCGTTCAAAGCTTAAGAACTTACGGACGGGTGCCGTTCAAGAAAAGACTTTCCGTGCCGGTGCAAAGATGGAACGTGCTGACATCCAAACGCGTTCTATGCAATACCTGTACGAAGACGCTGACAACCGGGTCTTCATGGACACTGACAACTTCGAACAAATCGAAGTGCCAGATGACCAGATCAAGGATCAACTGCCATACTTACAAGAAAACATGAACGTTGACTTGGTTCAATTCAATTCCGAAGTCTTAGGAATCGAAGTACCGAACACCGTTGTCTTGGAAGTTACGGCTACTGAACCTGGTATCAAGGGGAACACCGCTTCTGGTGGTTCCAAGCCTGCTACCATGAACACTGGCTTAGTCGTACAAGTGCCATTCTTCGTTAACGAAGGCGACAAGCTCTCCATCAACACCACCGACGGCACGTACATTTCTCGCGCCTAGGTTTACCACACGTTTAATCAGTAAGGGAGGGTCAACGAATGGCAGAAGATACTAATATTATTTTAGAATCCAAGGAACCTGCTTTGGGCAAGATCGAAGTGGCACCGCAAGTCCTCGAAATCATCGTCGGCATCGCGGCTAGCCAAACTGAAGGGGTCGCTCGGATGCGGGGTTCTCTGGCAAACAGCGTCACCGAATTATTTGGTCGCAAGGAGCAACACGGCAAGGGCGTTAAGTTAGTCTTTGACGGCGACGAATTAGCGGTCGATGTCTACGTTTACTTGAATTACGGGGTAGCGGTTCCCAAGGTTGCCTTGGCCATTCAAGATAGCGTGAAGCAACAATTGTTGTTCATGACGGACCTCGATTTACGTGAAGTTAACGTTCACGTGGAAGGCGTCATTCCCGAAAAGACGGCGCAACAGGTCGATCCAGATAACCTGTTCAACCAGACCGATGAAGGAGACAGTGACCAATAGTGACACTTACACGACATCAAATTCGGGAACGCGCGTTTCAAATGCTTTTTGCCTTGAACGCCAATCCCGATGCCGATCATGATGCGTTGTTCCAACGTGTTTTGACGGATGACCCGAACCAACTCGTTCCAGTGCCAGATTACTTACAGACTCTGGTAGACGGCGTTTTAGCAAGCCAAAGTGATTTGGATGCGCAAATCGACCAATACCTGAGTACTGGGTGGCAATTAAAGCGGATCGCCAAGACTGATTTGGTGATCTTGCGGTTGGCATTTTACGAAATCGATGACGTGGAAGAGGTTCCTAACCGAGTAGCCGTTAACGAAGCCTTGGAATTAGCCAAGAAGTTTAGTGACGACCGCTCCCGTCGATTCATCAACGGTGTGTTAGCACATACGTTAGATGGCGACGACGCGAACACAGAATCCTAGTCATTTAAATAAACGAGGACTCGCTGGCAATTAGCCGGTGGGTCCTCGTTTTTTATTCCCGTCTGAAGTCCGAAGGCCGAAAGCTGGGCAATCCGGTGTGAACTTCCGCCTTACCGGCCGCCAGATATGGGCTGGAACGGTGCAGACGCAACTTGAAGCCTCGAAAGACCCGAGTCTCCAAGCTTGGTCTTCTGCTAAGCCAGTAGGAAAAGCACCTACTGACAAAGCAGAACGATGCGCCTGAGCCCATATCCGGCGACCTCTCGGCTTACACCGGATTTTGCTATCAGTTATCAGCTCAGCTGTTTGCTATCGGCTAGATTGTCATGAGCGGTTCTACTAAATCCTGTTAGCGAGAAAAATGTTATACCATAATCAGAGCCAGGGGAGGCCGGAGATGTATCCAGCCGTGATTGTGGTGTTTGCTGGTGATTTTCCAGCTTACAGCACGGGCGAATTTGAAGACACGTGGTTTTCGTGGCTTCAAATCCAGCGAGAAGCCCGCTCTTTGGCCGAAGCATCCCCTCAGCAGGCGACATCTCTGTCCCCCTGAGTGCGACTAATTAGGTCAAGGCTGGAAAACAGACTCATTGGACCGGTCAAAACCAAGGTGACAATTCTGAATGGAAATGAGTAGGCAACTTATTTGACCGGTTGGAAAACATCCGATTGGTTAAACTAAAAGTGCGACCTGAACTGAGGTGTTCGGTCCCGTTTTGCTGACGAATATGCTAAAATAATAGGTAACTTTAAATTTTGGGGAGGACGAGCTTCATGACGACCATCATCGATGGCAAGCAACTTGCTAAGGAAGTTAACGCAAAGACTAAGGAACGGGTATCCGCACTGAAAGAGCGTGGCCTCGTTCCTGGGCTCGTGGTGATCATCGTGGGGGATGATCCAGCCAGTGCCATTTATGTGCGTAACAAGCACCGTAAGGCCACACAATTGGGCATCAATTCCATTGTGCGGGAGCTCCCCGCAACGGTTAGCCAGGAAGAACTGCTGGCCATCGTTGAAACCTACAATGTGGATCCGAGCGTTCACGGGATTCTGGTACAATCTCCGTTACCAGTGGGCTTGGATGAACAGGCCATTGTAGCGGCCATCGATCCTGCTAAGGATGTCGATGGGTTCCACCCCTTGAACGTTGGGCGGCTGTTTGCTAATTTGCCAGGGAATCATCCAGTTTCCTGCACTCCGCGGGGCATCATGACGATGCTGCATTCCTTACCTGTTCATTTGCGGGGCAAGCATGCGGTGGTGGTTGGCCGGAGTATGATCGTTGGTCGGCCAATGGCAGCAATGCTGTTGAATGCCGACATGACGGTTAGTGTGGCCCACATTTATACGAAGAATTTAAGCGAATTGACCCGGACTGCCGACGTTTTAGTCGTGGCGACCGGTGTGGCCCATTTGATCAAGGAAACCGACGTGAAGCCTGGCGCCATCGTCATTGACGTGGGAATGGACCGTGATGAAAATGGCAAACTGACCGGAGATGTCGACTTTGATGGTGTTGCGGAGAAAACAGCAGCCATTACGCCGGTACCTGGTGGTGTTGGGCCAATGACGATTGCCACCTTGATGGAACAAACTGTTGATTTATGTGAGTGGAGTGAATAACTTGGCGACAAATGATTATCTGACGGTCACGGCGCTGACGCAGTATCTAAAGCGTAAGTTTGACGTGGATCCATACTTGGGCAAGGTCTATCTGACGGGGGAGATTTCTAACTTTCGTCTGCGACCACATGCGCATCAATATTTTAGTCTCAAGGATGACCACGCTAAAATCAGTGCCATCATGTTTAAATCAGCCTTTGAAAAATTAAAATTTACGCCCGAAGTCGGGATGAAGGTCCTCGTGACCGGGCGCATTTCCCTGTATGAACCCAGTGGGAGTTATCAAATCTACGTGGAACGCATGGAGCCGGATGGTATTGGTCAGCTCTATCAGGCGTACGAACAGTTGAAGAAAAAACTGGCTGCTGAAGGCTTGTTCGATGCACCTAAGCGGCTATTACCGCGTTTCCCGAAACGAATCGCCGTGGTAACGAGTCCCAGTGGTGCCGTTATTCGTGATATTATTACGACTGCGCGGCGCCGCTATCCGATTGCCCAAATTGTGCTGTATCCGGCGGTAGTTCAAGGTGACGCTGCGGCGCCCGACATTGTTCGCCAGATTCAACGCGCTAACGCGGCGGGAAACTTTGACACGCTGATTATTGGCCGGGGTGGTGGCTCAATCGAAGACCTCTGGCCATTTAACGAAGAGAGTGTGGCCCGCGCAATTGCTGCCAGTGAGCTACCGGTGATCTCGTCCGTTGGTCATGAGACCGATACGACGATTGCTGACCTGGTGGCCGATGTACGGGCGGCCACCCCAACGGCTGCGGCGGAGTTAGCGGTTCCAGTTTTGAACGACGAGCTGCTTAAGCTGCAGCAAGAGCGTACGCGGCTCTATAACGCGATGAGTAACCGTCTTAATTTTCAACGTGAGCGGCTTAAGAAACTCATGACCGCCTACGTTTTTCGGCAACCACAGCGGCTGTATGAGACCTATTTACAACGGCTTGATCGGGCCCAGCAGGGATTGACCCGTAACCTGCAAACGACATTGCGCCAACGGAACCAGCGCTTTCAGTTGGCTAAGCAGGGACTGGTCAGCCAGTCCCCACTGGAACGAGTGCACCGTGATCAATTGACGGTGAGCCAGATTAGTGCGCGGTTAAATACGGAAGCCAAACGGTATTTGACGACGAAACAAGAACACGTCGCGCAGTTAATTAATGGGCTAGACTACCTGAGTCCCTTAAAAATTATGGGACGTGGCTATAGTTACGTGACGCAGGACGATCACGTTGTGCGTCAGGTCAGTGACTTGAAACCGGCTAAGGCAACCATCCACCTGAGTGATGGGACGGCTGAAGCCAACATTACGGCAATTAAACCAGCATCGGAGGATACACATGAGTGAAGATAAGAAACCAACCTTTGAAGAAAATTTAACGACCCTAGAAACCATTGTTTCACAACTTGAACAAGGCGATATTCCTTTGGAACAAGCTTTGGATCAATTTCAAAAGGGCGTTGCGCTCAGCAAAAACTTGCAGGCGACACTGCAGGATGCCGAGAAGACATTGACGACTATGATGAATGATTCAGACCAAGAGGTGGCCTTTGAGGCGCCACAAGGGGGCACGGGTGATGCCGATTGATGCGCAGTTAAAAGAATTTGAGACGACCTGGGTCCCACAATTGAACGCGCCCTTAGCGGCAGCGATTGCCGCGGATAGTGGGGACGCGCGTTTGGCCGAAGCCATGCAGTATTCTGTCCTGGCTGGCGGCAAGCGGCTTCGGCCCTTGCTGACCGTGGCGACCATGCAGGCGCGTGGCGTATCTTTTGATGCCAATCGGCACTGGCGACCAGTGATGGCCCTGGAACTTTTGCACACTTATTCACTGATCCATGACGATTTACCAGCCATGGATAATGATGACTTGCGTCGGGGTGAACCCACCAATCACGTTAAATTTGGTGCGGGGATGGCCACCTTAGCTGGTGACGGCTTGCTGACGTTGGCTTTTCAGTGGCTGACGGCAACGGATTTGCCAGCACAGACCCAAGCAGCTTTGACCCAGGCGCTCGCCCAGGCGGCGGGACCTCATGGCATGGTTGCGGGTCAAGCAAAGGACGTTCAATCTGAACACGTGGACCTGCCATTGGCACGGTTACGAGTTCTGCACAAGGAAAAGACTGGCGCGTTGCTGCATTACGCAGTTCAAGCCGGCTTGATTCTGAGTGAAACACCGCAAAATCAATGGGCACCTTACCTTCAATTCGCAGACGCCTTTGGGCTGGCCTTTCAAATTTATGATGATATTTTGGATGTGGTCAGTACACCGCAAGAGTTGGGCAAGGCAACGCAGAAGGATGCCGGTGAAGCCAAGAACACGTATCCAGGCAAGCTCGGGCTACAAGGTGCCAACCAAGCCTTGATCGACACGATTCAGGTCGGTCAAACGGCTTTACAGACGTTGCCAGCTAGTGCTGCCCGGAATCAATTGGCCGCATTCTTTAGTTACTTTGACACGAAACGGGTGGAAAATAGATGAAAAAGAAACGCGTCGCTGACCTTTTAGTTGAACAGGGTCTTTACACTTCATTGGATGAGGCAAAACGCGCCGTAATGGCGGGGGAAATCCTGGGAACCAACGAAGAGCGACTGGATAAGCCGGGATCAATGATTCCGGCAGATACCGAGCTCCATTTAAAGGGCCATCCGCTCCCATACGTTTCGCGGGGCGGATTTAAATTGGCTAAGGCGCTTGAAAGCTTTAACATTAGCGTTCAGGATCGCACCGTTTTGGATATTGGGTCTTCAACCGGTGGTTTTACGGATGTCATGCTGCAAAATGGAGCCAAACTTAGCTATGCGCTGGACGTTGGGAGTAATCAGTTAGTTTGGAAACTACGGCAGGATCCCCGCGTTATTGTGATGGAACACACCAATTTCCGTTACAGTAAGCTGGCCGACTTCACACAGGGACAACCGACGTTTGCCTCAATTGACGTGTCATTTATTTCATTACGATTGATTTTACCGCCGTTGAAGGGCATTCTGCCTGAAAATGGGGAAGTGGTTGCCCTGATTAAACCACAATTTGAAGCGGATCGGGAAGACGTTGGTCAGCATGGTATCGTTCGAGAACGGCGGGTCCATGAATCCGTGGTAACCGGGATTTTGGATTTTGCGGTGGCTACCGGTTACAGTGTCTTAGGACTCGATTTCTCACCAATTCGTGGTGGTGAAGGGAATATTGAGTTCTTAGTCCACTTACAGTCAGTTGATAAACATGCAGTTGTTGCAAGTTCTGTCTCAGTGGAACATACTATTGACAATGCTTATAAAGGCCTAAATCAGTAGATTATGAGAAAATTATGAGAATATGCTTTCCAAATACTTAGGTCTGGTATATGATAAGATTATGCATTTTTATCACATAAGGGGGGCTAGGTATGAAGAAGCAAGAACGTCAGCAATTACTTAAGCGGCTACTGACGACCCGAGAAATTGAACGACAAGAGGATTTTGTGCGGCTGTTAGCCGAAGACGGGATTCACGTGACGCAGGCCACCATCTCACGGGACATTAAGGAAATGCAGCTGGTCAAGTTACCAGCTGATTCTGGTGGCTATCGGTACAGTTTACCCGTGCAAAAGAAAATCGATACGCAAAAGAAATTGCAGCGAACCTTGCAGAACGCCTATATTTCCTTTGCTGTGCAAGATCAATTTACGATTTTAAAGGTTTTGCCAGGTAACGGACCCGTGATTGCTTCGTTGCTGGATCAGATGCGGTATGACTTTGTATTTGGTACGGTGGGCGATGACAGTTCCGTTTTGACGGTGTGCGTCAACCATCAAGGCGCCCTACAACTAGAAAAAACGATTGACCGCATGCTTGCGGATTAAGACACCGACCACGACTGACTCACCAGCATTAGCGCTGACGAAGCAGCGGTGGTCGTTTTATTAAAAACCAAGCAGAAAGCCTGTAATCTTAATCGCGAGATGGATGCTGGAATTTAGTATTCTTTTTCAAAACATACGTTCCCCTAGGAATTTAAACATGGTATACTTAATCCAATCTACAGGGGGAGGTAGCTATTGGTTAAGTTAGGGCGAACAATCAAATTGAGACTCTATCCGGACACTGATCAGGCAGCCGCTTTTCTAGCAATGAGTCAAGAGTATCAACGATTAGCTAACATTGTCAGTCGATGGATTTTTGACCATGAGTTCCAGCTGAGTTGGTTAAAAATCAACCACCAGTTTTACAAACGATTTCGGCAAGAATCATCACTCAATAGTCAGATGATCCAATCTGTTTTTCGGACGGTCTCAGCTCGTTACAAAACTGTGCAGAAACAGATAAAACAGCATCCTTACCGTTACAAGAACGAAGAAAGCAAATGGGTTCAAGTTCCTAGAGACCTAACTTGGTTGGTGAAATCCATCCAGTTTCGTCGACCACAAGCAGATTTTGTTCGTCAGAGCAACTATTCTTTTGTAGGACGAATTGTCAAATCAAGTGTAACTTTGTCCCAAAGAAAACTTCAGATGGACTCTTCCAGCCTAAAATCTTGCGTG
>NZ_RHNO01000012.1 GCF_003946265.1 Levilactobacillus yonginensis
ATACCGCGGTGAAGCCGCTTAATCAAATCTACAAAAATTATAGTATTTCATCCGTCAACTTGACAGGGACTAGTACAAAGATGTACAATGATACTTTTTATCGTTACGGTTATGACGGCGTCAGAGATAATCGGGTAATCTTCGTAAGATTTTTCCTGGATGATGCTACTCATGGATCGAGAATTGATGTGAAGATGAACGGGCAACTACATCAAGCATATTAGGATTGATGCGAAAATTCCCCAAAAATAATCATATTAAAAACATGATTCTGGTTGTTTAAGAATCATGTTTTTAATTGTGCACTGGTGCCGGTTTGAATAAATTTATATCTTTGTTCTATTATCTTCTCGCGTGAATTTGAGAGCAGGTTTCGGCTGCTACCAATGAGCGGTCAAAATTCAGAAAGAAGTGATCTGATATGCGATTCAAGCAAGTATCACGTGAAGGTGATATGAAGTTTTACTATAAGCTTTTTAAGGCAGGCAAACAGTTAGTCAATGCCCCTATCGGAAAGTTAGCACTGACAAGTGCCGTTTTATTTACGATAGCGTTAGGCGGGGTCAATGCGGATACGGATACAACCGGAAGTGCTGATCCGACCTCAACACAAACGAGTTTTTTGGTTAAATGAATAAAAGCGCCGCAAACGATTGGTAATTTCTCAATCGTTTGCGGCATTTTATTTAGTGCTTATTTACTGGGATCTTGCGGATCAGCTGGCTCACCGATATTGTAGTCATCATCGTTCATGGCTTCAACGTTACCTAGGAGATAACCGTTCCCAACTTGGGAGAAGAAGTCGTGGTTGGCCGTCGACGTGGAAATACCGTTCATGACCACGGGATCGACGTCTTCAGCAGTGTCGGGGAACAAGGGATCTTGGCCCAGGTTCATCAAGGCTTTGTTGGCGTTATAGCGGATGAACGTTAGAACCTTGTCCGACCAACCAATTTGGTCGTAGAGGGTGTGGGTGTATTGTTCCTCATTCGCATAAAGCTTGTAAAGAAAGTCGTACATCCAGTCCTTCATCTGTTGTTGCTCGTTGTCCGTCAGTTCCTTCATGCCAAGCTGGAATTTGTAGCCAATGTAGGTGCCATGGACGGATTCGTCACGTAGAATCAATTTAATGATTTCAGCGACGTTATTTAGCTTGTTGTGTCCCAGGTAGTAGAGGGGCGTGAAGAAACCAGAGTAGAACAAGAAAGTTTCCAAGAAGACACTCGAAATCTTTTTCTTCAACGGATGTTCATCATCGTGATAGAGATCATAGATGCGTTTGGTCTTATTTTGGAGAAATTCTTCAGAATCACTCCATTGGAAAATTTCGTCAATTTCATCTGGCGTGTTCAGCGTGGAAAAAATGGTGGAATAGCTCTTCGCGTGAACGGATTCCATGAATTGGATGTTGTTCAGTACGGCCGTTTCGTGTGGGGTTCGGACATCCCGGCGCAGAGCGGCCATCCCATCTTGAGATTGGAGCGTGTCTAACAGGGTCAAACCCCCAAAGACGTGGCCCACGACCCATTTATGGTCGGTGTCCAGTGTGCGCCAGTCATCCAAATCGTTGGAAACGGGAATCCGGGTATCCAGCCAAAATTGTTCCGTGAGTTTTTCCCAGGTGGCCTTGTCGATTTCATCGGAAACTTGGTTCCAGTTGATTGCATTATAATTTTCAGTTCTTGCCATGATGCCACTCCTTTTTGCGGTCCGCTTTACAGGTGGGGGAGGTTCCTAAATAACACAACTCTCACACTGGTTGGCGCCGACTTCATTGTTGTCATCGGTAAATGTCCGGACATAGTAGATGGACTTGATGCCCTTGCGATAAGCATAGTTCCGCAAAATGCTGAGATCTCGCGTCGTCATCTTATCGGTACGGCCGTTTTTCCACTCGTACAGACCGGTTGGAATTGTCGAACGCATGAACAACGTTAGGCTCATTCCTTGGTCCACGTGCTTTTGGGCAGCGGCGTAAACGTCGATGACCCGGCGCATGTCGGTGTCGTAAGCAGACTTGTAGTAAGGCATGGTGTCGTTGTCCAGGTAAGGTGCTGGGTAGTAGATCTTACCGATCGTCTTTTCCTGGCGTTCTTCAATTCGGTTGATGATGGGGTGCAGACTAGCAGTCGTATCGTTGATATAGGAGATCGACCCGTTGGGGGCAACGGCCATCCGGTTCTGATGGTAGAGGCCATCACGCATGACGGCAACCTTAAGGTCAGCCCAGTCTGCAGGTGATGGTAACCAAACGTCAGCGAAGAGGTCCTGGACCTTTTCGTTGGTTGGTCGCCAATCCTGTTCCGTGTACCGGTCGAAGTAGGTTCCAGAAGCGTAAGCACTCTTAGCAAAGTTGTGGAACGTTTCGTGCTTTTCCTTAGCAATTTGGTTAGAGGCCTTTAACGTCCAATAGTTGAGTAGCATGAAGTAGGTGCTGGTGAAGGCCACGCTATCTTTGGAACCGTACATCATATGGTTCTTGGCAAAGTAGCTGTGCAGGCCCATGGCGCCTAATCCAATGGTGTGCGCGAGGTGGTTACCCTTTTGAATGGATGGCACGACGTCGATATCCGAATGATCGGTCACAAACGTCAAGGCCCGGACCATGGTTTCCACAGAATGACCGAAGTTTGGTGACGTCATCAGGTTAACGATGTTAGTCGACCCCAGGTTGCAGGAGATATCGGTACCGAGCTTGACGTATTCCTGCTGGTTGTTAACAGTTGACGGTGTCTGAACCTGCATAATCTCAGAACACAGGTTACTCATCACGATGCGCCCGTCAATGGGGTTCTCCCGGTTAGCAGTATCGATGTTGACGATGTATGGGTAACCGGATTCCTGTTGGAGCTTACCAATATCAGTTTCCAAATCCCGGGCCTTCATCTTCTTCTTGTGAATGTCGGGATTGGCGACCATGTTGTCGTACTCAGTTGAAATATCCACGTAGGAGAATGGCTTGCCATAGATTCGTTCGACGTCGTAAGGACTGAAGAGGTACATGTCTGCGTCCTGTTCACAGAGTTCGTAAAACTTATCGGGCACAGTGATGCCTAGTGAGAGTGTCTTGAGCCGAATTTTTTCGTCGGCGTTTTCCTTCTTGGCACTCAAAAAGGCCACGATATCTGGATGGAACACGCTCAGGTAAACGACCCCGGCACCTTGCCGTTGTCCCAATTGGTTGGAGTAGGAGAAACTGTCTTCCAGCAATTTCATGACTGGAACGACGCCTGAGGCAGCCCCTTCAATGTGTTTGATTGGGTCACCGGCCCCCCGTAAGTTAGAGAGACTGATGCCGACCCCACCACCGATACGGGAAAGCTGTAGGGCAGAATTGATGGTCCGACCAATGGTATTCATGTCATCAGTCGATTGAATCAAGAAACAGGATACTAATTCACCACGGCGTGAACGGCCAGCGTTCAAAAAGCTGGGGGTAGCGGGTTGGTACCGCTGATGAATGATTTCGTCGGCCAGGTCATGGGCCAATTGTTCGTTACCATCGGCGAAGTCTAAGGCGTTCATAGCGACCCGGTCAATAAAGTTTTCTAAGTAAAAATCATTGTCGTCAGTTTTCAGTGCATATTGGGCGTAGAATTTGTACGCTGCCATAAAGGATTTAAAGTGGAAATTTTGACCACGTAAGAAGGCGTACAGGTCTTCGATGAAGCTGAAGTCATACTGGTCAATGATGTGTTTTTCGACGTAATTATTGTCGACCAAGTAGTTGAAGCGGTCTTTCAATGAGGCGAACTTCTTGGTGTTGGGTTCGACATTTTCTTTGATGAAGGCTTGGAGCGCTTCTTGGTCCTTGTTTAACGGAATTTGGCCGTTAACGGGGATATTGATCTCGTTGTTTAAGTCGTAATACGTGACGTTCTTTAAGTCCTTTAGGCTCATACTAATCAACTCTTCTTTCTCTCAATAGGTGCGAAAAATCAAACAAAAAAGCGCCACCGTGAACAGACACGACGTCGCCAAGACGGGTTAGTGCCGAACTTAAATTAGCCCGCGATTTGGGTTAATTGATCAGGTCGGAAGCCATAAAAGGCTGGGTGACCGGGTGCTTCAATTACGGGAACCGCCTGGAAACCTTTTTCTTTTAGGTAAGTCACATATTCTGGATTCTGGTTAATATTACGTTCCTCGAATTCCACGTTGTGTTCGCTGAGAAAACGCTTTGTCATCTTGCACTGCATGCAATTGTTCTTTGAGTAAATCGTTACTTTCATTGTTGCCACATCCTCTAAATTTCATTATCAATGTGTTCAGTGTACACCAGATATGGAAAAATACAATCAAAAAAGACACCATATTTGGTAGTTGGAACATACAATAACTACTAAATGTGGTGTCTGAGCTGTTAAATTTATTTTGTTTGGCCTCGACCCGTTTTCTACGGTAAAATAGGTCTAAAAGGTGGCGGAAATATTGACTAATCATTATTATACACAAAATCCAGACGTTTTACACGAAGAACATCATTGGCCGTTTACTCTCTTAGGCAACGAATTGTTGTTTACCACCGACAACGGTGTCTTCTCGAAAAATCGCGTGGACTACGGTTCACGGGCGCTCTTAGCGGCCTTCAATGCCGACCAGACGCCGGCTGGCCCCTGGCTTGACTTGGGGACGGGATATGGTCCTATCGGCCTAGCATTGGCTAAGAAGTGGCCTGAACGACAGGTGACAATGGTCGATGTGAATGAGTTGGCGTTAGCGCTGGCTCGCCAAAATGCAGTGGCTAACCAAATTGAAAATGTTGAAATCAAGACGTCAGATATCTATGCGGACGTCACGGAGCGTTACGCGGCTATCCTTACTAACCCACCGGTTCGGGCTGGTAAAAAGGTGGTTACAGCGATGTTGACGGGGGCCAAAGAACACCTGCTACCAGGCGGAACATTGACCGTTGTTCTGCAAAAGAAGCAGGGGGCACCGTCAGCTGAGAAGACGATGAAAGAAACGTTTGGTAACTGTGCCATCATCAAGAAAGACAAAGGGTATTACATCTTAGAAAGCACACTGAATTAACTGTTAGCAATGAAAGGAGGCGGTCCGCGTGCGACAAGTCAGTTACAGTCCAATAGAACGACACTACATGCAAGAAGCACTCTTTGAAGCTGACCAGGCTGGCCTGATTGGGGAGGTGCCTATCGGTGCGGTCATCGTTCACGGTGATCAAATCGTGGGGCGTGGCCATAATCTCAGGGAACACGGAAATGATGCCACCATGCACGCGGAAGTCCGGGCCATTGAGGAGGCCTGTGCTACATTACATAGTTGGCGTTTAGAAGATTGCCAACTGTATGTGACGATTGAGCCGTGTCTCATGTGTAGTGGTGCCATTATCAATTCACGAATTCCGGTGGTCTACTATGGCGCCAGGGACCCCAAGGCGGGCGCGGTCGACAGCCTTTACGAGACGTTGACGGACAGTCGGCTAAATCACCGGGTGACGGTGTACGAGGGTCTGATGGCTAAGAGTGCTGGCGAACGCATGGTAAGTTTCTTCCAGGCAGCTCGTAAGCGACAGAAGGCGGCCAAAAAGGCCCGGAAAGCTGCTCAGCGGTCCCAGCAGGTTGAGGAGTAAGTGGGCTGCAGTGGCTGAAACGTGGTCGGTGAGGCAGCTGGTTCCGCTTAACCCCGTAAAAATAAGAATCCAAGCCCGGGATTCTCATTTTTACGATGTTAATGCTCACCAGCTAAGCGCCTCACCGACCACTCTTTAATAACATCCTAGACACTCCGCTAAAATCATGCTACACTAGTATTTGCCGTTAAGGCCTTGGAGCAAGGGTGGGCTTACGAATCGTGTCAGGTCCGGAAGGAAGCAGCACTAAGTTCGTTTCGCTTTGTGCTTCAAGTTTATGAGCTAATTCCAACTCCTAGTCCGTGGACTGGGAGTTTTTTTGTGCCTAATTTAGGGTGTTCAGCTATTTACCAGTGAAACTATCTATATGGAAGAAAAAATATTTTATTGTGGTAGCGGATACGGTTTGAGGCCCAACAGCGGTTGGCATGGAGACGGGGGGGATTCCCGAAATACTTGCGGTCAATCCGTGGCGGGGACCCCCGAAAAAGGCTATAATTGTTATCAGTGAATTTTAAAAATGTGTCACTTAAACAAATGATTTTAACCTCACGGAAAGGAACGGATTGCATGGCTTATCAAGCACTTTATCGGGTTTGGCGGCCCCAAAGATTTGACGACATGATTGGGCAAGAAGTGATTACCCGAACGCTTAAGAACGCGATTACCACGAATCAGATCAGTCACGCCTATCTCTTTGCCGGTCCTCGTGGAACGGGGAAGACTTCAGCGGCTAAGATTTTTGCCAAAGCCATCAACTGTCACCACCAAACGGACGGTGAACCTTGCAACGAATGTGAGGCGTGTCGGGCAATTACCGATGGGACTTTGAACGACGTCATTGAAATTGATGCGGCGTCTAACAACGGGGTCGAAGAAATTCGTGACATTCGGGATAAAGTAAAATACGCGCCAACGGTTGCCGACTACAAGGTATACATCATTGATGAAGTCCACATGTTGTCGACGGGGGCGTTCAACGCCTTACTGAAGACCTTGGAAGAACCGCCCGCAAATGTCATCTTTATTTTGGCGACGACGGAACCGCACAAGATTCCGGCAACGATTATTTCCCGAACGCAACGGTTTGATTTCAAACGGATTGCAGCGAGCGATAGTTACGATCGGATGATCTACATCCTGAAACAAAAGGATGTAACTTACGATGACCAGGCTGTTAAGGTGATTGCGAAGGCGGCTGAAGGTGGTATGCGGGATGCCCTGAGTATCCTGGATCAAGCGTTGTCCTTTGGCGACAACGAAATCACCCTGGATAATGCCCTCTTAGTTACAGGGAGCGTTACCCATGAACTCCTGGCGACCTACGTCCAACAGGTACTGGTCGGGGACACCAAGGCAGCATTAGCGACCCTACAGTCCGTACTGGAAGCCGGTAAAGATGCTGAGCGCTTTACCGAAGACGTGATTGGCTACGCCCGTGACTTATTGCTGTACCAGCAGGCACCACAATTGGTGGAAGAAGCAGAAATGGGCAGTGTCAGTGATGACTTTAAAGCCTTAGCGGAAAAGACGCCAGCCCAGACCATGTACGCTATGATCAATGAGCTGAACGCGATTCAGCAGCAGATGCGGTTTACGACCCATCCGGACGTTTATTTAGAAATTTTGACAATTAAGTTGGCTGAAATTGGTCGGCAATCGGGGACACCGGTGGCGACGCCGACAGCTGCGACACCCAATGCAGCCGCGCCAAGTGCACCGGCGCCCGCCGCTACTGAGGCGCAGGGAACACCAGCCGTGGCCGAGTTGCAACATGAAATCGATCAGCTACGTTCTGCGGTCAAGCACCTTGAACAAGCGCCCGCACCGACTAAGGCAGCTGCTCCGGCTAAGCCCCGGGTCAATAAGTCTGCACCGGCTAAGGAAGTCAACTTAGCTAAGATCTATCCCGTTCTGGGGAGTGCCACGCGAGAAAAGCTGAATCAGTTGCAGGAGGCTTGGCCAGACTTATTGAACAGTTTATCAGTCACTCAGCGGGCCGTGATGAAGGTTTCGCAACCCGTAGCGGCAGCGGATTCAGGCGTGATTGTTGCCTTTGACTACTCATTCTTGTATCAACGGGCAACAACCGATAATGAGCTGACGGATGCCTTAGAAAATGGGTTGGACCGCATGATCGGTGCCGCTCTGCCGGTGGTCTTTGTACCAAAGGATGAGTGGCCAGTTATTCGAAAGAATTACTTGACGGCGCATAAGGCTGAGTTGCAAAATAACGCAGAGGGTGAACCGGAAGAACCGGCGACACCCGCAGCCAATCCAGTTGTGACCAAGGCGGAAGAATTATTTGGTAAAGAGATTGTTGATGTGAAAAAAGATTAAATTTTGGAAGGATGATTAAAATGCGGAACATGGGAAATATGGGTAGCATGATGAAACAAATGCGCCAGATGCAAAAGAAAATGGAAGAGGACCAAGCTAATTTAAACGCCCAAAGCTTTACTGGGACGTCTCCTGATGATTTAGTGCAAGCAACCTTTACTGGCGAACGGAAGATGACTGATCTGACGATCAAGCCAGAAGCCATCGATCCTGATGATCCTGACATGCTGGCTGACTTAGTGTTAGCAGCTGTTAATGATGCTTTGGGCAAGGTTGATGACACGACGAAGCAGACCATGGGGAAGTACACGCAAGGCATGAACATCCCTGGTATGTAATTAAGAAAGGACGTTGTGAGGCATGCAGTACCCAGAACCAATTGCACAACTGATCGACAGTTACATGAAGTTGCCGGGAATTGGCCAAAAGTCCGCCACACGACTTGCCTTTTTCACGATTGATATGCAGGAAGACGACGTGACGGCCTTTTCAAAGGCGTTGGTTGCGGCCAAAAAGGATCTTCACTTTTGTTCGATCTGTGGCAACATTACCGAAACGGATCCGTGTGTGATCTGTGCTGACAAGACGCGGGATCAGTCCCACGTTTTGGTGGTTGAACAGGCCAAGGACATCATGGTCATGGAAAAGATGAAGGAATATCACGGCCTGTATCACGTCCTCCACGGGGTTATGTCGCCGATTGAGGGTAAAGGTCCTGAGGATTTGAATATTTCTAGCCTGATCAATCGGTTGCAACAGAATCCTACGATCAAAGAAGTGATCATTGCCACTAATGCAACGCCTGAAGGTGAAGCGACGGCGATGTATCTGTCACGTTTGATTAAGCCGGCCGGTATCAAAGTTACCCGGTTAGCTCACGGCTTATCCGTGGGGAGTGACATCGAATACGCTGATGAAATGACGTTGTTCAAGGCCGTAGAAGGCCGAACGGAAATGTAGGAGGTCTCCCGATGTTCGGAAGAAAGAAGCGCCAACTTCCTCGGCTCAAGGCGGCTTACGATGATCAGCTTTTAGCAACCATCGATGCTGCGAAGGACCGTTGGGACCATGCGAAGCAAACGGAAGAAGCCATTGCCGATGCGGACAATCAAATGACCGCGAATACGGCATTAGCGCGGCAGACGTACTTGTTTTTATACCGGGAAGCCCGTCGGCGCAAAGTCCGGGGCAAGCACATTTCAGCCGCTATTTTCCGCGACTAATAGGGCAACTAGTTGAAGAGTAACCAAATGGAGGTCGAGACATGTAGTCTCGGCCTCTTGATATCTAGAGGACATGTTAGGCAAAACTTATTGTGAGTGATCTCTTGGGTAGCGCTTTGAGATCGGTCTTGAGGTGACAACCCAGCTATTTAGGTGAAGTTTTAACAATTTGATGCTGAAAATGCCAAATTCAGTTAGATTAGCTAGTATGGGACGTATAATCTAGTCGTTGCTGGACGCTGGCTAAAATAACTTCTAATTTAATAGCTAAACTGTGATAAGCAATGGATGCAAATAGACATCAATTCTGAATTCAAGTACAATATAACTATCAATCAAAAATGGGGTCGAGTATCTTGTCAGGAACGTTTATTAGCTTTGAAGGACCAGATGGTGCGGGAAAAACGAGTGCACTGAAGGCAATAACGGCGCAGATTACACCGCTATTGGGTGACCGGTTGACGATTACCCGGGAACCAGGGGGCAATCCCATTTCCGAGAGTATTCGCGCGGTTATTTTGGATCGAAAAAATACGGCCATGGACTATCGGACCGAAGCCCTGCTGTATGCAGCGGCGCGGCGACAACATTTAGCCGAAACGATTCTACCGGCCTTGGCTGCCGACCAACTCGTGCTTTGCGACCGGTACGTTGATAGTTCCGTTGCCTATCAAGGAGCGGGGCGTCAGATCGGTGAGCAAGCCGTCGCAGAGATGAACAATTTTGCGACCGATGGCTTACTGCCTGAATTGACGATTTATTTCGATGTGCCTGCCGAGGTGGGATTACAGCGTATTCAGGCGCACCGTCAACCCGACAAGGTTGATCGACTCGACGTTGAACAAACGGCCTTTCATGACCGGGTGCGGGCGGCCTACCTGCGTTTGCAGGCAGCCCATCCAGACCGAATCAAGCTGATTGATGCGACGCAATCACCGGACCAAGTGGTTCAGGAATCGCTAGCATTGATCAAGCAAACAGCCCGCAGGTATTTTTAACCGGCATTGAGGGAGGAAATTCACAATGAAATTACTAATCGCTATCGTCCAGGATAAGGACGCTAATCGGCTAAGCAATGAGTTTATTGACCATGACATTCGGGCAACCCGGCTGTCCACTACTGGTGGGTTCTTAAAGTCTGGTAACACGACCTTTATGATTGGGTTAGAGGACGAACGGGTGGATGAAGTTCTGGATATGATCAAGGCAGCCAGTCACACGCGGCAGCAATTTATGACCCCACCGGTTAATTTGGATGCGCAATTGGACAGTACGTCAGCGTACCCGGTTGAAGTTCAGGTCGGTGGTGCGACGGTGTTTGTCATGCCAGTTGACCAATTTCACCGCTTTTAGGGGGCCGAGATGACTGAAGAATCCGTAGTGGCTACGGCCCAACGGCTTCAACCGCAACTGGTAAGCCACTTTATGCATCTGATTCAGCAACAGCATCTGTCCCACGCCTACCTCTTCAACGGTGCCGATGGGACTGGGCGGCAGGTAGTGGCCCGAACGATTGCCATGCGCCTGTTTTGCCAAAACATCACGGCTGAGGGCTTGCCTTGTGGGCAGTGTTCCGAGTGTCGGCGGATTTTAGCAGGCGACCACCCCGATGTGGTCACGGTGATTCCAGACGGGCAACGAATCAAGGTGGACCAGGTTCGGTACCTCAAGGCCGAGTTCACGAAGAGTGCGGTTGAGGGGAACCAGAAGATCTTTATTGTGGATCAGGTCGACCGGATGACTACGAGTGCGGCCAATAGCTTATTGAAGTTTATTGAGGAACCCGTGGGCAATACGGTAGCCTTATTATTGACGGCTAACAAAAATTTGATTTTGCCCACGATTCTGTCGCGAACACAGGTGGTTGATTTCTTGCGAGTGGCACCACAAGCGTTGGCTAGTGCCTTAGCTGACGCTGGAATTGCCCCCAGCCAGCGCTACTTGTTAGCTACGTTGACGGAAAGTGTGCAGGCAGCACAGGAGCTGACGACCGATGACTGGTTGAAGGATGCTCAAACCAAAGTTGGCCAGTGGTTTACGGCTTGCTGTCAGGGTGATGAGCGGGCGTTTGTCCGCGTGCAATCCGAGTTGTTACCCTTGGCGTTGAATCGTGATCGACAAGGAGTGCTCCTAGATATGCTCGTGCAGGTTTGGCACGATGCATTACGGCAACAGGCTGGTGAAGCAGGCGACCAATTAGCATTTCCACAGGTGGCGCAGGCCAGCCAACAGATAGCGCACCAGTTGACCATTGATCAGTTAGTTACGATTATGACATTGACGCTGGCAACTCGCAGTCAATTAGCGGGGAACATGAATTTTCAAACAATTTTAGAAGCCTTAACTTTACAAATCTTAGCGCAGGTAACGCGTTAAAATAAGGTTAGCACTGGAGGGTGGCAGTTTGGATAAACAGGAAGTATACGATCAATTTAAGAGTCTTGAAGCGCAGTTGGACCAAATGTCGGCCCAGTTCTCTGACTTACAGGCAGAGATGACCAAGGTCTTTGAGCAGAATGCGGAATTAGAAATTGAAAATCAACATCTGCGGGATCTGGTCAGAGAACTCCAGCGCACCTTGCCGGAAGACCCAGAGACCCCCCAGGGACTATCGAAGTCCCGGCAGATTCTGGAAAAGTTGTATGAGGAAGGGTTTCACGTGTGTCGGGAATTTTACGGGACACGGCGTAAGCAAGACGAGGAATGTGCCTTTTGCTTAGAAGTTATTTATCGTGATCAGTAGGAGGCAATAATGGAACGACGAAGAAGTTTTCAGCGTGACGAAGAAGGGCATTTATACCTGGTTCCCACGCCAATCGGTAACTTGGATGACATGACGTTTCGGGCAGTTAAGACGCTGCAGAACGCGGATCTGATTGCTGCAGAAGACACACGGAATACGCAAAAGCTGCTCAACCATTTTGAAATTGAGACGAAGCAAATCAGTTTTCACGAACACAACACACAGGAACGCATTCCCCAACTAATTGCGAAACTGCAAACGGGGATGGATATTGCCCAGGTCAGTGATGCGGGGATGCCGTCCATCTCTGATCCAGGCCATGAACTAGTGAATGCCTGCATTGAAGCACACATTCCGGTGGTGCCTTTACCAGGTGCTAATGCTGGTTTAACGGCACTCATTGCCTCCGGTTTAGCCCCACAACCATTTTACTTCTACGGCTTTTTGGATCGGAAGCCCAAGGATCAACGAGCTGAAATTGATAGTTTAGCTCAGCGACCAGAAACGTTGATTTTCTACGAGGCACCACACCGGTTAAAGAAGACGTTGCAGAATTTAGCAGATGGTTTTGGTGATGATCGACCAGCTGTTTTGTGTCGGGAGTTAACCAAGCGCTATGAAGAATTCCTGCGCGGTTCCTTAGCAGAGTTGGCCGATTGGGCCGCTAACGATACGGTACGGGGCGAATTTGTTGTCCTGGTTGGCGGGAATCCTGCGCCCACCACGACTGCGACCACTGCTGTTGACCTAAGCGAACCCGTTGAAGTGCAAGTTGATCGGTTGATTGCGGCCGGCGACAAGCCAAACGCTGCCATTAAAGAAGTGGCGAATCTTCGAGGGGTTAAGAAGCAAGAAATTTATCGCCAATATCACCATTTAGACAAGGAGTGACCCAGGTGGCCGCAAATGAGTTTTCCGAAAAACATCGTGTCGTTTACTATGAGGTAGACGACACGGCCCACTTGACCCTCGCCATGTTGATCAATTTATTTGTATTGGTCTCCGAGGATCAGAATACTGCACTGAACCTGACCACCGATTTTATTAAGAGTCAGGGCGTGGGCTGGGTCGTTACCCAGTACCATATTCAAATCGATCGGCTCCCACAGACGGGGGATGAGGTGACGGTTAAGACTCGCGCCACTTCATACAACCGGTATTTTGCCTACCGGGAGTACTGGCTATTCGATGCCGCTGGTCAGCAACTGGCCTATGGTGAGGGTATCTGGGTAACGATGAGTTATGAGAACAGAAAGATTGCGACGATCCCTGACGCCATCATGGCACCATACGCCAGCAAACAACAGACCCGCTTGCCACGGTTACCACGACCGGACCGGGCTGATGCAACGCTGACGGGGGTATTTAAGCCGTACACGGTGCGGTATTTTGACATCGATAATAACGGCCACGTGAACAATGCGCACTACTTTGAATGGATGCTGGATGCGTTGCCAGCTAATTTTCTGCGACAACAGCAGCCAACAGACGTCAAGATTCGGTTTGAAAATGAGGTTCAATACGGCCATCAAGTGATCAGTGAGGTTCGCCGTTCGACAGCTACGACGACACAACACACCGTTAAGTTGGGAACGACCACGGCGGTGGAAGCAACGGTAACTTGGGAAAAAGCCTAAACTTGGAAAATCAGGCAGGTAAGGTGTAGCCACGGCAGCTTTGTGGTAGTATAGTAAACTGATAAAGACAGTCAACGGAAAAATCATCCGGGCGTTGAGCGGTGACGCCGGTTTTAGCGTTTCCGGAGTTTTAAAAGTTATGGCGAAACACAGTGAAGGGGAACGTAAGCAATTATGAAGATTTTAGCAATTGATACATCAAATCGACCACTGAGTGTTGCCGTCTTAGATGACAGCACGGTGTTAGCTGCCATTACGGTAACCGTTCACCAAAAGCATGCAGAGTACTTGTTACCCGAAATTGAACGTTTGATGGGGATGGCAGGGTTAAAGCCAGCCGACCTAGACCGCATCGTTGTGGCAGCTGGTCCGGGATCTTATACCGGAATCCGGATTGCCGTGACAACGGCCAAGACACTAGCCACGACGTTAAATATCGACTTAGTAGCCGTATCGAGCTTGGCCACACTGGCGGCTAATGTGCCAGTCGAAGGGGCCTTGGTGGCACCACTATTTGATGCCCGTAATCAGAACGTCTTCGCCGGTTTATACCGGATCAAAGACGGTCAACCGACAGCGGTCATTGCAGATGCCCATACGAATATTACGACTTTCTTAGAAGCTGTTAAGGAGTATGCAGAACCCGTCTGGTTCTTAGGGGATGCTGACCACTTCACGGAATTGATTAACACGACTGTGTCAGCCGCCACACCACGAATCAGTCCCTGGTTGAATTTGCCACAAGTGGCGACGATTGGCTTACTGGGCCAGCAAATGACTCCCGTGAAGGACGTTGACCGCTTTGTGCCCAACTATCTTCGTTTGACGCAGGCTGAAGCTGAATGGCGCGCTAAGAACCCGAAAGAGGACGTCGAATCATATGTTGAAAAAATTTAAAGTCTGGTATAAAAATGTATTTGGAAGTCGGAATGAACTCGCTCGCGAAGAGGCCATGGATGTGAAAAATCACCGGGTCGAGATTCGAGATGTCACTTATTTTGTGGCGAAGGCGTTGTTTACTGATATTCCAGAAATGATTGAGATTGAAAAGGCAGTATACGCCGGTAAGGCACCGTGGGATTCAACGGCGTTTGCCAATGAGTTACGGCGTGAGAAGGACCGGCTGTATTTAGTTGTGCGGAAGAATGATCGGCTGTTGGCCTTTATCGGCAGCACGTTTGACGACCGGACGCGTGACGCGCATATTACTAATATCGCCGTCTTACCGGAGTTTCAAAGTCGGGGCTTAGGTCGTTTCCTGTTAGGCGTCATGATTAAGAAGGCACGCCAGATGGGTTACAAGTCCGTGAGCTTAGAAGTTCGGGTCTCGAACCAAAATGCCCAAAAGCTATACCGTGAGTTGAACTTTGAACAATCCGGTATTAAGCGGGGGTATTACTTCGGTGATCACGAAGACGCTGCTGATATGACGTTGTATTTAAATGATGAATCTGATCCAGACTAAGGCGAGTTGGCGCTTGGCCGCTCGTTTTTTTTGTGAGAGCAATTGGGAATTTGAAAGAGGGAGTGAGTCCAACGGATAAGCGAAATTTAATTTTAGCATTTGAGTCGAGTTGTGACGAAACGAGTGTAGCGGTGATTGAAGACGGCCATAAAATTTTGTCCAACATTGTGGCAACTCAAATCAAGAGTCATCAACGCTTTGGCGGTGTCGTGCCGGAAGTTGCCAGTCGCCATCACATTGAAGAAGTGACGTTGTGTATCGCTGATGCTTTGAGCGAAGCCCAGGTAGGCTATGATGATTTAGACGCCGTGGCTGTGACGTATGGTCCCGGTTTGGTCGGGGCTCTGTTGATTGGTGTGACGGCTGCTAAGACGGTGGCCTTTGCCCACAACTTACCTTTGATTCCAGTTAATCATATGGCAGGGCACATCTATGCGGCCCGTTACGTGGAACCAATTGAATTTCCAGCCATGGCTCTGTTGGTTTCAGGGGGGCATACCGAGTTGGTTTACATGCCAGCTGAAAATGAGTTTGAAATCATCGGTGAAACGCGGGACGATGCTGCCGGTGAAGCCTATGATAAAGTTGGCCGGGTCATGGGTGTGAACTACCCAGCCGGTAAGACGGTTGATGAATGGGCCCACCAAGGCCACGATACGTTCAAGTTCCCCCGGGCAATGGAGAAGGACGACAACTTCGACTTTAGTTTTAGTGGGTTGAAGAGTGCTTTCATCAATACCACGCACCATGCCGATCAGATTGGCGAAAAGCTGAACAAGCAGGACCTGTCCGCTAGTTTCCAACAGGCAGTCGTTGACGTTTTAGCCGAGAAGACCCAGCGGGCGTTGGCCGACTATCCCGTTAACCAGTTGATTTTGGCTGGTGGCGTGGCTGCCAACCAGGGGCTACGTGAACGTTTGGAACGCGACTTGTCCAGCAATCCCACGACTCATCTGGTTAAAGCACCCCTGAAGTTGTGTGGCGATAACGCTGCTATGATTGGGGCGTTTGCCTACGTGGCGTTTAAGCACGGCGTCTTTGCCGACGCAACGTTGAATGCTGATCCTAGTTTGGAATTTGACTGGGTAGCTGATCCCGTTAAATAAGGATTGGGTATTGGTGTTTAGTCAGACATAGCGGAAAATTGCCGCCTTACCGTTCGCCAAATTTGGACCGGAACGCGGTGGGAAGGACGGGACAAGCCAAAAGGCGGTCTTGCCCCTCGCTTGAAGCCGCAAAGCACGTCTTCAAGCCGCCATTTTCAAGAAAATCACTTGAAAATCCCACGGCTGAGTCCAAATTTGACTCACTCTCGGCTACCCAGTGGCGCGCCAATAATATTTCGTAAGTGCTGTCATGTAGGTATTTAAGTTAGCTTAATTTCCAAGAACCCGTTTAACCGGAGGGGGTCAGAGGTGGAGCCAGCTGTGTCGACGATGTAAGCCGATTTCGGCTTACACCGTGGGACGTGTTTGGAGACTGGTGGTTTTCCAGGCTTCAAACCGAGCCGAAGGACCGCTTCTCAGGCCGGAGGCGTTCCCCACAGCAGGCGGAATCTCTGACTGCCGCAGGTTTAAGTCTATAGCGCTTTACTAGTCTTGGTTTGATAACGGTTTTCGAACTTTCAGTCTTTAACTAAGAATACAATGGCACTGCAAAAGGGACGGTCACATTTAATGTGACCGTCCCTTTTGCAGTGCGTTATTTTTAGGATTAATTGTGTTTGCCGATAATGAAGGCATAGCCACTATCCATATGTGAGTCACTATAGGTAGTCCGGTACGTACTATCGACGATGTTAAGTCCAATTCGGTAGTTTTTAGAGAGGTGGTTTAACTTGTTGGTCGTGTACCCGTAGGAAGCTAAAATCGCTTTTACTTTCTGGACGCGGGTCTTCACGGGTGTATTTTTACTGGCATTCAGGTAAGTGATTACTTTTGGAAATTTAACGATAGTATACTTGGTCAAATCAGGTTTGACAGAATATGGTGATGGGGCAATGTCAGGGAAGTAGCTCGCATTAGTTATTGCAGCAATATCTGTCATTTTGAGTGTGACTTTGTTATTTGGAAACAGCTTGATGATTTCGCGAGTTATTTTTTGTGAGGGCGATTTTTTGAGATAACTAAGGTAGTCGCCATTATTTACAAAGAAGTCTAAGCGTAAATAATTTGATTGAAGTTCTTTCTTGCCAAATCCTAATTCTAAGTTACCATGCCAGACGTATCCCGAGACTAAGTCAGTATGTTTTTTATTGTGGCCAGTGATGTAAGTATACTTAGCGGTGGTCTTGCCGTGCTTTAGTATTTCGCTACCACGTCCGTACCAAGAGTTGTTGGGATAGTCTTTCAAATAGAACTTAACCTTGGTGTGTTTGGCGTTCCAAACTGCAATCGATTTTTTGGGATATTTAGCACGATTAATGGTGGTCTTTTGCCAAAAAGATTGTTTTTGAATTGAATACTTAGCCTTAGCTGAGCCAGATTGTGATAGCCCAAATATTGTGATAATGGCAATAAGTGCAGCAACTAGCAACTTTTTCATGGTAGTGTCCCCCCTAATTTTTGGTTCCCCGGAATCGCTGTTCAATGCATTATATCATGCTTAAGAAAGCGCTTTCTAAAATTATCAGCTATTGTTGGCTAGAAAATGGAAAGGGGACAAGAAAGGAGTAATCGCTCTGTGGCCCTGGAAAATTGAGAATTAAAAAAGGGCCTGAGATATTTGTCTCAGGCCCTAATGCTATTTGGTTTAAACTAAAGCGCGTTAATCCTCAAATTCCTCTAACGCCAGGCTTTTTTCAGTCCAGTCAGTTTCGGTACTGTCGAGTTCCGTTGTGATTCGGTTCAGGTCAGCCTGAAGATCACCAAGTTTGCCGGCGTCGTTAAAGTTTTCTGGCGCGCTCATTTGGGTTTCAACTGCGGCCTTTTGCTTTTCTAAATCGCCAAGTTTTTCTTCAAGAGCATCTACCTGCCGGCTTAATTTCCGTTTGGCCTTTTGCTGTTCCTTTTGTTGTTGATAGTCGACCTGCGTCTGCTTGGGAGCTGTGACTGTTGGATGAGCAGCCTCTGCTTCAGCTGCTTCTTTGGCAGCGTAAGCGTCCTGCTCAGCCTTCTTGGAGACATAGTAGTCGTAGTCGCCCAGGTAACGGGTCGTTCCTGCCGGTGCCAGCTCAACAACTTGCGTGGCTACTTGGTTGATGAAGTACCGGTCATGGGAAACGAAGAGAATGGTGCCATCGAACTCGTTTAGGGCGTTTTCCAACACTTCGCGACTGTCGATGTCCAAATGGTTCGTCGGTTCGTCTAGCATTAAGAAGTTGTCGTGGCGCAGGGCTAGCTTGGTTAGCAGAAGTCGGGCCCGTTCCCCACCACTGAGGCTGTGGACGGATTTGTCGACGTCACTTCCGGTAAACAGAAAGCTACCCAGAATTGAACGAATATCGCCTTCTGGTGTGGTGGGATGATCATCCCACAGCTCATGCAACACGGTTTTCTTATCATGGAGAGTTGCTTGATCTTGATCGTAGTAGCCAGTGTCCACACCGGTACCAAAGATAATCTGGCCCTGAATGGCCGGAATCCGGCCGAGAATCGTTTTCAAAAGAGTCGATTTTCCAATCCCGTTGGGACCAACAATGGCGACAGCCTGATGTTTCTTGATATCCAGGTTAACGGGCTGACAGAGGATCTGATCATCGTACCCGACTGCGCCGTTAACGACATCCAGAACCACGTTACCGCTCTGACGGGTGGGTTTAAAAGTGAACCGAGCAACTTTTTCATCACCCTCAGGTTTGTCCATCTTGTCCATTTTCTCCAACTGTTTTCGGCGAGCTTGGGCCCGCTTGGTCGTGGAGGCCCGAACAATGTTTTTGTTCACAAAGTCCTCAAGTTTACCAATTTCGGCCTGTTGCTTATCATATTCCTTCCATTCTTGGCGGAGCCGTTCAGCCTTGGATGAAATGTAATGGGAATAGTTACCAGGGTAGTGAACCAGGCCGCCATGGGCCATATCATAGACGTCGTTGACCACGTGATCCAGGAAGTACCGGTCATGGGAAACGACCAGAATAGCGCCCGGATAACCCTGTAGGTAGCCTTCCAACCAGGTTAAAGTTTCGACGTCCAAATGGTTGGTGGGTTCGTCGAGGATCAAGAGGTCGGGGCGTTCTAGCAGGAGTTTAGCGAGAGCAAGCTGGGTTCGCTGGCCACCGGACAATTCATTAATCGGTTTATCGTAGTATTCCTCACCAAATTCAAAACCGTGCAGCACGCCGCGAATCTCGGCCTGATAGCCGTACCCGTTTTGGTCGCTGAAGTCTTGTTGTAATTGGTCGTAAGTGGCACTGATCTGTTGAAACCGGTCCTCGTCTGCAATGACGTCAGGGTTACTCATTTCGGCTTCCAGTTCGTGAATCCGGTTTTCCATGGCACGGAGTTTTGCGAAGACACTCAACATTTCGTTCCAAACGGTTTTGGTGGAGGCCAGGCCAGCATTTTGTGCTTGGTAGCCCATCGTCAGGCCACGTTTGGTAGTAATCTGGCCAACGTCAGGCCGAGTTTCGCCAGCAATCATCTTAAGTAGAGTAGATTTCCCCGCACCGTTGCGGCCAACTAGGGCGACCCGGCCGTGTTCAGGAACATCCATACTGACATTCTCAAATAAAACGGTGGCACCAAACCGCCGCGTCACTTGTTGCACTTGTAATAGAATCACGTTGAACCAACCTCCTTAATGTTCGAAAATTCAATTTTTAATTTTGGGAAGGACTGTCAGCAGGTAATTACCACTGCTGGTAAATTTAATGATGACTGAAGACTTGAGTCACTTAATTAGTTATGGCAAATTTATTAAAGTTAGTGAAGAATTTGAATGTGACAAGTTGAGACTTGATCAAGCGCTTTCCGGTGATTAATTATGGGTCGCAATCAGCGAGTAAACCGCGGCGGGACGCTACCAACCGTGGGGGCTAATCACAATGGTCACCGATACAATCTATTCTATCATATTCTGACCCTAGACCGAAATTTGAAAAAAATTGTGAAAAATATTTGCAATTTGTTTCACAAGGCGAGTGGTTATGCTATAATCTTTAGGAAAGTTAATTTCACAATCGGATTGTATTTAAAGTGTATGTTGTCATTTACGGAGTGACAACGAGTGCTATTGATTAGGAGGGCCCTCATTTGACAGACCAAAAGATTCCCCGCGCAACAGCTAAACGGTTGCCAATTTACTACCGTTACCTGAATATTTTGCTGGACGCGGACAAGACACGTGTTTCATCGACCGAGCTATCAGAGGCCGTTAAAGTTGATTCTGCAACTATTCGGCGTGATTTTTCCTACTTCGGTGCCTTAGGTAAGCGAGGTTACGGATATGATGTTGAAAGTTTATTGAAGTTTTTCAAGAAAATCTTGAATCAGGATCGGTTGACTAACGTTGCTTTGATCGGGGTTGGTAACTTGGGCCACGCGCTATTGAACTTCAACTTCCACCAGGACAGTAACGTTCGGATCAGTGCGGCTTTCGATGTGAATGAAGACATCGCCAACACCATTCAGAGTGGGGTACCAATCTATCCGATGACTGATCTACGGACGCAGTTGGAAGAACAACAGATTGAAGTGGCAATTTTAACTGTGCCATCTCCCGTTGCGCAAGAAGTCACGAATAACGCCATCGCTGGTGGTATCAAGGGTATCTTGAACTTCACACCATTACGGATCACGGTGCCAAAGAATATTCGGGTGCAAAACGTTGATTTGACTAATGAGTTACAAACGTTGATCTACTTCTTGGAACACTATAACGATAAAAACTAATTGACTCGGATTGAATTGGGTCACTTAGGTGAGGGGAAGCTGTGATAAAATCATGGCTTCTTTTTTTGCGTGTTTTTGAATACCGAGCCAATGCTAGCTATGTAATCAGCCTTAACTGGTTTAGCACGTTTAAGGCCCACACCGGGTATGATTTTGCGTCATAAATAAAGGGAATCGACAATCGAATAGTTAATTTTTCGCGAGCTTTCACGGGTGCCAAGGCATTTCCGGAAACGGTTGCAAAATAGTTTGTCAAATTCCTTGATTTTTAGCGAAAAAAACCATATATTAGATATTGTGATTAGCACTTATGTTAGTCAAGTGCTAACAGTGCTAAAAAGTAAGTTTATTGGAGGGATTCAAGTGTTAAAACCATTAGGAGACCGCGTCATTTTGGATCAACCACAAGAAGAAGAAACCACGGTTGGTGGCATTGTTTTGGCAAGTAATGCTCAGGAAAAGCCTTCAACGGCAAACGTTGTTGCTGTTGGTGATGGCCGTGTGTTAGACAATGGCGATAAGGTAGCCCCAACTGTTAAAGTTGGCGACAAGGTATTGTTCGACAAGTATGCCGGCACGGAAGTTAAGTACCAAGATTCGACGTACCTTGTTTTACACGAAAAGGACTTAGTCGCAGTTATTGACTAACCTTTCCCACTGATACAGAGCATAATTAAAAATTTTAGTATGAGGTGAATTAGAATAATGGCTAAAGAATTAAAGTTCTCTGAAGACGCACGTAGCAAGATGCTTGCTGGTGTAGATAAGTTGGCGAACACCGTTAAGACCACCTTAGGACCTAAGGGTCGTAACGTTGTTTTGGAACAAAGCTACGGCAACCCAACCATCACAAACGATGGTGTGACGATTGCTAAATCCATCGAATTAGACGACCATTTCGAAAACATGGGTGCCAAATTAGTTTCCGAAGTTGCTTCCAAGACCAACGATATTGCTGGTGATGGGACGACGACCGCAACTGTTTTGACGCAAGCCATCGTTAACGAAGGTATGAAGAACGTCACTGCCGGTGCCAACCCTGTTGGTATCCGTCGTGGGATTGAAAAGGCAACGAATGCTGCCGTTGAATCTCTGCACAAGATGTCCATCGACGTTAAGACGAAGGAAGATATCGCCCAAATCGCTTCGATTTCTTCAGCAAGCAAGGAAACTGGTTCCTTAATTGCTGACGCTATGGAAAAGGTTGGGAACGATGGGGTTATTACGATTGAAGAATCCCGTGGTGTTGATACCAGCTTGGACGTTGTTGAAGGGATGCAATTTGATCGCGGGTACATGTCACAATACATGGTTACCGACAACGATAAGATGGAAGCTAACCTCGACAACCCATACATCTTGATTACTGACAAGAAGATTGCCAACATTCAAGACATCTTGCCTGTCTTACAAGCCGTTGTTGAACAAAGCCGTTCACTCTTGATCATCGCTGATGACATTACTGGTGAAGCTTTGCCTACGTTGGTTCTGAACAAGATGCGGGGAACCTTCAACGTCGTTGCTGCTAAGGCTCCTGGCTTTGGTGACCGTCGTAAGGCAACCTTGCAAGATATTGCTATCCTGACTGGTGGGACTGTCATCACTGATGACTTAGGTCTTAACTTGAAGGACACGACCATTGAACAATTAGGTCAAGCTCAAAAGGTTAATGTTACCAAGGATTCAACGACTATCGTTGAGGGTGCTGGTTCTAAGGACCAAATCGCTGAACGGGTTGCTGAAATCAAGGGTCAGATCGATGAAACTTCATCTGATTTCGACAAGGACAAGCTCAAGGAACGTTTGGCTAAGTTAGCCGGCGGGGTTGCTGTTGTTCGTGTTGGTGCCGCAACTGAAACGGAATTGAAGGAACGGAAGTACCGGATCGAAGATGCTTTGAACGCTACCCGTGCCGCCGTTGAAGAAGGTTTCGTTGCTGGTGGTGGTACTGCCTTGATCAACGTTATTGCTGACGTTGCCAAGGTTGAAGCCGAAGGCGATGAATTGACCGGTGTGAACATCGTTCTGCGTGCCTTAGAAGAACCAGTTCGTCAAATCGCTCAAAACGCTGGGGTCGAAGGCTCCGTCGTGGTCGAACATTTGAAGGGTGAAAAGCCAGGCGTTGGTTACAACGCTGCTGACAACAAGTACGAAGACATGGTTAAGGCTGGTATTACCGACCCAACCAAGGTTACCCGTTCTGCTCTGCAAAACGCTGCCTCCGTTTCCGCATTGTTGTTGACGACTGAAGCTGTGGTTGCTGAAAAGCCAGAAGACCATCCAGCACCAGCTGCACCAGCTGCTAACCCAGGTATGGGCGGCATGATGTAAGCTTCATCAATTAATTGATAATTAAGACGTCGATCCGTTGTGGGTCGGCGTTTTTTGTATGGGTGAACCGCTAAAAGTGGTCGACCAAGTGGTGAGGTTTTTTCAGAGGCCCACCGGGGGGCGTTTTTATCCAAAGACACCACGGTGCGTGTGGTGAACTTGGGTGGCGAACTTGAGTGAATCAAACGCCGCTAAATCAACCTTTGGGGGTAGCAATAAATCAAAGTGAAAAACAACCCTTTATTTCTCTCACGCTTTGCCGGATAATGGAAAAGTTCGGTTGCCAAATCTTCGGTTGCGAAGTCAGAGATTTGTGGTAATGTTTACCTAGTTGTAGTAGAATTACGTCTGCATTCGAACTTGAATTAAATCAAGCAATTATACGACGGGTGAATGCCCGTCTTCATTATTTATGGAGATAAGGAGTAAATAGTCATGTGGCGTTATTTAAAGCGGGTTTTAATTGGAAAACCCCTCAAGACCATGGACGAAGGCGGTCAGGCGCTAACCAAGTTTAAAGCGCTGGCTCTCTTGTCGTCTGATGCGTTATCTTCCGTGGCTTATGGTACTGAGCAAATCACCACAGTCCTAATTACCTTGTCAGCGGCTGCATTGATGTATCAATTGTGGGTTGCTGCACTGGTCTTAGTTCTGTTATTTGCGATTACGCTTTCTTACCAGCAAATTATTCATGCCTACCCATCTGGTGGTGGCGCCTACGTTGTAGCCAGTACGAACTGGGGGCAATCGGCAGGATTGATTGCCGGTGGTTCCTTGCTCGTTGACTACATGTTGACCGTGGCGGTTTCCACGACTTCTGGGACTGAAGCCATTACGTCGGCAATTCCGGCGCTATATCCGTATTCTGTATGGGTATCAGTCTTAATTGTGATTGGCATTATGTTGTTGAACCTGCGGGGGATGCGTGAATCGGCAGCGTTTCTCACGGTTCCCGTTTACCTGTTCATCCTGATGATTATTGTGATGATCGGGGTTGGGTTCTACAACATTGTGACGGGTAACATCACGTATCACGCGGCGGCCTCGTTTAACGGTCCCGTCCAAGGCATGACGTTATTGCTGTTCTTCCGGGCCTTCTCGTCCGGGTCTTCTTCCCTGACTGGGGTGGAAGCCATCAGTAACGCTGTGCCTAACTTCAAGGAGCCCAAGCGTCACAACGCGGCGGCGACCTTGGCAATTATGGCGGGAATCTTGGCCATCTTCTTCGCTGGGATTACGTTCTTGAGTTACTACATGGGGATTCGGCCACAAAGTAACCAGACGGTCTTGTCTCAAATCGGGACCGGCGTCTTCGGTCACGGTGTCTTCTATTACATCCTACAGTTGTCCACGGCGATGATTTTGGCAGTGGCAGCCAACACCGGGTTCTCAGCCTTTCCAATCTTGGCTTACAACCTGGCCAAGGATAAGTTCTTACCGCATGCTTACCTGGACAGAGGGGACCGGTTAGGTTACTCTAACGGAATTATTTCTTTGGCCGTTGGCGCAATCGTTCTGATCTTTATCTTCCATGGGCAAACGACTTTACTGATTCCACTGTACGCGGTCGGGGTTTTCGTGCCATTTACGTTGTCACAATCAGGGATGATTATTCACTGGTTCAGAACGCGTGAGGGGTTCTGGTTAGGCAAGGCCTTCATCAACTTGATTGGGGCTCTTATTTCCCTGGTCCTCGTGGTCTTCTTACTGTTCTTACACTTTGGCAACGTTTGGCCATACCTGATCATCATGCCTTTGATTCTGCTGTTGTTCTACCGAATCAATCAGCATTATCACAACGTGGCTAAACAGTTACGGGTCGCTGCTAAGGAAAAGGCCGACATCCATCAATACGATGGGGCAACGGTCATTGTCCTGGTCAGCAACATCACCCGGGTAACGTCTGGTGCCATTAATTACGCACAGTCCATTGGGGATTATGTCATTGCGATGCACGTGTCCTTCGATGAAAATCCTGAGAAGGAGCACAAGACAGCTCAGGAATTCAAAGAGGAGTTCCCAGACATTCGGTTTGTGGATATCCATTCCTCCTACCGGTCGATTGCGACGCCAACGTTGCGGTTCTGTGACGTGATTGCGAAGCGGGCGGCGGAACGGAACTTTACGACTACGGTCCTGGTTCCACAATTCGTTCCCCGGCACCCTTGGCAAAACGTCTTGCATAACCAAACTGCGTTACGGTTACGGACGATTTTGAACTCACGGGAAAACATCATTGTTTCGACTTATAATTATCATTTAAAAGAGTAGTTGTTGAACTGAACTGTTGATTAGCAGGTCAGTCGGCGACACCATTAAAGGCATTGGGACTTTCGTCTCGGTGCTTTTTTTGTTGGATTGAAACGCTGAAAAAGTCCGTCTCAGAAAGTGGTTGGGCAATAATGGGACAACAAAAAAGGTTCTCCCGGTTGGGGGAGAACCTTGCGTAAATGTTGAATTTTAACGTAGGCCAACCAGTGAAGCAAATTGTGGTACCACCAAGTCGACGACGATTGAGATAACGACGACGGCGATGGAGGCCATGGATCCCTGAATGGATCCCAGTTGTAAGGCTTTCGCTGAACCGACCGTCTTCCCAGCGGTTCCTAATCCTAATCCGGCACCGATTGGGTCGTTGTTGATCCGGAAAACTTTTACCAGCCAGTCACCTAAAGCGTAGATGATGACGGCGTTTAGGATACAAACCATGGCGGTAATGGCCGGGTTCCCACCGATAGCTGCCGCAATTGGCATTGCGATGGCCGTAGTGGCCCCGGTAGGCAGTAATGAAGCCAACGTCCCCTTGGATAGTCCGAAGAGCTTACCAGCCTCGTAAATGATGAATAACGAGATGACCAGTCCAACGACCAGTGAGAGGACAATTTCTAACCAGAAACGCTTGACGATATCATTCCGTCGATACAGAGGAATGGCAAAGGCAATGGTTGCTGGGTTTAAGAACCAGAAGATGATATTTCCTCCGGGGAGGTAGGCCGACTTGTAAAAAGTGGCAGTGTCCGTGCCAAAGGCTTTGGCGAGGAGGAAGAGGATAAAAATCCCTAACACCATCCCCACGAAGAGGGGTTGGAAGATAAAGAATCCGTTACTAATTTTAAAGAGCCATTGGCCGATTAAGAAGACGACCAACGTGAGAAAAATCCCAAAAACAGCGTTACCCGCAGAGGCACCAGTGGCTGTTTTACTTAGGCCATCGCCTAGCCACTTGCCCCAAACCGCCATCTCGGCGGCAACATTTAAGCTGATCATAATTCTCCATCCTTTTCTGTTGAGTGTTAATCGTTGTCAGGCAAATTATTGGTCGATATCGGTATTTCCGTGGAAGACGTGCTTCCGAATCCAAATAAATCCGGCCGTGGTGTAGGCGATGACGACCAGCATCACAATCGTTGCAATGATAACCACGATGATGATCTTAACGCCTTCAGCTTGCAGTACTTTTAGACTGGCAGCCAGCTGGATTCCTGAGGGAACGAACAGAAAGGCAATTAAACTGATTAAGAAGTCCCCAAACTTCTCAACATTCCGGAGCTTCACGATGTGGGTGGCTAGTAGGACGTAGAGGAGAATCAGTCCGACCACTGGCGTGGGCACCGGAAAACTAGCAGGAAACAGAGGGGAAATAAGGCTGGAAACGAACAGAATAGCAGCGAAGATACCCATTTGAATCAAGATGGGAGAAGCTTGTTCTTTTTCTGGAGCTTCTGCTGATGAAACTTTTTTATTAGCAGCCATTGAAAACTCTCCTTTCAATTGATGACCTGGTTGCACGACAATCCCCAAAATTTAGAGGGCAAGCCTGTTCTGAAGTGAATGCATAATTGTATTATATGGGCTGTAAGCGCTTAAAACAAGCGTAAATATCGTATTCACTATACGTTTATAAGTATTAATTATTATCCGTGTGATAAATCACAAATGCCGTTATTGTAGACTGGCGCCCAGTGGGGATGGGTGGACCAAAGTTGCGGCACTTTTCACAAAAAAACTTTTTTTACAAACTAAATGGTGGTTGTGTTTAATTTACGAGATTTGTATAATTAGCAAAAGAACCATTAGGAAAGAATGAGGACACTTTATGAAATTTGAGATTATTGTTAGCTTGTTTGCTACCATGATTATCTCCGCGGTCCTAACCCCGTTTGTACGCCGCTTTGCGTTTCAAATTGGTGCGGTGGATAAACCGAATCAGCGCCGGGTCAACAAGGTTCCCATGCCGACGTTGGGCGGCCTAGCTATCTTTATTGCGTTTACTTTTTCAACGATGTTTTTATTGCGAGATCAAATGCCAACACAACAGCTGTGGGGGCTGTTCGGTGGCGAATGCATCATCGTCGCTGGTGGGATGATCGACGATGTCTTCGAACTGAAACCACGACAAAAGGTGATGTTTCAGCTGTTAGCGGCCATTGAAGTTTACTTCGTGGCGGGTATCCGGATGCGGTATCTAACGTTACCATTTGTGGGTGCTTGGCACTTTGGCTGGTTATCGTTGCCCATTACGTTGTTGTGGATCGTTGCCATCGTTAATGCCATCAACCTGATCGATGGGTTAGATGGGTTGGCAACGGGGGTCTCGATCATTGCGTTAACGACGACTGGGATTACCGGGCTGTTCTTCTTGAACGTCGCGAATACCTGGGTGGCAATCATGATTTTTGCGCTAGTTGCTGCTATGGTGGGTTTCCTGCCTTACAACTTTTTCCCAGCCCGTATTTACTTGGGGGACACAGGGGCGCAGTTCATTGGATTTATGATTGCCTGCTTCTCCCTGTATGGTTTGAAAAACGTGACCTTCATTTCCGTGATCATTCCGGTGATCATTCTGGGTGTTCCCATCACGGATACGGTGTACGCCATGATTCGCCGGATTTTGAATCGGCAACCCATTTCTCACGCGGATAAGCACCATTTGCATCACCGCTTGATGCAATTGGGATTGACGCACCGTCAGACGGTTTTGGTAATTTACGGGATTGCGTTAATTTTCTCGTTCATTTCACTGTTGTACCCGTTGTCCACAATTTGGGGGTCGGTCCTGTTGACCATCGCAATTCTGATTGGCTTGGAGCTATTCGTTGAAGCCATCGGACTAGTGGGGTCGGACCGACAGCCACTCTTACACTGGATCAACCGAGTCGTTAAGAAGTTAACGTCGAAGAATTCGGAAAGATAGGGATAAAGAGTGGGCCTAAAGGCGGTTAGCTGGCGAGCATTAACGGTGATAACCGAAAAATCCCGGTCCTGGATTATTTGGTTATCAGTGTTAAGCGGAGTCAGCTGCCTTTGGGCGCACGTTTCCACCACATAAAAATTCGCCAACACAAAAGGAGCCAGGGGAAAAATCCCCTGGCTCCTTTTACGTGGAGTCGCATATTAATACCGCTAGCGTTCAGGTAAGCTTAGTCGATCGAACGGCTACTGGCGTTGATTTCGACAGGCACTTCATTGTAAGCGATGTCGCCCAGTTCAACGGTTAGGCGGTCACTTAACAGATTAGTGATCGCGGTTTGCGTGGCGGTCACGGCGTCCAAATCAACGGCAATGGTGACCGCGACCGCAGACGTGTACGCGGTGTCCAAAATACTGATCTGATTTTCAGTCAGGTAGTGGTTAAGGCGGTCGTAGTTGGGATAGTCCACGGTAATCGTCATGGCTTGCTGCCGGACGAGTTTGACGACGCCGACTGCTTCAATTCCAGTAGAGGTGGCGTTGCTGTAAGCCCGAATCAGGCCCCCGGCCCCCAGCTTGATGCCGCCAAAGTAACGGGTGACCACACCAATGACGTTGTGCAGGTGGTTACGTTGGAGCACCGTGAGAATGGGAACACCGGCGGTACCGGATGGTTCGCCGTTGTCGCTTTCTCGTTGAATTTCATCGTGTTCACCGACCATGTAGGCCCAACAATGATGGGTGGCTTTCGGTTCTCGCGCGGTTACCGCAGCAATGAATGCTTTAGCTTCATCTTCGCTGGATACACGACCGAGGTCGGCAATGAACCGTGATTTTTTAATTTCGAGTTCGTGATTGCCACTTGCTTGAATGGTTAAGTAGTCAGTTTCCATTGGCAGACACCTTTCTTCTAAAATAAAGTTAGTTTAAAAAAATAGCGGCTCCCTTCACGTAGTTAATCAGTAAAGGCAGGAAGGGAGAGCTTTTCTTGGATAATGATGAACAATTCTTTGGGCGGTGGGTCCCGTCTTCAAGACCCCCTTTGGAACCGTTGGCAAACCGTGAGGCAATTGAGCAGAGCCGCGGTTCAGCGCAGTGTACCCGCTGTGGGCACAGGCTAACTGTAGCTGATCAGCTGCCGAACGGGGCACTGTATTGTCGGCAGTGCTTACAATTGGGTCGTTTGACCACGCACCATAAATTATACACTATTCCGGAACCCAATCAGTTTCCGATGATGACGGAATCGCCATTGACCTGGTCAGGGCAGCTTAAGCCACAACAGGTGGTGGCTGCAACAGCGATACGTGAATTAGTGGCAACTAAGCGGAATCAGTTATTGTGGGCGGTCACCGGCGCTGGTAAGACGGAAATCCTGTATCCGGCACTAGCTTGGGCGTTACAGCAAGGCTGGCGGGTCGCCTGGGCATCGCCACGGGTGGATGTTTGTTTAGAACTGGCGCCGCGGTTAGCCCGGGCCTTTGCTGGGGTGCCACAAGCGGTCTTACATGGGAAACAGGAACATTCTTATACCTACCGGCAGCTGACAATTTGTACCACGCACCAGCTTTTGCGGTTTCAGGCCGCCTTTGATTGGCTGATTGTGGATGAAGTCGATGCTTTTCCGCTGACCACAAGTCCAATGCTACAACGTGCTGTGAAACAAGCTCAGAAGCCTAGCGGGAGTCATATTTTTTTGACGGCAACGCCGGGTCCTCATCTACAAAAGTTAGTCGCACAACGAAAAATAGCCGTGACCTACGTGCCCTTACGCTATCACGGCTACTTGCTCCCACAGATGAAGGTTCATCTGTGCTGGCAGTGGCGACAGCGTTTGCTGAAGGGACAGCTACCTGGCCAACTCGTTCGTCAATTACGTGAGTATCAGCGGACGGGACAGCGTTTTCTCCTCTTTGTTCCCCATATCGCGGATTTGCCACCAATTGCAGCAGCCTTGGATCAGGCAGGGGTCGTTGGTGGGGTGACGGTCCACGCTGCTGATGCCGAGCGAGCTGAAAAGGTTCAGGCGATGCGTGATGGTCGTTGTCAGTTTTTGGTGACGACCACCATTCTTGAACGAGGGGTGACGTTTCCCAACGTGGCCGTGGTTATTTTGGGTGGGGATGATGCCGTCTTTTCAACGGCAGCCTTAGTCCAAATTGCTGGTCGAGCTGGCCGCCACGCTGCGCATCCACGGGGTGAAGTGACGTGTTATTGTCAGAGCCAGTCACGAACGATTCAGCAGGCACGTGCCATGATCAACCATTTGAATCGGCAGGGACGTCAGCAGGGTGGTCAGTGATGCCGTTGTGTGTATGGTGTAATCGTGCTATTTCCCAGACGGTGACTCTTACGCAACTACTCAGTTGGGGACAATTTCCAGTCCAGGAGGTTTGCGAAGCTTGTCAGGAACGACTAACGCGCATCACGGGTAGTTGTTGTCCACAATGCGGTCGTCAGCAGCGTGCTGCCACTATTTGTCATGACTGTGAACGTTGGCACGATGGGGTAGTCAATCGGGCACTATTTCAGTACGATGCTGGTTTCAAGGCGTACATGCAACAGTACAAGTTTCAGGGAGACTATGCGTTACGAGTCGTGGTGCAAGCGGCGTTAGCTCAAGCTTTACAGCGAACGACTTATGACGTGTTGGTTCCGGTTCCAGTGGATGCAGCAACCCGGCAGGACCGCGGATTCAATCAAGTGACGGGGTGGCTGACCGGCCAACCCTTTTTTCAGGTACTGGAAGTGGTTGCCGACCATAAAGAACGTCCCCAGTCTGCCAAGACGCGAGCCGAACGATTGGTTACACCACAACCGTTTTCATTAGCTCCGAATGCGTGCAAGTTGCTGCATCAACGACGTGTTTTGCTCCTAGATGACGTCTACACAACAGGACGGACAATTCGGCATGCCATTGATCAAATTAATTTGAGCGGAGCGAAAGCGGTTACTAGCTTGACTTTAGCGCGTTAAATTGTGATTAATTTACTTAGATTAATTGTTTATGAGAGGGCTTTCTATTATAATAAATGTAAGCAAAGCATATTAGAAGAGTGGTCCTTCTAATGCTAAGCAAGCCAAGTATCTCTTGGCTGAAGGGAGAGAAGTTTTATGCTCACATTTAATATTCGTGGTGAAAACATCGAAGTTACTGACGCAATACGGGATTACGTTGAAAAGCGTATCAGCAAGTTGGAGAAATATTTCGACAACAACGTTGAGGCAATTGCGCATATCAACCTGAAGGTCTACCAAAATAAGACAGCGAAGGTTGAAGTAACAATCCCACTCCCATACTTGACATTACGGGCAGAGGAAACCTCTCCGGACTTATATGCAAGTGTTGACCTGGTTACGGACAAGTTGGAACGTCAGATCCGCAAGTACAAGACTAAGGTTAACCGTAAGTCCCGGGAAAAAGGTTACAAAAACCTCGACTTCTCAGCTGAAACGCCAGACGCCGATTCCGACGATAATGGTGAGTTAGAAGTTGTCCGGACCAAGCGGGTTTCTTTGAAGCCGATGGATAATGAAGAGGCCGTTCTGCAAATGGACATGTTAGGTCACGACTTCTTTATCTACGAAGATGCTGAAACCAATGGTATTAGCATCGTCTACCGCCGGAATGACGGTCGGTACGGTTTGATTGAAGCCGACGACGAGTAATGTTAAATCAACTAACGAAGCACTGCGAGCTTGCAGTGCTTTTTTAGTTATAATTCGAAGAAGAAAGCGGTTACCCTTGCGTTGACCACGTCTTAAAGTTTCATCTTGGGTTGGTTAGTGGTAAAATGTAGGTTGATTTATTGTAAATAAATGGGTAACTTTAAATAGACTTATTAAATGTACTGAAGGGAATTCTCACATGCCAAATATTTTGAAACGATGGGTCGAAAGTGATCGCCGGACTTTACGACGCCTCAGTAAATTAGCGGACCAAGTTGGTTCTTACGCTGATGAATACGAACAACTTTCAGACGATGATCTGAAGGCGAAAACGCCAGAGTTCAAGCAGCGCTACCAAGACGGCGAAACTTTAGACGATTTACTGCCTGAAGCCTTTGCTGCAATTCGTGAGGGCGCACGGCGGGTCCTCGGTCTCTATCCATTCCACGTGCAAATCATGGGGGGAATTGTGCTTCACGAAGGGAACATCTCCGAAATGAAGACCGGTGAAGGGAAAACCTTGACCGCCACGATGCCTGTCTACCTAAACGCCATTGCCGGCAAAGGGGTTCACGTTGTTACGGTTAACGAATACTTATCCGCCCGTGATGCCACTGAAATGGGTGAACTGTATTCTTGGATGGGCTTAACGGTTGGCTTAAACTCCGCTGAAAAGTCACCGGAAGAGAAGCGTGAAGCCTACAATGCCGATATCACTTATTCGACCAACGGGGAAATCGGGTTCGATTACCTGCGTGATAACATGGTCGTCTACAAAGAAGACATGGTACAGCGTCCACTGAACTTCGCGATTGTCGATGAAGTTGACTCCATTTTGATCGATGAAGCACGGACGCCATTGATTATTTCTGGCCAATCCGAAGGCACGAGTGCCCTGTACCAACGGGTAGATCGCTTTGCTAAGACATTACATGAAAAAGATGACTTTAAGATCGACTTGGAATCTAAGACGGTTGCTTTAACCGATCAAGGGATTGAAAAAGCCGAAAAGTACTTCAACTTAAAGAACCTGTATGATACGGACAACACGGCCTTGACCCACCATTTGGATCAAGCGCTGCGGGCCAACTTTATCATGTTACGTGATAAAGATTACGTGGTTCAAGACGGTGAAGTTCTGATTGTTGACTCCTTTACTGGACGGGTTATGGACGGTCGTCGTTACTCAGACGGGTTGCACCAAGCCATTGAAGCCAAAGAAGGCGTTGAGATTCAGGAAGAAACCAAGACGATGGCCAACATCACCTACCAAAACTTATTCCGGATGTACAAAAAGCTTTCCGGGATGACTGGTACGGCGAAGACCGAAGCCGAAGAATTCCGGGAAATCTACAACATGGAAGTTGTTTCCGTGCCAACCAACAAACCAGTTGTCCGGGTCGACCAACCTGACTTGTTGTACCCAACCTTGGAATCTAAATTCGATGCCGTTATTCGGGAAATCAAGGACTTGCATGAAAAGGGCCAACCAATGTTGATTGGTACCGTAGCAGTTGAAACTTCCGAATATTTGTCCGAACGGTTGGATCAAGAAAAGATTCCTCACGTGGTCTTGAACGCCAAGAACCATGCGAAGGAAGCCGATATTATTCAAAACGCCGGTCAACGTGGTGCCGTTACGATTGCCACCAACATGGCTGGGCGGGGGACCGATATTAAATTGGGACCCGGCGTTGTCGAAATTGGTGGGTTAGCCGTTATCGGGACTGAACGACATGAATCACGGCGGATCGATAACCAACTTCGTGGCCGTTCAGGTCGTCAAGGTGATCCTGGTATGACCCAGTTCTACCTGTCCTTGGAAGATGATTTGATGCGTCGGTTCGGTTCAGACCGGGTCAAGAGTTTCTTGGAACGGATGAACGTTGACGGTGAAGATGCCGTTATCCGGAGCCGCATGATCACGAAGCAAGTTGAATCCGCCCAAAAGCGGGTTGAAGGGAATAACTACGATTCCCGGAAGAATGTGCTGCAATACGATGACGTGATGCGTCAACAACGGAACGTTATCTACGGCGAACGGAACCAGATCATTAACCAAGAAGAATCTCTCAAGTGGGTTCTGATGCCAATGATCAAGCGGACCGTTGATCGCGTGGTTGACTTGCATACGCAAGGCGACCAAGCAGATTGGGACTTAGATACGTTACTGGACTTTGGGATTTCCGCAATGGTTACGCCTGAAAAGATCAGTTTAGACGCTCTGAAGAACAAGACGGCGGACGAGATCAAGGAATTCTTTATGGGCTTGGCCAACGACGTCTACGCCGAAAAGCAAAAACAACTTTACGATCCAGCACAAATGTTGGAATTTGAAAAGGTTGTGCTGTTGCGGGTCGTAGACTCTCACTGGACCGATCATATCGATGCCATGGATCAATTGCGTCAATCAATTGGCTTGCGTGGATACGGGCAATTGAACCCATTAGTTGAATACCAACAAGATGGGTTCCGGATGTTTGAAGAAATGATTTCAAACATTGATTACGATACTACCCGGTTATTCATGAAGTCTGAAATTCGACAAAATATTACCCGGTAAACGGGAACGTGACGAGGCGGGAAGAGATTCCAGCCTCGTTTTGTCTTAACCGATGGGAATCGGTTATGGCATGAAAATGAATGTTGGCTTGTTTTGACCTAGGCAGGTCACCAAACCAACTGAAAATAACTTTAAAGGAGCCAATGCACAATGGAATTAAGCGATGCAAAACGTGAAATTGCGACCATGCGCAGTCAGTTAACCGGCTTTAGGGGGTCGCTTTGACTTTGATGCTTTAAATGAAAGCATTAGTGTCAATGAGTCCCAAATGGCTGAACCCAATTTTTGGGACGATGCACAGGCGGCACAACGATTGATCGATGAGACCAATGAAATGAAGAAAAAGGTCGACGAATATCAGAATCTCGCTAACCAAATCGATGACCTCGAGGTGGCGCTGGAGCTACTCCAAGAGGAACCAGATGCAGATATGCAGGCGGAGTTTGAACAGGACTTTGCGACGGCACAGAAGGCTCTCCAGCAGTATAGTCTCAACATGCTACTGAACCAGAAGTATGACCGTAACAACGCGATCCTGGAAATTCATCCCGGGGCCGGGGGCACAGAATCTCAGGACTGGGGTGACATGCTCATGCGGATGTACACGCGTTGGGCGGAGCAACATGACTTTAAAGTCACGGTATTGGACTACCAGCCGGGCGACGTTGCTGGGTTAAGTAGTGCCACTTTGCTGATTGCTGGGCACAACGCCTACGGTTATCTGCGCTCTGAAAAGGGCGTTCATCGCTTGGTTCGTATCTCACCATTTGATTCAGCTGGGCGGCGTCACACATCGTTTGCTTCCGTTGACGTCCTGCCAGAATTGGATGATTCTGTGGATGTTGAAATCAATCCGGCAGACTTGAAGGTTGACGTTTACCGGGCATCCGGTGCCGGTGGACAACACGTCAACAAGACGTCTTCCGCGGTTCGGATCACCCACTTGCCTACTGGAATCGTGACCCAAAGTCAGGCGCAACGGTCACAGCTTCAAAACCGCCAAACGGCAATGGGGATGTTGCGGGCTAAACTCTATGAACGGGAAGAGGAAAAGAAGGCCGAGGAAAAGGCCAAGCTTGAGGGCGACCAAATGGACATTGGTTGGGGCTCCCAAATTCGGTCATATGTTTTCCACCCGTATACCATGGTCAAAGACCACCGCACCAATTATGAAACAGGGAACGGGCAGGCCGTCATGGACGGGGACCTGGATCCTTTTATTGATGCTTTTCTACAGTGGCAATTGAGTCAGAAGAATCCGGATTAATGATTTAGCAAAATCTGATTATTAAGATAATGGTTGCGCGGGTAACACGAATGTCGTGTTGCCCGTTTTTGTTTCATGCTATACTGGGGACAGCTATTTTTTCAGGAAGGATGTCGATTTCATGCGGACATTAATTGCGCTGGGGAGCTATTTGCTCCAGCCGCTGTTGTGGCTTGCCATTATTCGGGTCTGGTTGACCAGTAAGTCACGTATTAAAACTGAACGTCGTAGTTTTGGAAGTGCGGTGTACAGTGATCATTATGAGTTGCGGCATATGTTAACTCAGGGCTTGCTCCTGGGAGCGGGACTTTCGCTGCTCAACTTTTTGCTTGGATTTAGTTTGCCACTATTGTGGATTATCATTTATGAGGTTTTGGGTTTAGTCACCCTGTTGCTACTGCCAACCACTGTTTTACCAGTGACCTTAATCGTGGTGACGACCTTGCTAACGGTTCTGGCAGGGCCTTACATAACGGATAAGCCCGATTTGTCGACTGTTGGATTGAGTTGGCACGGGGTGGCTCACCTCAATTACTTATGGTTATTGGCCATCTTCTTCATGCTTTTGGGGCACTGGTTGGCGAACTACGGTGGCCGCTTTGTGAGTCCCAAGATTTACGCCAAGCAGCGGGGGAAGCGAATTGCTGGCTATCCGTGGCGTGAGCTGTTGGTGCTCCCAATGGTGACGCTAGTGCCAGGTGATTGGTTTACCAGTCAGCTGAGCTTTTGGCCAGTACTGAATATCCACGGTCAAACGTACGCCATTCTGGTAGTCCCATTGTTGCTGGGGCTAAGGTTCACGATTTTTCGGCAAGTGCCCCGCGAAGTCTATCGTCGTTTAGCCCGTAAAATGGTATGGCTCGCTGCATTGAGCTTGGTTTGTTTGGGCTGGACGGCCTGGCGCCCACAAGATTTGCCGGTCGGATTAATCGTCCTGTTAGTTGGTTACGGACTAGTCCTATGGCAAGCTAAACGTTATGATGAACGCCAACAATTCTGGTATTCTCAAGTCGATGATGGCGTTCGTGTCTTAGCCATCCGTCCCCGCACACCCGCAGTCAAAATGGACTTAGAGGCGGGGGACATCATTTTAGAGTGTAATCATCAAGCAATTAATAGTGAAACGAGTTTTTATGAAGCCTTATTAGCTAATCCAACGTATTGTCATTTACGGGTGCGTGATGTTCAGGGGGAACTGAAAGTGACCGAAACGGCCATTTATTCAGGCGCACCACATGAGATTGGCATCGTCCTATTCAGAGATCAGGAGGGGTAAACCTATGAGTAGAGTCTTAGTCGTCGATGACGAGCCTGCCATCGTGACGTTGCTACAATACAACCTGGAACAAGCAGATTATCAAGTTGTGACGGCAATTGACGGTGAGCAGGCCTTAAACCTAGCGTTACATGAGAAGTTTGATGTCATTTTGTTAGATTTAATGTTACCTAAGATGGATGGCGTGGAAGTGACCAAACGTTTGCGCCAGGAAAAGATTAGTACGCCCATCATTATGATTACGGCTAAGACCAGCGAATTCGATACCGTTTTTGGGTTGGAATTAGGTGCTGACGATTACATCACGAAACCGTTCAGTCCTCGTGAGGTCATTGCACGAATGAAGGCAGTCATGCGGCGGTACCACGATGACGAGCCACAGGCGACGACCCCAACGAAGGTCGATCACCGGTTGCAAGTCGCTGATTTGACGATTGATCAGGATAAGTTTCAAGTTAAACGGGGAACGACGCCCATTGATTTGACGCCTAAGGAATTTGAACTTTTGCTTTTCTTTGCGAAGCGGCCGGGTAAGGTTTGGAGCCGTGAGCAGTTACTAGAAGGTGTTTGGGGATTTGACTACAGTGGGCAAACCCGGATGGTGGACATTCACGTGTCCCACCTGCGCGAAAAAATTGAGCTCGACCCGAAGCATCCAGTTCTCTTGAAGACTGTGCGAGGGTTTGGCTACACGTTTGAGGCGCAGCCATGATTCGCCGTCTAACGACAGCCTTGTTGATCACGGGTGGCTTGAACATCCTGTTAGTGTGGTTGGTTGATTCGCCACACTTAGGCTTGGCATTGCTGGTGGCCTGGTCCTTAGCAATTCTGGAAACGGTCGCGATTGGTTATCTGATCAGGTGGGGGGATCAGCGGATCTCAATCCTCACGAACAAAGTTCAGGGGATTCGCCGTGAGGAGACACCTGCCCACGTGCTCTTGTCACCGCATGATCCGTTTTATCAATTGGCGTTGCAGATCAATTATCTGCAGACCCAGCAGCGGAAGGTGCAACGCCAAATGGCCGGGCAAAATCAAGAGTTTGCCACGCTACTAGATTATCTACCCATCGGGGTGATGGTCATCGATCGCTATCGCAAGGTTGAGCTAGCTAACCCGGCGATGGAACAGTTCTTACAGCATCGAATTTCTCCACGACGGCACCTGTTTACCCAGGATGTCCGACAGTTCGAGCTGGCCAGTCTCATCAACTCGGCGTTAAGCGAACGACAAACGCAGCATAAGACTTTAAAGCTACCGGGGGTTACCGCCGATCGAACCGTCGATGTTCGAGCAGTGTATACGGCAACCTCTCAGGATTATTTTCAGGTGTTGGTCTTACTGTACGATGTGACGGAGGTCTATGCCGTTGAACAGATGCAGATGGACTTTGTGTCGAACGCTTCTCATGAGCTGAAGACACCAGTTACAGCGATTTCAGGGTTTGCCAAGACGTTGTTAGCGGGAGCAAAGGATGATCCGGAGAAGTCCGTTGAATTCCTAAAGATCATTGACGAACAGAGTGAACGCTTAGTTGAGTTGATCAACGATGTATTGACGATTTCCCATATTGAATCGGGGAATGCTGTCGAGGCAACCGCGGTTCCCGTTGGTCAGATGGTGGCCAATCAAGTCCGGTTATTGGCGCCATTGGCGGGTGTGAATCAGGTGACTCTGGTCAATCAGGTACCCAATGACTTAATTGAAACGACTGACCGCAGAAAGTTTGACCAGATCTTGAAGAACGTGCTGGGAAATGCCATCAAATATAATCGGCCACAGGGGTCGATTACGATTTCAACGACTAAGTCGGGACGGTCGTGGGCGTTGATTATTGCCGACACGGGTGTGGGGATTTCTCCCCAGGATCAGTTAAGGGTCTTTGAACGATTCTACCGAGCAGACGTGTCTCACTCGAACCAACTAGTCAGTGGGAGTGGCCTGGGCCTCGCAATTGTCCGGGAACTCGTGGAGTCATTGAATGGTAAAATTGATTTACAAAGCGCAATTGACGAAGGAACGACGGTTACGATGACCTTTCCTGTCGACTAGCGTTGCCCCAACGGGACTCACCAAAGTGGTGAATCCCGTTTTTTATTTTGCGTAATAATTCCTAATATTGGGTTACATTTACACAACCTTTACAATACGTCTACCAGACATTTACATTCGTTCGCTATACTTACTTTTGAAATGGTTGAGCCGCGACGCTCAACCGATAGGAGGTCAAGCGGTATGTCTAAAAAACGCTGGGTACAAGGACTCGTTCTGGTTGTCTTACTAGTCTTAGGAGTCTTTGCTTATCAAACGCGTCAGGTCAGCCACGCGGGGGAATCCATCACCGCGGTTGGGTCGACAGCTCTGCAACCCTTAGTGGAGGCGGCAGGGGAACAGTATACGGGAGAACACTTAGGAACGTTCGTAAACGTCCAGGGTGGGGGTACTGGAACTGGTCTTAGCCAAATTCAAGAGGGTGCTGTGCAGATTGGTAATTCCGATCTGTTTGCCGCTGAGCAAAAAGGCATCCGTTCGACTGAACTGGTTGACCACCGGGTAGCCGTGGTCGGCATTACGCCAATCGTCAATAAAAAAGTGGGCGTCAAAAACTTATCGACTAAGCAATTAATCGGGGTATTTACTGGTAAGATCACCAACTGGCAACAGGTAGGGGGAGCTAACCTCCCCGTTGTTTTGATCAATCGGGCTCAGGGAAGCGGAACCCGGGCAACGTTTGAGCAATTTGGCTTGAACAAAAGTCGCTCAAAGACGGCGCAGGAACAGGATTCCTCGGGGATGGTGCGGTCAATTGTGGCCACCACTCCGGGCGCAATCAGTTACGTGGCGTTTTCCTACGTGGACAAAACGGTCCAAGAACTGGATTTGAATCACGTCGCCCCAACGGAGGTCAACGTGACCACGAACAAATGGCGAATTTGGTCCTATGAACACTTGTATACCAAGGGACAGCCAACCGGGTTGACCAAGAACTTCATTACGTATGTTCAGTCACCAGCAGTTCAAAAAACGCTGGTCCGTCAACTGGGTTATTTGTCACCTGATCAAATGCAAGTTGAACGGAATGCACAGGGACACGTTAAACAGTTGGGAGGCACGAAGTAATGAAAGCAACGCAACAGTTAGAACAACAATTAAAGCGGCGTTCTAAGGCCGCCAAATTGGAAATCTGGGGGCGGGTCGTTAGCTTCTCAGCACTGCTCTTGATTGTGGCCGTCGTGGTTGCCATCATCGGGTTTGTTGCCTCTAAGGGGATTGCGACGTTTACGAGCAATCACGTTAATCTCTGGGACTTTCTAACCGGTAAGCAATGGAATCCTAACATTACGGATGCTAATGGTAAGCCCGAAGTTGGCGCATTACCCATGATTGTGGGGTCCTTCTTAATCACAATTTTATCAGCGTTAGTGGCTACGCCCTTTGCAATTGGAACGGCAGTCTTTATGAATGAAATCTCTCCCAATAAGGGAGCCAAGATTTTACAACCCGTTACGGAATTGTTGGTGGGAATTCCCTCAGTAGTGTATGGATTTATTGGGTTGTCCGTGGTGGTCCCCGTGACGCGGGCCATTTTCGGTGGGAGTGGTTTCGGGATTCTCTCAGGAACCTGTGTGCTCTTCGTGATGATTTTACCCACGGTAACGTCCATGAGTGCCGATGCGTTGAAGTCGGTTCCTCGTTATTACCGGGAAGCGTCACTAGCCTTGGGCGCGACGCAATGGCAGACCATCTATAAAGTAGTCCTCCGGGCGGCAACGCCGGGACTAATGACGGCGGTAGTTTTCGGGATGGCTCGGGCCTTCGGTGAGGCTTTGGCCGTACAAATGGTTATCGGGAACGCGGCGTTAATGCCCAATAGTCTGGTGTCACCATCATCGACGCTGACGTCTGTCTTGACGACGGGAATTGGGAACACCGTGATGGGCTCCCTACAGAACAATGCGCTCTGGTCATTGGCACTCGTTCTCTTACTGATGTCCTTAATCTTTAACTTAATTATTCGCTTGATTGGCCGAAAGGGGCGCTTGCAATAATGACTTCTAAAAAACAAAATCAGCTAGCCATTGGTGCTCTTTACGGAATTGCCGGGTTAGTTGTCCTGATTCTGCTTGCGCTATTGGGGTACATCTTAGTGAGTGGGATGCCTAAATTGAGTTGGCACTTTCTAACTTCTCCAGCCAAGGCGTTCTTGTCTGGCGGTGGGGTGGGAATCCAACTGTTCAATTCCTTTTACCTCTTGATCCTGGCGATGCTGATTTCATTTCCCATTGCTTTGGGTGCGGCAATCTACCTCTATGAATACGCGAAGGATAACTGGGTGACTGCCACGATTCGAACGGCCATTGAAATTCTAAGCTCACTGCCATCGGTGGTGGTTGGGTTGTTTGGTTTCCTGTTCTTCGTGGTGAAGTTACGGTTGGGCTTCTCCATTCTTTCTGGAGCCTTTGCGTTAACCTTCTTCAACCTACCGTTGTTGACGCGGAGCATTGAGGATTCACTCCGAACAATCAGTGACGTTCAACGCGAAGGTGGTTTGGCGTTGGGGTTGTCGCGTTGGGAAACGGTGACCCGGGTCATCTTGCCAGCAGCAGTGCCCAGTATTTTGACCGGTGTTATCTTAAGTGCCGGCCGGGTCTTCGGTGAAGCTGCCGCTTTAATTTATACGGCGGGTCAAAGCGCCCCAGCGTTGAACTTTGCCGACTGGAATCCATTCAATATCTCCAGTCCATTGAATCCGATGCGGCCAGCTGAAACGTTGGCAGTCCACATTTGGAAAATCAATTCTGAGGGCATCATGCCGGACGCGAAAGCCATTTCGTCTGGGTCGTCCGCTGTTTTGGTCCTGGCAATCTTGCTATTTAATTTCGCCGCCCGCTACCTAGGTAAGCGGCTGTACAAGCGGCTAACATCTGCATAAAGGAGGGCACGCCATGTTTGTGAATAACGACGTCAGAAAGTCTGAAGAAATGTTAGAACGACACGTCACCCAACCAAGTGAGGCGGGGCACCCCATTATTCTGTCGACCGAGGACCTGCACGTGTATTATGGCAAAAAGGAAGCCCTGTTCGAGGGTGACCTGCAATTTGCCAGTAACCAAATTACGGCGTTGATAGGGCCTTCGGGTTCCGGTAAATCCACGTTCTTACGGTCCTTGAACCGAATGAATGATCGAATTGCGACGGTGACTGGGCGCATCATGTATCGTGGCGTGGACATTAACCAACCGGCCGTGGACGTCTATGAGATGCGTCGGCGGGTGGGGATGGTGTTCCAACGCCCTAATCCGTTTGCCAAATCAATCTACGATAACATCGCGTTTGCTTTACGCCTGCGTGGGGTGACGGGCAAACACGAGTTGGATGAAATTGTAGAAACATCCCTCAAACAGGCAGCACTTTGGGACCAGGTCAAGGATGACTTGAACAAGAGTGCCTTGGCGCTGTCCGGGGGACAAGCGCAGCGGTTATGCATTGCCAGAGCGATTGCCGTCAAACCCGATATTTTGTTGTTGGATGAGCCGGCAAGTGCTTTGGATCCCGTGTCAACCGGTCAGCTGGAAGACACGTTGTTGGAATTGAAGGAGAATTACACCATTATCATCGTGACGCACAACATGCAACAAGCGGCCCGAATCAGTGAATACACGGCATTTTTCAATCAGGGGCGGGTGTTGGAATACGACACCACGAGCCAAATATTTACGAATCCACAGGTTCAGGTCACGAGTGATTATGTTTCGGGGAACTTCGGCTAAGAGGAGGAAAAGAACATGAGTAAGGAAATTTTGACGACACAGGACCTACATCTGTATTATGGGGATAAGGAAGCTTTGAAGGGAATCAACCTGAACTTCGATGAGAAGGGCATTACCGCGTTGATTGGACCATCCGGTTGTGGGAAGTCCACGTATCTGCGGACACTGAATCGCATGAACGACTTGATTCCCAACGTGACTATTACGGGAACCATTAAATTTAAGGACCAGAATCTCTATTCACCTAGTGCGGATACGGTTGAAATTCGGAAAGAAATTGGGATGGTCTTTCAGCAACCGAACCCCTTTCCATTCTCAATCTATGACAACGTCATTTACGGCTTGCGAATTGCCGGTGAGAAAGACAAAGAAAAACTGGATGCTGTGGTTGAAAAATCCTTGCGGCAAGCAGCGGTTTGGGATGAAGTGAAGGACCATTTGCATGAAAGTGCGTTGGCCCTTTCTGGTGGGCAACAGCAACGGGTCTGCATTGCACGAGTGCTCGCCGTTTCACCAGAGATTATTCTGTTGGACGAACCGACCAGCGCACTGGATCCGGTGTCCAGCAGTCAAATTGAAGCAACTCTCTTGAATTTACGGAATGATTATACGATTATTATCGTAACCCATAACCTCCAGCAAGCCTCGCGAATCGCTGATCGAACAGCGTTCTTCATGAATGGTGAGCTGATTGAGGTGGATCAAACCAAGAACATTTTTATGAATCCCGCCAAGAAACAGACGGAAGACTACATTAGTGGGCGCTTTGGCTAAGGAGGTAACTTATGCGAAGATTATTTGATGATGAGTTAGCAGATTTAGACGCTGACTTTACAGAAATGGGGATGCTGGTTAGTGAGGTCATTCAGCAATCGGTAGATTCTTTTACGAATCGGGATGCCGTGGCCGCCCAGCATATTATTGATACTGATCATGAAATCAACCAACGTGAAATTGCGTTGGAAAAGAAGACGTTTGAGATGATTGCCCTGTACCAGCCAGTGACGACTGACTTGCGAGAAATCGTTACGATTTTAAAGGCCGTCTCAGAACTGGAACGAGCAGGGGACCACGCGAGAAACATTGCTCATGCGACCATTAAGTTTGGCTCCAAGCAGAAGATTCCGGTCCTGGAAGAGTTAATCGACCAAATGGGCCAGTTGGGCACGCAAATGATCAAGGATGTCCTGACGGCTTACGTGAACAAGGATGAACACGAAGCTCGTAAATTAGCAGACATTGATCGTAAGTTGGACCAATTGAATCATCAGGTTAGAGCAGATAGCTATCAACAAATGCGGCAGGACCCAGTCTTTGAAACCGGTGCTTCCATTTACCTGAACGTGGCCCAAGATTTGAGCCGCATCGGGGATTACGTGACAAACGTGTGTGAATGGATCGTCTATCTGAAATCTGGGCAAATCATTGAATTGAATCCAGCCAACCAGGATTCAACGGACTAAACGTTAACCAAAACTGAAGATTTAGATGAACGACCACTGGAAACTTGCTTTCAGTGGTCGCTTTCGTTATTCTTGCCGTAATAGGAAATCAATTTTACAAAAGGAAGTGTCCGTCGATGGCAGCAAAAAAACGTTTTGTTCGTTCCCGTACGAACCGATTAGTTGGTGGGGTATTGGGCGGAATCGCCGAATACTTTAATTGGAATGCCAACCTCTTACGGCTAATTTACGTGTTAGTTTCTCTCGCGATTCCGACCCACGGAATCTTGGGATTATTAGTGTATGTGGTCGTCATGACCTTCATGCCGCTGGATGATTCTCGACCTGTTGGGGGACCCAGCTTGCGCGACCTCTTTCGGGGGGGAACAGACGCCGCACAGGATTCTGGTCGCAAAGTGATTCATGATGTGACTGAGCAGGATATTAAGAATCAGCACAAGGATGGTGAGTAGCGTGGGCTTTTGGCGACGAATATTCTTTAATGCCCTAATATTCCTGGCTCTAGCGGGGTTCTTTCAAAGCTCCTGGGCAGGGAGCCTGCAAAACTCCTTCGTAGTATCTAGTGTGTGGGTCGCCATTCTGGCGAGTCTGGTGCTCGCGTTGTTGAATGCAGTCGTCCGGCCCATTCTATTCGTATTATCACTCCCAATCACTATTTTGACCCTCGGGTTGTTCAGCATTGTCATTAATGCGGCCATGTTGGAGCTGACCTCGGCGTTGGTAGGGAACAGCTTTGCCTTCACCTCGTTTGGGACGACCATGATCATCGCGGTGGTAATGGCGCTTTTCAATACAATTATTAGCGATCACTATGCTCGAGGATAAGTTGACTCGCAAACGAATTAATTTGGTAGGAGTCGACCCCGTAAAGTGCTAAAATTAAAGTAGTTTACTATGCAGTAAGGAGGAGCGCCCATGACAGAGAGTGTCACAGTGGCCGACCTCGTCAAGGTGAACCGGTTGGATATTTATTCCGGTGAAGATGACTTGGACCGACCAATTACCACCAGTGATATTTCACGTCCCGGTCTGGAATTGACCGGTTACTTTAATTATTACCCAGCTCGACGAGTGCAGTTACTTGGAATTACTGAAACGTCGTTTGCTAAAGGGATGAGTCACGAGAAATTGTTGGATGTCATGCGGAAAATGTGTCAACCTGAAACACCCGCATTCGTGATTTCTACGCAGTTGGATCCGCCAGAAGAGTTGAAAGAATCCGCTAAGGAAGCTGGAATTCCCATCTTAGGAACGAAGCTGACAACTTCGCGGGTCCTCAGTAACATGACTAACTTCTTAGAAGGTAAGTTGGCGGAACGTCAGTCAGTTCACGGTGTTTTAGTCGATATCTACGGTGTTGGGGTCATGATTACTGGTGACTCTGGTGTCGGGAAGAGTGAAACGGCGTTGGAACTGGTTAAACGGGGCCACCGGCTGATTGCCGACGACCGAGTTGAAGTTTACCAACAAGACGAACAGACCCTGGTAGGGGCGGCACCGGCCATTCTTAGCCATCTGTTGGAAATCCGTGGGATTGGGATCATCGATGTCATGAACCTCTTTGGTGCTGGCGCAGTGCGTTCTGAAACGGATATTGACCTGATTGTGCACCTGGAAGCCTGGCACGATGATAACCACTTTGATCGCTTAGGTAACAACAGTGAGTCACAACGGTTCTTTGACGTTGTTGTGCCTAAGATTACGATTCCAGTTAAGACTGGGCGTAACTTAGCAATCATTATTGAAGCGGCAGCCATGAACTTCCGGGCCCGTTCCATGGGATACGATGCAACAAAGGTTTTTGATGAGAACTTAAAGCGCTTAATTAAAAAGAACGGAAATAACTCATAAGGGAGATGGGCGTTATCTTTTCACCAATCGTGGCGGCGCTTAACCCCATCGCCATTCATTTAGGGCCCATTGCCGTTCACTGGTACGGGATTATCATTGCTGCGGGCGTTGTTCTCGCAGTCACGTTAGCGGTCCGTGAAGGTCGGCGGCGGGGAATTAATCCCGATGACATCTACGACATGATTTTGTGGGCGTTACCCGCAGCATTGATTGCTGCGCGGCTGTATTACGTCGTCTTTAATTGGAACTACTATGCTAAGCACGCCAGTGAAATCATTGCGATTTGGGATGGTGGAATTGCCATCTATGGGTCCCTGATTGGGGCTGGAATCGTCGTGGTTATCTTCTGTCGGTCACGGTTTATTCCAACCTGGCTGATGTTGGATGTGGCAGCGCCAACCGTAATTTTAGGCCAAGCCATTGGTCGGTGGGGGAACTTCATGAATCAAGAAGCCTATGGTCGCGTGACCAGTCTGGCGTTCTTGCAGGGGTTGCACCTACCTAACTGGATCATTGGACAAATGTTGGTCAACGGGATGTACCGCCAGCCAACGTTCCTCTATGAGTCCACTTGGAGTCTCATGGGGTTCGTTGTCCTAATGAGCTTACGTCACTATCCTGGGTTATTTCGCCAGGGTGAGGTGTTCCTTGCCTACGTGATGTGGTATTCATTTGGTCGGTTCTTCATCGAGGGTATGCGGACGGATAGTCTGTGGCTGTTCCATCTGTTACGCATCTCACAAGCCTTATCAGTTGTGTTGTTCGTGGGAGCCCTGATTATTTGGATCTACCGGCGGCGAGAAGCTAATCCACCGGTAGCCTACCTTGACGGGAATCCGTTTCGAGAAAAAACTAAACTTTCTAAATAAGGAGAATCCATTACTATGTCAGAGAAAATTGCAGTACTCGGTGCCGGTTCATGGGGGTCAATTTTAGCGAGCGTCCTGGATGAAAATGGGCATGATGTTCGGTTATGGTCGTACAACCCTAAGCAGGTTGAGGAACTGAATACGCAGCACACCAACTCACACTACATCAAGGATTACACGTTCTCACCTTCATTAGTAGCTTACTCCGACCTAGCCAGCGCTCTGGACGGGGTTGATGCCATCTTATTCGTGGTGCCAACCAAGGCTATCCGGTCCGTTGCTGGAAACGTTGCGGCAATTCTGAAGGAAAAGAATTTACAGCCCCAATTGATCCACGCTAGCAAGGGAATCGAGCAGAAGACGTACAAGCGGCTCTCACAAGTATTGGAAGAAGAAATTCCTGAAAGTAACCGCAAAGGGGTCACGGTATTGTCCGGACCTAGTCACGCTGAAGACGTTGCACGTAAGGACATTACGTTGGTCACCGCGGCTAGTGCGAACCCAGAATCAGCTAAATTTGTTCAAAAATTATTCATGACACCATACTTCCGGGTTTACACGAACTCTGACGTTATCGGTGTTGAAATCGGGGCGGCTCTGAAGAACATCATCGCTTTAGGGGCTGGTGCGTTACATGGCTTAGGCTATGGGGATAATGCTAAGGCTGCGCTGATGACTCGGGGCTTGGCCGAAATTTCTCGGTTGGGCACGTCGTTCGGGGCTGACCCAATGACTTTCATCGGGTTATCCGGTGTCGGCGATATCATCGTGACCGCAACGAGTTCTAATTCACGGAACTGGCGGGCCGGTGATGAACTAGGCCGCGGTGAAGCGTTAGATGATGTCATCAACCACATGGGTATGGTGATTGAAGGCTTAGCTACGACCAAGGCAGCTTACGAGCTATCAAAGGAACGTGGCGTTTCAATGCCTATCACTGAAGCTATTTACCAAGTTATTTATGAAGGCAAGGACATTCGGCAGGCTATTTCAGATTTGATGCAACGTGAAGGCCGTTCTGAATTTTAATTGCAGGGGATACGAGGAAGGATTTTGAACTATGAGAAAAGTTAGAAAAGCAGTGATTCCAGCGGCGGGTCTGGGGACCCGTTTCTTACCAGCCACCAAGGCATTAGCCAAGGAAATGCTACCAATCGTGGACAAGCCAACGATCCAATTTATCGTTGAAGAAGCACGTAAATCAGGAATTGAAGACATCGTCATCGTTGATGGCAAGTCAAAGCGGTCAATCGAAGATCACTTTGATTCCAATCCTGAACTGGAAGCTAATCTGGAGGCTAAGCATAAGGATGAACTTTTGCGTCAGGTTCAGGAAACTACTGGCATGAATCTTTACTTCATTCGCCAGCCTTATCCTCGTGGCTTAGGTGATGCGGTTTTAACGGCGAAGGCCTTTATTGGGGACGAACCGTTCATCGTTATGTTGGGTGATGACATGACTGACAGTAAGGTACCACTGACTAAGCAACTGATCGACCGTTACAACGAAACGGGTGCTTCCACGTTGGCCGTGATGCGGGTGCCTCACAAGGACACTGCCAAGTATGGCGTCATCAATCCTTCAGAAGAAACGGAACCAGGTTTGTACAACGTTACGAACTTCGTTGAGAAGCCACAGCCAGATGAGGCACCAAGTGATTTGGCGATCATTGGCCGGTACCTGTTCACACCAGAGATTTTTGAAGCATTGGAAAACACGCCGGTTGGTTTAGGCAACGAATTACAATTGACGGATGCCATTGACCGACTCAACCAGACACAACGAGTCTTTGCCCACGAATATAAGGGCAAACGATTTGATGTCGGTAACAAGTTCGGTTGGATTCAAACCAACATTGAATACGGTCTGCAACACCCTGAAACCAAAGATCAACTCCGGGCCTACATCAAGGAACTCGGAACGAAGTTGACCGCAGCTGATGAAAAGGCAGCCAAGTCGAAATAGGTGACAAACTTACTTTTAAATAGTAAAGTATCATTTAGGCTAAAGAGCAGAAGGGAGCGTTACACGTGAAAAACTATGATGTTATTGTCATCGGTGCGGGTCCTGGCGGTATGACTGGGGCGCTATATGCGTCACGGGCTAACTTGTCAGTCCTGATGCTCGACCGGGGAATTTACGGTGGGCAAATGAACAACACCGCTGCGATTGAAAATTATCCTGGGTTCAAGTCGGTCCTCGGACCAGACCTGGCAAAGGATATGTATGATGGGTCAACCCAGTTCGGCGCTGAATTTGCGTACGGCAGTGTTGAATCTATTGAAGACCACGGCGACCATAAGGTTGTGAAGACTGATGATGGCGATTACTCAGCCAAGGCAGTCATCGTGGCAACGGGCTCCGAGTATAAGAAACTTGGTGTCCCTGGTGAAGATGAATTTGGTGGCCGAGGCGTTTCCTACTGCGCGGTCTGCGACGGTGCGTTCTTTAAGAATCGTGAAGTCATTGTTGTTGGTGGGGGAGATTCTGCGATTGAAGAAGGAATCTACTTAGCCGGTTTGGCTTCTAAGGTGACGATTGTGGTTCGGCGTGATCAACTCCGAGCACAAAAGATCATCCAAGACCGGGCCTTTGCCAACGAAAAGATTGAATTTGTTTGGAACACGAACGTAACGGCCATTTTGGGTGACGAGATGAAGGTTACGGGCGTTGCGACTAAGAATAACCAGACCGGTGAAACCGGTGAATTAGCAGCTAGTGGGGTCTTCATTTACGTGGGGACTTTACCAATGACCGACGCCTTCAAGGGCTTAGGTATCTTGGACGAAGCTGGCTGGATCAAGACCGATGATCACATGGCAACTGCCGTTCCTGGTATCTTTGCTATTGGTGACGTTCGGCAAAAAGACCTGCGGCAGATTACCACGGCCGTTGGTGACGGTGGTATCGCTGGTCAAGAAGCCTTCAGTTATTTGGAGACTTTAAAATCAAAGGCGGCTTCCGCCCAATAACATGTTAAACTTAGCGGAGACGACCTCATCGGGGTGGTTTCCGCTTTTTTGTCGGCAGGATTTCTAAGAGCTGCTATTTAATGGCAGCTAGCGGCGATGAAAACTAAATTTTAAGGGAGCTGAGCAAACGTGGGAATGAATCAATTTTTACAGAGTTTAAGTGACTTGGAGACAATTGACCGGGCACCGGGGTACTTTAAATTTGAGCAACATTCCGTGGCTGCTCACTCATTCAAGGTTGCCGAAGTTGCACAATTCTTAGGAGACGTGGAAGAGCAGGCTGGTCACCAGGTAAACTGGCGCTTGCTGTACGAAAAGGCTCTAAATCACGATTATACTGAACGGTTTATCGGAGATATTAAGACACCCGTGAAGTACGCGACCCCCGAGTTACGCACGATGCTGGCTGATGTGGAGACTTCCCTGACTGCCAATTTTATTCATAATGAAATTCCCAAACAGTTTCAGGCGGCCTACACTCGGCGCCTGGGTGAGGGCAAGGACGACACGTTGGAAGGACAAATCCTTTCGGTTGCAGATAAAGTAGACTTGTTGTACGAGTCCTTTGGCGAGATTCAGAAGGGCAATCCAGAACCCGTCTTCACGGAAATTTATCGTGAGAGTTTGTCAACGATTCTAAAGTTCAAACAAATGCCGTGTGTGCGTTATTTCTTATCGGATGTTTTGCCTGAGATGTTGGCCGCTGACTTCAGTGACCGGCAAAAGCTGGCGCAATTAACGGACCACTTATTGGAGGATAATGATTAAATGAAACTTGCTGAAGTTTGGAATCAGAGTTTGACCGGGGCTACGGTGCGGCCATTAACGCATGCGGACGACGATATGATCTATGCGTTTCAAGCGGCTCATCCGGCCTATTTTGACCATTTTCAAGACCATCCAGTAACCCGTCAGGAGGCTATTCAGGACGTCACGGATATTCCGTTGAACGCTTTGCCAGAGCAGAAGGCCTACCTGGGAGTTTTTCAGGATGAACAGTTAGTGATCCTGGTAGATCTGATTATCGATTATCCATTGCCAAGTTTGGTGTGGTTGGGGATGTGGATGCCGGCTAAGACTTTGACGACAACGGAGGCGGCCGCATATTACCGCAGTTTGGTAGCGGTACTCCACGAGGCTGGTGCCGTTCAACTTCAGCTTAGCGTCTTCATGGGTGATCGGCAGATGAAACAATTCTGGGAAGACTTACAACTCACTGCTGTCCAGACGACCAGTGTTGTAAAAGGGGACCGAACTGCCAACATTACCATCTATCAGGATAAATTCTCTCGATAGGACGCCTGAGTGGCGAAAGTATGTTCGGTATGGTAAAATATTTGAACGTGATGGGAAGCGCTCCGTTTCCCATTTTTCTGATGAAATTAACTAGACGGCTGGGGATTAGTTGTTCGGCAACGGCGCCAGCCCATTAATAATTTGAGGTAGGGAGGTTACCATCTATGATCGACCGACAAACGGACAAAAAATTTGATCTGGTGTCAAAGTATCAGCCAACGGGGGATCAACCTGAAGCGATTCGTCAATTGACCCAAGGCATTGAGGGCGGTGAAAAGGCGCAGATTCTCTTGGGAGCTACCGGGACCGGGAAGACTTTTACGATTTCTAACGTTATCAAGAACGTTAACAAGCCTACGCTCGTGCTGTCCCATAATAAGACGTTAGCGGGCCAATTGTACGGGGAATTCAAGCAGTTTTTCCCTAACAACGCGGTTGAGTACTTTGTGAGTTACTATGATTACTACCAACCGGAAGCGTACGTGCCTTCGAGTGATACGTACATTGAAAAAGATTCATCTATCAACGATGAAATCGATAAGTTACGACACTCGGCAACGAGTTCCTTGCTGGAAAGAAATGACGTCATTGTGGTGGCCTCGGTTTCCTCTATTTTCGGGTTAGGGGACCCCACTGAATATAAGAATCACGTGGTTTCCTTGCGAGTTGGTCAGGAGATTGAGCGGGATGCACTCCTGCGTAAATTGGTGAATATTCAATTCGAACGCAACGACTACGACTTTCAGCGGGGCCGGTTCCGGGTTCACGGTGATGTGGTCGAAATCTTCCCGGCGTCACGGAATGACCGAGCGCTACGGGTTGAATTCTTTGGCGATGAGATTGATCGCATTCGTGAGGTTGATTCACTGACTGGCGAAATCGTGGGCGACCGTGAACACGTTGCTATTTTCCCGGCAACCCACTTTATGACCAACGATGACATCATGGCCCAGGCTACGAACGGTATCGAGGGTGAACTGAAGGACCGGGTCACTGAACTTGAAGGTGACGGTAAGTTGCTTGAAGCACAACGCCTGAAGCAACGGACTACGTACGATGTTGAAATGATGCGGGAAATGGGCTACACGAGTGGGATTGAGAACTATTCTCGCTGGATGGATGGCCGCAAACCTGGTGAACCACCATATACCTTACTGGACTTCTTCCCGAAAGACTTTTTGTTGGTCGTTGATGAATCTCACGTGACGATGCCACAAGTCCGGGGGATGTACAATGGTGACCGCGCTCGGAAACAACAGTTGGTGGACTACGGTTTTCGATTGCCGAGTGCTTTGGACAACCGGCCACTGAAGTTAAACGAAGTGGAACAACACATTAATCAGGTCGTTTACATGTCGGCCACACCGGGACCTTACGAGCATGAGCAAACGGACCACGTCGTTCAACAGATCATTCGACCGACCGGGTTACTGGATCCAACCATCGAAGTTCGCCCAATTATGGGGCAAATGGATGACTTAGTTGGTGAAATCAATGCGCGCGTTGAAAAGAACGAGCGAACTTTCGTCACGACCCTGACCAAAAAGATGTCTGAAGATTTGACGGATTATTTAAAGGATTTAGGCATCAAGGTGGCCTACTTGCACTCCGACATTAAGACGTTGGAGCGGACTGAAATTATGCGTGACCTGCGTTTGGGTAAGTACGATGTTTTGGTCGGAATTAATCTGTTGCGGGAAGGAATCGATATCCCCGAAGTTTCCTTGGTAGCGATTTTGGATGCGGATAAGGAAGGTTTCTTACGGAACGAACGGTCACTGATTCAAACGATTGGTCGGGCGGCTCGGAACTCCCATGGGGCAGTCATTATGTACGCGGACTCCACCACGGAATCTATGCAGGCAGCCATTGATGAGACGGCTCGCCGGCGGAAGGTTCAGATTGCTTATAACAAGGAACACGGCATTACGCCAACGACAATTATCAAACCAATTCGTGATTTGATTGCGGTCACTAAGAAGAACGATAATGGTGATGAGAAGGATGACTTCGTTGCCAGTGACTTTGAGGATATGACCAAGGAAGACCAAGAGAAATTGATTGCCCGGTTGGAAGACGAAATGCGTGCGGCTGCTAAGAAGCTCGACTTTGAGCAGGCCGCTTCGTTACGGGATACAGTTATGGATATGAAGACCGAAATTGGTGATTAGGTCGGTGAGGAGACAAGCAATTGGCAAATGATAAAATTGTGATTCACGGGGCACGGGCCCATAATTTAAAGGACATCGACGTCACGATTCCGAAAAACAAGTTGGTCGTCATCAGTGGGTTGTCAGGTTCTGGGAAGAGTTCCCTCGCCTTTGACACCCTCTACGCTGAAGGTCAACGTCGTTACGTGGAAAGCTTGTCGTCATACGCACGGCAGTTTTTGGGACAAATGGATAAGCCAGATGTTGACTCCATCGATGGGTTAAGTCCGGCTATCTCTATTGACCAAAAAACCACGTCTAAGAATCCTCGGTCCACCGTGGGGACGGTCACTGAAATCAACGATTACTTACGTCTGCTCTGGGCCCGGGTAGGAACGCCTATCTGTCCGAATGACGGTACGGAGATCACGAGTCAAAGTGTTGAACAAATGGTTGACCAGATTCTGGACCTGCCGGAACGGACTAAACTTCAGATTCTTTCGCCCATTGTGCGGGGGAAGAAGGGGCAGCACAAAAAGATCTTTGAAAAGATTCAGCGTGAGGGCTTTGTCCGGGTTCGGGTCGATGGTGAGACCATGGACTTAGATGACGTGCCTGAATTAAACAAGAATCAAAATCATGATATTTCAATTGTGATTGATCGCATCGTGGTTAAGTCTGGTATTCGGTCCCGGTTATTTGATTCTTTTGAAGCAGCCCTGCGGTTAAGCGGTGGATATGCGGTGGCCGATTTGATCGATGGAGACCCCATGATTTTTTCTGAACACTACGCTTGTCCAGTCTGTGGGTTCACAGTGGGTGAATTGGAACCGCGGCTGTTCTCTTTCAACGCGCCATTTGGCGCTTGCCCAGACTGTGATGGTTTAGGGGTCAAGTTGGAAGTCGATTTGGATTTAGTTGTTCCAGATCGGACTAAGACGTTGCGCGAAGGAGCTTTGGAGCCTTGGAATCCGATTAGTTCACAGTACTATCCTGCTTTATTGGAACAGGCTTGTGATGCCTTTGATGTTGACATGGATACGCCATTTAAGGATTTGTCCAAGACGGACCAAGCGATGGTTTTATACGGTTCTCAGGGCAAGGAGTTCCACTTCCACTATGAAAATGATTTCGGTGGCGTGCGCGACATTGACGTGGCCTTTGAAGGGGTTATTCCCAACGTTAACCGGCGTTACCATGAAACAAACAGTGAATTTACCCGGGACGTTATGCGTAAATACATGACGGAGCTAACCTGCCAGACTTGTCACGGTTACCGGTTAAATCGCCAAGCCTTGAGTGTTAAGATCAATCATCAACACATTGGTGAGGTTTCCAACTTGCCTGTGGATAAGGAGCTCTCGTTCTTCAAGGACCTTTCCTTTGGTGAACAAAACCAGGTGATCGCGCAACCTATTTTAAAGGAAATTCGGGACCGGTTGACGTTCTTACGGAACGTGGGCCTGGACTACCTGACACTGAGTCGCTCTGCCCGGACATTATCTGGTGGGGAAGCACAGCGGATTCGGTTAGCTACGCAGATTGGGTCCAATCTTTCTGGTGTGTTGTACATCCTGGATGAACCATCCATCGGATTACATCAACGTGATAACGACCGGTTGATTGCCTCGTTGAAGCAAATGCGGGACCTTGGTAACACCCTGATTGTGGTTGAACATGATGAGGACACGATGCGGGCTGCAGACTATATTGTTGATATCGGTCCCGGTGCTGGTGAGAACGGGGGCCACGTGATGGCTGCTGGTACGCCGAAACAGGTGATGCGGTCACGCAAATCCTTAACGGGTCAGTACTTGGCGGGTAAGCAGTATATCCCAGTTCCCTTGGAACGCCGTGAAGGTAATGGCAAAGAGATTCGGATAACTGGCGCCGCCGAGAACAACTTGAAGGACGTTACAGTAGATTTTCCTCTAGGTGAATTTGTGGTCGTGACGGGGGTTTCTGGTTCAGGTAAGTCAACGTTAGTGAATACAATTTTGAAGCGGGCGTTGGCGCAAAAACTGAATAATAATTCAGAGAAGCCTGGGAAGTACCAGAGTATCGCGGGTGTGAAGAACATTGAACGGCTAGTCGATATCGACCAGAGTCCAATTGGCCGGACCCCTCGCAGTAATCCAGCCACCTACACAGGTGTGTTTGATGATGTGCGGACCCTCTTTGCCCAGACCAATGATGCTAAGCTGCGTGGTTATCAGAAGGGACGTTTCAGTTTTAACACCAAGGGGGGCCGTTGTGAGGCCTGTCACGGTGATGGTATCTTGAAGATTGAAATGAACTTCTTGCCAGACGTTTACGTTCCTTGTGAGGTCTGCCATGGCACACGCTACAATTCCGAAACCCTGGAAGTCGAATACAAGGGGAAGAATATTTCAGACGTTCTGAACATGACGGTCAGTGAAGCTTTGAAGTTCTTTGAAGCGATTCCTAAGATCACGCGGAAGCTGCAGACGATTCAGGACGTTGGTTTAGGTTACGTAAAGTTGGGCCAACCAGCCACGACGCTATCTGGTGGTGAGGCGCAACGGATGAAGTTGGCTTCCGAACTGCACAAGCAACAGAATGGGAAGAACTTCTACATTCTTGATGAACCGACTACCGGGTTGCACACTGACGACATCAAGCGGTTGTTGGTCGTTCTCCACCGGTTGGTAGATAAGGGCAACACTGTTCTGGTGATTGAGCACAATCTGGATGTCATCAAGACGGCCGACCATTTGATTGACTTGGGTCCTGAAGGTGGGGAAGCCGGCGGTAACGTCGTTGCTACCGGAACACCTGAAGAACTCGCTGAAGTAACGGACAGTTATACTGGGAAGTACCTAAAGCCCGTCTTAGAACGGGACAAGGCCCGGACGTTGGCTGATCAAAAACCAGTTAAAGCTAAAAAGTAATGAAAGACTGGTCGGTGGAACCGTTCACGGCTAGCTATTAAATGGGTGAAGGGCCTGGGACAAAAGTCTCAGGTCCTTTCTTATCGCCAAGTTTACCCTGTTGAAGCGGGTACCAGCCGGCGGTTAGGTCTGCTTAACCTTGAGCATCAATACTCACGGGTCAATTGCCATCCTTAGTGTTAAGAATGTTTAATGTAAGGTATAGGGGTGATTTTTTTGCCCCACAACTTGTGAGAAACGGCGAAAACCAGTACAATGGTTGAAACCAGTCGTCAAATGACTGAATTTGTGAGGAGATGCAAATATGTTTGATATGAATCGGTCCCGTTGGGGATTTGACTGGAGCGAGTTTATTCTCGGCATTTTATTTTTAGTTGCCGCCTTTGGCTTCTTTCGCTCACCAAAAATTGGTCTTACCGGATTAGCTATTATCTTTGCCTTCATGGCGTTGCTGAGTGGGTTGACCACAATTGCTGGGTACAAGAAACTACGTGAGGTAACTGGGATGCGAGCAAACTTTGCGTTAGCATTCGGTATCTTAGACATCTTAATTGCAGTTGTGTTCTTCTTTGATATGGACAGCGCCATCGTTTCATTGGGCTACCTATTTGCCCTGTGGTTTATCTTTGATTCCGTTGAACGGTTAGTCGTGGCTAGTCACTTGCGTCGCTTTGGTGGCGGCTTCTACTGGCTGTCCATCGTTTTGGACGTTGTGACGTTAGTTGTGGGAATCATGTTGTTTGTCCACCCAGTAGTTGCAGCCCTTTCCCTGAACGTCTTATTAGCCTTCTTCTTCGTGATTTTCGGTGTGAACGCTATCTGGATTGCGTTTGCTCGTAGTCGGTCTTAGACCTGCTAATATTGTCAATTAAAGCTAGTGTGAGATCATTCGTTGTGGTGATCCGCACTGGCTTTTTTGGTGGTGTCATTATGGATTGTCGACCAAGGGGGATGACTGGATTTAGGGTACGCAGATTTTAAAGAATGTTCGGTATTTTTCGACTTTTTCCGGGTTAATTTGTAGGAATCATTAGGAAAAGACACACCCGGTGTGTTATACTGCTAAAAGATTGTTTCAATTTAGGAGCAGGAGGAGAGCCATGACTGAAGAAATCCATTTGGTAATCATTACCGGGATGAGTGGGGCCGGTAAGACGGTCGCCATGCAAAGTTTTGAAGATTTAGGCTATTTTTGTATTGATAACATGCCCCCTTCGTTGCTGCCAAAATTCTGGGACTTAGTTCGAGAGTCCGGTAAGTTATCGAAGATTGCTTTAGTGATTGATTTACGTTCACGGGCTTTTTACGATGAAATCGTGCGCATGCTGAATGATGTTGCGGTGCACGGGACTATGAACGCCCAGGTATTATTTTTGGATGCTTCGGACGAGGAATTGGTTTCTCGGTACAAAGAGACGCGGCGCTCTCATCCGTTAGCGCGGAATGGTCGTGTGATGGAGGGGATTCAGCGGGAACGTAAATTGCTGGAGCCCATTCGTCAGGCGGCCCAGTTGGTCATTGATACGACCAAGCTGAGTCCCCGTAAGCTTCGTGAAGAAATTTTCCATAATTATGAAACCGAAACGACCCAGGCTTTTCACATTGAGATGATGTCGTTTGGCTTTAAATACGGGTTGCCAATTGATGCTGATATTGTCATGGATGTTCGGTTTTTACCGAATCCGTACTACTTGCCCGAGCTGCGAGAACAAACGGGATTGGACAAACCAGTGTATGATTATGTGATGAGTCAGCCACAGACTGAAGAGTTTTATCAACAATTTTTAGGTCTGTTGACAACAATTGTCCCGGGCTACAAAAAAGAAGGAAAATCTAGTCTTACCATTGCTATTGGGTGTACGGGTGGCCAGCACCGGTCCGTTGCAATTACGGAACGAATCGGCAAGGCCTTAGGGGATGCCTACCCCGTTCACGTGACCCATCGCGATATTGAGAAGCGAAAGGAGTCCGCTAATCGATCATGAGAGAGGTAATGAACAGCCGCCGACCAAAAATTGTGGTCATTGGTGGAGGAACGGGACTGCCCGTCATTCTGCGTAATTTACGCGATCAGGACGTGGATATCACGGCAGTAGTCACCGTTGCTGATGATGGGGGATCGTCCGGTATCATTCGACATTACGTCAACGTAGTGCCGCCTGGAGATATTCGAAACGTGATGGTGGCGCTAGCTGAGGTCCCTTCAATTTATAAGGAATTGTTCCAATACCGCTTCGAAACGACCGACGATTTCTTTGCAGGGCACGCGATCGGTAACTTAATCATTGCGGCTTTGTCCGAAATGCGCGGTGGAATTTTCGATGCCGTTCAGGAGCTGTCTAAGCTGATGCGAGTCAACGGCCACATTTACCCGGCCGCCAATGAACCATTGGAGTTACATGCCCAGTTTGATGATGGGAGCACGCTCAGTGGGGAATCGGAAATCACGGCCGCACACAAATTAATCAAGCGGGTGTGGGTTGAAACGAGTGACCATCACCAGCAACCTCACGCGGTTCAACCAGTGATCGATGCGATTATGAACGCTGACCAAATTGTGCTGGGACCTGGTAGCTTATTTACCAGTATCCTGCCCAATTTAATGATCGATAGTGTTGGTCAAGCCGTTAAGGAGAGCTCTGCTGAAGTTGTTTACATCTGCAATATCATGACGCAGAAGGGTGAAACGGAAAACTTCACGGATGCCGATCACGTTCGGGTTTTGAACAAACATTTAAACACAAACTTTATTGATACTGTATTGGTCAATACGCGTAAAGTGCCTGACCAGTACATTGATTACCAGCGCTGGGACGAAATGTCTCAACCGGTCCGACATGATTTTCAGGGACTCCGTGATCAGGGGTGCCGGGTCATTTCGACCGACTTTTTACAACTACGCGATAATGGGGCGTTCCACAACGGGCAAGAGGTCGTTCACGAACTCTTGAATCTGATTGGGCAGCCACGTTATCGAATGAAACGGAGGCCTTAACGGTGTCGTATGCCAGTGAAGTCAAAAAAGAATTAACCACCCTCGAGGTTCATCGGGAGAACGCAAAGGCCGAGCTGGTCGCGTTGATTCGGATGAACGGGGCGCTAGGTCTTGCTAATCACCGCTTTGTCTTGAACGTGCAGACAGAAAATCCAGCGATTGCGCGTCGGATGTACCAATTGCTCAAACAGTTTTACGACTTGGAGAGTGAACTGTTAGTTCGTCGAAAGATGAAATTAAAGAAGAATAATCTGTACATTGTTCGGGTTAAAACTGGCGTGACGGAGGTTTTATCTGATTTAGGAATTTTCGACGGGATGCAGCTCTTAGAGTCAGTTCCAAAGGAAATTTTTGATGATGATATGCGGGTTCGGTCCTATCTCCGTGGGGCCTTTCTGGCCGGTGGGTCCGTGAACAATCCCGAAACCAGTCGGTATCATTTGGAGATTTACTCTTTGTATGAGGAGCATAACCAGATGATTGCTGAGATGATGAACCGTTATAACTTAAATGCACGGACAATTGTCCGCCGTAGTGGGTACATCACTTACCTGAAGGGTGCCGAGAAAATTGCGGACTTTCTTTCACTGATCGGTGCGACGACGGCAATGCTCCGCTTTGAAGATGTTCGGATCATGCGGGACATGCGGAATTCCGTCAATCGCTTGGTAAACTGCGAGAATGCTAACCTGGATAAGGTGGCCAACGCGTCGACCCGTCAAATCGATAACATCCAGTTTATCGAGGCAACCGTGGGGTTAGGACAACTGCCCACTAAACTACGGGAAGTGGCAGAGACCCGGCTAGCACATACGGAAGTCAGCTTGAAAGAGTTAGGCGACCTGGTACCCGGTGGGCCAATCTCAAAGTCTGGGATCAATCATCGTTTACGTAAGATCAATGACTATGCAAAACAGTTAAGGGAAGAGGCTTCGGCCTAAATAAAAGCGTCACTGACATTTCGGCAAGGAAGCCTGCTGAAATGGCGGTGACGCTTTTATTCTGGGGCCAGACTGGTTCCGAGAAGTAGTTAATTAATGAAAACGCTACCATTATATAGACAACTAATTGGTGGGCCAATCGTCATGGCCGCCGGGCTGACGATTTTCAGTTGGGGATGTTATCGTGGAAGCACAAAAAAACACCACTGGCCGTTAGCCAATGGTGTTTTGAAGAAATTACTTCTTTTGTTCACTACTGTTAGTCATGATGTGGTCGATCAAACCATAATCGACGGCTTCTTGAGCACTCAAGTAGTTATCCCGTTCAGTATCTTGATTCAGACGCTCAACTGGTTGACCAGAATTATCAGCCAAGATTTGGTTGATTAATTGACGAGTCTTCAAGATTTCACGAGCAGCAATTTCAATTTCAGTCTGTTGCCCTTGGGCACCACCGGATGGTTGGTGAATCATCACTTGGGCGTGAGGCAATGCAAACCGCTTGCCCTTAGTCCCGGATGAAGCCAAAACACTGGCCATGGAAGCTGCCATCCCCAACGTAATCGTTTGAACGTCGGATTGGATGAAGTTCATGGTATCGTAAATGGCTAAGCCGGAAGAAACCACACCACCAGGTGAGTTGATGTAAAGTGAAATGTCCTTGGTGGAGTCTTGGGCGTCCAAGAAGAGCAACTGTGCAATGATGGCGTTGGCCATGTCATCTTCGATGGGACCTGATAACATGATGATCCGGTCCTTTAATAGTCGTGAATAGATATCATAAGCCCGTTCGCCACGGGATGATTGTTCAATAACTGTTGGTACTAAATTCATGACAAGATAGCCTCCCTTTTTGCTTTTAAATGGCTAGCAGTTTGCTAACATGGTGCTAGTTTACCGCTAAGGTCAGGGTAGGTCAAACAATTAGACTCTGTTAATTCCCCTAACCTTTTGACTAAAACTATCATAACAGAGTTTACTTAAACGTCACGTATTCTGTCACATCTTTTGACCACTTACGTCAACTGACCGACCACTCGCGCTACAACCATTTTCTTTCCGGAAGAGGTGTGGTTTACTAGGATTAACGAAAAGGGGGTGGAGACTTGAAGGTCCACGTTGAAATTGATGGCGAACTGACTGAACCAGAAGTGGTGATCAAAGCACCGACGGCAGCAACAGCTGACCAATTGCAAGCAGCCCTAACGGCGGTTCAGGCGCCATTGACCATCACTCTGAGTCAGCGGGGAAGCCATTACCAAGTGAATCTGGCGGAGGTGCTATTCTTCGAAGTGGCTGATCATCAGGTGACTGTGCATACGGCTTCAGAGATGTACAGTACGCGTCGACCATTGACTGAATTGGCCAGCGATTTGCCGGCTAACTTCCAACGGGTCTCCAAGTCTGCCATCCTCAACCGTGACCAAGTTTTATCGCTCACCAAATCAGTGACGGGTAACCTGGTTCACTTTCAAAAATCACACAAGCAGCTCTACGTCTCACGGCGATTCTATAAGGCCCTGCAGATAGCATTAGAGCGAAAGGGGTAGGTTAATTATGCATCGAAATTGGTTCTGGGGTGTCTTCCTAGTTTTGGCGGCCGGTATTTTGGTCACCAGTCAGCTGGGCATTCTGACGTATCACATTGGATTTTGGACGCTATTAGTTGCCATGTTTTTAGTGGCAGCATTAGTGGAAAGTTTGATTCACTTTGCCGTGTCGGGGACGGTGTTTTCGTTGGCCTTTCTGGCAATTATTTTTGCCAAGCCATTGGGGATCACTGCGCTAGCACCTTGGACGATTTTAGGGGCCGCACTGTTATTGACGGCTGGTTTGTCTATGATTATCAAGCCACGGTGGCGTTGGCGGCGACAAGTTCGATTTGCTGAGAAGTCTTGGCATCATGGTGATAATCATCATTGGCAGGAGGAAGACATTGCTAGCTTGACGGAAGATGATGCCGTGGTGAATGTGAATATGAGTAGTAGTATTCGCTACCTGCAGTCAACGAACTTTCAGCGGGCAGCCATTCGCGTCAACATGGGGAATGCCAAGGTTTATCTGGACAACGTCGCACTGAGTGAGGACGGGGCGACCATCCTCGTAGACGCCTCGTTTGGTGGAATTGAACTTTACTTGCCACGGACTTGGAACATTGAGACGGATGTCGATACGAACTTTGGTGCCGTCGGTGAGAAAGGGGTTCAAGAAACGGGGGACGGTCCGGTGGTACGGATTCAAGGAAGTGTTTCGTTTGGTAGTGTTTCATTAATTTACGTTTAAGCTCAGCAGAAAATATTTACCCGACCCCTTGAATTTATATTCAGCATCAGGTATAGTAATTAGGTGCTCAAAAAGCCGATGCTGTTTTGCGCCCGTAGTGTAATGGATCGCACGTAAGATTCCGGTTCTTGAAATGGGGGTTCGATTCCCTCCGGGCGCATCAGTTGCCGCAACGTTGCCTAACGTTGCGGTTTTTTTGTCCAAAAAAACGTGGTGGAGAAATTCCCACCACGTTGCGTATTAAACATTCAGTTGATCCCAGCGCTTGCGCAACGTGCCCGCAATTAACGGCGCGACGAGCACATCAAGGATGAATTCAGGAACGGCATTGGTGACTAAGGAAATCATTAGGACGTATCCTAAAGTTTGATTGCCTTTTGCGCCGAAGGCTGAGGCAACTTCGGGCGTTTGATAGAATAAGTAAACTAGTCCTAGAACCAGGAGACTGTTGACCAGAGCAGCACAGCCAGCGCCTAGTTGCATGGCGTGACGATCGGACCACTGATGGTGCCGCGCCCACAGAAAGAGTCCACCAGCGGCCAAACCCATTAGGAAACGGGGAAGTACCGAGATCAATGGATTCGTAAAGATTAAGGGCGCAACGGGACTTGAAGGCCAGGTGAAAGCCCGAATGAATGTAAGGAGTCCCCAGAATAGGCCAATGGCCATGCCATCCTTAGGGCCTAGTGCGGTCCCGGCTACAATGACCGTTAGGCCGATCAGGGTCATGCTAAAGGGTCCTAACGGAATATAGCCCAGGAAGGGTAAAATATTTTGGAGCAAAACAATCGCCATCAGTAGGGCGTCCACTACCAAGCGAAAGGTCTTATGTCGCGTCATCTGTTGAAACCTCCACGAAAAGTTAATGCCGTTATTATAGCATGTTTTTCGCGACAAAAAGAGAAATCGTCTTGTATTTTTATCCAATATCAGTTATAGTAATAAATGTGTTGTTTAGCACAGGTTATGCGCCCGTAGTGTAATGGATCGCACGTAAGATTCCGGTTCTTGAAATGGGGGTTCGATTCCCTCCGGGCGCATTCGCAAAGCGGTCGAGTCTGAGGTTTTCTCAGGCTCGTTTTTTTATTATCTTAATTGTAAAGGCTTTCACAAATTAAGCGGTGTAAGTGCTTGCTAAAGTGGCTGCTGGAGCATATAATTCTTAACTGTAAGGTTGGCTTGGGTTGGCCTTCAATTTTTTGACCAGGGTGGGCGTTATTTAGCCACCACTGGTCGGTTACTGTCCCACTAGGAGGTAAGCAGGATGCAGGATGATTGGCAGTGGGTAGAAGCAATTATGCCCCAAATGGTTGAAAAGCTGACCAACCGCTTCCGCATGCTACAGGGTGTTGCAAATCTCCAACCAGTTGGGCGGCGGACCTTGGCGTTGAACCTGAATTGTTCAGAACGAACAGTTCGTACAACGACGGATTCTCTGGCAGACCTGGGTTTCATTCAGATGTCTGTGAAGGGGATGCAGGTCACCGCCGCTGGTCAGCGCGTGTTGCGTGGCTTGGTTCCGGTCATGAATGATTTGGCTGGTAGACAGCAGCGTGAACAGGATCTGGCTAAGAAGCTAGGAATTGCTCACGTCACAATCGTGGCAGGAGACAGTACCACGGCAACTGGCTCATTGGTTGGTATGGCACAGGCAACTGGTCAAATTCTCGGTGAGCACCTGCCGGCTGGGAAGAATACACTGGCGGTCATGGGTGGTCACACGATGGCGACCGTGGCAGATATTTTGACGCCAGCACTCGCAACTAATCGACAGTTACTGTTTGTGCCAGCTCGGGGTGGTGTGGGTGAATCTCCCGCTATTCAAGCGAACGCAGTAGCTGCACGGATGGCTCAGCGAACGAATGGCGATTTTCGACAACTTTACGTTCCTGAGCAGTTGACCAGTGCCACATATAAACCGCTGTTTGCGGAGCCATCGATTCATGAGGTACTCCAATTGATTGCCCACAGTAATGTGGTCGTTCACGGGATTGGCCAGGCACTAGTCATGGCCAAGCGACGGAAAATGACGCCACACGTCATTGATGATTTGACGGCTGCCCACGCGGTGGGTGAGGCCTTTGGTTATTTCTTTGATGACGCGGGTCACGTGGTTAGTAAATTTCCGCGAATCGGCCTGGAAATTGGCGATTTAGCCGCTAAGCAATTAGTCGTTGCGGTTGCCGGAGGTGCCGAAAAGGGTGCCGCCATCGCAGCGTACATGCACTTAGCGCCAGCACAGACTTGGTTAATAACTGATGAAGGTGCTGCTGACTTTGTTTTAAAAAAGTGATACACTAAATCTGTATTGCTTTTTAAAAAAATTATTCTTTATTTGCTTCCTGAAGGAGGAAATCACAGTATGACTGTAAAGATTGGTATTAATGGTTTCGGACGTATCGGCCGTTTGGCTTTCAAGCGGATTCACGAACTCCACTCAAGTGACATCGAAGTTGTTGCCATCAATGATTTGACGACACCCTCAATGTTAGCTTACTTGTTGAAGTATGACTCAACTCATGGCCGTTTCCCTGGCGAAGTTTCCGCTACGGACACGGGTATCGTGGTTGACGGTAAGGAATACCCTGTTTACGCTGAACCAAAGGCGCAAAACATTCCTTGGGTCAAGAATGACGGTGTTGATTTCGTTCTCGAATGTACCGGTTTCTACACTTCTGAAGAAAAGGCTCACGCCCACATCGAAGCTGGTGTTAAGCGGGTATTAGTATCTGCTCCAGCCGGTCCTATCACGACTGTTGTTCCAGGCGTTAACTTGGATCAATTGACGAAGGATGACATTATCGTTTCTGCTGGTTCTTGCACGACCAACTGCTTGGCCCCAATGGCTTACTTCCTGAACAAGGAATTCGGCATCAAGGCTGGTACGATGACGACTATTCATGCCTTCACTTCTACCCAAATGATTTTGGATGGACCTCGTGGCAAGAAGATGCGTAACAACCGTACTGCAAGCATCAACACCATTCCTCACTCAACTGGTGCTGCTAAGGCTATCGGTTTGGTTATCCCTGAATTGAAGGGTAAGTTACAAGGACATGCACAACGTGTTGGTGTTGTTGATGGTTCTTTGACTGAATTAGTAGCTGTCCTTGACAAGAAGGTTACTGCTGACGAAATCAACGATGCTATCAAGAAGCACACTGAAGGCAACGATGCCTTTGGTTACAACGGTGACGAAATTGTGTCAACTGACATCATCGATGATGACCACGGTTCTGTCTTTGACCCAACCCAAACGGAAGTTACGACTGCCGGTGACACCCAATTAGTTAAGACTGTTGCTTGGTACGACAACGAATGGGGCTTCACTTGCAACATGGTACGGACGTTATTGCACTTTGCAACGCTCTAATCCCAATGTTGCGGCGTAAGTCGTAAAATAGGCTCGATGAGACGCGGCGGGGGGAGGAATTTCTCCGTCGCGTTTTTTGTTGGGTGAGTTCCACACAAGTTCTTTGAATTTCGAGAATAAGTGCTGTATATTGTGAAAGTAATCTTAAAAGATAATATCCATTCAAGGAGGTTTTTCTAAATTGGCTAAATTAACAGTTTCTGATTTAGATGTTAAGGGCAAAAAGGTCCTCATGCGTGTCGACTTCAACGTCCCAATCAAAGACGGTGTCATTGGTAACGACAACCGGATCGTGGCAGCTTTGCCAACAATCAAGTACGTTATCGAAAACGGTGGTAAGGCAATTCTGTTGTCTCACTTAGGTCGAATCAAGAAGGAAGAAGACAAGCCAGGTCTGTCCATGCGGCCAGTTGCAGAACGTCTGTCTAACTTATTGAACAAGCCAGTTACCTTTGTCCCAACGACTGAAGGCAAGCAGCTGGAAGACGCCATCGACGGTTTGAACGACGGTGATGTTTTGGTTATGGAAAACACCCGTTACGAAGACGTTAAGAACGGCGAAAACGTTAAGCGTGAATCCGGCAACGACCCTGAATTGGGCAAGTACTGGGCTTCATTGGGTGACGTCTTTGTTAACGATGCATTCGGGACGGCTCACCGTTCACATGCTTCTAACGCAGGGATTGCTGCCAACATGGGCCAAACTGCTGCCGGCTTCTTGATGGAAAAAGAAATCAAGTTCATCGGTGGTGCCGTGGACAACCCAGAACACCCATTTGTTGCTATCTTGGGTGGTGCTAAGGTTTCCGACAAGATCGGTGTTATCGACAACTTGTTGGCTAAAGCTGACAAGATTCTTATCGGTGGTGGGATGACTTACACGTTCTACGCTGCTAAGGGTATGAAGATTGGGAACTCGTTGGTTGAAACCGACAAGATCGACCTTGCCAAGGAAATCTTGGACAAGGCTGGCGACAAGTTAGTTCTGCCAGTTGACTCGATTGTTGCTGAAAAGTTTGACAACGATGCCGCTCACAAGACGGTTGATGGCGAGATTCCTGATGGCTACATGGCCTTGGATATTGGACCTAAGTCCGTTGCTGAATTTGAAGATGTCTTGAAGGACGCTAAGACGGTTGTCTGGAACGGACCAATGGGTGTCTTTGAAATGAGTAACTACGCCGAAGGTACTTTGGAAATTGGTAAGTTCCTTGGGACTTTATCAGAAGCCAAGACGATCGTTGGTGGTGGGGATTCCACTGCTGCCGTTCAACAACTCGGTGTTGCTGACAAGCTCTCCCACATTTCCACTGGTGGTGGTGCTTCCCTCGAGTACCTTGAAGGTAAGACCTTACCAGGAATTGCCGCAATTTCTGACAAGTAGATTAATAAAAAGCTGTGGTGGTTGTCATCACGGCTTTTTGTTGTGATGGTTGCTCATCGTGAAGGGTCTTCGCTGGCTAATCCAGTGGGAATTCGGTAAGATGAGAAACGTAGTCAATTTATTTTTAGAAAGGGTGGATTAGGTTGCGGATACCACTCATTGCCGGTAACTGGAAAATGAACAAAACGGTCACCGAAGCACGGTCCTTTATTGAGGCTGTGCAAGGAAAGTTGCCTGCTTCAGACGTCGTGGAAACGGCGATTGCGGCACCAGCTTTAGATTTACAGACCATGTTAGATGCCAATTCTGAAGATGTCCTGCGGATTGCTGCAGAGGCTTGTTACTACGAAGACGAAGGTGCCTACACGGGTGAAACCAGCCCGAAGGCACTCCACGAAATGGGAATTCCATATACCATCGTGGGTCATTCCGAACGGCGACGTTACTTCAACGAAACGGACGATGTCATCAATCGAAAGGTCCAAGCGGTCTTTCGAAATGGCATGACGCCAATCGTTTGTTGTGATGAAACCATGGGGCGGCGTGAGTCTGGCGAAAAGATCCATTGGGTCGTTAACCAGGTTTCCGCGGCACTGAAGGGTGTTAGCGCGGAAGACGCTGCTAGAATCGTCGTTGCTTACGAACCTAGCTGGGCAATTGGGAGTGGTACTTCTGCTTCGACTGATCAGGCCGAAGAAGGATGCTACTTGATTCGCCAAACTTTAGCTGACATCTATTCAGATGAATTAGCTAACGGTATTCGGGTTCTCTATGGTGGGAGTGTTAAGCCAGATAACATTGCTGGTTTAATGGCCAAAGATAACGTGGATGGCGTGTTAGCCGGCGGTTCTAGCTTGAACGAAGAGTCATTTGTTCAGCTTGCAAACTACCAAAATTTGTAAAACAATCAAAATGTGATTGAAAGTTCAAAGTTAAACTTATAGAATAAAGCATGGGATTGTTGTCTTGTTCCCGTGAAGCCAAACATTCGTTAAGGAGAGAATACAAAAAATGTCTATTATTTCTGATATTTACGCACGCGAAGTCTTAGATTCTCGTGGTAACCCAACTGTTGAAGTTGAACTTTACACTGAAGCCGGTGCAATGGGCCGGGGAATCGTTCCTTCAGGTGCCTCAACCGGTGAACACGAAGCCGTTGAACTTCGTGATGGCGACAAGAGTCGTTTCATGGGTAAGGGTGTTACTAAGGCTGTCGACAACGTCAACAACCTGATTGCCAAGGAAATCGTGGGCTACGATGTTACCGACCAACGGGCCATCGACCAAGCTATGATCGACCTTGACGGTACGCCAAACAAGGGTAAGTTAGGTGCTAACGCTATCTTAGGTGTTTCCTTAGCTGCTGCCCGTGCCGCTGCTGACGAATTAGGCCAACCTCTGTACAACTACTTAGGCGGGTTCAATGGTCACGTCCTTCCTACGCCAATGATGAACGTTATCAACGGTGGGAAGCATGCCAACAACAAGGTTGATTTCCAAGAATTCATGATCATGCCTGTTGGTGCCAAGACTGTTAAGGAAGCTATTCGGATGGGTTCCGAAACTTTCCACAACTTGAAGAACCTTTTGAACGAAAAGGGTTACTCAACGGCTGTTGGTGATGAAGGTGGATTTGCTCCTGACTTGAAGAACAACGAAGAACCTTTCGAAATCTTAGTTGAAGCAATCAAGAACGCCGGCTACGTACCTGGTAAGGACGTTGCTATTGCCTTTGACTGTGCCTCATCAGAATTCTACAACGCTGACACCAAGAAGTACGAACTTAAGGGTGACGGCAAGGAATACACTGCTGAAGAATTTGTTAGCTTGCTGGAAAGCATCGTTGACAAGTACCCAGTTGTTTCCATCGAAGATCCTTTGGATGAAAACGAATGGGAAGACTGGCAAATGGCTACTGAACGTTTGGGCAAGAAAGTTCAAATCGTTGGTGACGACTTATTCGTTACGAACACGGACTACTTGGCTAAGGGTATCAAGATGGGCGTTGCCAACTCTATCTTAATCAAGCTGAACCAAATCGGGACTTTGACTGAAACTGTTGAAGCCGTTGAAATGGCTAAGCAAGCTGGTTACACGGCCGTTATTTCTCACCGTTCTGGTGAAACTGAAGACACGACTATCTCTGACTTGGTTGTTGCGTTGAACGCCGGCCAAATCAAGACTGGTTCAATGAGCCGTGGCGAACGGATCGCTAAGTACAACCAATTAATGCGGATCGAAGACCAATTAGGTAAGACTTCCAACTACAAGGGGATTCACTCCTTCTACAACTTGAGCGAAGACGCACGTATGGCCATCGTTAACAAGTAATTAAACTGTGAATGATGAAAGCAAGTCCAGAAATGGGCTTGCTTTTTTTTATTTTCGAAATCAAAAATTCTCGCTGAATTTCTGCGGAGTTAACCAGTAACGAGGGGGAATTTGTATGAGATTTCGAAAGATGATTGGTTTAGTAAGTTTGAGCGTTATTGTGGTAACAGCTGGCTTCAACGAGGTGACCGTCAGAGCGGCGGAATCAATACCGGCGTTTAGCTACGTCGTTCGGTTTCAAATTGAGGGTGGCGATGAGGACGGTACTTCTAAAACGACCGTCTTCCGGGAGACTACGCAGGTATCGGATGCTACCACCCGGGGCACCAACGTGGCGTTACTTCCAGAGATTGGGAGCCTTTTAAAGGTGAAACTTTCCAAGCCAGTACCGCTAAAGGATTATCATCAACCAACGATTATCACTTATTTGGCGGGAAATAAGGTGGGGGCGACAATCACGTATGTGGATACAGTTGGCCACGTAATTGCGTCGCGGGCGTCTCATGCTGGATTGAGATTGGGAGGACGAGTCTTCTTGGTTGCGCCCACTGGTTATCAACTACAGGCTAATCAGGAAACTAGCCACGTGGTTTTGACCCCAGCGGAGACTGTTCGTGTGTTGGTACAGTCAGTGGGGCCGGCGCCAAAACCAGAACCGGCGCCAAAACCAGAACCGGCGCCAAAGCCAGAACCGGCGCCAACACCAACACCAACACCAACACCAACACCAACACCAACACCAACACCAACACCAACACCAACACCAACACCAACACCAACACCAACACCAACACCAACACCACTTCTTAAGCCAAACTTACTAGATAAGATCCCGTTGCCATCACCCAATATGAATCCATTGACGGTAGGGGATGCCAACCAGGAAAGCTTGGAAAAAGAGCCGCATCGTAAACCGGACAGCACGCTTACCTCAATTGATGAAACGAGTAGCGGAAATAAACCGGAAGAAGACGAAATGGATATGGCTAGTTTGCCAGATTCAGACCGTCATCACTTTGATAGTGGTGTTACGAAAAAGCAGTCCCGAAAAAATCGACGGTCAGGAATGAAACAGACGTCCAAGTCGTCAACTGCTCATTTACCCCACACTGGTGCGGCTCAAAGTAACTGGCACGTTTTAGGTTGGGGACTCCTGGTTAGTCTATTAGGTGGGTATCGTTACCATAGAATTTTCCGTTTAAAGTCAAAGAAACTGTGATAGACTAGTTAATAGACTTTAAATGACAGTGGAGGAATCGCGAATGACCAGAAAGTACCCAATCAAACATGACTTGACCCGAGTCAACGCAATCTTTTTCGGGAGTATTGTGGGCCTTCTGGCAGGAGTCGTCGTTAGTACTTTCCGATTAGCGATTGAACACCTCCTTACGACGGTTCAAGGAATCTATGGGTGGTTAGGCCAACATCCACTCTGGGTGATTCCTTGGGCTGTTTTATTGATTCTAGCGGCCGCTTTAATTGGTCACTGGGGGAAACAGACGCCAATGATCAAAGGGTCTGGGATTCCTCAGATCGAAGGTCAGCTGGCCGGTGAAATGGACTACAAGTGGTGGCCCGTTCTTTGGAAGAAGTTCATTGGTGGTATTCTTGGAATTGGTGCGGGGTTGTTCCTAGGGCGTGAAGGACCGTCGATTCAGTTAGGCGGGACGGTTGCCCAAGGATTTGCGGAAAGCATTCATTTAACGGGGAGTAAACGTCGTCTGTTGATTGCTGGTGGGGCCGCAGCTGGCCTGTCAGCAGCATTTAACGCACCGATTGCCTCGACCTTATTTATTCTTGAAGAGGTGTATCACAACTTCTCAACATTGGTCTGGTTGACGGCGTTAACTAGTGCCGTCGTCGCCAATTTCGTCTCAAACGTGGTCTTTGGCCTGACACCGGTCTTACATATTCAGTATGAACAAGCCTTGCCTTTAAAGTACTACTGGCTCCTACTAATCGTAGGTGTGGGCCTGGGACTATTGGGCTACCTGTATCAGTGGGTCACGTTGCGGGGTGCCAGTTGGTATGCCAAATTGACTTGGTTGCCAGAGCAGTTGAACAGTATTATTCCGTTTCTCCTGGTCATTCCCATTGGGTTATTATGGCCGATTACCTTGGGTGGCGGTAACCAAATGATTGTTCAATTTGCGCAGCAAACCCCCTTATTGATTCCGCTAATTGGTTACTTTATTTTACGGTTCGTTTTCTCAACTATTAGCTATGGTTCTGGATTGCCAGGTGGGATTTTCCTGCCGATTCTGACTTTAGGTGCCTTATTGGGAGCTATCGGCGCTCGCAGTTTTGTAGCTTTGGGCTGGTTGCCGGCTGTGTTTATTGCTAACTTTGTGATTTATGCCATGGCGGGTTATTTTGCTGGGATTTCTAAGGCGCCATTTACGGCCATCTTACTGATTACTGAGATGGTCGGTTCACTTCAGCACTTGATGCCACTGGCTGTTGTGGCTATCGTGGCTTATATCACGGTGGATGTGTTGGGCGGCGAGCCAATCTATGAAGCTATGCTGGAAAAGATGGTGACCCCAGCTACGGCTAAAGCCAACGGTCCAACTGATCGGGTCGAGGTAGCAGTTGGCGAAGGTTCAGAACTGGTGGGTCGTCAGGTCCGAGATATTCCGTGGCCAAAAGGGGCACTGTTGGTCAGCGTTAAACGTGGCGAACGGGCGGTTATTCCTAAGGGCGATACCATTCTTCGAGCGGGTGATACGTTGGTCGTATTCACGTATCGCGCCAATCGTGCTTTCGTGCGACAACAACTAGCCCACTTAAACGATTCTCACCCCCATTTGGCTGATTAAGCGAGCCTGGGGCTGGTAAAAAGTGGCTGACTATGATAGATTAGATAAGTATAGTTAGACCTATTAGACCTATTCGATAGGTAGGAGGCAAATTCGTGTATAACTTTTTAATGACCTGTATCTTAATCGTTTCTGTTTTGATTATCATTGCAGTAATGATGCAGCCCGCTAAGACCAATGACGCATTGTCCGCTTTATCTGGTGGTGCGGATGACCTGTTTGCAAAGTCTAAGCCTCGTGGTTTCGAAGCTTTCATGCAAAAGGTGACCGTTGTCTTGGGAGCACTTTTCTTCGGGCTGGCACTGGCTTTAGTTTATTTATCATCACACTAGAGTAGAAATGAGGCCTCCTGTTTATTCGTTACAGGAGGCTTTTTTACCAATAACTTCAGCGGAAAGTGGTGGTTTTACATGATTCGAAAACCAACCCCGCTCTTCTTTGAGCAGGGGCCCAAAGCAGTTATTCTGCTCCACGCCTATTCCGGTAGCTCTAACGATATGCGCATCCTTGCACGTCGGTTGGAGTCTGAGAATTATACGGTACTTGCTCCCATTTTTACGGGCCACGCAACTGGAGACCCTGCGGACATTTTACGACAAGGTTCGCCTAAAGCGTGGTGGCAAGATACGCAAGATGCGATTGCTTTCTTGCGACAGCGAGGCTATCAGCAAATTGCTATCTTCGGGTTATCACTGGGCGGCTTATTTGCGACGCGTGCTCTACAGGCGGATAGCGCACTGGCCGGTGGTGGAACAATTGCTTCGCCCGTGATTTTTCGCGGACAAACGAACGTGCCTGGGTCATTTATTGAAATGGCTAAGGCAACTTATCGGCAAGAGAACATTACCGGTGAGGACCAAGCAATGCGCGTTGCGTGGTTGCAAGCACATTTGCAGGCACAACTAACAGCAATTCAGGCATTTGCCGACACGACCGCGACCCACTTAGACTGGATCAAGCAGCCTGTGTTTATTGCACAGGGGGAGGAAGATCAGATGATCGACCCCCGTTCTGGCAAGTGGCTCGCGGATGCTTACCCATCGAATCAAATTGATTATCATGAATATGCCGGTGCTGGCCACGTCTTAACGGTCAACTCCGCGCACCATGAATTGGAAACAGATATTTTGGCTTTTTTACACACAATCTTTTAAAATAACGAGGAATCGATAGTGCAAGATAATACATTGAAAACTGATTTAACAGCTTTCTTCCGTTCACATGCGGATCAGAGCTACACAGTAGAAGACATTTCGGACGCGCTACATTATCACGGCTCAGCTGCTTTTAAACTGATCGTGCAAGAGTTAGCGCAATTAGAACGCGATGGTCTTGTCCAAGTGACAGACCATGGCCATTTTCAGTTGGACCCAAGTCAACGAACACTGACCGGGATTTTCCATGGGAACGACAAGGGCTTCGGCTTTGTTGCCTATGATGAAAACAAGATTGAACCGGACGCTTACATTGCGCCTAACAATACGTTTCGTGCATTAAACGGCGATACGGTCAAGATTGAAATTGTCCGGGCTGGCGATCCACGGAGCGGTAAAGGCCCCGAAGGTAAAGTTACGGAAATTGTGGAACACCACTACGAACAAGTTGTTGGTGAATTCTTCAAGACCGATGACGACGCTGGCTACGTTGGTCAAGTTCGGTTAACCGATAAGAAGATCATGAAATACAAGTTTTATGTCACCAACGTTGGTTTGAACCCAACGCCGGGTGAGGTGGTCACGGCTGAAATTACCGAGTACCCTAACGCTGATCATCCTGACGCTATGGTCGGGATTGCCAAGCAGGTCATCGGGAGTGTTGATGATCCAGGTATCGATATTTTACAAATCGTGTACCAACACAATATTCCTTCTGAATTCCCAGAAGAAGTCATGCAAGCCGCTGATGAGATTCCTGATCACGTTCTGCCAGAAGAAATGACTGGTCGTGAAGATATCACGAACCAGGATCTGGTGACGATTGATGGAGAATCTTCAAAAGACTTGGATGATGCCGTAACTGTTTGGAAGTTACCAAACGGAAACTATCATTTAGGGGTTCACATTGCGGACGTCTCTCATTACGTTAAGGAAGACTCCATTTTAGATAAGGAAGCTTACAAGCGGGGGACTAGTACCTACCTGACTGACCGGGTTATCCCAATGTTGCCACGGCGTCTGTCTAACGGAATTTGTTCTCTGAATGAGGGCGAATTACGGTTATGCATGAGCTGTGACATGGAAATCAACCCCGAAGGTCACGTGGTTAAGCACCGAATTCACCCATCCGTTATGCGTTCAAAGGCACGGATGACCTATACCGCCGTTAACCAAATCTTGGAAGCCCACGATCCCGTTACGATGGATCGTTACAAGGAATTAGTTCCAATGTTTGAAGAAATGGGCGAACTGCACCGGATCTTGTTAAAGCAACGGAAGCAACGTGGGGCCATTGACTTTGATGACCGCGAAGCTGAAATTATTGTGGATGACAAGGGGCACGCCATTGACGTTAAGTTGCGGACGCGTGGTATTTCAGAACGGATGATTGAATCCTTCATGTTAGCAGCCAACGAAACGGTTGCGGAACATTATTTCCGTGCCAAGGTTCCGTTCCTTTACCGGGTCCACGAAACGCCAGATGGCGATCGTGTTCGGAGCTTCTTTGAATTCTTAACCGCCTTTGGTATCAACGTTAAGGGTGATCCTAACCACTTGCGGCCAAAGATGTTGCAAGGTGTTCTGAAGCAAGTTGCTGGCAAGCCTGAAGAAGCCATGGTGTCTGTCATGATGTTACGGAGCTTAAAGCAAGCTCGGTACGCTGACCAATCCCTGGGGCACTTTGGGTTGGGCGCAGAATTCTACACCCACTTTACGTCACCAATTCGTCGTTACCCTGATACCATGGTGCACCGCATGATTCATTACTACGAAGACCACGGTACTGGTACGGCTTCTAAAGAAAAATTCGCACCGATTCTGGAAGAGATTGGGGTGCACACGTCCGAAATGGAACGTCGCTCAATCGATGCTGAACGGGATACGAATGACATGAAGATGGCTGAGTACATGGCTGACCACGTCGGTGAAGAATTTGACGCCGTTGTTAGTTCGGTCATGAAATTCGGGATGTTTGTCGAATTACCAAATACCATCGAAGGTCTGATTCATATCAGCCGGATGCAGGATGACTACTACGAATACGTCGAAAAGTACCTGGCCTTAGTTGGTCGGAATACTCGGCGGACGTATCGGATTGGTCAACCAATTCGGGTGAAAGTTATCCACGTCGACAAGGAACAAAGTGAAATTGACTTTGAACTGCTCGACCCAGAAAAAGCGCCAACAAGTGATTTACTGCCACACCGTGAACATCGCTCTCGTGGCGGTGGTTTCCACGGTCGGAATAATCACAGTAATGGTAACAACCACAGCGGTGGCAACCATTCTGGCAGCAATAGTAATGGTAACCATCGTAATGGTAATCAACGACCATCGAACCAACGTGGCGGCAATGGTGGCCAACACCGGAACAACAATCACAGTGGTGGTCAGAACCGCAGTAATAACTCACAAGGTGGTCAACACTAAGCGAGGTGACAGAACTTGGTAAAGAAAAAGTCCAAGAAGACGCCTGATAACGTCTTAGCTCAGAATCGCAAGGCTCGTCACGATTATTCGGTTTCTGAAACGGTCGAGGCTGGTTTGGTTCTGACTGGGACTGAAATCAAATCGCTACGTGAACGGCGGGTCAACTTACAAGATGGGTTTGCCCAAGTTCGCAACAACGAGGCCTGGTTGATGAACGTTCACATTAGTGAGTATGTTCAAGGCAATCGGTTCAATCACGATCCGTTACGTAACCGGAAGTTACTTCTTCATAAGAAGGAGATTCGGCGATTGGGACAAGCAACGATGGACAAAGGGGTGACCCTGGTTCCGTTGAAGATGTACCTGAAACACGGATTTGCGAAGGTCCTGATTGGTGTGGCAACCGGTAAGCGTGAATACGATAAACGAGAAACAATTAAACGACGTGAACAGGACCGACAAATTGCGCGGGTCATGAAGCGTTATTAATCAGAAAAGGGATTGAACGATAGACTGTTCAATCCCTTTTTGTATGGCCGCATTACCCACGGCAATTGACTAGCTCAACTGTCCATTTACATGAAGTTGTCCGTTATGAAAGAAAAAATTACGGATAAAGCTCGTAAATAGGCTTAGTTTGTTTCAGGGGAAGTTAAAGTTGAAAGCCTGTGGTGGCAGTCGATAGCCTAATCCTTATCATGTGATAAAGGTTACAAGTCTAATTAGCTTTCAACGAAGCGAATACATGTTAATATATAACTAGTGAATACAATGACTAAATTGCGAGCACATAAATTGCTCCAAAAAATTAAATAGGAGCGACTTACGAAGGAGGGATTATCATGAACCGAAAAGCAACTTTACTTCTACTCAGCATAACGTTGGGGGTAGTACAACCAATAAGTGGTTTAGTTATGGGCCATCAACCGACTGCAGTGACTGCGCAGGCGGCTGCAGTTAAGGCAGATAATCTCACAGGGACCTACGGAGATGTTGCTTGGTATCTAACGCCGAGTGGTGAGCTCCACCTGGGAGCAGGAACTTTACCGGAAGCAAATTTAACGAATGTTTCAGTTGGTCAGTTTGCGAGAGTAATTGCCGCGGCTGAGGGTAATTCTGCTCCGACAACTGACGAAGCGCAGGCGGTGGCTGATCAGGTCACGAAAGTGGTTTTTGATGGCCCCGTCAAGGCGCCTAAAAATGCAACCGGGTTATTTAGTCAGCTGCGAAATGTCACGGATTACGTTAACCTGGATAAACTGAACACGTCTGATACGACCACCATGAGTCGGATGTTCTATGATACGACTTGGAAATCAGTGACGACAACGATTGACGTTTCTCACTTTGATACCAGTAAGGTCACGGACATGAGCTTCATGTTTCAAGGGCAGGGTCAGGTCACAGCCTTGGATGTCCAAAACTTTGATACAAGTTCTTTGGTAAACGCAACATCTGCGTTCTGGGGGACCAAGAGCATCAAGGAATTAAACTTTGCAAATGGGACTTTTGCGAATTTCAAAAGTTCTAGTTATATGTTGACCAACTCTGGAGTGGAAAAGGTTAGTCTGCCAAAGTTTGCGCCAGCAGCTAACTTCTCTGGTTACTACATGTTCTATGGTACGTCGACTATCCGGCAGATTACCTTTGGTCCACAGACAGCCTTTATTGACAAGGCCAACACGGGCTTGGATGATGCTCCAACCGATTCTGACGACTACACCGGTAAGTGGCAGGCAGTTGGTTCAGGGACTGCCCAGAACCCGCTAGGCGACCATTTTGACACGGGTAAAGCAATCGTTGCTCAGTATACGACTGCTGACCGGCCGACTAGTTTAGAGACGTATGTCTGGGAGCCAGTCAATCGGGTGATTGAACCGACGACGCCACCAATCGTTCCACCAACAGAGCAGGCCCAACCAGTTACCGTGCAGTATTTAGACCAGAATCAACGTAAACTCGCTGACAATCAGGTATTATCTGGTGAGCTTGGAGCCAGCTATTCAGCCAAACAGTTAGCTTTTAATGGTTATAAATTGGCTAAGGTAACGGGGCAAACAACTGGTGCTTACACCACCCAAACCCAAACGGTAACCTTCCACTACGTGCCTAACCTCTCCACTGGTGGGGATGGGGCGTCAGTGGCACCAATCTCAAGCGTTGTGTACGCTACGAAGAAAATTGGGTTATACAGCAGTAAAAACTTCTCTAAAAAGACGCTTAAGCATTGGTACAGTAAGCAGAAACGGGTTAACCGGCCCATGTTTGTGGTGAAGGGGATGGCCACATCTAAGAACGGCAACTTACGTTACAAGGTTAAAGACGTCAATCATCGGTCGAAGACAGCGGGGAAAACTGGTTATATTACAGCTAAAAAGGCTTTTGTCAGCTCCGTCTACTATCAGACGAAACAAAAGAAGGTTCGTGTAATTAATGTAAAAGGTGTTAACCGCTATCAGCAAAAATCGTTAAAGACCAAGAACGGCCACTATCGCAAGGGTCAAATTTTAAAGGTCAAGAAGATTGTCGCTTATAACAAGACGACCCGTTTCCAGCTGACAAATGGCAAGTACGTGACTGCGAATAAAAAGTTAGTTATGGTGACGCCATAAGTTGGGAATCAACCAGATTAAAGATGTTCACAAAAAGCTACGACGCAAAGACAATTGCGTCGTAGCTTTTTCAATACTTGTAGGGCCGATTCAACGGCTAATAAATTAAAGGTTAGGAACTTCAATCCGAATCTTTTTGATGGTCAATGGTCGGAGCCACACTCCCAGACTGTGCTGGATGCGGGACCCAGGCGTGGTTATGCAGCAACTCGGGTAATTTTTGCTGATGCCGAGCCCACCGGTTCAGGATAGCAGCCAGGCAAACAATTAGTGCCTCATGATCTGGTTGATCAACGGTCAATTCAACGGTACCGCCCCCGGAGTGATCGATAACTGCAATCGTGGCTATCTGGTCACGGCCGTGATAGATACGAAACCGCCCACTGGTTAAACTTCCCATGATGACCCAGTTCAATCCGCGAACGAAGAGAACTTCACGAATCACGCCGAAGGTTTTACTAACACGGCCCACAACCTGGCGGTGATAGACTAATCGAAATTTTGGCAAGAGACCTAATGATTCTTGTTTAACTTCGGCTTCCAATTCCCCCGCGATGGTATAAACGGAAAGAACGTCAGCTCGGAGCCCCCATTTTCCGACCAATAAATAACAAGATTGGTTCTGTTCGTCGTGGATCACAGTTGTCGCCTTGGCGGAAAGGGCAGCTTCATTTAGATAAAGTTTACGCATGGGGACCTCCTTTACAACTTATTCAGATTCACGTCACCTACATTCTATCATGTTTGACCTGATGTCGGTGGATAATATCATTTGCGGTCGCTTTATGATAGAATAAAGGGCGAGGTGTTGGGAATGAAACCGTTTATTCATAATGATTGGTGGCCGGTACTCGAACCCGAGTTTGAACAAGCTTACTATCAACAATTACGTGAGTTCTTAGTCGAGGAGTATCAGCATTATCAAATTTATCCAGACATGTATCACATCTTTACCGCGTTCGAGTGGACGCCATTTAGCCAGGTAAAGGTCGTCATTCTGGGACAGGACCCGTACCATAATCCGGGACAGGCTCACGGGTGTAGTTTTTCTGTGTTGCCCGGCACAAAAATTCCACCGTCGTTAGTGAATATTTACAAGGAATTAGAGAGTGATTTGGGAATCCAACCTGTCACGCATGGCTACCTTGAAAAGTGGGCCAAGCAAGGTGTGTTGCTTCTCAACTCTGTGTTAACGGTTCGTTACGGCAAGGCCTTTTCACACAAGGGGCATGGCTGGGAACGACTGACCGACGCGGCAATTGCCAAGTTATCGGCACGGCCGGAACCCGTTGTCTTTATCTTGTGGGGTAATGCAGCGCGTTCGAAGATCAAATTGATCGATACGCAGACTAATATTGTTCTTCAGTCGGCGCACCCGAGTCCGTTATCCGCTAACCGGGGATTCTTTGGTTCCAAGCCCTTTTCTAAAACCAACATCGCATTGACATCATTAGGTGAAAGCCCCATCGATTGGCAGCTCCCAGAGCATGTCGATATCGACGAGGGGCCAGACACGGCATCCAACCAGGCATAGCATAAGAGAATTGATTCGTGGGATATTTTATGGAGGTCACCATTTATGGAACTTTTTGATAGTCTTAAACAAAAGATCAACGGACAAAACAAAACCATTGTATTTCCTGAAGGGGAAGATGTACGAGTATTAGGCGCCGCTAGCCGTTTAGCCGCTGACGGGCTGATCAAGGCCATCGTCTTAGGCAAGCAAAGTGAAATCGAAAAGACGGCCACCGATAACGCCATCGACCTAAGTCCATTAGAAATTTTGGACCCTGCTACGATGCCAGCTGACAAGCACCAAGCAATGCTAGATGCTTTAGTTGAACGGCGTCACGGCAAGAATACTGTTGAACAGGCTGAAAAGATGCTGGAAGACCCCAACTACATTGGGACCATGATGGTTTACATGGATCAAGCTGATGGGATGGTCTCCGGTGCCATTCATCCAACTGGTGATACGGTTCGTCCTGCCTTACAAATTATCAAGACTAAGGAAGGCGTTAAGCGAATCAGCGGAGCCTTCATCATGCAAAAGGGTGATGAACGTTACGTCTTTGCTGACTGTGCCATCAACATTGAATTAGATGCTGCTGGGATGGCTGAAGTTGCCGTTGAGAGTGCGCATACGGCTAAAGTCTTTGATATCGACCCTAAAGTTGCTCTGCTGAGCTTCTCTACCAAGGGTTCTGCCAAGGGTGAAATGGTCACCAAGGTTCAGGAAGCTACCAAGATTGCTCATGAAACGGCACCAGATTTGGCCGTTGATGGGGAATTACAATTTGACGCTTCCTTTGTCCCAAGTGTTGCCGCCCAAAAGGCCCCTGATTCTAAAGTTGCTGGTCACGCCAACGTCTTTGTCTTCCCAGAATTACAATCCGGGAACATTGGCTACAAGATTGCACAACGCTTCGGTGGATTTGAAGCGATTGGACCAATCCTGCAAGGCTTGAACAAGCCGGTTTCTGACTTGTCTCGTGGTTGCAACGAAGAGGACGTTTACAAGGTTGCCATTATCACGGCTGCTCAGTCTTTAAACTAATTGAATTTATCAGGCTCTTTGTCAACCGGTGTTGATGAAGGGATTTTCAGAGGTTCAATTCACTTTCGAATTGGACCTCTTTTCTGTAT
>NZ_RHNO01000013.1 GCF_003946265.1 Levilactobacillus yonginensis
AGATACGTTAGAATCCATGTATTAGAAGCTAGCTAATGGGAGAGGACTTCCATTTACACAAAAAATTTGACACTCCCGTCATATCAGTAATCAAGTTTAAATTGGTGCACTATTCTTGATTCTTAGAAAAATTCACTTGATCAGGTCATAAATGCCACCAAGTTTGCAATAATCGCCGTTTTTTTAAATCTTCACCGCCAAAACGACCGGCAAATTCAAATTTTCGCTCGGATATCAATCTTCTTGGTAATTAAAGGTTGAAAGAACTGAGACACCCACTGTGTCTGATACAACCAGGATTGGGTATTGGGATTTAGTCAGACATAGTAGGGAGTTGCTGTCTTACCGTTCGTCAAATTTGGCTTATTCTCGGCTACCTAGGGAATACCAATATTATTGAGTAAGTGCTGTCATTCAGGTGTTTAAACTAGCTTAGTTTCAAGAACCCGTGTAACCGGAGGCGGTCAGAGGTGGAGCCAGCTGTGTCGACGGTGTTAGCCGGTTTCCGGCTTACAGCGTGGGACGTGTTTGGAGACTGGTGGTTTTTCCAGGCTTCAAACCGAGCCGAAGGACCGCTTTTCAGGCCGTAGGCGTTCCCCACAGTAGGCGGAATCTCTGACGGCCGCAGGTGGCTGGATGAGACTAAATTTAAGTCTGTAACACCTTATTATTCTTGGCTTGATAACTGTTTTCAAACTTTAGATAGTAATCAAAAAATCACCCACACGTTGGCAACAAGGTTCACTAACGTGTGGGTGATTCTATTTTTAAATCATATTAAGCCAAAGTTCCTACTTAGCTGGTTCCAAGAAGATGGCGACATCGCCAAGGCTAGAACCACCTTCGTAGTAATCAGGATCGGTTTGAACACTGATTCCAATATGCCAACCCTTGAACTGGGCCCGCGTAGCTACCGGGTACCCCTGTTTCTTCAACAGTTTGTTGTAGGTCTTCAGGTAGTTGCTTGGCGTCCCTGGACAGGAGAACTTGATTAGTTTCTGACCAGGGCCAGCGGTGACGTATTGGGCGTCGACACCGTCCGTTGGGTAGGTAATCTGATCGGCATCATTAGTTAACTGTTGATCCATAGTGGTTCCCGGGAAGAGACTATGTAAATCGTTGACCAAAACCTGTTCCTGTTTCTCCTGGGCTGCTTCAGCTGGACTGACCTTAGGTTCAACGCCACCCGGTGTCAAATAACCGCGCCAGATCCAGCCACCATGTGGGCTATAGAGCGTATGAACGTGGTAGTAAATGGCTGACGTATGCTTGCGCTTGTTGTACAGCTTTTCATGCGCATCGGTCACCCAGGTAATGTTATCCCGGTTGTACGCATAGCGCGTGCCCAGGTGCTTTGAGTAACGGGCCCCACGCATCGTGTGGAATTGGTGCGCCTTCATACTCCGCCGCCAAACGAGGCGAACGGAATTGGCCCGGGCCGCTGAATATTGAGAAGCGTGCGCGGTGGTTGGTTGGCTAACCAGTAGTGGGAAAGCTAAAGCCGCCGTCACGGTTCCTAAGACGATTAATGATTTCATGGTAATTCCCCCTCTACTAATTAGTTTAACGCTAAGACCGGTCAAGGGTGGTCAAAATGCACCACTTTAAAGAATTTGAAATATTAGTTAATGACTGACTACTTTTTAGCCACCAATACTTTATTGGCTGAAACGAAGTGACCGTTGGGCAAAACGAAGCGGTTCGTCAGGTGGTAGGCCTTGGAAGCCTTGACCTTCAGGACGGTGCCGCGGGTGTAGTGACGTTGCGACTTGCCAGTTAGGCTAGCGGTTTTGTAAGCGTTCAGTCCGTGGCGACTTAACACTTTGATGCGCTTGGGCGTTGATTGATAGTAGGTACTTTCGACGTAAGCGTTGTTGGCCGTGATGTAGCCGCGGAGTTTGTCGGTTGTCTTGGTGTGGTTGACGTCACGGACCTTATAACGCAGGGTACCGTTCTTACTCTGGGCGTAACCGGTGACGACAAATTGCGGCCGCTTTGTCCGACTTTCCTTGGCGTAGAAATGCTTGCGGGTGGCCTTAGTAAAGTTTGGCGTCTGATAGAGGCCAATGGCTTTGGTGGCGTAAACAGCTTCACCTTTGACGGCTACGGGCTTAGTGGCCGGTTTGTCTGCCGGGGATGATTCACTCGCACTGCTGGACGAACTACTGGTGTTGGTGTTACTACTGTTACTACTACTGTTACCGCCACCGCCGGGTTTCACCGGATCAGCGTTCTTAATGTAGTGAATGGTGGTCGTGAAGCCATCGGAAGTGACGGGGTCATTGTCGCGGAGCGTGTAACCAGGAATGTCATAGTGGGTCTGGGTGAGGTCGGTCTGCAGGGTGTGCACCATGTCGGTCATATCGCTACCCAGGACACTTGGCTGGTCACCAGGCTGAGGCGTACTGATTGGTAGAACCAGTGGTGCCTGAACGGCCTTATCATTCTCGTCGGTAAAGTTGATGACCAAGTTGGTGGGGTTGAGACCGCCATCGTTGTTGGTCAGGGTGCTGTTCCCAGCATCTAGGCCGATATCTGTGACACCAGGACCAGCAACTTTGACCCATTCAGAGGTGCTGGTACGAGCAAATAAGCCAGCAGTGTTGTAGTCTTTACTGTCATTCGGGTTGCGTGGCTGAAGGCTGAGTTGAAGTTGATCAACCGAGTACGAGGTTTGTCCGTTCAGGACTTCTTCTAGGCTAACTCCCTGAGGGTCAAAGATAGGGTAGGTCGTGTTTTCGTCAGCGGTAAGCGTTATGACGTTATTATAGCCTGCACGATCAGGCATTGTGGTCCACACAGCGTAAGTCGTACCAGACATGACCCCATGGGTTGCCGTGTCACTACTGTCGGCGGTGGTTTTAGTCGTGGGGGCAGTTGACTCCCCAGTAGCGGCGTGCGCCTGGACTTGCGTTGTGGCGCCGGCAGTTAGTAAGACTGCGGAGAAGAGTAAAGTTGAAAGTCCAATTTTCTTGATTGTCATAACACAGTTCATCTCCTAAGAGTCACGCCAGTCAGCAACTAAATTCAGTTACCAGCTGGCGTGAACAATTCTGATTAAAGCGATTATTTCTTAATGACCAACGTCTTATTAGCGGAAATGTAATGGCCGTTGGGTAAGACAAAGCGGTTCGTCAGGTGGTAAGACTTAACGGCCTTGATCTTCAGACTGGTGCCGCGGGCATAGTGTTTCAGAGCTTTACCCTTCAGGTTAACCTGACCGTAGGCGTTGATACCGTGACGGCTCAGAACCTTGATGGTCTTGGGGTTACTCTGGTAGTAAGTGTTCGTGACGTAGGCGCTGTTGGCCGTGATGTAGCCAGTCAGCTTAGCGTTGTGGACGTCGCGAACCCGGTAGCGCAGGATGCCATTCTTAGAGCGAGCGTACCCCGTGACGGTAAATTGGGGCCGGTTAGTCCGGGACTGCTTACTATAGAGGTGTTGGCGGTTAGCCTTGGTGAAGGTCGGCGTCTTGTAGAGTCCGATTGCCTTGGTAGCGTAGACGGCTGTCTTTTTGACCGGAGCGGGTTGATTGTTAGATTGGTCAGCGGATGAGGAGGCACTGCTGGAAGAGCTGGAATTACTGTCGGTGTTGTTGTCGGTATTGTTACTGGTGTTGCCACCAGGGGTACCAGGGTCGACCGGTGTTTCCTTTGAAACGTAGTGGAAGGTGGTCGTGTAGTCGCCGTCGGTGGTGACCGGATCAGTGGCGCGTGGTGTGTAGCCGTCGATGTTGTAGGTCATTTGTGGCAGATCGTCACGAATGCTGGTCATGGCAGTTTTGATGGAGTCGTTAACATGATTGGTGATATTGTTGTTGGCATCGGTCGCATATGAACTGATGGGGATAACTAATGGGTCTTGAACAGCTTTACCGTTCTGATCAACGAAGTTCACGGTAAAGTTGGTGGGTGTACCACTGCCAGTGGAGTCCAATGAATCGCCACTACTGTCACCAATTTCTAAAGAAATGACGAGCCAATCGAGCTTAATCCATTTGCTTGTGTCATTTTGGAGTTGCAAGAATAGATTGCGAGTGTTGCCAGGTTCAAGATTGATAGCAATACGCGTGACGATCTGTCCGGTATTACCAGGAATTGTGCCATTCTGCACACCGTGGTCGTCGTACGTGGGGATGCCATCTGCGGGAGAAGCTAGAAGGGCCACAGAGCCAGCAGGCAAATTAGCCCAAACGGTATGGGCACCGTCAACGATGCCATGAGTGGCATCGCTAGTGCTGGTATTAGCCGCAGTCGTTGGTGTGTCAGTAGATGAAGCGGTTGCATTTGTTTGAACGGCGACACCAGCGGTTAGTAACGTAGCTGAGAAGAGCAAAGCTGATAAACTCAATTTTTTGAATGTCATGAAATACTCAATTCCCTTCATATGTAGAATTATATGAAACCCTATAGCTTGAGTATAGTGTTAGACCGGGGGAAGGACAACGAGTTTTCTCGAAAAAATTTATGAATACGATAAGTGATTTATTCTGTAGACAAAACGGCTGGCTAGTGGAGAATAGTGTAATCAACGGACTTGTTCGTCTGATTATAAGCAAAGCGGCAACAAGGATGCAGGAGTGAGAGAATTAGAACGTTCTCATGTCAGCGGGGGGGGTTCTACATATAAGAACAGTAGCGCCTGATGAGTGATGGTGAGGACAGCGGTCCATTAATGGGAAGTAATTACATCACTGTCCATTAATAATGGAATCTAACTGCCTAGTCGTTCTCTATTGGGTCGCCCATCAGCAATCTAATCTAAGGCAAAACAAAAAGGGCCGACGAATATGACTTCGCCGACCCTTTACCTTAAAGAAGTTAATCGTTTCCGTTCTCCGCGGAAGCGATCACTTTAAGGTAACAATTTCCTGTTGCCAAAAAGCATCACCCCCTTTCTTTTGATAACAGCAGTATGGACCCAGCCGAAAAGAAATGCAAGTAAAGTGACCTTCCTTAAAGGTGCATTAAGCTTTAAACGGTTTTAAAGGTTTAAGTATCGCTTAAATAATAGGTTTCAGGAGGTTTTCATTAATTGATACCGCTTTTAAAAAGATGTCAATACTGTTACAGAAGCCAGCTTATTATTTCATTCCAACGACAAAAAGAGCATAATCCTTGTTTCCCCGCAACTATCAAGCTATAATCATAGTCGTAGTTAGGGGATAGCAAACGAGTTAGTACTTTTAAAGAATATAATTCTTAACAAAAGCGCTAATTTCGGTTATACTATTCTTGCTTGATAAATTACATATTTTATGTTTGGAGGAAGAAAGATTATGCAATCAAGTTTAAAGAAATCACTTTACTTGGGTCTCGCTGCATTAAGCTTTTCCGGCGTTGCTGCAGTTTCAACTACTGCTTCAGCTAAGTCATATGCTACTGCAGGTGCCTATACTAGTTTAGAAAAGACGGACGCTACTAAGCGTAACGTTGAATCAACTGGTACTAACGCTTTATACACTAAGCCAGGTACTGTTAAGGGTGCCAAGGTTGTTGCTTCTAAGGCTACCATGGCTAAGTTAGCTTCTTCAAAGAAGTCAGCTGACTACTTCCGTGTTTACGGTCAAAAGACCACTAACCGCGGTTCAGTTTACTACCGTGTAGTTACTATGAACGGTAAGTACCGTGGTTACATCTACGGCGGTAAGACTGCTGGTACTTTTGCTGGTGGTATCAAGTCAGCTGAAACTACTACTGACAAGACTGCTACTGATCCTACTGTTGGTAAGACTGTTACCTTTACTACTCCTGGTAAGACTAATGTTACGTGGACTGCACCTAAGTACACTCAATACAAGGCTTCCAAGAACGTTGTAAGCACTGAACCATTTGCTGGCGACACTTTGAAGGTTACTAAGGCTGCTACTAAGACTCGTGAAGGTTCATTATACTACTACGTTGAAGATGCACAGCATCCTTCAGTTAGTGGCTGGATCTACAGCAAGGCTGTTACTACTGACACATCAGTTGCTTTCAACCAAGCTAAAGATGTTAAGGTCAACTTTGTAGCTGCTGACGGTAGTGTTATCAAGTCAACCACTTTAAAGGGCTTAACTAAGAACAATGATGCTAACAACGCCATCTCAAATCCAGCTGTTTCAGCTGATTCTAAGGGACAATCTGTTGGTTACGATGTTCAAAAGCAAGCAACTGCAGCTTGGGGTAACCCACTCTTGACTGGTACTGGTTACACGTATGACCCAGCTGTCGCTGGTAATGCTGCTGCAATCGTTGCCGCTAAGACTGGTGACACTCTTAACTTAACTGTTACTAAGGGTGACCAAGTTGTTATGGGCTTACAGGCTTACGTTGACAATGGTGTTGCTGCTGGTACACAGTTGACGACAACTGCTGCTGATGACACTAAGCTGCCATTACAAATCTCAGCATTCCCTAAGGTTACTGCTGCATTTGCTGGTGCCACTGGTGCTGATTATGCTGCTTCAGATGTCTACAACTTCTTAAGCACGAATGGTGCAACTAAGATGGTATCTGTTGACTACGCTAAGGATGATAGTGGTACTGTAGTTGCTACTGATGCTGCTACTGCTGTTAAAGCAAATGGTAAGGTTGTTCTTTACCACACGGTCTACACTTTGGAACGTGGTGTGAAGGGTACTTACGCTAAGGATGGTAAGGCACAAGCATTCTACACTGCTAATGAAGTTAAAGGTACTGGTGTAACCACTGATACTGGTAGCAATGGTAACGGTTCTTCAGTTTTCGACTAATGTTTAATTAAGTTAAAAGGGTTGACCTTGTGGTCAACTCTTTTTTTGTGGAGTTTTAATTTCGGATTAAGAATAGTATCGTATGTTTTAGTAGACATGACCCGTGTCATCCGTGGTCGTACCGGTTGATTCTTAAAATATTGGTTCTATGATATTACGTGTTTTCAGGGAAACTACTACTGTTCAACTTAATAAATTAAGGAATGCTAAAGTATTGTTAACTTTCTACATGCTGAGCTGAAAGGCATCTAAGAAGATCCCATACCCGTACAAATAGATAAAAATTAGTTCTAGCGTTTTGGTGTTGTGAAGTGAACACCTAACGCTGGAACTAATTTTTTAGGGAGTTGCTAGTAATACTAAAATAGCAGGCGAGATGAGTAGTATCGTCTGCTATAAGCTGACCACCAGATACGCGTGATGAACGACGTACGAAATTGTTGGTGGCAATTGGTGGTCAATTTGTAGTGTAGTCTCTTTATGTGGTGAGAGCTGAGTAGGGGATTATCAGAGGTGGGTTGGGAAAGGACGTTGGCGCAACCTTTTTACTAGTTGTGTGAGGTAGAAGATGGTTTAAGTAGATCTGACTCAAAGGTTGACGAATCGTGTATTAAAAATATTGTATTATGAGTTTCGGTCTCATTATCTTGAATAATTTTTCTACCAGAAAAGAGTGTTTGAATGGCGATGAGGTCTGGTCTAGTTGCTCCAAATATAAAATTGTTAATCATTAGATATTAAGCCTTAATTGTCGAATTTTCTCAGAAGTCTGTTCTTTCAGACTAGCTAGTTGGTATACTGAACGCTGTTCAACTAATACATTTTCTAGGGGAGAAAATACAATGAGATCTCAATTAGCAAAGTCGCTTTACATCGGTTTAGCTGCCATGAGTTTGGGTGCCGTCGCAACGGTTTCCGTAACGTCCACGTCAGCTGATGCCGCTGCTAAGGCTAAAATCGTGTCTAAATCAGCATTGGGTAAGGACAGCAAGAACGTTGAAGTTACGGGGACTAACGCCATCTACTCCAAGCCAGGGACCGTTAGTGGTGCTCGCTTGGTTGCTTCCAAGAGCACGGTTAAGAAGTTAGCTAACTCTAACCATTCTTCAGATTACTTCCGTGCTTACCACATGGCGGTTACTAACCGGGGAACGGTCTACTACAAGATCGTGTCTATGAACGGTAAGTACCGTGGCTACATCTACGGTGGTAAGGTTAAAGGGACTTTAGCAGCTGGCCTGCGTGAAGTCGCTACTGTTAAGGAAGCTAAGTTGCCTACTAAGACGACTGGTTACCACATCAAGGATGTTAAGAAGAACACGTTGTGGACTGCACCTAAGGGCACGACTTACAAGGCCCACAAGGTTAGCATGTACGGTTCAAGCAAGTCAGACAGCTTTGTAGTTTCTAAGGCTGAAACGAAGACTAAGGAAGGCTCACTGTACTACTACGTAACTTCAACGGCTAACCCAGAAGTTGCCGGCTGGATCTTTGCTGGTAAGGGTTACGACGAAACGGCAACTACCCAAGACTTGGGTGGCCTTTCAATGACGACTTCAGCTGCGACTGCAACTGATAACAACAGTGTGACCGTTACCTACATTGGGACTAACGGAAATTCAGTTGGTAAGTCAACGTTCGTTACTGAAGCGCGCGACACGAAGCAAAACGCTAAAGTTCAAGACACTGAAAAGAACGTTAAGGGCCAAAACCTGAAGGACTTCATCGGCGACATGACGAACGCACCAGCCGGCTTTAAGTTGACTTCAACGGCAGACCAAATCGCAGCGGCAGCAGCTAGCGCCGTTTACGGTGGAACTGTTCGAGTTAACGTTGTGAAGGCCGCTACTTCTAAGATTAGCTTCTTCTTGGCATCAACTGACGGTGTTAGCGCCGGGGTTGAAGTTAAGGCGGATTCATTAGCTAACGGTAAGCCAGCCATTACGACTGACCAAGCTAAGAGCTTAACCGATGACGCAAGCAAGAGCATTATTCAGAGCGATGGCCATGCCATTACTGATAAGTTCTTTGCTAAGAGTATTAACTCTAAGTTACTGACTGCTTCTGCTAACTTATCTGGTTACAAGAACGAAACGGATACAACGGCAGTTACGATTGAAAAGGGTAAGAAATACTACGTATCATACACTTACAATCAAGCGGCAACCGACAAGGCTAACCAAAACGCTAAGTTCGGTGACACAATCAAGGTAGTTCTGGACCAAAAGAATATCTTGGCTGACAACTTACCATCAACTGGTAACACGAACAACTCAACGACTGACTACTAAGATTCATTAGAAGTCACATTAAGGCTCAGGTCGCTATGACCTGAGCCTTTTTATCGTTGACCAAAGAAAAAATCGCCAGTCGCCTGACGATTTTCAATGAAGCTATTTGACTACTTTAACGTACTTGCTGTTGGCAGTGATGAAGCCACCAGCTACCTTGTATCGTTTGACGCCGGAGCGGTGAGTCTTGTCGCCGTGGGAGTGGTCCCAACCGGAAACCTTGATAGTTGCGCCCTTCTTGTAGGTCTTGGCAACCTTCGTCAGGTTAACATCTTTGTAGACTCGGACCGTCGTCTTAGCCTTCACTTTTTGAACAGTCTTGGGCTTAGTAGGGGAGACGTACTTCTTACTACCAGTAATGTAGTTACCGTTAGGAAGTTGGTAACGAGTCGTCTGACCTACCTTAACCACCTTCGCCACCTTGATAGCCGTGCCCTGCTTCATGTGACGAACCTTGCTGGTTAAGCCAGTGTTACGGTGAACGTTGACGCCTTTAGGGTTAGTAACGTGGAGGGTCTTGTAGTTGTTACCCTTCCAGTAGAGGTTGGCCACGTACTTGGAGTTAGCCGTCACGTGAGAGCCATCACTCAGTTGGTAACGTGCCGCGCCGTTCTTAGAAGTGGTCTTCTTGACTACCGTGAAGACTGGGGCGTGGGCCCGGGTCTTCTTGGCGTGTCCTTGAACCCGTTGGTGATTCTGGAAGGTTGGGTTGGTGTACCGGTAGAGCTTTTGCTTACCATAGATTTTGAATGGCGTTACGGCTGTGCCGGAACCAGAGCCGGATCCTGAGCCATTACCGTTACCGTTGTTACCGGTATCGACATCGGTACCGCCACCATCTTCGTTTTCGTCACCACCGCCAGGGGTTTCACTACCACCGCCGTTGCCACCGCCGCCACCACCAGGCGTTTCACCTTGATCGGTTGACGTATAGATGACTTCGATTGGGGCGTTCTCATCTCCAGTATCATACTCGCCGAAATTAACAGTTACGGATTCATTTTCAGTTTTAAAGCCTTCGATAGTCGGGGACTTGATAGTTTGAGTTGAAGAACCATGGCCTTTTAACACTTTGGACTTGGCAAGCTCTTTTCCATCTTTGTCTACATACTTGATTGCGACTGTTTTAACGTCATCTTTTGGAATGACCGTGATGGTCTTTGTTGAGTCGGAATTTTCATCAAATGTGACTGAGTCCGAGCTCAAGACATATTTATCTTTGGTCACAAGATCTAATGAAGATTTGATGTTTGAGTCCTCTAAATCAAGTGTATCACCAGGCATACCGTACACAGTTATTGGATTAAGTGATAATGTGTGACCGGATGTATTGACCACTTTGATGGTCATACGTACTGTGCTTTTGGAAAAAGGAACATTGATTGTTGAAGTACTTTTCTTAAATGGTTCCTCTAAATTATTTTTGAACCCTTCGGAGTCAATCGTGTATCTTTGGGCATCTTCATCTTTGCCTTTACGCCAGTCAGCGTATAGGAGGTTAGAAATCCCAGATGTCACCCCTCCAAATTCGTCAGTGAAAGCCGTCTGATATTTAAGTCCCCAAAGTCTATTAGTTGCTGAGATTTGATCATTATTCAGCAGGGAGAAGGAATTTAATGCGGCGCGATAATCGATTGTCGTGAGAGCTTTGTATTTATCTAATATATCACCGTAAGTTGTGTTTTCATTGAAGCCTAAATCACTGAGCGAAATATCTAAATGCTTAGTGTCAACAATTTTTTCGTCGTTCTCCTTGTCAACTGGTTGTAAGTTGAAAGTATACATTGCTGCTTGTGCTGGTACTGTCTGTACTTCACTCCAAGTACTGCCTGCCAAACCGACACCCACCGTTGCTGCTAAAACTAGTAATCCATTATGCCACCGCATATTATCTCATCTCCTTGTTTTTTGTATTAGGTTTTTGTGTGTAATAACTATAACATCAAGATAATCATTATTTCTACCACACATTTGTAAAAGTGGACAATAATATTAATTTATTATACGGTTATGTATCGTTTCTTCCAATATATAAGCAAGTTTACTGTTTGAATGTATTTATTTTTAATTTGTTGTTGACGGCATTTGTTTGGTAAATCCGTTTTAAACGATGTTGGACTGAAATGCGGTAATACAGCGCTTTGACGGGTAACTCAGTGCTCCGTAAAATAATCCAGTTTGAGATTACATTGAGGATTTGAAGCGTAATTTGCATATAAACAAAAGAAGACTCAAGGTTGGTTAATACCAATCCCGAGTCCCCTTATAGAACATACTATTTAACTTTGGTAATGTAACTCTTGTCAATCCAAGCTTTATGACCAGCGTGATCCTTTACTTCGAAGTAGGTATGCTTCTTGCCATTGATCTTGATATGTTCTTCTTTGACTAGTTTCCACGTAGTTTTCTTGTGTTTTGGCGTGTGGCCAAATACTTTTTGCAGGTGGGAATCCTTAAACCATTTTTTGTTGCCCTTTAAACGATAAGTATATTTGGTGTGGAGGTTCTTAGTTGAGGTAATCTTGATTTTAGCTTTCTTCTTAGCCTTCGTTACCTTATGTTTTTTGACGGGTTTGTCCGCCGCGCCACTTTGATGAGTAACTACAGCGGGTTTAGTTGCTGGTGTTGCAGCTGGCTTAGCAGGCGCAGGTTGGGCTGGTGTTGCCGGGGTGACGACGGTCGGCTGCGTGACTTGGGCCGGTGCCTTAGGGGCGGAGTAGGCCGTTTTCTTGCCGTCGGTTGAGATTAAGTACATGGAACGTAGCTTTGCTTGTTGGGCAGGGGTGAAGTTGATCAGCGTCGTGATGTAGTTGGTCATACTCCCGTAGTTACTCTTGATTTCGCTGAAGTATTCCTTGATCCAAGCTGCTTCAACGTGGCCACCGACTTCGTTAGACTGCATGTAGTCGTCGGTAATGGTCTTCTCACTCATTCCCAGGATGGACATGACTAAGACGGTCGCAATTCCCGTCCGGTCCTTACCCGAGGAACAGTGATAGAGTGTGGCCTGCGGGTTAGTGAGGAGCTTGTTTAGAAATTCGCGGTAGCCATTTACGGCTGGGTAACCGAACTCCAACCGTTGAACGTAGAAGGAACCGTCACCGGAGAAATCACCACTCAGTGTGGGGTGCTTACTGCTGTCACCGAACGCATGGGGTCCTAAGATGGACAGCTCTGTCGAGGTAGCACCGGGAACGGGTTGGTCGGGTTCATAGTCAATTTGACCAGGCGTTCTGAAGTCTACGATCGACGTCACGTGGTAGTCGTGACTCAGCACCTTCTTGTCCCCGTTAGTTAAGCCGTTCAGGTTGCTTGAGCGAATTAACCGTTTGGGCCGAATCTGCCATTTGCCGTCAGCCGTTTGATAACCGCCTAAATCGCGGGCGTTGTAAGCACCGACCAAAGGAATGAGCGTCTTATTGATGTCACCGTATTGGTCAACTAAGGCCTTCAACGCGGCATCGTCGTCGGCATTCCTGGTGGAACGTGTGATGGCGGTAGGCGCCTGCTGTGTGGTAGCAGCGAGTGCACTGGGTCCACCAATTCCAGCCAACGAAAGTACTACGCCGGCGATACTCAATGATTTGACAATAGATGAACGTTGCATAAAATTCCTCCCAAAACAATTATATGTGTTACGATTCCTATTCTAGTGGCTAAATGTATAGGGGCTGTTGGAATCGTGTATTTGTTTTGTAAATGGGTTAAATGCGTTATGAGATTAGTTATTTTGATTCAGTAAAAATAATTAAAAAAGGCCTGTTCAAGTTCAATAACAGACTTTGAATACATAGTTTGTTATTGGACTTGAACAAGCTATGTTTAGAGAAATAGTAAGCTTATATGGTATAATTAACATACCGAATTTTATGGCGCTGTTTCACTAATTAGAAAATTCGACTGGTTTTTTATACCATGTATAACCGACTAACGCAAGTAATATAGTCACATTTGTGTAACCGATTCCTGGTACCAAACGTAAGACAACCGTTAGAAAGTTAGCTACTAGAGTAGCTTGCATTATTGTGAGTCTCCTCTCAGTACTATTATGATTAGACGGGAAGGTGTGAAGCGCCTCGCCGTTTAGACGTGTCGCTTTATAATCAAATAAGGGTATATGCTTTATGGCGCAAAGGTATACTCGAAATTCTTGCAGACTCATTGCTAAAGTTGGTTTCCCACCGATTAATGCATGGGTCTGCTGCATTTTGGAGGGGTTTTATGAATGGTAATGAAATGAAGCGTTTAGCTGTAAAGGAATGCTTGAAATCGACCTCCAAAGAGTATCGGCACTTCGATCATAAAATTAGTGAAAATGAAAAGAAAAAGCTTCTAGGAAACGGGAAAAAGTCTTTTTGTAATCCCAACTTTGTTAAGCGGTATCGGCAACTTCCGTTTATTAAGTTTGATATGGTGTTTAATAAATTTGGTCGCAATGATAAACACGAAGGTCAACTAACTCCGAAAGCGAGACATATTTCTCTAGCATCACATCATGAATCACTTTTACTAAAGTACTATTCTGTTATGTTGGGATATTGCTATGAAAGAAGTATAGAGGAAAACGGAATAGCTGAGGTTCCCTTAGCATACCGAAGGGGTTTTGATAATATACATGGAGCTAAATCGGTTTTTGATTTTTTATGGCAGACGGGGAATTCATGGATTATTAAGGGTGACTTTCATGCTTTCTTTGACTGTTTAGATCATCGGATCTTGATGAAACAAGTCAAGCGGGTTTTATATGGTGATGAACGGTGCAAAATGTCGGATGATTGGTATGCTGTTATTAAGTCAATTACAAAGTATCGAAGCGTTTCAAAAGGGCAACTAGTACAAACACCAGGTATAAATACGCATGGTACTTCATATGTCTCGAACTTAAAAGAATTTGGAAAACTTATAAAAAAGGGAAAGCTTAGATTGAGTTCTGTGAATGAGAAGGGGATACCCCAAGGAACTGCTATCAGCGCAATTCTAGCAAATGTGTATATGATTGGTTTTGATGAGTGGGTTAACAAGCTAGTGCAGCGATATGGTGGTATTTACAAACGATATTCCGATGATTTCGTTGTCGTTATTCCCCAAAAAACTTGTGACATTGCTAGAGTTAAGCAACTGAAAGATAGTATTATTCACCGGAGTAATGATCAATTAAAACTGACGATTAATCCTCGGAAAACAAAGTTATTGGAGTATTCAAAAGAGAATGGGCATGTTTATGATCTTGGAAGTCGCAAGGTTAAAAACTTTGATTATCTAGGATTTGAATTTACTGGGCGTGCAGTATATCTGAGAGCTAAAACAATCTATAAGTTTCATTACCGTGGAAAAAAGGCAGTTTATATGATTGCCAGGAATATTAAAGAACGTGATATTGTTAGACAAGGAAAAGAGAAGGCATATCTTAAAAAGCGTTCAGATCCTAGACAAATTAAATTAACGGCCGATCGTTTGAAAATTACCAAAGAAGATGAAAAATTAGGCCATGGTGTACGCTATAGAAAAAAAGGTACTCAGATGTATTTGATCTTTGAACCAATCAGTAAGAGAAACATGATGGCATATGCTATTCGTTCTCAATTAGTAATGAGTCAGCCCATTGAACAGGTCGTGGATATGTATGATGTTGATATTGAGAGTAAAGTTAAGAAAGAAATTTCACGGTTTCAAATAGAATTTGGAGAAATAAGAAGAAAACTCAAAAATAAAATTCCATAATTTGTTGTTGAGAAGGATTTAGAGTGGGTGTTTATATTTACAACAGTTGCAACTTTAAGGTACATTAAAATTGCGTAAATAAGCGTAATAGAAACGATTATTTGGTATACTAAGAAACGTTGACAAACAATTTTATATTTCAGAGGAGATCACTACACATGCAATCAAGTTTAAAGAAATCACTTTACCTTGGTTTAGCTGCTTTGAGTTTTGGTGCCGTTGCTACGGTATCCACGACTGCTAACGCTGCTAGCAAGGCAAAGGTTACTTCTAGCAAGACCTTAAAGACGGCTGCTGACTCACGGAACGTTCAAGCTACTGGTAAGAACGCACTGTACACGAAGCCAGGGACGGTTAAGGGCGCTAAGAAGGTTGCTTCAACTACAACGATGAAGAAATTAGCTACTTCCAAGAAGTCTGCTAACTACTTCCGTGCCTACTACCAACAAGTAACGAACAAGGGGACTGTTTACTACAAAGTCGTTTCCATGGACGGTAAGTACCGTGGTTACGTTTACGGTGGTAAGAAGCAAGGTACTTTTGCTGGCGGAATCAAGTCTGCTAAGACGATGAAGGATGCTTCATTACCTTCAAACACGACGGTTTACTTCACTAAGCCTGGCAAGTCCAACGTTACGTGGGATGCTCCTAAGAACACCCAATACAAGGCTTCTAAGCAAGTTAAGGACACCACGCCATTTGCTACGGACACTTTGACGGTTACCAAGGCAGCTACGAAGACCCGTGAAGGTTCTCTGTACTACTACGTTGAAGATGCTAAGAACCCAACTATCAATGGTTGGATCTACAGCGGCGCCGTTACTGCTACTAAGCCAGCAACTGACACTTACAACGAAAAGACTGACGTTAAGGTTAACTTTGTCTCAGCTACCGGTAAGACTGTTGCCTCAACCACTTTAAGCAACTTAAATGGTTCTGACAACAAGCTTGCAACTGCTAAGGGTACTGACGTTAGTGCTGATGTGAATACCAAGGCTACTGATGCTTGGGGTAACGCTTTGTTATCCGGCACTGGCTACACTTACACTAAGGGCGATTCTGTAAACAAATCAGCTATCGCTTCAGCTAAGACTGGTGACACGCTTTCATTGATCGTTAACCAAAACGCCAATGCTGACACGAAGATCCAATTCTACGGCTTGAACAGCGACCAAACTAAGGGTGCTGATCAATTGAAGGCGTACACTTCTGGTGATGCAACTGCTACGACGGTTGTTTTCCCTAAGGTTAGTGCTGCCTTCACTGGTGCCGCTGACTCTGCCTTCACTGGCAGTGACTTACAAACTTACTTGACCACTAACGGTCTGACGACGTTAAACACGCCTTCATACAAGGACGCTAATGGCAAGCAAGTATACACCAAGTACACATTCAACAATGCCGTAGCTGGTACTTACAGCACGACTAAGAACGCCCAAGCCTTCTACAAGGCTACTGTCGTTGATGGTGCTTCACCAGTTGACACGCCAACGACTACGACTACTAATAGCGCAAGTTACTTTGCCTAAGTCGCACAATTAGATCATACACGAAAGGCATCGCCCACCAGCGATGCCTTTTTTGCGTACTTAGCGATTTGCCAGCAGTTTCCGGGAATTCGGCAACTGCAGGGGTAATTCGCTGCGACTAACGCCCACAGCGTCACAAATAGCCGCCACTAAATCCTCAGCGTACAGCAAGCTGGCAATGTCGTGGGTGCCCAGTCGAAATTCCAACATGTACAGATCATACATGGTAAAGGGCCGTTCGCCACTTTCAACGGCTAAGTAGTCGCCATCGGCGTAGACCTTGGTCGCCACTTTCGCCGCCAATTCGGGTTCCACCTGGGTGCGCAGGCACCGCAGGATGGTGGGGTAATCGTTACAGACAGCCGGGTCGGTTAAGACTGGCGCCGGTGATTTTAAGAAGGCACAACGAGTCATCGCCGCGCGGGGGTCCGTGCTTGGGTTGGTTAAGTCAGCGAACACTGCTTCTAACCGCTGATAGAAGAGTTGAGCAGTCGCTTCGTGCAGGTCGGTCACCCGTCGTAGTCGTGCCACGTCAGCGTGTGTCAGTTGGTAATTTATGAGAATTAATTCCAGGTCGTCGGGGTTGGGGACCAAGATGCGGTCACGTTCCAGCTCACGTAAGTACCAGCCGGGAACGTCCACGTCCGCCAGCACCTCGTCCGGCGACACGTTGGCGCCCATGATTGCCCGGGCTACCGTCAGAATCTTTCCCAAGGAATGTCGGTCGTTTGCCATCGTCATGGCCTCCTTTAGGTTTTGGCCCAGTATAACAAACCAACCTGTGGCCAACATGATAGAAGAGTGAGAAAACGAATTAATTCTATATAATTTTAATTATAGTTCGCTGGAAATATACATAATAATTTTGGGGCAACACCGTTAAAACGGCTAAATGGTGCGGATAGTAAGAAATGTATATTTTAAAAAATAAGTGTATTTTTCTTGCTATTATTCGGTTTTTGTGCGATTGTATAGCTGAGCCACAAGACAGCCATGGTAAGCTTTTAGCTGCCTTAATGTCTTTGAGAAAATGAGGAACATTAATGAATAATGCTCTGCTTCATGGGTTAACTGAAGACTATCGGGCAACTGTGGCGAAAATTGGAGAGGTCGATCTGACTAAGCTCCAGCTGATCAACGTGGAACGATTTATTCCGGGTACGAACCTTGAGATGGACTGGGAATCACTGATTTTCATCAAAAACTTTCGGCGGACTAATGAACGACACAATACGGTTGTCTGGACTGAGAAGGATGGCTTCTTCCGCACGGAGATGACATCTGACGGTTTGGTCAATCAACGAATGAATGCAGGAACGCAGAATTGGCATGAAATCCAAACAATCGCTGAGGTTATTGGGATTCAGATGCCGTTACCACTTGTGCTTGGCAAGACGATGGCAATTAAAACTAGTGAGAATAAGTCGGGGAATCATTTTAGCTGGTTAGGAGTTCATGCAGTGAGTAACTTAAACAAGATGTCTGAAGACAATCGGGTGAGAATCTTACTACACTGTGGAATGAAAGCTGTCATTGAAGACCGAGTTAGCCGGTTGACTAAAAAGATGTTCGAAGCTCATGAAGTTCTTCGGTTTCAGCAGGAGCGCCACGCTTTTGCCATTCAGCAGAACACACCGGATCACAGTGGCTATTATCCGCCACAGGCCCGGATCATGGAGTTTGAGGTCAGACTATATATCAGTTTTGCACTTAAACTGATTCGTAAAACGGGGTTTGATATTCGAACGAATGAAGCTGAAAAGTTGACCGTGGATATTTTGCAGAACAAGAATCAGAGATTAGAGCATCTCGACGACTGATTGGCCATCAACGTGCGGAAAGATGGGGAGTGACGTACTCTCAGTGAGTCCAAATACAATGATTATTATAAAAAGTTTGGCTAAGATGTGATTTGTTTATAATATAGTCGGTTATCTATGGTAGGATATTTAAGAGAGGCAGCTTGGGGGTCAACCTTTTTGGCCTCTAACTAATTTTCACGCGATGACTATGTTTAGACAAACCGGTGGGGGTGGCAGCCTGCCGGTGGTCACGAGGAGGAGAGAGTCATGATGGAAGCGAACAAACTAGCCGTAGATGTCGAGCGGATTCACCAACTGAATTCACTTCTACGGCCCTTCATCAAACGGCCAAGCACCGGGGATGCGATTACCTTTGAGCAATACCGGATCTTACACGAACTGGCGGGAGAAAAGATCAGTACTAGCGAACTGTCCCGTCGGTTGAATGTCGGTCAATCAATGGTCTCCATTCAGATTAGCCGACTGTTGAACGGTGGCTTTATCCAGGATGAAACGTTACCGACCGATCGGCGGTACCACGTTTTCCAGATCACCCCGCGGGGACGCCGGGTCGAGGAGCACGTCAGTGAAGTTTTATCCGGTGCGCTGCCAGACTTGATGTCCCAACTTGGGGAGATTCTAAAATAGTTTGGCATAACAAAAACGGGTCCGAGACAATCACGTCTCAGGCCCGTTTCGTTATTATTCGGCTGCTTCTAATTCTTCAGCGGGTTCTTCCATTGGTTTGCCAGCGGCGTCGACCAATTGAAGTTCACTGTAGCGAATCACGACCAAGTCACCGAAGGAATCAATCTTATCGGTTTCCTTCTTGGATAATTGATCTGGTTCGACTTTCACCAGCGCAGAATGTTCGTAAGTCTTAGTAATGGTTCCGTAGAAAGCATCTGAGAATAATTCAGTCTTTTCGCAGAACACACGATTATCTTCATGTAATGCCATGGCAATCGTCCCCCATAAAAGTAATTTATAACAGAGTAATGGTCTCATGGAAAAATGTCAAGGACTTTTTGGCCAAAACATAAATATAGCGAAAATATTCAGGGGATTTCCTAGTAAGTGATTAGTTCAACAAACTAACCGCGCCGTAACGCCTCAATACGTGACTGGGTAGCGAACGTTTGAAGTAACTCACTTTGTTGGGTAACCTGGGCGGCGAAATCAGACAGGAACTTCAGATCAATATCGCTTAATCCTCGTTGACGTTGCGCAGCCGTGAGCAGGTCATCGACCTGTTGGCGGAGCTGTTGGTTGGTGGCCAACACCTCACTAAATGCCGTTGTAGCGGGAAGGCCACTGGCAGCCGTTGTGTGAACGACTGGTGCTGAAGCTGCCTTGGCGGATACTTGAGACGTTGACGCTGCCACAGCGGCTGAGGTGGCCGCCTGAACGCGTTTAGGTGCTGGGGTGCTGGCGTCAAAGTAATAATAGACCTCACGTGGCTTGAGTGCCGCCTTTTTAATCCGTTGGTCGATCGAAGGGGCCGCTGAGACTGCGCCCATCACGACGGAGGAGACGTAGCCCTGTTCGCCTAACATCTGACGCAGGGTGACGGCTCGGATGCCCCGGATACCCGGGAACTTTTCCTCGGACACCACTTCCGTTTGGGTGTCGTCTTGAAGCCATGCGATAATTTGCTGCCGAATCTTGGCAGCCTGACTGTTCTTCGTATTTGCCATTCTTTTTTTGCCTCCGTGTGGGTTGATGGATACTGGTTGATTTGGTTAGTACTGTGCTTTTTTGCCGCGATTGGCTGGGTAGGGCGCCGCCCCGTGGGGCAGACCTGGGAGCCTGAGAAGCGGTCTCCCAGGCGCCTTGGAACCTCGCTCAAACCCGCGAGTTTCCAAGGTCGGCCCGTGCTCTAAGACCGGGGAAACCGCCCGCCCTAAGACCACCTTCACTGGCCTCTGCCCTGCCCAGCCAATCGCTACCGTAGATGTATGATGCAATTAGGTACGTGTCGTCACAGTGGCAGTTTACTCGGGTTGGACTGTTGGTGATCGGGGTGGTATGGATTCACCCGTTTAATTCTTAGTATCGATAACGGTGTTAGTTTTCCTAATGATGCGGGTGATTATTCTCTGCTAACTGTGCGTGGCGCTCGTTGCTCCTTTGGTGTTATGACCTGGATAGATGGATTTACCACGCTTGCGTCTTCGCTAATTAATAATTAAATGACGTTGTTATTAATATTGAAGCATTATTTATGGGGTGCTGACAAGCGTTTGATGTCAAAAAGCGTGAAATACTTGGGAGTTTTTGCGGTTACTAATCATTTTACAGTAAGTATGGTACAATCAGAGTACATAGAGAACTTTCTGGTGAAACCAAACTGGACGTGGTTTGGCAGGCTGACATCACTGTGCGCGGGTAGGTCGATCGAGACAATGCTGGCCATGATGGTCACCTTCATGGTGTGTTTCCATGAATCTTTGATTGAGCGAACGCCGATATCAAGGAGGGGGCGCCTAGCGACTCTTCCTTTTTGTTACTCACGCCGTGCACCACCGAAATGTCGAATGAATATAGGAGTGAACAAATTTTGCATATCTTTAGAGATGAAAACGGGATTCGTCTGGTCGTTTCCCACCAGCTCGGACATTACGCCGTCCATTTCGCGAACTACGCCCCAGAACAAGAATTCGTGAACTACGAGTTAAGTCGCGATAAGCATGGCCGTTATCATCTGACCATTGAGAAATCGAACTTACGTGAATTAGCCCAACCAGTTTTCCAAAAGGAACTGGTCTTCGGTGACTTAGGCGATAGCCTGAACCCCGTTGAAGGCGTAACCTTAATGTTGATTTAGGGTGAGGCACTGTGATCTGAGATCACGGTGCTTTTTAATTTGGCTTTGCGCGGTGAGTCGGCCGAGGTGGGGAAGGCGGTCTTGTACCTCCACTAGGAATACCTCAACAAACCTGGACTTGATATCATGGGAATGTGATTGACACGTTAAAAAGGATTCAGACGAATTCAATTCGTTTGAATCCCTTTACTGATTAGTTGACTGTGATAGCCATCTAATTAAAGTTTTAAACCAATTTAGTGTTAACTCAAAATGGTTTATTTTCGTGTTCAGAGCATATCGTGCGAGCCGGTATTTAAAATCAGTAATGTAATCTCATCTTCACTGGTGACTTCGTATAGTAATAGCCAATTGGCGTCTAGGTGGATCTCGTTGATGCCTGTTTTATCGCCTTTGAGCATGTGCCACTTGAATTGTCGAACCAGAGCATCGTGGTCTTCAGCCGCAATCAGAGCGATTGCTTGTTTCATTCTCGAAGAGTCGTAATGCTTCTTTTTGAGCCGCTTCCAATTTCGCAAGAATATCTTAGTATATTCGATGCGCTTAATCATTAGTATAGCCGTCGGGGTCATCGAGAATCTTCATGAATTCATCGACTGAGACCGTGGTGGTTTCGCCGTTTTTGACTTCCTTTAAGGCTTGCTTGAGATCTGAAGCTAGCGTGTCATTGGTTGGTTTGAAAGGCAGTCCGTTTTCTTTGATCATTTGTGAAATGAACAGGTTAACAGCTCCTGTGAGGTCGATACCTAAGCTGCTAGCTACTTGTTCGGCCTTCTGCTTACGGTCGAGGTCCATGCGGATCGTTAGACGCGTCTTTTCTGATTTACTGGTATTGATCATGATTTTTAGCCTCCTGCTGGTGCTATTTGGTGAATATTTTATCACCAAATGACACAAAGCCATAGTGAATCGACTTTTTTTCGCCAAATTCACGCCTAAGTTAATAATTTGTAATGGTGTTGGCAGCCGTGCTTCTAGTGACTGAGTTTTAAGGAGTGTTGATCGTTGTTGGTGGTGGGCTTAGTTCAAGTACGCAGTGGTTTCTTGAAGTAACTGTTAGTGGCAAATTCAATTGTGGCTAATCAGCCACTACATTGTGGTTAACAGTTTAATAGTTTATTCTTAAAGTGAATAAGTGTGATTATTGGAGGAGATTGCGATGCGGCGCTATCTACGAGGGCTCATGCCTTTAGTAATTAGTCTGATAGTGATTAATTTTAAACTCGACGCTTCGGGAGTTGTGCCAGTTTGGACCTGGTGGAGTCTTTATTTATTGCTGAATTATGGCCTATTTTTCCCAACGGTGGACGGTTGGTTACGGACCGGGAGTGTGAAACAGATCAAGCAGATTCACCCTAAGTCAGATCAAGAAGCCATGCGGTTGGGAGCCAATTACGCCAATACTGGACACACGGGTGTCGGGCGGATTGGCGATGCCGGCGGTGATAGTTGGTTAAGTAACTGGGGGACTGATTTTATTCTGCGCCTGTTGATTATCTGGCTTGGTGTGTTCTGGTATCTGTGGCTGAAGTTGAAGAAATAATGGTGACATTATCTGATAATGATTAGGAAGTTAGCTTAAAAAGGTGGTACTAGAGATCAAACAGATTTCTAATACCACCTTTTTAACGACTGTGTATGATAATCTCAATTGAACTTTTTAATCAAAGACACAGTTTTCATATAGCCATTGTAAGAGTGATTCTGTTTTACCGGAACGGTAATATTTTTGAAGTTGTGAACGATACCCATGCATTTTATTTTCTGGAATGGCGAAAAGTCCTGCTCCAGCCGCAATTAAGATTGCATTAGCGGCAACGAGGGCTGTTCGCATATTACCGTCAATAAACAACTGGCAACGTGATAAGTAGAGATTCAGCTGCAAAGCGTATTCGGTTGCCGTTTGGTCTGGTGTTAAGAGGTATTTTAATTGTTTTTCAACGTCAGCTTTGACTGGTAGCGGCGGTAGCCAAACGTCGTTAGTCAGTGCGACTTTAACGTCAGTCGTTCGCAATTTTCCAGCTGCTGGGTCACCGCCTTTAATAATTTGATTAATGGTCAATAGGTCAGTGAGTTGCGGGTAGGCGTTTAGGTCTAACACGTATTTAAATGCACGCTGTAAGTTGATGATGGTGACGACATCTTCGGGCTTAGCGTCAGGGACCGGCTCATTGTTGATAATACTCTGCGTATCGAGTAGTGAGGTTTGAAGATTTTCGAACTTACCAGCTGTGTAGATCAGCTGGTCCAGGTTGCCGGTAATCAAGTTACGTTCGGCTGCTTGGTCTAAGTGAGCTTTATTGGCCAGCGTCATCAAAATCATCTCTTTCCTTGTTTAGTCTGATTTTAGCATAGGGTTGGGAAGCGTGCGGTTGGAGATTACTATTTTCTTTACCGTTGACGGGATGAATTTTTGAGAAGTTACACTTTTCTTATCAATGCAAAATATTAAAACTGCCTTATGCGTTTAATTGTTAAGACACTTGGCTTGCTAAATGTAACTGTGAGTATTACAGTATAACTGTAAACAAAAACGAAAAGGGGTTCTTCAATATGACAAACGTATTAGTTCTCGGTGCCAATGGTAAGATTGCCAAGCTGGCTACGGCTCAGTTGTTGGCAGAATCCGACGCTCATTTAACGTTATTTCTTCGAAACGCCAAGCGCTTAGCAAGTGCGGCCAGCGACCGTGTCAAGGTGGTTGACGGTGACGCCAGCAAGCCAACTGATCTGCAGGCAGCCATGGCCGGTATTGACGTGGTATACGCCAACTTGGCTGGCCACAACATTGAGGCCGAAGCCCAGGCGGTGGTAAGTGCTATGGACGCTGCTGGTGTGAAGCGCTTAGTTTGGATTTCAACGTTGGGCATTTACGATGAAGTTCCTGGCGCTTATGGCAAATGGAACCATCAGATGTTGGACGGTGGCTACCTGGAGACTTACAGTGCCGCAGCTAAGGTCATTGAGGGCTCCGACCTGGATTACACGTTGATTCGGCCAGCCTGGTTGTCTAACAAGGACGAAGTCGATTACGAGACGACCCAAAAGGGTGAAGCTTTCAAGGGAACTGAAGTTTCTCGGAAGAGTATCGCCGACTTGGTCAACAAGCTAGTGGCTGATCCTAGCCAAGCAATTCGTGCTTCACTAGGGGTCAACAAGCCTAATACGGATGGGGATAAGCCTTCCTGGTACTAATCGAAAACTTATTTTTATCTGTAAACGCCCACCGGTGGGCATTGTCCAAGGGTGGGGGTAAATCAGGCGATTCAAAAAGAGTGCAATGGTTCCGTTTTCGCGGTATAACTATGGTGTGCGTTGAGAAAGACTCCGTACATAGCCAGAGGATCGGAATCACCTAATTTGGAATCAATTTACTAAAGCTATTCTGTGAAACTTTTCCTCCAAACAAGAACCCATGGATTTGCCGGAAATTGATTCATACGTTGCGGAAATACCGTTGGTGGCACTGCCACTAGCGGTATTTTTTGTTTGGGCCTGGCGCCGCCGGAAGTTGCGTTACTGGTTAAACGAAGTGGGCTTTACGTGCTTGTTTTACGGTTGTTCTAATAATTAAATTGTCGGTAACTGACGTGTTCACAGATAAATTGGGAGTTAAAGAAAAATTGAGTGCTGGTCTGCGTAGTTAAAGAGTGTACCGTCTGCTTGCTTAACCAGAAGGGATGTTGGGAAAGTGTGCTAGACTTAGTGAAAAGTTTGAGAAGGGGTGAGATAAGCAATGACAGTTTTGAGAGTGCCAGTAGCAAAAGCGGTTATTAGTTGGGCAGTGACTCATGGCGAGAAGTCTCAGGAAGAATTACGGCAGAAGTATCAGCTACAATCGTGGATTAACCCAGAAACTGATCGTGATTATCCCACGTTTAAGCAATTGCAAAGCTTTAGCCGCGATACGCGAATTCCATTTAATTATTTTTTTCAGACAGAAATTCCGCACGAAAAGTATGAGTTTGTAAACTTTAGAACGGTTAATAATACGACTAGCCATCCTAGCCGGCGGTTGATTGAGACAATCCAGACAATGGCGGCTCGGCAGGAGTGGATGAAGGACTATCTGATTGCGCAAGATGAGGGTCACAAATTTAAGCTGATTGGCAGCCTTTCACGACAGTTAAGTCCAGAGGTAGCTGCTACAAAAGTCCATAAGCTATTGGAATTAGAGGATAAATTTTCTCAGCCTTCAACCGATGAGGCGTTCTTTAATCAATTACGGAAAAAAATTAGTTCACTAGGAATTATGGTCATGCAAAATGGGGTGGTTGGCACGAATACGCACCGACCACTAGACGTTGCTGAATTCCAGGCATTTATTTTAGCTGATGAGGTAGTTCCATTAATATTTTTGAATAACACTGACAGTAGGAAGGCGAAGATATTCTCTCTAGTACACGAATTTATTCATGCGCTACTCGGTGATGATGAGATTCTTAACGTTTCCCCCGACATGGATATTAGCCATGAACGTTGGATCAATCAGGTGACGAGTAATGTGCTGTTACCCGCCAAACGCGTTACTGCGACGTTATCCAACGATTTGTCGATTGCGGGCAATCTTAAGCAGTTGAGCCGTATTTTTCATACGAGTCTAGTGACCACGGCAATTCGGTTGAATACATTAGGATTGACAGATAGTCGTGAAATAAATTGGGCTAAGACTATCCAAGGGCAAAGTGTCGAGTCACGAACGAAAGAATCTGGTGGTGATTTTTATAATACGGCGGTATCACGGGTTGATTGCCAGTTTGCAGATGCGGTTATTAGTGATGAAGCCTGCGGGCGTTTACCTGTGAACCAAGCAGCTGAAATGCTAGGCGTGACCTTAAAAACTTACGCTGCCACAGTTGATAAATTATGCCAGCACGCATAGTGGATTATTTGTTGGATACGAATTCGCTGATTGACGCTCATACAAAGTGGTATCGGCCACATGTTTTTCCATCAATCTGGCAGAGACTGACTACTGATGAAACGGTGGGGATGACGTCGCTAGTTTGCGCGGAGCTACGGTATCCAGATACACTGGTAAACTGGGCAGGAACGGCATTTAGCGGAGACTTGCTTGAACCAACCTCAGAAATTATTTTGGCTTATAGCCAAGTAATGAGTTGGGTGACGACGGCGACACGCTGGAATACCGCTGGCATTGCACAATGGCAGAGTCCGGATAAGGCCGATCCGTGGCTGATTGCGACAGCGATGGTGAATCACCAAGCTATTGTAACGTTAGACGGCAATGGTCATGCGTTCATGCCAGATAAGCAGGCTTTTTCAAAGCAAGAACCTAAAATCTCCGCGGTGGCAGAGCAATTTGGGGTGCCAACCCTAACACTCTATGAGTTACTTGATAAATTGCATCTTTCGCTATGACTAATCAAAGCGGCACCTCCAAGCTGTAGGTGTCGTTTTGATTAGTTATGGCATGAATCCCATTGAAAATGGTCCATCACCGACGATTTATCTATGCGGCCAGTGATTGGAATTTTCAATCGTCCATGAATTTGAAAAATATAACGAATTCAACATGAAAATATTTAAGTCATAATTGTGGTGGTACAACCGGGCGAGGTACAACCGTTTCAGTCAAAGCTGCAACCGAGAATCGCCATCAGCCGGGGTTACCAGCGTCTCACTAACCCTGACCTATCAAGGATTACCAGCCATCTAAACGAGCAGTGAAGTAGTGGTTAAAATTCTATTTGTGCGTTTTTGAGCAAAAGTTAACGCTTTTCTATTGCAAACGCTTCCAGCACGTGATACTATATGTTTGTGGAAAGGAACAAAGAGTTGTGATAGCAACACCAGTTAATCTAAAGAGTCATTGTTTTCAATAGAAACTGATTTCCGTTATTTGCGCAAATCAGGTTTTACAGAAACTCCGAGATACTGAATGATATTTAACAACTCCGATAAACCTTCTAACGAACTCTAGCGGTTCCAAACAAAAGGATTTGGGTCATGTATCATGGTTCACGAATATGGTTCACGAAAAACTGAATAAAGGTTTAACTTAGTGCTTGTTGTAAGCGTAAGTGTTTAAAGACTTGTAAACAGTTCCAGATTCAAGCTAGAGCTCGGATGTCACTGCGGCGAGGTTCACAAGGATTTCAAGAAGAATCGTTAATAGCGAGTCTTGGTAAAGTGATGAAGGAATTAAGTTCCAAGTAAAACTGAAAACGGCAGCCAGAAGATAAATAGTGAAAGAGTTAAAAGGGCTGTGTCTGCTCAGTGGAAACGACAGTTATGAGGCGATTAAGAATTAAAAAGTTTACGCAACGGAAATTTAGTAACAATCACAACCTCCTTTCCATGAGTTAGCGGACTTCAAGTTATTCTCTAAATAAACTTGAAGCCCGTTTTTGATTTCTAAGGGACTTGTCGTTCGGGTCAACCAGAGATTTACAGTTTTAGACGATGGTCTCGGTATAAATAGTTTAATGGGAAATCCCGTAGACTAGCCGGGCTATCAGCTCCTTTTTGATCTTTGAAAACTAGGGTAATTGTTAAAGGTAAATCCTTTTAGCAAATTAAGGACGTCGTTCGGAATGCTCCTGAATAGACGGCTTCCCGTAACTGATTCATCGCCTAAATGTTCGGAAATAGCTAATAAATAGTTTTCCGCAATCGACCATTTACAGGCCGGTTCGGAAAAGGTATATTATTACTAGACCGAAAAAATTTGTTAAAGAATTTTATGGAACGTTGACCTAAGGAGTGAGAAGTAGTGGCCTTTCATCGCATTTTTGTGATTGATTTTGCTGGATTGGGTCTGGGCGAAGCACCGGATGCTAACCGCTTTCAATCTGTGGGCGCCGATACGTTGGGTCACGTGGCGGTTAGTTGGCCCGATAAACTAAATCTTCCAACATTACAGCAGTTGGGGCTTGGTAATATTCGTGTTGACCATCCCGTCCCCGGAGTTCCTCCGGTAGATCAGCCCGCCGGTTTCTTTGGCCGCTTGCACGTGCAGGCGGAAGGTAACCGGCGCGCCACGGGATTACGTGAGATGTGGGATTTCACTGGGCGCGAGCGCACGGAAAGTGTGTTTGACACGTTACCCACGGCTGGTTATGACGTCAGTCTCGCCGGACCGTTTCTCAGTTATCTCCAGACCCAGGACCTGGCACAACGGTATCAACTTGGCAGTAATCAGGATGCCTTCCGCATTCTCTACGACCGGTTGTATCAGCCGGCTTCAGGATTGACCTACGTAGTCCTACCAGATTTCCGGTTCGCCGGTTCCCAGCAAGATCCCCATGCGTTTGGGGAATCCCTGGAAAGCGCCGACCGGTATCTCACTCAGGTCAAGCATGACATGGGGGCCAACGATTTATTGATCGTCACCGCCACCCATGCTGACGATCCGACCATGGCAGTCACGCCGACTCGTGAGTATTTACCACTACTGGCGTACTCACCGTCCCGACCAAGCGCACACGCGTTGGGCATTCGCCGGACGTTAGCCGACGTGGGGGCCACGGTCCTCGAGAACTTCGGTTTAGCAGCCTACGCTGCCGGACATAGCTTTTTAAATGAAATTACGCAATAAATAAGTGCAGAACGAACCTTGAAAGGGGGTGAGGGAGCGTCATACCGGATAAGTTCGATTGGGTTGCAAAGGTCAGCTGATCACTAAGCTGTAATTTATCAATTATTCACCAATTTTTTCCTTGGTGGTCGCTGAGACTCAACCGTTACGAACCGGCGTCGTTCGTTCGTAACAGAAGTTATGCGTTACATAATTTCTGCAGCAACATCGTGTCAACTTTTGTGCGGGAACGCTCGTGCATCAAACAATAATATCGGAAAGAGGTATTTTGACCAATGCTAGTCGCAGTCAATATTTTAGGGGTAATCGTTTACCTCGCTATCGCTTTCTTATTCTCTAAGAATAAGAAGAAAATTAATTGGAAATCAACTGCCATTGTTTTAGTACTTAACTTGATCTTAGCCTGGTTCTTCACCAGTTTCTCAATCGGGCAAGACATTGTTAAGGGTGCCGCAGATGGTTTCAACTGGTTAGTGCAAGTTGCCTACCAAGGGATTGTCTTCGCCTTACCTAACTGGGTAACGCCACAATTCGGTGGGACTGCTAAGTCCATGAACTTCATTACCAGTTCATTGCTGCCAATCTTATTGGTTGTTCCAATGTTTGATATCCTGACTTACATCGGGATCTTACCTTGGATCATCAAGTGGGTTGGTCGTGGCCTTTCCTTCATTACTGGTCAACCTAAGTTCGAATCATTCTTCTCTGTTGAAATGATGTTCTTAGGTAACACTGAAGCCTTAGCCGTTTCTCAATTACAATTGAAGAGCATGCGTAAAGAACGTAACTTGACGCTTGCTATGATGTCCATGTCATGTATCACTGCCTCCATTCTGGGTGCATATACCCAAATGGTTCCTGGGCAATTCGTTTTGACGGCCGTTCCAATTAACATCTTGAATGCCATCATCGTGACGAACATGTTAAACCCTGTTGAAGTGGCCCCAGAAGAAGACACCATCGCCAAAATTGGTGGGTCTAACTCCGCTGCTGCTGAAGAAGGCGCCGTTGAAGATGACGGGAAGCGCGAACCATTCTTCTCATTCTTGGGTGACTCCATCTTGGGTGCTGGTCGTCTGATCTTGATCATCGCCGCCAACGTTATCGCCTTCGTTGCTTTAGCTGCTTTGATCGACAAGTTGCTTGGCTTGGTATACCCATGGTTATCCCTGGAACACATCTTAGGGATCATCATGTTCCCATTTGCATGGTTAATGGGTCTGAACGTACACGATGCGTTCGGCTTCGCACAGTACATGGGTACTAAGTTGGTTACGAACGAATTCGTTGTCATGGGTAAGATTTCTTCAACCATCAACACGAATGCTTTCTCACCTCACTACCGGGCAATCCTGACTGTCTTCTTGACTTCATTCGCTAACTTCTCAACTACTGGGATGATTATCGGTTGTTTCAAGGGGATCGTTGACCGTGAAAACAACGAACTTATTTCTAAGAACGTTGGTTACATGCTCCTTTCCGGGATTCTGGTTTCCTTGCTATCAGCCGGAATTGTAGGACTGTTTGTTTGGTAAAATTAAACGCTCACTCATGCGAGTAGGCTAAAAATTGGATGGCCCAGGGGCACTAGCTTCCTGGGCCATCTGTGTCACTAGGACCTTGGTTTTAGTGGCAAAATGGCGCGAGGGGTGCCGCTCACTGCGGGCCTTGCGGGGCTGGAACGGTGTGCGCGCGTTTGGGAGCCAAAGTGCGGTCTCCCAAGCCGGCGCTGTCTAACCGACGAAAAGCTCGTCGCTAAGACAGTTCCACGCCTGAGCCCCCGGCCCTCCGTTCGCTGGATAGTGGTTGTTAAAACCATGGTTCTGGTGAATGGAGGGTAGGGACAATAAGCAATTTGTCCTGGTTTTCAGCGACAACGTTGTGAACTCGCTAGCTCACAACAAATAGTGGCCAACTAACATTCAGGCTGAGTTACTGCCGGTTCATGGGCTTAGTTGTGGGTCGCTCACGTGGTTGTGGTGACGCACCAATCGTGAGCCGGAGGATGGCAGGGACCGCGCAGTGTCGATGTTCTTAGCGGTTTACCGCTTAGAACATGGGCCGACCTTGGAAACTCGCGAACTGGGCGAGGTTTCAAGGCGCCTGGGAGACCGCCCTTGGGCTCCCAGGTTTGCCCCACAGCGCGGTCCCTGCCAGCCGCAGGCGGGCATCGCAGTTTCAGCCCCACCCCAACCAACAAGTGACCACCCAACAACTAAGCCCATAACCTTTTGGCAGTAACGAAGGACCATGTTAAAATATAAGGCGGTTGGCAATTGCCAGCCGTACGGGTGTCCGACCTTTCCTCAGCGGGAAAGTGAAACCCAGCCGGAAGTTTGAGACCCTCCGGTTGCAATGCCCGTGAAGTTTGTGCGTCACAGCTGGCGCACCGAAAGATAGGGATTTTTATGGATAAGCAACAGACGCAGGTGGAACGCGCCAACAACATGACGCTACGCGAAGCACTGCGACATAAGGATGTCGTTCGAAACGAGATAATCGCCGGGGTGACGGGGTTCTTCGCCATCTCCTACATTATTATCGTGAACCCGTTGATCCTAAAGGACGCGGGGATTCCCACGGACTTGAGCGTCTTCGCCACCATTTTCTCGTCAGTCATTGGGTGTTTGATGATGGCCTTTTGGGCCAACGCACCGGTGATCTTGACGCCAGGGATGGGGGTCAACGCCTTCTTTACCTACACCATCGTGGTGAACATGGGCCTGAGTTGGCAAGAAGCACTGGGTATCGCGGCGGTCGCCAGTTTTATTTACATGTTGATTGCCTTCACCAAAGTTTCGACCATTCTCTCGGAGGCGATTCCAGAATCGCTGAAGAGTGGGATTACCGCGGGGATCGGGCTCTTCCTGGTTGAAATCGGCCTGGAAAAAGCGGGCCTGATTGTCGCCGGTAAAACCTCACTGGTCGTGCTGGGTGATTTGACCAAACCAACGCCGTTATTGGCACTGTTTGGCCTGGTACTCAGCTTGATTCTCTACATCCGCAAGATTAAAGGCAACTTCTTCATCGGCATTATTGCCACGAGTTTGCTGGCGTTCTTCCTGGGTGTGAAGGATAGTGACACCCCCACCGTTGATTTAGCACGGTTGGGTCAATACCACGAAATCGTCTTCAAGAATGACTTCTCTCACTGGTTGAGCACGCCGTTCATCTTAGCGGCCTTCTCAATGACCATGATTTTGGTCTTCGAGTCGATGGGCCTGTTACAAGGCCTGTTGCCAAACCACAAGAAGTTCAAGAAGACCTTCGAGGGGAGTGCGGTCACCACGTTCCTGTCTGGATTCTTAGGAACCAGCCCGACCGTTGCCGCTGCCGAAAGTGCCTCCGGAATTGAGAGTGGGGGTCGGACCGGGATCATGGCCTTAGTGGCCGCAGTCCTGTTTGCCCTCTCCCTGATTTTCGTGCCGCTGTTGGCCTACGTGCCTTCAGCTGCCATTGCACCGGTGATCATCATCACTGGGGCCATTATGATGGCGGCCATCGGCAACATTGACATGAAGGACTTCTCCGAGTGGTTCCCAGCCTTTCTGATCATCGTGTTAATTTCGTTCACCAATAGTATTGCCACCGGGTTGGCTTTCGGTTTCGTTTGCTACCCCATCATGAAAGTGGCGTTGGGCAAGGCCAAAGAATTGACCTGGCCAGTTTATCTGCTTGGTGTGTTATTCCTGTGTGACTTGGTCTTCAGTGCCATGTTATAGCGGGAATTAACCGCCAGCCTAAAACGTAAGCGTTTCCGCTTTATAAAATTACAACTAATTTCATTGGGAGGATATTTTATTATGACTATCAAAATTATTATGGATACAGACCCAGGTATTGACGATGCAGCTGCTTTGACCATGGCTATCAACGACCCTAAGATTGACTTAAATTTGATCACCACGGTTGCTGGTAACGTTACGGTCGACAAGACCACCATCAACGCCTTGAAGATCGTTCGGTTCTTCAACCAAGACATCCCAGTTGCCGGTGGTGCTGAACAACCATTGTTCAAGGACTTTGAAGACGCTGCTCGGATTCACGGTGCTTCCGGGATGCCTGGCTACGAATTCCCAACTGATTTGCCAACACCATTACACAAGACGGCCGTTGAAGCTTTGCATGACGAAATCATGGCTAGCCCAGATCCAATCACGTTGGTTCCAACCGGTTCATACACCAACATCGCCTTGCTCTTCTCCGAATACCCAGAAGTTAAGAGCCACATCGAACGGATCGTTGCCATGGGTGGTTCATTAGGCATGGGGAACATGACGAGTGCTGCTGAATTCAACGTCTTCACCGACCCAGATGCTGCCGCTATCGTTTACAAGTCTGGTGTGCCAATCGTGATGGTTGGTTTGGACATCACCATGAAGGCTTTGCTGACCCACGAAAGCATCGAAGAATTGCCTAAGATCAGTGAGACTGGGAAGATGTTGCACGACATCATCGTTAACGATGGTGACAACAGTGATGCTGGGATCGCCATGCATGACGTGAACACCATCTTCTACCTGTTGCACCCAGAAGCCATCACGACCAAAGATATGTGGATCGATATTGTGACCGATGGCCCATCTATTGGTGAAACGGTCGGCGATATTCGTGGGGCTTACCACGATGGCAAGACCAACGCGAAGGTTTCTGTCGACATCGACGACGCAGCCTTCAACAAGTGGTTCCTTGAAGAAGTTCGGGCCATTAAGAACTAGCTTCGTAAAGTGAATAAGCTAAACGTCGTTTGAAATAACGACGATAAAGGTAGTGTCAGACTGCGGTCTGGCACTGCCTTTTTTGATGAAAAAAACTTTACAGAAACGGGTGGTCTTTCCATACAGAATCGTTACATGAGCTTGGTATGATGGGGTCAAAATTAGGGGAAGAGGATGATCCCATGTCAGCCACGAATACGGATACGTTGGTCTTGTTGATTTTAACCTGGCTCCCCATGCTATGGTTCGTGCGGAAGCCGAAGAACCGCTACTAATTGAAAATAAAGCTGGGCCCTCAGAGTTGTTTCTGGGGGCCTTGATTAGTTATGTGATGAAAAGAAATTGAATCGCTAATTTTGGCCGAGTAGAATCGGGTGGCTCGGTAAGTTTGCTCAGTTTTTGCGGAAAATTTACAAGATGTTGACAGAGACCACATCAATTATTTACAAGAATCCGCTATGCTAGGGAGTAACTTAGTGATAGTCGGGGTTCTGCTGTCGCCGGGTGCTGTCCCGGTGGCCGCAAGTTTATTTGATGGGGGCAACGGGGGCATGAATAAATTCACAATCGTTCACATATCTGATCCACAGTTAACCACGGCGGAACCGCAGTACCACCAGCAGCTCCCGCCAACGGCCAAACTACAACGCATCTTTGACGATGTTTTAGCGCACGACCTCCGACCAGACTTAGTGGTGGTGGGGGGCGACCTGCTTCAGGAGGGGACTTCACAGGATTATGCGTGGCTCCGGCAGTACCTGGCCCAACAGGCGAAGCGTCTAGGAGCGCCGGTCAACGTTATCTTAGGGGATGGCGACGACCGGGAAGCCTTCAACACCGGCTACTTAGAACAAGCACACCAACCGTATTACGCGTATAAGCAGATGTATCAGAACATGGATTTTTACTTTCTGGATTCCAAATGGGAACCGAACAAGGAGGCCGGCTGGTTGGATCGCCAGCAACTAGACTGGTTGAATAAGAATCTCCACCTAGCACCTCGGCGGCGGGCCTTTATTTTTCTCCACCACCCGTTGGACGCCCCGGCCTTGCACAGTATGCGCTACGCCTTACTGCAAAATAACCGCGAACTGCTGGCCATTCTGCACGGTCACAACATTGGGGGTATTTTTGCCGGGCACTTGCACTTCGATGCCAGTTACCTGGTCGATCTGAATATCCCAGTAACGGCGGTGGGATCGGCGTCCACGTACATTGACTGTCAGGACCCGAACCGCCACGAGGTCCACGACGGCTGTAGCTACAACGTCATTACGATTCAACGGGGAATGGCGAGTGTGACCCACCAACCACTATATTTGGGTCAGACCATCATCGACACCATCGACGTCAACAGCACGGGCTTCGTCAAGCACCGCCCCAGGCTAACCCTCTCAAAGAGAGCAGCTGGACCATCGATGTAGCGTGAATAACCCCACGATTCTTGTAGATCAGCGAGCAGGCTAACAGCAAGCAATCTCAATTCTCGAAGAATAACCAACCAAAATTGATGCTAATTTATCTGAATGAATAGATTGCAATCAACGGCTAATCTTAGCCGAGAGGGCGCCAAATATGGGCTCAGGCGCCTCGTTGTTCTTAGCCGTTTACGGCTTAGAACAAGGCCAAGCTTGAAGACTCGGGTTTTTCGAGGCTTCAAGTTGTGCCGGCACCGTTCCAGCCCATATTTGGCGCCCGGTAAGGCGGAACATTAGCCACGAGAAAAGTAAATTGAAAAGAGTTCATGAGGGGTGATTCCCAGTAGGTCAACGGGAATCACCCCTCATCTTATTTTCCCTGGGCAATTGCCGTTTCATGTGACGCCGCTTTTCGGTATAATAGGAAACGACGTGAAGACGAGCCCCAATTGAACCGTCAGTTCGGTTGCGTTTCGCCTGTAAGTAAGGTAAAGTATAAATAAGCGTGAAACAATTGTGTTTCACAGAAGTGAACTGGGAGATATTGCATGAATCCTGAAGAATTTCGTGCCGCGCTCGCTGCGCAGGGCATTGCGTTAAACGACACACAGCAACAACAATTCGCTGACTACTACCAATTCTTGGTGGCGACCAACGAACACGTTAATTTAACCACGATTACCGCGGAGCCCGACGTCTACTTGAAACATTTTTATGACTCGGTGACCCCCGCTTTTTACGTGCCCGCAATGCGGACGGAACCGTTGACGCTCTGTGACGTGGGAGCCGGAGCTGGCTTTCCTTCGTTACCGTTGAAGATCCTGTTCCCGCAACTGCAGATCACGATCGTAGATTCGTTGAACAAGCGGATCACTTTCCTAAACGACCTGGCAGCCAAGTTGAACCTGACCGGCGTTGCGTTTCATCACGCGCGGGCCGAAGAGTTCGGTGGCAAACGGGCCGATTCCCGGGAAGCGTTTGACCTCGTGACGGCCCGCGCCGTTGCCCGGATGTCCGTGCTGAGTGAACTGTGCCTGCCACTGGTTAAGGTCGGTGGCCAGTTTGTTGCGTTAAAAGCGGCTCAGACGGAGAATGAATTGGCTGTCAGCCAGACGGCTATCACCACGTTGGGCGGTAAGCTGAACGCGGACCATGCTTTTAATTTGCCTGAATCCAACGACCCACGTCACATCGTGGTCATTGACAAGGTCAAGCACACACCTAAGCGGTACCCACGTAAGGCGGGAACACCGAACCGGGAGCCGTTAGAAGATTAATGGGATGGGGGTAAGATAATTGCCATTTTCATTATTTGGAAATAATCGGGAAAAAGCCACGCATCCGGCACATCCTGTGAAACAAAACGTGGTGATGATTCCGGTTGCGCAGATCATTCCCAACCGGTTTCAACCGCGGCGTCGCTTCGATGCCACGGGCATTACGGAGCTGGCCCAAACCATTCAAGAGCACGGGCTCTTACAGCCCATCGTGCTCCGGGAATACGAGACCGACCATTACGAATTGATTGCCGGTGAACGGCGTTTTCGGGCCGTCTCGTATTTGAAATGGGAGACAGTGCCAGCTATTATCGAATCCATGAACGACGACGAAACGGCCTCCATGGCGCTGATTGAAAACCTTCAGCGTGAAGAGTTGACCGCCGTTGAAGAGGCCCACGCCTATCAACAGTTGATGGAACTCAACCACATGACGCAGGCGCAACTGGCAGAAGGCATTGGGAAGTCCCAAGGCTTTGTGGCCAACAAATTGCGATTGCTCAAACTGAGTGCACCCGTGACCGACGCCATTTTGGATCCTAAGATTACGGAACGTCATGGCCGTGCGCTATTGGCCGTTCCCACTGCGGATCAAGGTACCGTGTTGAAGACGGTGATCGACGAGGGCCTCACGGTCAAGGAGACCGAGGCGCTAATCGCCAAAGGAAAGCAACCCAAGAAGAAACGACGCCGGGTGACGAAACGTAGCGTAACGGGGGATACCCGCATCGCCGTGAACACCATTCGTAAGTCAGTCAAGATGGTTACCGACGCCGGAATGACGTTGACGACCAAGGAAGAGGAGACGGCTGACGGTTACCGCATCACAATAGATATTCCCAAAGAAAGCTAGAGGTGGAACGACATATGGGCTACATCATTGCATTAGCCAATCAAAAGGGCGGTGTGGGTAAGACCACGACCGGGGTCAACTTAGGAGCCGCTTTGGCTTCAGCTGGCCAAAAAGTCCTGCTGGTGGATACCGATGCACAGGGTAACGCTACCAGTGGGGTCGGCATTCAAAAGGCCACCATTGAGCGTGAAATTTACGACGTCTTGGTCAACGAAACACCCATCCAGGAGGCCATTTTACACACGGAGCACCCTGGGTTGGACGTCGTGCCAGCAACCATCCAGCTTTCTGGGGCCGAAATTGAACTGACCCCCATGATGGCGCGGGAGACACGGTTGAAGGCTGCTCTTGACGACGTGCAGGACAGCTACGATTACATCTTGATCGATTGCCCACCATCGCTGGGACTGTTGACCATCAACGCGTTTACGGCCGCTAACTCGATCCTGATTCCCGTGCAGAGTGAATACTACGCGCTGGAAGGATTGACGCAGCTGTTGAACACGGTCAAGCTGGTCCAAAAGCACTTTAACCGCGACCTGAAGATCGAAGGCGTGCTGTTGACGCTGTACGATGCCCGGACGAACCTGGGTAAGCAGGTCAACGAAGAAGTTAAAAAGTATTTCCAAAACAAGGTCTACGCCACGATTATTCCGCGGAACGTTCAGTTAGCGGAAGCACCTAGTCACGGCATGCCAATTATTGATTACGCACCGAAATCTAAAGGCGCGGAAGTTTACTCTGAACTCGCAAAGGAAGTGCTAGCTGCCCATGGCAAGTAAGAAAGAGAAAAGTTTAGGACGGGGAATCGACGCGCTGTTTGCGGAAAACGGCGTGGACACCGGCGAAGAGACCGTTGCTGACCTGACGTTAGCCGATATCCGGCCCAACCCGTATCAGCCACGGCAGAAGTTTGATAAGAAGGGGTTAGACGACCTGGCAGCCTCCATTCAAAAGGCCGGCGTCTTTCAACCGATCATCGTGCGTCAACCGGACAAGCAGGTCCAACGTTACGAGATCCTAGCTGGCGAACGGCGTTTCAGAGCGTCCAAGCTGGCTGGTAAGGACACAATCCCTGGCATCGTCAGAGACGTGACCGAGGAACAGATGATGGAGATCGCCGTGTTGGAAAACCTCCAGCGCGAAGATTTGACGCCACTGGAAGAGGCCGAAGCCTACGATACGTTGATGACTAAATTAACGTTGACGCAGGCGCAAGTCTCCGAACGGTTGGGGAAGAGTCGGCCATACATCGCCAACTACCTGCGTTTGCTCGGCTTGCCTAAGGCTGTGAAGGATATGCTCCAACACAACGAGCTGTCAATGGGGCAGGCCCGGACGCTGTTGTCCTTGAAGGACAAGAGTAAATTGGTCGCCTTGGCTAAGAAGGCAGTCGCAGATGGTATGACCGTGCGGACGCTGGAGGCCGAAGTTGGTAAGCTGAATGGTGCAGCGAAGAAGCTCGCCAAGAAGCCGGCCAAGAAGAAGTCACCCTTCCTCCGGTCAACTGAGAATCAATTACAAGAACGGTTCGGCACGCAGGTCTCCATCAACGAGGCCACGAACAAGGATCATCAGGGACACATTGAGATTGAATACATGTCTAACGATGATTTGAACCGAATCTTGGACCTACTGGATATCCACTTGGATTAGCGAACATTGGAGGGAAAGCCATGTACGATTTAGGTGATTTGGTAGAAATGAAGAAGCCCCATCCTTGCGGAACTAACCGTTGGGAAATTACCCGGATGGGTGCGGATATCAAAATCAAGTGTACCAACTGCGGGCACGTGGTAATGCTCTCGCGGCGTGATTTCGAAAAAAAACTTAAAAAGGTGCTGGTCCGTAAGGCCGACGCTGACAATGGAAAGAGTGAATAATTTTTATGTCATTAACTGCAGGGATTGTCGGACTGCCCAACGTCGGTAAGTCCACTTTATTTAACGCGATTACAAAGGCCGGGGCCGAAATGGCGAACTACCCATTTGCAACCATTGACCCTAACGTGGGGATGGTAGAAGTTCCAGATAGCCGGCTCGACCGGATTCAAGAACTGATTCCAGCTAAAAAAGTTGTCCCAACCACGTTTGAATTTACGGATATTGCCGGAATCGTTAAGGGTGCCAGCAAGGGTGAAGGTCTAGGAAACCAATTCCTGGAAAACATTCGCCAAGTGGACGCTATCGTCCACGTTGTGCGGGCATTTGACGACGACAACATCACCCACGTTTCTGGGAAGATCGATCCAATCGATGATATCGAAACCATTAACTTGGAACTCGGTCTCTCCGACTTGGAAGCCGTTAACAAGCGGTTGGCTAAGGTTGAACGGGCGGCTAAGGGGAGTGACAAGGAAGCTAAGGCTGAATTGTCCGTTCTCGAAAAAATCAAGCCAGTTCTCGAAGCCGGCGGTGCCGTTCGGACCATTGACTTTGATGAAGAAGAAATGAAGATCGTTAAGGGCCTCTTCTTATTGACGTCTAAGCCAGTCTTATACGTGGCCAACATTGCCGAAGACGACATGGCTGATCCTGAGGATTCCAAGTACTTTGGTCTCATCAAGGATTACGCTGCTAAGGAAGGCGCCGAAGCCATTGCCGTAGCCGCTGAAGCCGAAGAAGAAATCGCCCAATTGGACGATGACGAGAAGCAAGACTTCTTGGAAGCTGAAGGCGTCGAGGAACCTGGGTTGAACCGTTTGATTCGGGCTTCATACACGCTCTTAGGCCTGCAAACGTTCTTTACGGCTGGTGGTAAGGAAACTCGTGCCTGGACGTTTAAGAAGGGGACTAAGGCCCCTCAAGCAGCCGGGATTATTCACTCCGACTTTGAACGTGGGTTTATCCGTGCTGAAGTGATGGCCTTTGATTCTTTGGATGAATTTGAATCCGAAAGTGCCGTTAAGGAAGCCGGTAAGCTCCGGGTCGAAGGGAAAGACTACGTGATGGAAGACGGCGACATCGTCGAATTCCGTTTCAACGTTTAGAAGGGAAACTGTATAGATGAGTGATAACAAAGAAACGCCACGGAACGCGGGCGTGCACCAAAACCGCAATACCGTTGCGTCTAACGAACGGGCAGCCTTTGACAACGTCGGGCTGACCAAGCGGAACGCCGACTACATGTTCCGGTTCAACAAGGCCTTGGAAAAGACCAAGCTGACGCCGGAAAAGAAGGCGGCCGCTGTTCAAAAGATGGTCGCAGAATTAGTCGATGGCCAAAAGAGTGGGGCAACCGCTAAGAACCTGTACGGGGATGTCGATGCGCGGGTCAAGGAAGTCGTTGAAGGGCCTGAACGTGAGGTTCAAGTCTTCGGCGGTCCTGATTACTGGCCAAACATGATTTACAACGCGCTGTCATTCTTCATGATCTTTAACTTGATGTTCGGGGTACTCTACCTGTTTAGCCCGAACCTGGTCAAGGAAAGTAATAGCCCAATTGGGATTTCAGCCATCATTATCAGTGCGATTGGTGCCGGGTTCATTATGCCGATCATGCCTAAGCTGTTCGATCCAAAGATCAAACATAAGTACAACGGGTGGATTCGCCTGTTGATCGTCTTAGGTGGGTTCTTGATCTGGATGGTGCTGTTCTTCTTCGCACAACTGATGCCACGGACGATCAACCCTGTTCTGGGGGGTTGGCCTAGCTTGATGCTGGCTGTGTTCTCTGGTATCGGTATGTACTGGATTCGCCGGAATTACAAGATTACTGGTGGGTTCTTCGGTTAATTAACCGTGGCTGTGATTGTGGAGGTGTGTGGCCGCCTGCGGCTGCCAGGGACTGCGCTGTGGGGCGAACCTGGGAGCCAAAAAGCGGTCTCCCAGGCGCCTTGAAACCTCGCTCAGTTCGCGAGTTTCCAAGGTCGGCCCATGTTCTAAGCGGTAAACCGCTAAGAACATCGACACAGCGCAGTCCCTGGCTTCCTCCGGCTCACGTCGGTGGTTAGCTAGTCCGCTTTATTGCCGAGCACCAGTCATATTTTAATCTGTAGTGGGGTCGGGACATTTTGTTCCGACCTTTTTTGTTACAGTGAATTGCATGCCGCCTGCGGCTGACTGGGGCCACGCTGTGGGACGAACCTGGGAGCCAAAGGGCGGTCTCTCAGGCGCCTTGAAACCTCACCAAGTTCGTGAGTTTCCCAGGTCGGCCCATGTTCTAAGCGAAGACCGCTAAGAACATCGACACAGCGTGGCCCCAGTCAGCCTCCGGCTTTAGATTGTGGTGACCTGTTCTGTTGGTAGCCAGGCTGATGATTGACCAGTATGGGTAGAATGAATGATTCGAGTTATCTGGGATATTACTCTAATGTCCGTGATATAGGGGAGTGTTGCGGCATGCTTTCACCAGACTAATGGGTGTCAGCAATGTTAGCCGAGAGGTCGTCAAATATAGGCTCAGCCGTGGAACTGTCTTAGCGGAGTGGTCTGCTCCGGTTAGACAGCGCCGGCTTGGGAGACCGTTCTTTGGCTCCCAAACGCGCGCACAGCGTTCCAGCCTATATTTGACGGCCGGCAGGCGGCACACAACCGACAATCCCATCAGACTGGTAAATGCAAGCCCGGACACTCGCTTAGTTTTGATTGGAATGATTGTAAAAAATTTTTCAGCTGGTATTTTTCAATAAATGGGCATAGTGGTACAGGGGCACAGCTGCTTGTGAAAAGATGGCTGGTATTGGTAGACCTACAGTTCAGAATTTCAACGCTAAATGTTGACCCGTAGCGGTTAATGGGCACACTCACGAACCGGGTGGAACCTGTGAAAAGTTGGCGCTTGACCCGGCAAGCGGATGGCCCTATTATGCAACCAAGTAGTTGAGCTGCTTTCGGGCTCGACGAAAAAATCCATATTCTCGGGGAGGATTTTTTATGAAAAAAGTCTTTGGATATGTTTTAGGGTTGGTTGCTGCGCTGACGCTTGCCGGGGGGATTGCCACGACCGCTAACGCTGATGGAAGTAGTGCTGACGCTGCGAGTGGTAGCGGTAGTGGGAGTGCCCCAGCTAGTGCCGTTGTGCCTTCGGGAGCTTCTGATATGAGTATCCCAATTACTGGGGGCCGAGCTGTTAGTGATTCTAGCAGTAGTTCTAGCAGTGTTGCCGGTAGCAGTTCCAGCAGTGCTGCCAACAGTAGTAGCGCCGTTGATAGCTCCAGTACTGCCAGCTCATCATCCAGTTCCGCAACGCAAAAACCACAGAAACCAGAAAAGCCTGCGAAGAAGCCTGCTAAGGAAAAGGAAATGAGCGCTGCCAAGAAGATGCGTGGGCGTTTACACTACAAGAAGGATTCTCGCGTCATTCTCTTCCAGAAGGGCCGCAAGGGTGCTGAAGTAACGTTACGCAACCGCGAGGGCAAGTTCGTTAAGAAGTTCCGAGTTAAGAAGAACGGTAAGTTTGAAGTTCGCTTGACTGCCAAGGAAGCTAAGGAATTGAACAAGGGCGGCAAGTACTTCAAGTTCACTGTTGTGGAAAAGGGCTACAAAGCCTACACCATCCACTACTTGATCAAGAAGTAGCCAATCAGTTTTAAAGAGACGTGGGGAACCACGCCTTTTCTTATGCAGAGAGATTGATTGTTCACCGAATTAATGGGGAGGGGCAATTATTATGAAGCGAATAGGGACACACCTGCATAGTAAAAATAGTCAGGTTCTGGGGTTGTTGACGATTGTGGGCGTGTTTATCATGACCTTTTGCTCCTACACCTCCCCGGCGTTTTATTTTGATACGTCACCGGATAACAACGCGTTCTTCACGGTTGGCAAGGCCATGATGCACGGCATCGTTCCCTACAAAGATATTTTTGAACAGAAGGGACCGTACGTCTACTTCCTTCACGGCTTGGCCTACCTCGTCAGCAATCGTAGTTTCTTGTTGATATTTGTCTATGAAATTGCGACGCTGGTGGCGGCCATGTTTCTGGTCTATAAGTTGGGGCAGCTGCTCAGGGTCAGCCAGCTGGGCGCGTTATTGATTGCGTTATTATCGCCATTACTATTTCTGTATCACCCGTACTACGATTACGGCGATACGGTGGAATTCTTCACGTTGCCACTGTTGATCTCCCTGATTTACCTGCTGGTCTTATTGGACCAACGGGGGTTAACGGTCAGTCACTGGTGGTTCTTCGCGCAGGGCGCCATCGTGGGGGTCGTGTTCCTGTCGAAGTATACGTTGTTAGGCGCCTGGATCGTCTTTTATTTGGGACTAGTGGGCGTCTTGCTGGTGAAGCGTCAGTGGCGGCAACTGGGGCGCGTGGTGGGCTGGAGTGCCGGCGGGTTCCTGTTGACGACCGTCCCGTGGCTGATTTACTTCCTGGTCACGGGCGGATTGAGCGCGTTCATCAACGTGTATATTCTGTTCAACACCAAGGTTTACCTGACCTCGTCAGTCGCCGCGTTCTCCAACCTGGTGCAGTCAATGACGGTCGTTTCCCAATTTTTCCAGAACAACGTCCTGTTCTTCTTGCTGGGCGTGGTGGGAACGCTGCTGGTGACGTTCCAGCGCGATGTGTTCCAGCACAACTTCACGCGCGGCCTGTACTTGTTGACGATACTGGGTTGTGACCTCTTTGCGCTGTACGGGTATCAGGCGGGGGCGGTGTACCAGTATTATGAGCTGATTTATTTCGCGGGCTTTGTTCTACCTTTCGTGTACCTGGGCAAGCTGTTCTTTGCGCGGGTCCAGTTGCCAAATGAAAATGAAGACACGTTTGTGATTTTGGCGACGCTGCTCATCAGTCTGTTTCTGGTGCTGGGCGTGAACAATAACGTGACGAATTCCAAGATATTTCCGAACAATGCGTCCATCACGGAGAAGGCAACGGCCAAGCCGCAACAGCCCGCGCAACTTGTCTTTGGGCACATGATGCGTGCGGCCCACGCCCCGCTGACGATGTTGAATTACGGCTCGATCGATATGGGGTTTTATACCGCATCGGGGGCCGTACCGTCGACGTATTTCTTTCAGAATTACAACATTCCCCAGGCCTCAGCGCCGCAAATTCTGCAGTCGCAGGTTAACCTGATCAAGCAGGGCCAGGTGGAATGGGTCGTGCTGAACACGCCGGCTGGCAAGATGGTCAAGCAGTGGCAGGGCGGGGGTGGCCGTATTAGTAGCGGTAATCTGAACCCCGGGACAGCGAAATTGGCGAAACCACTCAATGAGAATTACCGGGAAGTGGCGCAGCACACCCAAGTCTTTGAGGGGGTCAGTGTGACTTACTGGTTGTATCGGCTTCGGTAGTGGTTTGGTTTGTCGTTTTGGTTGCCGCCTCCGGCGCCCAGAAATTTGGCCCGCTGTGGGGACCGGGGCAAGCCTGAGAAGCGGTCTTGCCCCTCGACTTGAAGCCTCGGTAACCCGCCGAGGCTCCAAGCTCGTCCCACGGACTAGGTCGGCCAAGAACGCCAACCAATTCCGTCGACACCGCGGGCCAAATTTCTGGTCACCTGCGGCTACGGTGGCGGGTGACCACTACCTGGTTGATGCAGTCTGTGGCGTCACTGGGCTTGGCATGTGGTGTGCTGACCAGTTGACCTTTGGATTGGATTAGCTGGTTTGTGGAGTAAGTTGGCGGTGTACGACGCTTACGGCAATTGATTTGTCGATTGCTGACAGATTAATTGAAGGGTCAAAATAGCTAGCTCACTCAGTATCTAAGTTATGGTTAACAACGGAAGTTTTAGTGGTTAAGACTATGATTGAAATTTCGAACTAAACTGATGGTGATTAGAAGACGATGTAGCCGGAGAAAGTCAGGAGTGGTGCTGGCCGTGTCGGTGGTCTTAGCTCGGCGGAACTTGCCGAGGTTAGAGCACGGGACGAGCTTGGAGACTCAGGGTTCTGCTGAGGCTTCAAGTCGAGCTGAAGGACCGTTTCTCAGGCCGGAAGCGGTCCCCACGGCAGGCACCGCTCCTGACTTTTGTAGGCGGCAATCTTCTTGAATCCAGATATTTTTTAACCAATTAATGATATGACAACTCTAATATAAGGGGCGTTGGAGACTACTCTGACGCCCTTTATGTTGGGCTGGGTACACAGCGGGAAATGACGTGGTTGCTTTGACATTTGGCCAAAACGATGATAGTTCAATGAGAGTCCTTGACCTGACTGGCCTAGACTGGTAAATTAAGAAACAATATCTCCCAGGATTCCTAACCGAGCCTGAGACTGAAAAAAAGAGGAGCGATATCAACCATGTCTAATTGGGACACGAAGTTTGCTAAAGAAGGAATCACTTTTGATGATGTTTTGTTAATACCCGCTGAAAGTCACGTTTTACCGAATGAAGTCGACTTAAGTACCCAATTAGCGCCTAACCTGAAGTTGAACGTTCCATTTCTGAGTGCCTCAATGGATACTGTCACTGAGACCAAGATGGCGACAACCATGGCCCGTAACGGGGGCCTTGGGGTCATCCACAAGAATATGAGCGCCCAGGAACAGGCCAAGATGGTGGCCAGCGTCAAGGCTATCGAAAATGATGCCAGTGAATTCCCTCAAGCTGCAGTGGATGACAACAACCACCTGTTGGTTGCCGCTGCCGTTGGGGTGACCTCCGACACCTTTGACCGGGCCGACGCCTTGCTCAAGGCTGGCGCGGACGCTATCATCATTGATACGGCGCACGGTCACTCCGCTGGGGTGATCCGCAAGATTACTGAAATTCGTCAACAATTCCCAGACGCAACGTTGATTGCCGGAAACGTGGCCACGGGTGAAGGTACCCGGGCACTGTTTGAAGCCGGGGTTGATGTGGTCAAAGTTGGTATCGGCCCTGGTTCTATCTGCACGACGCGGATTGTTGCCGGTGTTGGGGTGCCTCAACTGACGGCGATTTACGATGCCGCAGCCGTTGCCCGGGACTTTGGTAAGCCAATCATCGCTGATGGTGGCATCAAGTATTCCGGTGACATCGTCAAGGCCATTGCGGCCGGCGGTAACGCTGTGATGTTTGGGTCCATGTTCTCCGGGACTGACGAAGCACCTGGCGACATCATTGAAGATGGCGGTAAGAAATACAAGACGTACCGTGGAATGGGGAGCTTAGCGTCCATGTCTCATGGGTCAGCCGACCGGTACTTCCAAGGTGGCGTCAACGAAGCCAACAAGTTAGTGCCAGAAGGAATTGAAGCCCGCGTGGAATACAAGGGCAGTGTCAACGACATCATCTTCCAAATGGTTGGTGGGTTACGTTCAGGGATGGGCTACACGGGTAGTGCCACGATTCAAGACCTGATCAACGACGCCCAATTCGTCCGGATTTCTAACGCCGGTCTGATCGAATCACATCCACACGATGTGCAGATCACGAAGGCAGCACCTAACTACAAATAAGCAGACATCTTAAATGCAGAGACTGACCGTTCTTAACGGTTGGTCTCTTTTTGATTGGGCGTTGGTTGGCGCCTTACCGGGCGGGCCTGTAGGTGCTGGAACGCCATGGGTACGGCTTTGAGCCGAAGAGCGGTCTCAAAGTCCGACCTTTCTCTAACCTGAGAAGTCCGCTCAGCTAAGAGAAATTTCATGGCTGAGCACCTACAGGCCCGCCCTCACGGCTGACATTGTACAGCCACTGAATAAGTCGACCAGTTGTTTGGGGGCTGCCGACTACTGACTAGTTGTTGGCGGTGCCTCAATGTTAGCCGAGAGGGCGAGAAAAATAGGCTCAGCCGTGGCACTGCCTTAGCACGGTGTTCTTCCGTGGTTAGGCAGAACCGAGTTTCGAGACCGCTCTTTGGCTCGAAATCGTGTTCACAGCGTTCCAGCCTATTTTTCTCGCCCGGTAAGGCGCCAACAAAGCACCAACTCCAGCACAAACCCTAAGTTGGTCAGGAGCGGGCAAATAGTGTAAGATTAAGGAATGGTAAAGTGCCTTACGCCCGACTAAAGGTTCGGGTTTTCCGGCCGCACTCCGGCGTTTATTTGCTAAAATAGACAGTAAACCTACGGGGAAAGACCGCTAGTGAAGTTGCCTAGCTGTTAAAGGAGATTAGCACACGATGAAAATTTTAGTTGTCGATGACGATAAAGAAATTGCTCAGTTACTTGAAATCTACATTAAAAATGAAGGTTACGAACCCTTGACCGCTTATGACGGTAAGGAAGCACTGACCAAATTACACACCACGCCTGACATTTCACTGATGATTTTGGACATTATGATGCCCGAAATGAGTGGGATTGAAGTCATGAAGGAAGTTCGGAAAGACTCACAGATTCCCATCTTGATTCTGTCCGCCAAGACCGGTGACATGGACAAGATTCAGGGGCTGATTTCTGGTGCCGATGATTATGTCACCAAGCCATTTAACCCCTTAGAAGTTATGGCCCGGGTCAAGTCACTGTTACGGCGGAGCCAAGACCAAGTGACCGACGATGCGCCAGACGTTTTGGACATCGGGACGTTGACTATCAACAAGGATTCCCACGAAGTGAAGACGATTGCTGGCAAGACCATTTCACTAACGGCGCTGGAATTCGGGATTCTCTACCTGCTGGCCAGTCACCCCAACCGGGTCTTCTCAGCTGATGAGATTTTTGAACGCGTTTGGCGTCAGGAAAGCATCGTTTCGGCCAAGACCGTCATGGTTCACGTGAGCCACTTGCGGGATAAGATTGAAGAAGCCACGAACGGCGAAAAAGTTATTCAGACCGTTTGGGGCGTCGGTTACAAGATTGAATCACACTAAGCCAACAAGTTTCGGCTATTGGAGAGGGAAGTTACCATTGGAAAATTTACACACATCCCAATTAAATAGCGGACTGGGGGCCGCCGCATGAAGTTAACGACACGAGAAAAAAGCGCGCTCTTCATGGAAGGTGTCGTGACGGTCATCCTCCTGTTGATGCTGAACCTGGCATTGCTGGTGCTGATCAGTCAGGCAATCGAAAGCAACCCCGGCCTGCGTGATGGGATCTTTATCATCAAACGGTCCGTGGTATTCGGCCCCAACCACTTTCAACTATGGAGTTGGGAAAACGTCTTCGTGACCTTCATGGTCTTGGCCGACGGGGTCGTCGTTTGGTGGCGTCTGATTCGGCGGTATCACCAGATGCAGCTGCATCACATCATTGACGAATTACATTACATTGCCAACGGTCACTTTGACCATCGGATTCCGTTCCGGGTCAGTGGGGACGTGCAACGGGTGGTGGATTCCGTCAACGCCCTGGTGGATTCCGTCATCAACTCGATGGATGAAGAACGGGCCATTGAGAAGTCGAAAGATGAGCTGATCACGAACGTTAGTCATGATATCCGGACGCCATTGACCTCGATCATTGGCTACTTGGGTTTGATTGAAGACCAGCAGTATCACTCCGAGGACGACCTGTTAAAATACACGCATACAGCCTTTTTGAAATCGAAACAGATGAAGTCCCTGGTGGACGATTTGTTTGAGTACACCAAAGTACGGCAGACCGATACACCGTTGAGCCTGAACAACATTGACTTAGCGGCCATGTTGGAACAGCTCGGTGCTAGCTTTGAGCTGGAGACCCAGAAGAAGGGTATGACGATTGGCTCAACCAGTGAGCCAGCGACCCTCATGATGGAGGCCGACCCGGAGAAACTAGTCCGGGTATTTAACAACTTGGTCTCTAATGCGTTGAAGTACGGCGATGGTGGTAAGGAAATCAATCTGAACGCCAAGCGCCTGAGCGACAACGAACTGGAGGTTCGGGTCACCAACGATGGGCCCAAGATTCCTAAGGAGTCCTTGGCACTGATCTTCGAACGGTTTTACCGGGTCGAAGAATCGCGTTCCAAGGAAACTGGTGGGACCGGGTTGGGTCTCGCCATTGCGCAGAGCATCGTGGCCCTGCACGGCGGCTACATTTTCGTGGAGTCGGACGACGAGCTCACCAGTTTTGTGATTCATTTGCCAGTTAAACACGACCACCCGTTGGAGATCCCGCAACGGTTGAAGGGTCCAGCTACGCGCAAGTAAGTCAGCGTCGGTTCGCGCCGACACTACATAGATAGAGGAGTTTTAATTAAATGAAACGATTAAAGCAAGTTGTCATGGGCCTGGTAACGGCGGTTACGCTGTTTGCCGGGGGCATGAGCACGGCCGTGACGGCGCCGGTAACGGCCCAGGCGGCAACGACCAGCAAGACGAGCACGACCGTTAATCTGAAGGCGAAGGCGGGGATTGCCGTTGACGCCAAGACCGGCCAGATTTTGTACGAAAAGAACGGCGATCAAGCGTTACCCGTCGCGTCCATGACGAAGCTGTTGTCCATCTACCTGGTTCTCCAGGCGATTCACAATGGTAAGTTGAAGTGGGACCAAAAAATCACCGTCAACAAGGACATTGCGAAGATTGCCCAGAACACCAAGTTGTCCAATGTTCCACTGCGGGCGGGTCACAGCTACACGGTCAAGTCCCTGTACCAGGCGTCATTGATCTACTCCGCTAACGGCGCGATTGAGGCGTTAGGCGGGGCCGTTGCTGGGTCACCGCACACGTTCGTTGACCAGATGAAGGCGCAAGCCAAGAAGCTGGGGATGACCGACGTGGCCATTTACAACGCCTGTGGGCTGACCAACAAACAAGTTGGTAACCTGGGGTACGACAACGTGAGTGGTTCCACGGAAAACAAGTGGTCAGCCGCTGACCAAGCTAAGTTGACGGTGGCCTTGTTGAATAAATATCCAGAAGTCTTACAGACGACGAAGATTTCTAAGCAGTGGTTTGAAAAGGGCACCGCTGATGCCACGAAGATGGAAAACTGGAACTGGATGTTGAAGGGCCTATCCGCTGCCTATTCTAAGCTCCACGTTGACGGGTTGAAGACGGGGACGTCCGACGCTGCCGGGGCCAACTTTACCGGGACTGCCAACAACAATGGAAATCGGATCGTGACGGTGGTCTTACACGCCGCTCATAAGTCTGAGACCGACCCATCTCGTTTCAAGCAAACGCAAAAGATGATGTCGTACGTTTACAACAATTTCAAGACGGTCGACGTTAAAGCAGACAGCCAAGTGGCTGGGGCCAAGTCCGTGAAGACAAATGATGCGAAACAACCAACCGCTAAGACGGCGGTGGCCAGTGGCGTCAAGCTCTGGATTCGTAACGACCAAGTGGCCAGCAACGTGCAGGCCAAGGCCCAGTTGAAGGGGAAGCTGACCAAGAACAACGCCTTGGAAGCCCCCGTTTCAAAGAATACAACTATTGGGACGGCCAACATTTCCTTGAAGGGTGACCAGTTAGGTTTCTTGGGGAATACCAAGACGACGAAGGTACCGTTGAAGGTGACGCAAACCGTTGAGAAAGCCAACATCTTTGTTCGGCTGTGGCGGTCCATCGTCGCGTTATTCTAATTTAGATGGTAGAATCGCTCACTGATGGTGGGCGATTTTTTAATGGGGCAATTGATATGGATCAAGTTGCTTGAAGAACTTTTCTGATAAAGTATTAGGTAATGAGGACTTTGCGCAAAATGCAGTGAATCTGTGAGTTAACTGGGGCTGTTTATTCGGTTAGTCCCCTTAACTGCTAGTTTCCTAATGTAAATTTTATTTTAGGCGAAAAATTAGTGATTAAGACCGGCCGCTAGCGGTTGACGGCGATTTCATTGATTAATGAAGGTCGTGTTGTGTTTTTGACAAGTCAAGTAATAGTGTGCGAAGATACTTTTATTATTAGCTGAGAACGCGCAATTTTAAGGATATTTTGAGGATAAAAGGGAGTTGGAATTCGTGAACATGATTAAAGGCGAGTGGAATTACATTCGGCACAACCGGTTGATTTTGATCTCCGTGTTGGCCATTATGTTTATTCCATTCCTCTACTGTATCTTCTTTCTGAAGTCTGTCTGGGATCCATATGGACAGACCGGTTCGTTACCCGTTGCGGTCGTCAACCAAGACCAACCAGTGACGTATCAGGGACAGAAGCTAAACGTTGGTGACCAAACGGTGACTAACTTGAAGAAGAACCATCAATTAGGATGGAAGTTTGTCTCCGCGAAGACCGCGGCAGATGGGTTAAAGCATCACAAGTACTACACGGTGATCACTTTCCCTAAGAACTTCTCGGCCAACGCCGCTACGGCGCTGAACGAACATCCCAAGAAGATGACGTTTAGCTACAAGACGAACGGGTCAGCCAACTACATCGCGCAAGTCATGAGTGAAGTGGGTTCATCGCAACTCGACAGTCAGATTCGCTCTAAGGTAACGAAGGCTTACGCCCAAGCGACCTTCAAGCAGATCTACTCTGTTGGTAAGGGGATGGAAAAGGCTGCCACCGGTTCCGCTAAGTTAAAGGACGGAACGGTCACCTTAACTGATGGACTGAACACCTACACGACTGGGGTTCACACGTTGAACAATGGTCTGCAACAAATGAAGACCTCCGTGGGACCACTGGCTACTGGGATTCAGAAGCTGACGACTGGTTCACAGACGTTGAAGTCTGGGCTGGGCCAATACACGAGTGGGGTTAATGCGTACACTGGTGGTGTCAGTCAGTTAAGTGCTGGGATGCCTAAGCTGTTGAATGGGACTTCACAACTGAGTGCCGGTGCCAAGAAACTGAATACCGGTGTCTACACTTATGTGGATGGCGTTTACCAGTTAAATTCAGGTATTGGGACGCTTAGCAGCAAGGTTGGACCACTGGCTAGTGGTGTGACGAAGCTGTCTAAGGGTGGTAAGGACCTGACCTCTGGACTGTCTAAGTTGGACAAGAATTCCAGTGCTCTAAAGTCTGGTGCGACGCAAGTTAACGATGGCGTTGTGCAATTACAAACGATGATGACGCAATTGGCACCTAGCTTGAGTTCACTGACGAAATTGACGTCGAACCCGGCTCAGTTGGCAGCTTTGCAGGGAATGTTGCAAAAGTTACAGGCGAGTGGTCTGATGAGTAGTGACAAGTTAAGCGAACTTAGTACGCAATTAAATTCATTGTCAGGGTTTAATGCGACGACCATGAGTACGGAGTTATCTGGTGTGCAACAACTCTTGGGTAGTGATATTGCAGCTATCAAAGCCGCAAAATCCCAACCTACAGGTTCAAATCAACCATCCGACACTAGCGGCTCTGGAACTAGTAATGAATCAGAAATTAGTAGTGCCCAAACTGCTGCTAATGACGCTGCTACCAAGGCTGATGCATTAGACAAAGCCGTCAGTGGTGGTAATGCGGATGACATTAAGAATGCAGCACAGGCTGCTGTAGCTGCTACCAAAGCAGCAGCTGCTAAAACCAATGCCATTAAGTCCACGCAGTCAACATCAACAACTAAGGCGGATACTACGGATAATACCGCTTATGACGCTGCAGTTAATACATTAATCACAGATGTTGCAGGTGTTAGTGCAAAAATTGATGAATATAAGACTAGTCTAAGCGCACTTGCAGGGCTCCAAGATGAGTTACCTCAATTGCAAGGACTTTTGTCAGAAGTAGCGGGTGCTAAGCTAACTTCTGATGATCTTAAGAATATGAATGACGCCTTAGTCAACCTCCAAGCCAACAGTGCCATGATTAACAAGTTAGGTAGCTCATCTACTGACTTAGCTAAATTAGTCAAGGGTACCGGTGATTTGAGTACTGGATTAGACACTTACACGGCCGGCGTTTCTCAGGCTTTGAAGGGATCAAACCAACTCTCCGATGGGTTGACCACGATGAACAAGCAGATTCCAACGTTGACCGCTGGCGTTACCCAATTGGCTAACGGTTCCAAGAAGTTAGCTAAGAATGGTCCTGCGTTGAAGTCAGGTTCCGAGCAACTTTCTAGCAACATGTCTGTCCTTTACAGTGGGTTACAAACCGCTGCTGCAGGGGTCAACAAGCTTAACGCCAACACGCCTAAGCTGACGGCTGCTGGAAACCAACTGAACCAAGGGGCTACTCAGATTAATTCTGGTTTGACCCAACTGAACAGCAAGGTACCAGCATTGACCAGTGGGGTTACCCAACTAGCCGATGGCTCACAAAAGCTGGACGACAACAGTGGCCAGTTGATGAGCGGTGCCAAGAAGCTTTCTGATGGGAATGGCACGTTAGCTAAGTCCTTGAAGTCAGGTGCTGATCAGATTCAAGCACAACCATTGACGAGCAAGACGGCTGACATGTTTGCCGCACCAACTAAGCTGAAGCATGAAAGCTACAGTTACGTGCCTAACTATGGTCACGCACTGGCACCTTACGTGCTGTCCGTTGCCCTCTACGTTGGGGCCTTGGTCTTCAACTTTGCCTTCCCAATTCGGAAGGTCTCTCGTAAAGACGGGACCGCTACCGGTTGGTTCTTTAGTAAGGTTTCCATTGGTGCCGTTGAAGCATTGGCAATGGGGCTGATTGAACCAGCCTTAATGATGTTAGGTGGCTTGAGTGTTGATCACCCAGGACAAATGATGCTGGTTTCAGTACTCTTTGCCGAGGCGTCGATGTTCATTGTGATGTTCCTGTCGATGTTACTGGATAACCCTGGTCGTTTCATTGCCATGGTGCTCTTGATGCTACAACTTGGTGGTTCCGGTGGGACGTTCCCTATGGAAGTTACCAACCACTTCTACAACGTTGTGCACCCATTCCTGCCAATGACTTACTCAATCCTCGGATTCCGTCAAGCCATTACGTCAGGGATGTCGGGCATGGTTGGACAAGCGGTTTGGGTCTTGATTCTGTTTACGATTTTGGCACTGGCACTTCTCTGGCCAACCATGATCTGGTTACAGAAGAAACACCTGATGGGCATCTCTCAATTGGATAACAACCAAGAGTTACAGGCGGTTGAAGATCCTAACGCTAATAACCATTCATAAAAATAAGTTCTAAATGAAGCGTCGCGAAGCTACTGGTTTCGTGACGCTTTTTGCGTATAATTGATTTCATAATGAGAAAAGAGGGAATTACTAATGTCCGTAACCTTTCGTTTAGCCACGCCGGCTGACCAACCACGAATCGTGGCCATTTACAACGAGGCCATTGCCACTAAGCAGAGTACGGCAGATCTCACGCCCATGACGGTGGCGGAGCGCCAACCGTGGTTTCAGGAGTTTGATTCTCACCATTTTTCACTCTGGGTCATCGTCCATGAAAATCAGGTCGTTGGTTACGTTGGTCTGGAACCCTACAGCGACCGTGCAGCGTACAGCCAAACGGCCGAAATTGCCCTCTATTTGGCCGCAGAAGCGCAGGGAATGCACGTGGGCAGTCAGACACTCGACTGGGTGGCTAAAGTCGCTCCTAACCGCCAAATTACGACAATTATTTCTCGCATCTTTGGACATAACCAGGCGAGCCGTCGGTTATTTGAGAAGAAGGGCTATGAACGGTGGGGCCACTTGCCAGCCATCGCTGATATGGCGGGATTTTCAGCGGACTTGGAAGTCTACGGTCGGCATTTCGTGAAACCGAGCGGGGATGAATAGACATGAAAACTGCCTTTGGATTTTCACAAACATTTAATCAAAGCAGACCCAATGCAGGATTACCTTTGCTAAATATCACATCTGTTATATGAAAATAGCCTGAAACATGTTAAAATATCCTCGTGTGGTTTTATGGATGACGGGTCTCACCCGTTAACTCGCTTCATATCTCAGAGTATTCGACGGAGGCAAACATTTTTGAATAAACGACGGCCAAACCCCAAGCAGGTGCCTGACCCCAACGAACCCTTATGGCGGTCGACACTGCGGGTAGCCATGCCCCTTAACTTAAGTTACATCCCAATCGGGCTGGCTTGTGGGATTTTGCTTCATGCGGCAGGGTTCAATACCTTACTGACTGGATTAGTTTCGTTATTGATCTTTTCCGGTGGGGCACAATTTTTAATTGCCACGATGTTGACTATTAATTCCCCTCTACTTTCAATTGTCTTGATGCTATTCTTCTTGGAATTACGGTATGCGTTATTAAGTTCGAGTCTATCCCCTTACTTAAAAGGTCAATCCAACCGCTTTCTATTTATCTTCGCGGTCTCTCTTAACGATGAAAATTACGCCATCAATTACTTGAAATTTGCCACTGATAAAAAGTGGACGGGTAAGGAAGCTCTGATGGTGGAGCACTATTCCTTACTGTTCTGGGCAGTCAGCAACGTTATCGGGAGTTTGATCGGTAGCGCCTTGAAGATTGACCTAGGAATCGTCAACTTTGCGTTAACGGCTTTGTTCATCTACATGATTGTGATGCAGATCAAGAACCGACTGACCATTGTGATTTGTTTGATTTCCGGTGTGCTCGCCGCACTATGCATGATGTTGACCAAGAGTACGTTAGGGTTAGTTATTTCGACCCTGATTGCCTCTCTGATCGGGTTCTTACTCGAGTCAACGTTGCGCAAGCGTTTGCCGGACAGCCATTGGTTGTGGCGTTTGCACAGTCCCGGATCAAAGAAATCGGCAGTCGAGAATACGGATAATTAGGACACAGGAGACGCTATATGAGTACAGTTAATACGTGGACCAGTACGCAACACTTTTGGCTAATCATTCTAGGCTTTTTCGTTGCCTTCGTACCGCGCTTTCTTCCCCTGATGTTGTTCACCAAGCGGGCAATTCCCGAATGGTTCAACGAATGGATGAAGTATGTGCCGGTATCGTTATTTACGGCACTGGTGGTCAAGGATATCTTTATCAATAGCGAAAGCTATCAATTCATGTTCACCAAGTTCTCCGAAATGCTTGCAGCCATTATTGTGGTGTTCATTGCGTACAGGACGCGGTCAATGGCACTTTCCGTAGTTGTCGGACTAATTGCTGTTTTCCTGTTGTCGATGGTTATTGCGTGACTAAATTTAACGAATATGACGAAGGCGGAGCTGCTGGCTCCGTCTTTTTTGATGCTTTTTTTAGTGATGCGCTTATTTTTAAAATTAAGTTAATGATGTTCACCATCTCTGGTGGAGACCAAGCATAGCACGTTTTCCATGCGAGAAACAGGAGAGATGAAAATCACGTGAATCGGTTTAGGGGCGATGCTACATGCGTAGAATTTTTGGCGGGATTTTGCGTAGTTCTTTAAAATGGGAAGACCTTTGGCTGGTTTAAAGGATGATGTTGCAGGTCATTTGTCGATAGATTGGGGGGTGTCTCTGTGGGACAGGTTATTTCGATTCAGTTTGATGCAGAACTTGATGCGTTACTGACTACGTATACAGAAAATCACGGAATGAATAAAGCGGAATACATTCAACAAGTTGTGGGTAAAAGACTTGTGGAATGGAAGAGCGAACAGGATTTGAAGCAAGCACTGAAAGATTGGCAGGCTGACGGGTTTAAAACGAAGTCGTGGCGAGAGACACTAAGAGAGTTACATTTAGAGGATTAATTAAAACGAGACAATTTGAAGGTAAACATGTAGGTGATGATAAGGTTTGTAACAGTACATTGCGATGTAGTTGTCGGTCGGCCGGTACAGAGTCCGGTGGCGGTAGTCTTAGGCGGGTGGGCTTTCCGGCCTTAGAGTACGGGTCAATCTTTGAAACTCGTACTTTGAGGTTCAAAGTTGCCCTGAAGACCGGGCCACAGGCTTCAGGTCTACCCCACGGGACGGCGTACCGGCCGACCGACAACGGAATTGAACACAATCACAATTCAAAACAAAAAGCACCGCCTCAACCAGTGATCAATCCGGTTGAAACGGTGCTTTTAACATTCATATCGAGTGATCCGCGGTCACCCGATCTATTTGGCTTAGTCCGCTACCTTGGCGTGGGTTTCATCGTACATGTAATCACGCGTCATAGGTAACATCCGGGCTGAAGGGCCCTTAGAAATCAAATACTGAATCACGTCAATATTACCAGATTTGAAGGACGCAGCGCAAGCCTGTAGGTAAAGATCCCACATGCGGACGAAACGTTCGTCAAACATCTTGGTAACTTCGTCGCGGTGTTCGTTGAAGTTCTTGTCCCAAATTTCAACCGTCTTTTGGTAGTGACGGCGAAGGGGTTCCATATCATCGATCTGTAAACCGCTCTCGATGATGTGGGTGGTGTTTTCAATCAAGCCAGGAACGTAGCCACCTGGGAAGATCCATTTGTTCAACCAACCGTTGTTAGCGCCACCTTGTTGACGGGTGATTCCGTGAATCAAGGCAACCCCATCGTTCATCAGGTACTTTTGAACACAGTCGAAGTATTGGCCCAGGTTTTCTTGACCCACGTGTTCAAACATCCCAACGGAGGTGATGTAGTCCCACTTTTCGTTGCCTAATTCGCGGTAGTCTTCCAACCGGACTTCAGCAACGTCTTCGAGGCCTTCATCAGCGATGCGTTGGTTCACGTAGTCGAATTGTTCCTGACTCAACGTGATCCCAGTAACGTGCAGACCATATTCCTTGGCAGCCGTCAACATCAGGGTTCCCCAGCCACATCCAATATCAAGCAACGTCTTGCCCGGTTGGGGGTTCAACTTCTTGATGATGTGGTGGACCTTGTTGACTTGGGCCGTGTAGAGGTCGTCGTCTGGCGTTTCAAAGTAGGCACAGGAATAAGTCATGGTGTCGTCCAACCAGAGATTGTAGAAGTTATTCCCAATATCGTAATGGTTTTGAACGTCAGCTTTGCTTTCCTTTTCGGTGTGCTTTTGCTTAGGCAGGAAGTGGATAAACTTCTTGTTATGGAAGAAACTGTCGGTGTTTTCGTAAGCCGCCGTCAGTAAGTCTTCCATACTGCCGTCAATCTCGATCTTACCGTCCATGATGGCTTCCCCCAGCGCAATGGATGCGTTGCGAGAAATTTCCTTAATTGGAATGGCCTCATGAATTGTGATGGTGACTTCGGGAGTGCCAGTCCCATATACATCAGATGATCCGTCCCAATAGTTAACGCGAACGGGGATGTTAAAGGTGTGACTCAGAAACGTTTTGTAAAAAGTTTTTTCAAGCATGTCTGGGGTCCTTTCCGGTTTCGGTGTCAATGACAGGAAACAAAATTACCTAGCCATTATACGCCAATTACCCCCCTTAACGTAAGGGTGACGACTTGATGTAAGCGGTTAACCTTTGCTTTTGGTGAGAGTATTTCCAAATGTAGGCGGACACGGTGTCAGCATGGTATAATGAAAGTACAATTAACCAGCGGAGGTCTTCATTTTGAAAAAATGGGTATGGGTCGTGGCAACAATCGTGGTGGCACTGCTGATTGGTGGTTACGCATATTCGAATCATCATGCGACAGCCAAAGAGTACCAGGCGGCAATGGCCAACGGGCGGACAGCCATTCAAAGTAAACACTACACGCAAGCGGAAAGTTACTTCCAGAACGCTTTAAAGCGTCGGTTGAACGATAAGACCGCACAGACGTATTTGACACAGACACAACGGTACGTGGCCGCTGATAGTGCCATGGATTCCTTGAAGTTTGATAACGCTGAGAAGCACTACCAAGACGTCAAGGGTATGACCGGTGGGTCCAAGGTCTTAGTTACGAGAGCCAAGGCGGCGTACAAGAACGTCAAAGTGGTTCGCAATAACGCTAAGCAATTCAAGAAGATTTTGAGTAAGGCCCAGGGCGAGAACAAAGCCTTGAACTACGGGCAGTCGAACACGACGTTGGATGAATTATTCACGAACGCTAAGTTCAAGCAAAAGTACTACAAGGACATCTACGCTCAGGTGTTGGCCCTTCGTAAGGCCAACAATGCCGGTCAAACGAGTCAAGTGACGTCCGATGCAACGACGGATACGTCTTCCAGCAATCAAGGTGGTAGTGATACGGCTACTAGCAGTTCCAGTGCTGGTTTGACGTCTGCTGAACAGGCAGCGGCGAACAACTACTCCGGCACCAATGAGTACACCGTGACGAAGAAGCAAAAGGAATTGAACGGTAAGGTCATTACGGACGGGCAAATCAGTAGCGCCCGGAAGACCATCAACGCAGCTGGTGGCCAGGCAAACGCCATGAGTGATCAGGACGTCCGGGTCGCTTTACAATCAGCAAGTAAGAAGGGCATGTCTTTAACCAAGTACGCCCAACAATATTTGAAATAAGCATCAGTAATAGACGCCACATCGGTTAACGTAGGTTAGCTGGTGCGGGCGTCTATTTTTAGTCTAAACTTACCTTTTTGAACGAAACACTCCCGAAACTTAACCCGATTGGTAAGTTAGCAAACAAATAGTTTCGGTGGGTGTATAATTAATTTGATTGGTGGATTAGTTATTTTAATGACATAAACCCCACAGTGACGCTGGTTTCCCGGACATTCAACGTTTAAACCAGTAAAAAAGTTCACGAGTCATTATTTATAACAAATTGGTATGGTTGGCTTACTATAGACTTAGAATCAGAATCTACAAAGGGGGTGGGTAACACGGCCCCCGAAAAATAGCGGGTGAGCACCAATCTTGGGGGATGGGCGACCTAATAACTGATTTGATTCCCGAATCACCAAAGCTATTTGGGGGAGCAGTGTTACCAGAAAATTATGATTATCAACAAACACATCATGCGTACAACCAATGAGAAACAGGTTTTACAGCAGATCGTGAATGCTGGGCCAATTTCTCGTAGTCAAATTTCAAGAAATCTCTGTTTGAATAAGGTGACGGTCTCTGACATCTACAGTCAATTACTCAGTGAAGGGTTGATCCGTGAGGTTGGTCACGGTGTTAGTACCCGGAACGGTGGTAGAAAACCAGTTATGGCATTGCTAAACGTGGGGTATGGTTATGTCATTAGTATTAACATTTTGCGGTCACGCTTCTCGATGATTGCCTGCCGGCTAGATGGTCGGTCTGAGAATTATCAAAGCGTGTCGACCCGCGACGTTGATCTGACGACCGTGTTGGACATGATCGACGAACGCATTGCGGCCACCATTGCGGCCAGCGAGACCAAGCTATTAGGTATCTCGTTTGGACTGGATGGTGTCATTTACGACAACCAGATTCTGGGTGCCTCACTGAAGGGCTTTAAGAACTTTGATTTAGCGAAATACTTCAGTGACAAGTTCCAGGTGCCGGTCGTCTTGGAAAACTTGGCGAACGAGTCCGCTATCTACGAACGCGACTTCTCCGGCAAGGGCGTTTACAACAACCTGATTTCCGTGACGATTAGAGATCAGGTCTCCGCCGGCATTATTACCGAGGGGCACCTGTACCGAGGCCATAACGGCGAGGCTGGTAACATCGGGTCCTGCCCATTGGCGGACCGTTATGAAGAAAAGACGTCGGACACCGTCAACCATTACGTGGCGGAGCGACCAGTCCTTCAGAAAATTATGGCGTACCAGAAGCTCGACCGGGTCGACGTTAACCGGATTCGGCGTGACTACCTGGGGCACCGGCCAGAGTTGTTGGCAATTCTGGATGAATTTGCCTTCTACTTGGCAAAAGTGTTGGGCAACCTGTCCAATACCTTTGCGCCGGACGCTATCGTGGTCAACGCGCCAATCTTGGAACTCCTGCCAGAAATCATGGATAAGGTGCGGACTTACGTGGACAGCATGGCCATCATGCGTAAGGCACCGATGATTTTAACGAAGAACGCGAAGGAAGCCTCCCTGATGGGTGGGGCCTCCGCTATCATCCACAAGGCTTTGGCCTTGGACGACCTGCAACTGACGTTTGGCAATCAGCGGTCGGCGGTTCTAGAAGAAGTTGAATCTTAAAATAAGAGAATGAGCAGAATGCTCGCATGAATGAGAAAATGGGGAAGCTGAGTCCGTTGGGACTGGGCTTCTTTTTTTGGTGATAGCGTCAAAATTAGCTGACCGAGGCGGCTAAGACTGATGGTTGGCAAACACGCTGGGTTGCCTGACAAAAATACTAGGGAATCTGCCCCCTTAGGGTATAATGAGGATATTGAGGAACAGAGGGAGGACCACAAGTGAGTTTATGGCAACGCTTCGTTGAAAACGTCCAGCTCCGGCGATTTACGGTGCTGGCACTATTGATATTTGTCCTATGGTTGATTCGGTCGGAAATGAACATGATTCTATTGACGTTCATTTTTACTTTTCTGGTGCTACAGCTGGTTAAGGCGATTCGTAAGGTGGTTAAATTGCCGCCTGCGCTGATTGTGACGGTGACATACGTGTTAGTCATCGGTGGCCTGTACTGGGCGGTAACGACCTATCTGCCACAGATTATGACGTCGTCGATCCACGGGGTCGAGAACTTGTATAAGTTCTACCAGAAACCGGGGAACGATCAGAACGAAATCATTCGCTACGTGACCAATTACATTAACAATACCAACTTCATGAGTCAGCTCCAGAGTGGGGCAAAGATCGTCTTGACCTACATCTCAACGATTGGGTCGTTCGGGGTCACGCTGTTCATGTCGATGATTTTGAGTTTCTTCTTCACCATTGAGAGCAAACAGATGACGGCGTTCTCCAAACGTTTTCTGACGAGTACGTACGGCTGGTTCTTTGAAGATATCAATTTCTTTGCGACTAAGTTCGTGAATACGTTTGGGGTTGTGCTGGAAGCGCAATTCTTTATTGCCCTGTGCAACACTGTGATTACGACGGTGGTGCTGGCAATTATGGGGATGCCTCAGTTGCCAACGTTGGCCATCATGATCTTTATCCTGAGCCTGATTCCTGTGGCCGGGGTCATCGTTTCCATCGTCCCGTTGGCGATTCTGGGGTATTCAGTTGGTGGCTTCCGCTACGTGGTCTACATTTTGGTCATGATGGTGGTCGTTCACGCGTTGGAAGCCTACGTGCTGAATCCTAAATTCATGTCGAGTCGAACGGAACTGCCCATCTTCTACACTTTCGTAGTGCTGTTGGCGGGGGAACAACTCTTTGGCGTTTGGGGTCTGATCGTTGGGGTCCCAATCTTTACGTTCTTCTTGGATATCCTGGGTGTACGACCGGTGCATGGGTTGCACCAGGCACCGCATGTCGATGTCAAAAAGCTCAAGGAGTATCGGCGGAACCATAGTAACGATGAACACTAGTCTTTGCTTGGGATGGCCGCCTGTGGCCGCCAGGGATGGTGACGCTGCTGTGGGGACCGGAGCAAGCCTGAGGGGCGGTCTTGCTCCTCGACTTGAAACCTCGGAAAGTCACCGAGTTTCCAAGCTCGTCCCGTGGCCTAACCTCGGCAATTCACCGAGGTAATGCCACCGTCACAGCCGGTCACCATCTCTGACGACCTCCGGCTACGTTAGTGGGTTGCGGTGATACTGGCGTTACACCGACTGATGCAACTGTGGGTTGGCTGGACGAGCTGTTTATCTGCAATCGAGTGGATAAGTGCTTGCGTAGTTGGTGCTGGTAGTATCTTAGACTCTATAAATTCAAATAAATGGAATGGCGTCATTGCAGGGGAATCTTGCGATGACGCCGTTTTTCTTAGCCATTGTTAATTAATTTCAAGAAGAAAGCGGATACATGAAAATGCCGCGACAATTAGGCTGAAATTTGCCGGTAGATGGTGTAAAATAAGACGGATAATACAAGAAAAGAAAGAGGTCATAAGTGATGGCAAAATTAGTATTGATTCGCCACGGCCAAAGTGAATGGAACTTAGCTAACAAGTTCACTGGCTGGGTTGACGTTGATTTAAGCGAAAAGGGTGTCGAAGAAGCCAAGGCTGCTGGTCAAAAGATCAAGGAATCTGGCATGAAGTTCGACTACGCTTACACGTCAGTTCTGAAGCGGGCAATCAAGACGTTACACTACGTCTTGGAAGAATCTGACCAACTTTGGATTCCAGAAACCAAGACTTGGCGTTTGAACGAACGTCACTACGGTGCTTTACAAGGCCTGAACAAGAAGGAAACCGCTGAAAAGTACGGTGATGACCAAGTTCACATCTGGCGTCGTTCATATGATGTTTTGCCTCCACTTTTGGATGCAGATGCTGAAGGTTCAGCTGTTAAGGACCCACGTTACGCTAACTTGGACCCTAACATCGTACCCGGTGGTGAAAACTTGAAGGTTACCCTGGAACGCGTTATGCCTTTCTGGGAAGACCAAATCGCACCTAAGTTACTCGACGGCAAGAACGTGATCATCGCTGCCCACGGTAACTCATTACGTGCTTTGAGCAAGTACATCGAACGGATCTCCGACGATGACATCATGGACCTCGAAATGGCTACTGGTGAACCAGTGGTCTACGATTTCGATGACAAGTTAAACATGACTAGCAAGACGAAGATGGGCAAGTAGTCCTTCCGACTCGGAGCCGCCTCGCACATGGGGGGCGGCTTTTTCGTGGCCTGAAACTGGCTGGTAACGTTAATAATTAGCAGCATACTTATAAGAGAAAAGAGATTGGATTTTGGCAGATAAAGAAGTAACACAACTGGAAAAGATGAAGATCATTGGTTTATTTCGTAAAGAAGGGTTCTCTGGCGACTACGAAAATTTCCAACGGGTCAGTGGTACCGACCGGGAATTCTTCGTGGTCATGAGTAATGAGCAGGGTATCAAGGCGTTATTCCGAGCTAGCTTGATGCTGAACGCGGTTGAGTTCCAGTACGTGTTGGATGATAAGCATACGTTTGTGATGGAAAAAGCTGAATAGTAAGCAATATAAGGTGACTAGCTCTTATCAATGGAGCTAGTCACTTTTTTAAAATCTCTTTGAAAAATATGTGATTTTCTTTTGCTATGGAGCACCCTTTCATGGGTTGTGGTTTACATGTATGGCACTCTAAAATGAAATGGTTGGGTACAATCTGGCCAGTGAAGAACTTGATGTGATGTGCGTAGCTGGTGCATTAGGGGATGGTAGGTTAAATTGATCCGAGTTGGAAGCTGAGACTGAATGATGTTTGATTGGTATTTAGCAAAACGAATTATGCTGAAGATTGGAATAACGGTGATTATGGAGTTGATAAGAATTGTGGATATTCGGACTAAGGAAGCGCGGAAGTGGTGTGCGTGTGAAGTAGATAGGTGATTGGAAGTATTTGGTGCCACTGTGGTACTCAGTATTTTTTTGATGAAATGGGTAGAGACAACAGCTGAAATGAACATTAGGTATAGTTTGATATTGAATTTCAAAAAGAGTATTTGTTCGAGTTATATGGAACTTGCAATAATATAGCCGTTAATTGTACAATTCTAGAAAAAATAGCTCGGATTGAGCTGACAAGAAAGAGGCGTGATGTTCGTAATGTCTAAAAAGGACGAACTATCGATTGGAAAATTAGAGACGCTAGTACGCGAAGTTGTGAAAAGTGTTGAGCCTGTTACAAGGGAGAATATTGGTCAAGCGACTGTTATGGGAACCAAGGTAAGCTACAGGTATTCTTCAGAACGTTTACTTGAGCTAAAGGAGGAAGTTATTGGTAGCAAGAACTTCCATTTTTTTGAGGCTGGCTCTTTGGGACAAGATGTACTTAATAAGATAACTGAAGTATTAGGGGATTATTGTGAACGCAAAAATGAAGAGAAGTTTGACCAACAGAATCTTGATAAAACATTAACTAGCAAAATTCTTGAGATGATTTCAGCGGACGATCAAGAGTTTGATTGTATCATTCCAGTTACTGGAATAATGCTAACTGAAAAGTGTACCATAGGTCCGATCATCTTCTATCCTGCAAGCAGTAAAGAGGGTGTTGTGTCTGAACTAAAGCAAAAAAATGAAATTGACAATGCAGATGACCCCCTGTTCCAAAGTAGTTTTGCCGTTTTAAAAGTAAGGGCCAGCAATCCACGAGGAGCTGCAGAGTGGGCAGCTAATATTGTGGAATCAATGTTGAATGCGTTCCAAACCTTGTGGGGACAAGTTGATCAGCCACGAGGACTGTACATTGGTGACTTCCCTTCACAACGTAATTCAGAAAGAATAGCTCTTACAAAGTCAAATGGGATTTTTGCATATGCGGCAGATAGGTCAGTGTTTAAGGTAAAATTAGATGAAGATGTTACGAGAAATAAGTATCTGAAAATTATTGCGGAATATGAAAATAGACTAATTATGTTTGGGGAAAATGAGTCCACAAAGTTAGAGAGAAACTTTTTTAATGCAAATAAGTTAATTGCGGAAGGTATTGCGAGTGATAAAGCGGACACTAAATTCACTAAGATGATGTCTGCTGTGGAGTCATTAGTGGAAGAGAAAACTATGACGCAAAGTATTACAACTCAGGTGTCAGAGAATGTAGCATTTTTAATTGGTAGAGATGCTGAAGAGAGAATAGAAATTTTTGATAAAATGAAGAAGTTATATAGCCGTCGGTCAATTTTCTCTCATGGTGAGTTGACCACTGTATCCTCTAGAGATTTGAACATACTGTTGACTTATATTCGCCGGCTTATTGTTGCGATAGTTAATGATTTTGAAGATTTGAATAAAGTCGGCGTGCAAAATCAAGTGAAATTGCTTAAATTTGGAAGCAAGGGGAGTGAGTAATTGGGAGAAGCGATTGGTTTGATTCAAAAACTAGGTAAAGAAATTCAGAAGCTTTTTAAGATTCCAGTATCGTATGTAATCTTTGCTGTGGTCTTAGTGAAGTATTTGTATTCGTCAGAGCTTAATGCTGTCTTTGACCGTGCCTTCAAGGACCGTCAAAAGGTTAACCACATCGTTGCTTCCAAGCAACCTCGTCAACAATGGTTCTCTGTTGCCGAAGCCGAAGAACTGGCTTACACCGGTTTGAAGATTATCGACTGGGGCTGAAGGCGAAGATGCTGATATCGTCTTTGCTTCCGCTGGTGTTGAACCAACCATCGAAACGTTGGTTGCCATTGACTTGCGCAATGCTGAATTCAGTTCATTCTTCGGCGAATCCAGGACTCCTGTTGTCTTTGGTTTCCACGGTTATGAAGACTTAATCGAATCATTCTTCTACGAACGTCAACACTTAGGCTTGAACGTTCATGGTTACCGTGAAGACGGTGATATCACGACTGCTTACGACATACGTGTATACTCTGAACTTGACCGTTTCCACCAAGCCAAGGATGCTGTTAACACCTTGATTTCCAAGGGTGTTATTGGCGAAGCTCGCGATATTGAAGAATTCACTAAGTGGGCATGGACCCCACTGAAGAAGTAATTCTTTAGTTAAATCAAAACTTAAATGCATGACTTATGATTCGTTCGTAAGTGGTGTGATGAAAGGTCAATCCAGTGATGGGCTGGCCTTTTTTATTTGCAATGGCAATAGAAAAATCTGCAGCCAACTGGTCGCGGTTTTTTTTTCGTAAGAATTTAAACTAAATTAGTTAGCGATGCTTGTCGCACTGAGGCTGTCAGGAATTCCGCTAGTAGTATTCAAAGTACCAAGCGCTTTTTCGTGGTAGCATTTAAAACGACATATTGTGTCATCACCGTTTTGTATAATAAGACCCATGAATTAGCAATAACTATTATATGGAAACATTAGGAGGAGAGTTATCTGGATAAAAGGAATCTACAAAAGTTGTACCAAAGTGTGTCCAATTAAGAAAAATAAAAGGAGAGATACATAGTATGAAAAAAATCGTTAAGGCAAGTGCCTTGGCTGCATTGAGTTTGGCTCTAGTTGTTCCAGCTGAAACGACATCGGCCAGTGCCAAGAGCCGTGTGAAGGTCATTTCAACGACGAATGTGGCTAAGCGGGCTTATCATGGAAAAAAAGGGAATATTTATACGAGTGCTAAACTGAGCAAGCGTCATTATGTGATGAAGCATTATAAGTACACAACCTGGTACATGACGAAGAAAGCTGTCATTAAGAATAAGGGTAAGAAGGGCACTCTGGTCTACATCAAGGCTGGTAACAAGTCTGGCTGGATCTACAAAAAGTATTTGACGGCTGGCAAGGCACCAGTGAACAAGGCTAAGGTTTTAGCAAATGATTCTATTTCGTTTAACCGGGCAATGTTATCGGCTAGTTCACAGCTCCAGGACGAAGCAACTGGAAGCTATGATGGATACAAAGATATGGGTAGTCGACTAACGTATGGGTATGTATACGGCAATGAAGTAGATGAAATTAAGATGGACAGAACAGCACTGTTAAAGGTTTATAAGCTGTTTAAGGGTCGGTTTAACAAATCTCAAAATGCAGATTTAGCTGCAATGGCTAGCCAAATAAAGAACTTACAAGTTACTGGGGATAACTGGCAACTGGCAACGACTAAAATGGCGACGTTTGGAGCAACGCTGGGAAGCTTAATTGAGAGCCTGGCTTAGCTAGAAGTAAACTTAAGGTGCTCAAAAAAGTCGCTTTAAACTCAGCCCGATTATTCCGGGCTAGCTTGAGGTTGAACGCCGTTGAGTTGTAGATGATAAGCATGTGTTTGTGACGGAAGCTGCGGACGCTAGCTAAGATTGTTAGTGCCTCACTAATCAAAGTGTTGTTACCAAATAGCTGATTTAAATCAATAGAAAAGGCATCACCACGTGCAATTTAAACATGTGGTGGTGCTTTTTTTACAATAGCACGATGGTTTCGTCAGGAGTTAGACCGACAATTTGGGCACCAATCTTTACTACTGAAGGAGCCTTTAAATTCAAGCAATCATCAGGCCAACAACCGGCGATCAATCCAGTAAACGGCCATAATCACTGGCAATGTCAGCCCCATAACTGGGTAGAGCCATGCCCAGGGGAACATGGCAGTAATGAGTCCCGCTAGCATCGGTCCGCCAGACATCCCGAGATCGATGCCAATGTAGAAGGTGCTGTTGGCTAAACCACGATCCGATTTTGGTACGAGCGATAGCGCCTTAGCTTGGCAAATTGAAAACATCAAGCCGTAACCAGCAGCGAAGCCAAAGGCCCCTAGGAATAACATGAACCAATTGTTTAAATCAGTTAAGCCAATTATGCCCAACAGATTAAAGCCTAAGCATAGCCAGAAGAACTTCTTGAATGGCACGTGGTCAAACGCATCACGTAATGCCATTCGCATCACCAATAAAATAATGGCGTAAGTAGGAAAGAAGACGCCCGCTGGCACGGCAAAGTGTCGGTGAGCAATGTAACTCACGATGTAGTTTTCTGTGGCAAAATAGGGTAACGAAAATAACAGTAAAATGACTGCCAGGGGAACGACCTTGGGTTGAACCAACTGAACTTTTTTAGCAGGGGTCGTACTCGTTTGGCGTGGGGAAACGGGACGGCCATGGTTGCCGACAAACTGAATGACGATCAGCATGAGGATACTGAACAGGGCGGCGACCCAAAAGACGCTTTGATAACTGTAGTGTTGGTATAAATACACACTAACTGCCGGGCCCACGGCCATTCCTAAGGCGCTGGCCAACCCGTAAATTCCCATCCCAGAACCAATTCGGTCGGCTGGCAAGAGGTCAGCCATCCAAGTGGCCATACAGACGGAACATAACGTATAGCCAACCCCGCTAATCACTCGAGCAATCAGAACTAACGCCACGTTGGTGGTCAACGTGTAGCCTAAGCTCGCTAGTAAGAGCAAGATGCCGCCAATCAGAGTGAGCGTGTATTTGGACACGCGGTCGGTTAAATTTCCGGCTAATGGCCGCAAGACTAGCGCAGTCAAGTTCATTGCCCCGGCGATGACACCAGCTAAAATACTGCTAGCACCGATATTAGCCGAAAATCCGGCAATGATCGGATTGATTAACATTGGCCCCATTAGATAAAAGAAACTGGCCACTAAAACTAAGCTAACATCTTTGGTATATAAGCGTGTGTGCACGCCAAATCATTTCCCTTCTAAGTTGGCATTAGCGCGGCGGGCTAATGCTAGAAATTGTTGTTGTTCTTCTGGAGTAAAGCCAGCGAAAAGTTCTGCACTCGTTTGCCAGCCGTGCTTATCAAGTTGATCGTATTTGGTTGACCCTAGCGGCGTCACCACGACGAGCTTCGATCGACCGTCGTCAGGATTGGGTACTAACCGCACGACTTTTGCCTTTACCATGTGCTGGACGATTACGCGGGCGGTTTGGTGGGTAATTCCTTGATAGTCCTTAAACATTGCGACTGTTTGATGGGGATGTTCCGCAAAGTACCGCAAGGCATCCCCTTGCTCCGTGGTTAAATTTAAATTCTTAATGTGAAGATTTCGCCGCTGTTTAATTCTGCGAGCCAATAGTAACAGCTGCCGTGAAATCATGTCGTCTCTATTCATGTGATCACCTCATGCGTATATTGTACAGTATACTGTATAGTTTGGTAAGCACTAATTTTTAAAAGTGAGGATCGGTTGATTCATGAAACAGTCTCGGACCTTTGGAGCACGGTGATTGTCCTTTTTTACGGGATCAAGAAGAGCAAGCAAGGCATCAAGGCTTTTCTCTGGGAAAATAGCGATACTACTCAAAAAGTACGGCCAGTCCGTGATTAGGATGCTATAGTCCCCTTAAAGTTAACAGATGAATTATAGTTTTTCATCTGTCAACCTTAAGGGGACTATAGCAGCAATAGGGCTGAGTTCTTTAACTATTTTGCTGTTTACGGTAATTCAATGGACATGCCATAATTAGCTCAGCAATCGTAGTAGTTCGTTTCGTTTTGATAATTTTGAGTTTCAGTTGGGACTGAATACAATGAGGTGGTTAGCGATACTCAAATCGGTTTGTTAAAATATTTAAAGAGATCAACACTAGCGGTAAGGGCAGGTGATTACATGAGCTGGTATCGAAGAATCACTGAACGCTATGGTCAGATGTACACGCGGACCACGCTGAATCGAGTGATTCCCATTACCGGATTAGTTTTGTTGGTGGCTAGTCTGATTCTATTGGCGTTCACTAAGTTACATGATTGGGGTTTCGGTTTGTACGGAATGTCAATTCTAGCGTGGGCCGATTATATCTCAGTAAAACTGGCGCAACACAGAGTGGGAATCATCGGTAGCTTTTTCATCGCCTTCGGATTGTTTGTGATTGTCCTGGGCGGGGCCGGGATGATTCTGCTTGCACTGATTTTTGGTGAATAGTAAGCGTTTAGTCAGAACAGCTTGGCAGTATCTGGGGTGGGCTCTTTTATAAAGGGCTTACTCTTTTTCTATGCTGTCATTTTTGAAATTATCTCGGCAAAATTCGTGAATACTTGGAGGCCTCTGTATTCATGACCTCTATGACAGAGCCTAATGATTTTTTAGCAATAAACAAGGCTTACAAAATCGACCAACACGGCAATTGACGGGGAAACTAATTGCTAATTTTAGGACTGTGGAAAGTTTGATAGCTTAACCGTCATATACATTACTCTGTATAAATGTTGGTAACACATAATATTATTTGTGGTTATTAACAAAATCAAAGCATAAACGTCTTGAATGTTAGTCCCGTCACACTTATAATGAGATTGCGATTAAAATAACCGCGAAAAGGTTGGTAGTCGAAACGGTTTTTGAATTTTACATTAGCAACACAGTTAGTTAACTGTGAGACACTATTTTCTAGCCTATGTATAAGTCCGCTAGTTTGAGGACTAGATACCTAATTTTGACAAGTTACTACTGAACAGGTGAAAACTCAGGGTTATACATTACGAAGTTTCACTGGCAAGAGGTGACTAGGCTTTGCCAGTAAGGCGGATCCACTAGATGCCGTGAGTATAGGTAGGTTAACCTGTGAAAGGTAATTTTACTAACTGATTGTGACTGGTTGTGTCAGGAAACAATCTTTTTTTGGTTGTTAATTGGGATATAGATGAAGTGGTACTGAACACATGAGGGTTCAATATCGTTAAAAGGAGAGGTCAAGCTTGAGACAAAAGGTTGCGAATCAAAATGCAAAAAAGAACTTTATTTTATACAAGGGACATACGGGCTGGAAGATTAAGACCCGTTTATTTGGGACGCTGTTAGTTGGTCTTTCTGCGGTAGCCATCGCTGAAAGTACGGGAACGGTTGATGTGCATGCGGCAACGGGGGATGCCCCAGTGACGGACACGTCTTCATCACCAGCGCCAGCAACGTCTGGGAGTGCGACTCTTGGTTCTAGCAAAACTGATGGAACGACACCAACACCTACGGTACCGACGACTACGACACCCACAGGTACGGCACCAACAAATGCAGCACCAGCAGCGGAATCATATTCTATAAATGCTGAGTCAGGGGATATTCCCGCCGGTGATCCAGCAGCAAGCGCAACTGCTGACGCCGCGACGTCTGCTAAGCAATATCAAACCTTAACGCCAGATCAATCAATGACAGTTGGACAGACGGATGGGTCCGGCGTGACGCTATCTGGTAGCCAGGTTCAGGACCACTTTACGAATACTGTCGAAAACTTTAACAAGAGCGGCGCTGACGACAACCAATTTATGAACAAGAAGGCCCATTCAGCTGATCCAACAACTGGTGTTTGGCAGTTGACAAATAATGGCACCCATAGTTTCTGGGGTAAAAATAACAATACTTATGAAATGCAGGTTGATGGCCCCCAAACTGCTCACGTCTCTTTTGAAAATGAAATTGATTTTGGCCATGACTTTACGCTGACAGGTGCCTTGGGTATTGGGACGAAAGCCTCAGGTGGGGCCGATGGTATTGGCATTGTTTTCGCACCAGGTGATCCGGCATATGCAACGACAGGTAAGGTCGGTGGTAATTTAGGTGTAGGTGGCTTGGATAACGCCTTTGCCTTCGTTTATGATGATATTCATAACGATGGTTCGGATGATACCAAAGTTGTTGACCCTGGTTCAGGGGCATACTTTGGTTGGCGGTCGACGGATGCCAATGGTACCATTCAAAATGTTACCAACTCAAACGATTGGAAAGCGGCTAGTTCATTTAACTTAAGCAACCGGGCAACCGATCCGCTTGTAGATTTTAGTATGACCTACGACTCAAAAGCAAAATTGTTAACCGTGACGATTCAGAACCAAAATTTCACCCGATCACTTGCTGACATCGACACCTCGAAAGGTTATTCAATTTCAATTGCGGCTTCCACTGGAGGACAGACTAATGATTACTCCGCCAGAATCGACAGCTTTACCTACACCCCAAAGACAGCGTCAGTGGATGTCAAAGTGGCTACTGCGGCTGGAGATGTAAGTACCACGACGCCAGTTACTGCCAACATCGGGGATACCATTTCTGTGTTCTCTACGAAGGAAGCAGCGGAACGGGCAGTGGCCGCAGATCCAACCCTGGATCCTAGCCTGGTTACAGTAATCCCTGCAAGTACGACGAACAATGTTTATGTTGTTGATGGCGACCAAGCCACTGCCAGCAATGGGACTGTTCACGCCTCAAGTCTTGCTGATGCATCGTACTACAGCTACAAGGTGACTGGGGATGCTAGCCAAGCCTTTAGTGTACCTATCAGTCAAGCCTTTAAAGCCAATGTCACACCGGTTGATTCCGTGACCAAGGAGGCCATTCCTGGCATGGATCCTATCCAAGTGACTACGGTTGTCGGTAAATCAGTCGTTGTTCAAGTGCCTGGCTACACCCCAGTGACCGTTGTTCTGGATGCGCCCGCAGCCGGCGAAACGGTTGCTCAGGATAAAGTGCTGATTAACACAAGTACGACACCATCGACGGAAACGGATGTTGCTAACCCAATCGAACACTATTACACGGCTACTGGTGAAACGATTGATGGGACCCCAGTTACGGCCAATGTAACTGTAGGGACGAATCAATCTGTCACGGATGCCCTCAACGCTACGCCAATCGGTGAAGATGGCAAAGCTATCACTGACGGTAGCACGCCAGCCTACACTTGGTCGACGGTTCCTAATGCCGCTGGGACGGATTCCACGGATTCCACGACGCCCCAGGATAGTAAGAGTATCTTGGTTCCAACGAAGTCGACGCTAGATAAGTGGATTCAACAGGCGACTGACAATCAAACTAAGGCCGATACGGAGAAGGCTGCGGCGCAAGATATCTATGATAAGTTTGTGGCTTCACCCGACATCACGGCTGATCAAAAGACTGCCGCAAAGAGTTTGCTGGATTCCGTGAACGCGGTCTACGAGAATCTATCGAAGACCAATGCGGATGCTAAAGCGTCTCTGGAGGATGCGGAGAATTCAACTGATCCTGCAACCATTGTTACAGACAGTCAGGCTGGTTATGCCGGCATTAGTGGCATGGATACGTCACTCAGTGAATTCAAAAACGATGTAGATAACATGTCGACGACTAACGCTGCAACCCAAGCTAGCATGGTGAGCTTTAAGTCTTGGTCACAGGACTACGGTACGCCATTAAAAAATCCTGAAGCTGTCTTTGGTGACGGTTTTAGTACTACTCCGGTCTCTGATGACCAAGTAGCGGGCTTATTTGCCGATCCAGCTAACTTCTATTACGTTGATGCACTTGATTCAGATACGTCGGTTACGCCAAAAGATGTGGGTACCTACTACTTCAAATTAACGGAAAAAGGGCGGACCTATATTAAGAACTTAACGCCAGACAACCCGAATGCTGGGCTCTACGTTTCTGGGACGGTCACGATTAACCCCGTAGTTGCGGCACCAACGATTAAAGACACTAGCGTTGTGTACGGTGCAAAGCCAAAGATCACGGGTAGCTTAGGATCGGATTTAGCAAATACAGATGATTCACTTACTCAGGATGATTTTGAAATTATTGATAATGCTACTAAAGAGGTTGTTTCGAGTAATCAGCTACAAGCTGGCGGTGACTACACGATTCAATACACCACTGATGCACAGAACACTTTGAAGAAAGATACGAATTATACTTTTGGTGATTTTGGAACGGCCAAGTTAACCGTTACCCCAGCGGCTGGCAACGTGGCTGTAACGGGGACCAGTGTGACTTATGGTGATTCATTACCAAGTCTGTCAGTCTCAGTCAATGGGGCAGATACTAGTGTACTTAGTGCGGACAATTTCGAGATTGTTGACACAACGACAAATTCAGTATTACCAGCTGATAAATTGCAACCTAATCAATTACAAGCTGACAATAACGGTAGATACAAAGTACAATTAACCCAAGCTGCTCAGGATACTTTGAGCGCAGCCAATGGCAACTTCAAACTTACTTTTGGGACAGGTGCATTGACCGTGAATAAGCGGCCAATTACGGTGAACATTAATGATGTCACTACTGATTACGATGGCTCGGCACATGGTGCGAATGGCTTTAGCATTGCAAAGGGTGATAAGTTAGTCGATGGCGATACGAGTGATGCGCTCAGTGTTACATTAAACCCAATCTCTGAGACTGAAATTAAGACGTACACAATTACTGGAAAGTCTGATTCAGCAAACTATGATGTCACCGTTAACAATGGGACATTGAAGATTTTGGGTCAGACTGATGATGGTAAGGGTAATAAGACAACCACTGAAAAAGATGCAGCTGGTAAGGTGGTGCGGATTGATAAGCACTGGGCTGATGACAGTGAAACGACTTACAAGTATGATCCAGATACTGGTGTTAGATCTGTGAGTGAACAAAAAAATGGGGTGCAAGTTGGTGAGTCACAAACGCTTACCAGTGATGCTAAGGTAACGTTAACCGATGGTGTCAATGAAAACACGAGCACTGTTGTTGCCCTTGACCCTAAAACTAATCAGCCGACGTTTGAACATGATACGACGACGCCTACCGATAACAATACGACTACGACGACAGATACCAATGGGAATGTTGTTAAAGTCGTTAAGACGTGGCCAAAGGATAATAGTACGACGACGTACACGTATGATCCTTTGAATGGTGGAACGCAGACGGTCACGGAAGAAAAAGAAGGGGAAGATCCTGTTACGCAGGAATTCACCGAAGGTACAACGCAGACAACGGTAAAGCAAGGTAAAACTGATACAACTGTTACAGCACAACCAGGTTCAGCACCAACGTTTGCGCATGATACGACGGATACAAATGAGGCTGGCGATACGACTACGACGACAGATGCCGACGGCAACGTCATCAAGGTCGTTAAGACGTGGCCAAAAGATAATAGTACGACGACGTACACGTATGATCCTTCGAATGGTGGAACGCAGACGGTCACGGAAGAAAAAGACGGTGAAGCCCCTGTCACGCAGGAATTCACCGAAGGTGCAACGCAGACAACGGTAAAGCAAGGTAAAACTGATACAACTGTTACAGCACAACCAGGTTCAGCACCAACGTTTGCGCATGATACGACGGATACAAATGAGGCTGGCGATACGACTACGACG
>NZ_RHNO01000014.1 GCF_003946265.1 Levilactobacillus yonginensis
AGCTCCATATACCTACTGTAATTCAAAAAGCTCTGCAAAACCTAAATCGGTTTTACAGAGCTAATCTTAGTATGTTTATTTGGTTAGTGTTCGCTGCCAGCGGTAGTCAAAAATTTTGTCCACTGTGGGGATTGGGTAAAGCCACATAGCAGGGTGGTTGAAGGGATGTTAATGAAACCATCCTAAGCATTGTTTTTGTCTGAAATAACAGGTGTTAGCAGTGATTAAGTCACCAATTGTTTACGCTGGATGACAAGTCAATTTATCGCAGGTACAAGGTAAATAAATTTGAAAGAATCAGCCCGACAACCAGCGGAACGTATGTTTTTTTGGTATACTATTCAAGACTAATTACAGAGAGGATTGTGTTCACGGTGGCAGGAGAAGAATTGTTAACTGGCATGAACGATAAGCAAACGGAGGCCGTCCTTCAAACGGAGGGACCACTGTTAGTATTGGCGGGTGCCGGTAGTGGAAAGACCCGGGTCTTAACGCACCGGGTAGCTTACTTGATTGAACACGAAAATGTGATGCCGTGGCGGATCTTGGCCATTACCTTTACCAACAAGGCGGCCAAAGAAATGCGTGAACGGGTCATCAAGCTTTTAGGGCCTGATGGCAGTGACGTGTGGGTCTCCACGTTCCATGCGTTGTGTGTCCGAATCTTACGGCGAGATGCCGATAAGTTGGGCTACAACCGGGCTTTCACCATTGCGGATACAGGTGAACAACGGACGCTGATCAAGCGGGTCTTGCAACAACTCAATTTGGACGTTAAGAAGTTCGACCCCCGTTCGGTCTTAGGGGCTATTTCCAACGCAAAGAACGCTCTTCAGACGCCGGCAATGATGCGTGAGGCCGCTGGCAATCCGTTTGAGGAAACGGTGTCCAACGTTTATGAAAACTATCAACGGGAGCTTCAAGCGAACCAAGCAATGGACTTTGATGATTTGATCATGCTGACAATCAAACTGTTTAAGCAGGATCAAGAAGTCTTGGGCTACTATCAGGATAAATTCCGTTACATTCACGTTGATGAATACCAAGATACCAACGATGCTCAGTACATGTTGGTCAACATGTTAGCTAAAAAACACGGCAACCTTTGTGTTGTTGGGGATGGTGACCAGAGTATTTATGGTTGGCGGGGTGCCAACATGGAAAATATTTTGAACTTTGAGCACGACTATCCAGATGCTCACGTGACGTTACTGGAGCAGAATTACCGGTCAACCAAGACGATTTTGCAGGCAGCTAACGATGTGATTCAGCAAAATGTAAACCGGAAGAAGAAGGATCTTTGGACGGAAAATCCTGAAGGAGATAAAATCTCCTATTACCGTGGACAAAATGAAAACGATGAGGCCCATTACGTGGTGGCCAAGATTCAGGAAGAACGCGAGCAGAACCACCATGATTATGGGGACTTTGCGATTCTGTATCGGACCAACGCGCAATCCCGGGTCATTGAAGAAACGCTGGTCAAGGCCAACATTCCTTATACCATGGTTGGCGGTCATAAGTTCTACGACCGTAAGGAAATTCGGGACGTTTTGGCTTACCTGACGTTAATTGCCAACCCAGCTGATTCCATGAGTTTGGAACGAATTATCAACGAACCTAAGCGGGGAATTGGGGCAACTAGCCTCGAAAAGTTACGTGACTTTGCGGAAATGAACGACTGGACCGAGTTGGAAGCTACGCGTAACGTCAGCCTGGCCAATAATCTCGGTGCGCGTATTCGGAATGCCATGGAGAAATTTGGCCTGACTATCAAAGCGATTCAAGATGATGCGGCGACGATGAGTGTGTCCGACATCACCAACGCTATTTTGGATCAGACCGGGTATATGGCGGCTTTAAAGGCCTCGAAGAACTTGGAAGCTGAGACGCGTATCGAAAACATCGAAGAATTTCTGTCCGTGACGCAAAAATTTGATACGGATTGGGATCAGGCAGATCACGATGAAGACGAAGAGCGGTTGGTCGAATTCCTGGCTGATTTGGCCCTGGTATCCGCGCAGGACGATGTTGAGGAAGAACCCGCTGAAGTTACCCTGATGACGCTCCATGCAGCTAAGGGCCTGGAATTTCCCGTTATTTTCTTAATGGGGTTGGAAGAGGGAATCTTCCCGTTGTCCCGAGCATTGTTAGAGGACGACGAACTGGAAGAAGAACGGCGGCTGGCGTACGTGGGAATCACGCGGGCTCAGGAGAAGCTCTATCTGACCAACGCTTACTCACGGATGTTGTATGGTCGGCGGCAAAACAACCCGCAGTCCCGGTTTATTACGGAAATTGCGCCAGAACTGCTACACTTGGATTACAGTGAAACCAAGTCAGGGCTCGCGCCGAGCCGGCAAGATGTGCCATTTGCTCGGCGGACGGCCAGTGCTGTTGCGACCCCTTATCACGGGAAGACCGGTCGAGTCAGTGAACCGGCTGGTACCGGTGCGGGCAAGCTCAGCTGGTCCGTGGGTGACAAGGCGAGCCACAAGAAGTGGGGCATTGGGACCGTGGTTAAGGTGAACGGTACCGGTGAAGATGCCGAGCTCGATATTGCCTTTCCAGAACAAGGTGTGAAGCGGCTATTAGCGGCATTTGCACCAATCAAACGAGTTGAATAATAAGTTAACGTGGGAGGATTAAGATGACTGATAAGCCCATTAATACCTTAACCGAAGAGCAGGCTGCCGCTGAAGCAGCCGAGTTACGGCCACAACTGATCAAGTGGGGCCAACAGTATTACAGCGCCGATGCACCAACCGTTGAAGATGACGTTTATGACCGGGTGTACGCACGGTTAGTCGCCTTGGAAACGGCTTTCCCTAAAATTGTGACGCCGGAGTCGCCGACTCAAAACGTTGGTGGCACCACGCGGGGGGACTTACCCAAGGTCACACATGATATTCCCATGCTGTCTTTGGGGGATGTCTTTTCCATTGACGAGCTAAAAGAATTTGACGAACGGCTTCGGGGTAACGTGGATGAAGACTTTGATTATAACTGTGAATTAAAGATCGATGGCTTAGCCATTTCCTTACGTTACGAGAATGGTAAGTTTGTCCAGGGATCTACGCGTGGGAATGGTCAAATCGGTGAGGACATTACTGCCAATCTGAAAACCATTCCGTCGATTCCACAAACGTTGAGTCGGCCCCTGACAATTGACGTTCGTGGGGAGTGTTACATGCCTAAGGCCGCTTTCTTGGCGCTTAACGAGCGACGTGAAGCGGCTGGTAAGGCACCGTTTGCCAATCCACGTAACGCTGCTGCTGGGAGCTTACGTCAGTTAGATACGCAGGTCACTGCGGACCGCCAATTAGCCACGTTTATGTACAACATCGCTGACTATGAGCCGCTAAACACACGGACTCAGAGTGGGCTGCTGGACGAGTTAGCGGAATTAGGTTTTACCACCAACTCGACTTACCAGGTCGCCCACAATATGGCTGAGGTTGCGGCATTCATCGATGAGTATCAGGGACAACGTTCTGATTTAGCCTATGGTATCGATGGTATTGTGATCAAAGCCAATTCATTACCTCTGCAACGGGAATTGGGGGCAACGGTCAAGGTTCCTCGGTGGGCAATTGCCTTTAAATTTTCACCAGAAGAGGTCCAAACAAAAATTTTGGACATTGAATGGACGGTGGGCCGGACAGGTATCGTGACGCCAACCGCCGTCATGGAACCCGTTCCTTTGGCAGGAAGCACGGTTGCGCGTGCCTCCTTGCACAATCCAGATTATTTGGAAGCTAAGGAAATTCGCTTGGGCGATACGGTTTTATTACACAAGGCAGGCGACATCATTCCAGAGATTTCTCAATTTGTGGCGGCCAAACGACCGGCAGATGCAGAACCGTACCCAATTCCGACGCATTGTCCGTCCTGTGGGGCAGAGTTGGTTCACTTGGATGAGGAAGTCGCTTTGCGGTGCATTAATCCGCGGTGTCCAGCACAACTGGCAGAAGGCATGAATCACTTTGCTTCCCGAAATGCCATGAACATCGCTGGCTTGGGACCACAGATTGTCAGTCAATTATTTGATCGCAATTTAGTGGACGATGTGGCCAGTCTTTACCGACTGACGGCCGACCAATTATTAACTTTAGATAAATTTGGGGAGAAGTCCGCCCAAAACCTCTTGACAGCCATTGATAATAGTCGCAATAATTCATTAGAGCGATTGCTATTTGGTTTGGGAATTCGTCACGTGGGCGCTAAGGCTGCACGGTCGATTGCCGCCGAGTTTGGCGACATGGCTCACGTGCAGGCCGCAGATAGTGAAGCAATTTCTGCCATCGATACGGTGGGGGAGACGATTGCGGACAGTGTCGTGACCTACTTCTCAAGTGATCAAGTACAACAATTGATTCAAGAGTTGGGAGCTGTGGGGGTCAATTTGACCTATACGAGTGGCCCAACAACGCCAGTAGCAAGTGATAGTGAGTTTGCAGACAAACGGGTCGTCTTGACCGGTAAGCTCCAGGAGCTAACCCGACCGGAAGCCACTGAGTGGTTGGAACGGCAGGGTGCTAAGGTCACGGGGAGCGTCTCCAAGAAGACGGACCTCTTGATTGCGGGAGAAGCTGCTGGTAGCAAGCTAACCAAGGCACAGTCGTTGGATGTTCCAATCTGGAACGAAGCCCAACTTCGCGCTGCCATGGACGAAACGAAATGATGACTTTAGGAGGAAACAAGTCGTGAAACGGTTACGAACATTTATTGCATTGGCGGCAGTTCCATTATTTTTAGCCGCGTGTGGTAATTTAAGTAGTTCCAGTATGTCGGGAACTTCCGGAGGTAGTAAGTCCGGTGGTACCCAACTGACGGGGCAAAGCAACGATGGGGATTACGAAGGGGTCATTAAGAGTGGCCACTATCAGACGAGTAAGTCGCGGGGTGTGACGAATAGTCAAGATTCCGGGAACACTTACAACCTGAAGAGCTTTGAAAACGGGATGTTGACGGTCTCAAAGAAGACCTTCTCAACGAAGAAATACGTCTTTGAAGAAGGCCAACACCTAAGTACCTCGACCGTTCAGAATTGGCTGGATCGGCAGTCTAAGTCGAACACCACGGGCTTGAACCCTAAGAGCAACGGGTCGACTTCACCAACTAAGCGGAATCCAATCTACATTCAGGCACTTGAAGAACAAGATTACATGACGCAAAAGAATAGCAAATTGACGTTGAGCGGGATGACCATCGGGATTGCCGTGAACTCCGTTGATTACTACAAGAAGACCCAGTACGGGGCTACATTTGAGACGAAGATCACCAAGGCTGAAGGTGAAGCTTATGCCAAGAAAGCGGCGGATACGGTCTTAGCGCGGATGCGTAAAAAGTCTGGCTTGAAGAATATTCCAATCGTAATTGCCATTTACCGTCAGGCTTCTAACGATAGCCTGGTTGGGGGGAACTTCATTTCCTATTCCGAAAACAAGGCTGGCACCACCAAGGTCAGCAAGTGGAACGCTTTGGGTGAGAAGAGCGTAACCTTCCCAGTTGAAAGTGGTTCTAGCAGCCCGAACAGTAACGATGCTAGTTCGTTCTCCAACTTTAAGAGTGAGGTTGAAAACTTCTTCCCTAACTTGAGTGGTGTGACTGCTCAGGCGCATTATAGTGGGAACACGTTGACTGGCATGCACGTCAATATTACGACGCAATTCTACAGTCAAACGGAAATCATCAGCTTCACGCAGTACTTGCAGACTACTGCACAAAAGTATCTGCCATCGAGTGTGCCAATCGACATTACGGTTTCTTCCACCGATGGGGTGCAAAGCTTCTTGAACCGTGCCAGTGGCGAAAAGAAATTTAGTAGTCACGTATTTAACAGTTATTAAACTTTAGGAAAGTGAAAACGCGTGGTTTTTGCTTGCTAAAGGGGAGTCGGGGGCGCTTGCTCCGGGCTCCTTTTCTGTTCTAACTAGCTAGTTGGTCGAAGAAAAGAGAAAGTGGCACGAGTAGTCACCACGTCAGGGCTAAAATGCCGGTAGCTTATTTTGTCAGAATCTTTGGCCTGACACGGATATATGGTAAAATGGCAATGTATGTTTATTCTGCAATACGTGTGGAATAAATCGAGAATCGCGGATAAATCAGAAAGAGGGATATTGATGGCTAATCGAATTAATCGAGAACAAGTTCAACACGTTGCCGGTCTGGCAAAACTTGAATTTACGGATGCCCAGTTGGACGCTTTTACGCCCCAACTTGACGACATTATTGGCCTGTTTGAAACGTTGAGTGAAGTGGATACAGAGGGCGTTGAAGCAACTAGTAGCGTCTCTGATCAACTGAACGTCATGCGTGAAGACGTAGCGGATAACTGGGGGCAGAGTCAAGCATTACTGAAGAACGCTCCGGATGCCGCACGTGGCTTTATCAAAGTGCCGGCCATCATTGATGAAAGCGAGGACAACTAACAGATGAATTATTTCAAAACAGATCTCGCCAGTCTCCACGCCGACTTGGTGGCCAAGAAGATCAGCTCTAAGGAACTGACGCAAGCCACTCTCGACAACATTAAGGCGACCGACCCTAAGGTCGATGCCTTCTTAAATCTTAACGAAGAAGCTGCCCTCAAACAGGCGGCTGAAATTGATGCCCAAGGAATTTCCGCTGACCAACCCTTGGCTGGGATTCCAGTGGCTTTAAAGGACAACATTGTCACCAAAGGTATGAAGACGACGGCCGCTTCCAAAATGCTGGAAAACTTTACGCCAGTCTATGATGCTACGGTGACTGAAAAATTAGCCCAAGCACAGATGATTACGGTTGGGAAGACCAACATGGATGAATTTGCCATGGGTGGTTCAACCGAAAACTCTGCGTTCAAAACGACTAAGAACGCTTGGGACCAAACCAAGGTTCCTGGTGGCTCTTCAGGTGGTTCCGCCACTGCTGTTGCCTCTGGTCAAGTGCCCGCAGCTTTGGGTTCTGATACCGGTGGTTCCATTCGGCAACCGGCTTCCTTTAACGGTATCGTTGGGATCAAGCCAACGTACGGCCGAGTTTCTCGGTGGGGTCTGATTGCCTTTGGGTCTAGCTTGGATCAAATTGGTCCGTTGACTCACGGCGTGAAGGATAATGCCTCAGTACTGAGCGCAATTTCTGGTCACGATGACCATGACTTAACGAGTTCAACGCAGGCCGTTCCGGACTTTGCTGCTGAATTGAACGAAGCAACTAGCGTTAAGGGTATGCGTATTGGGCTGCCTAAGGAATTCTTGGCTGAAGGGGTCAGTGACGACGTTAAGGCGGCTATCTTAGCCGCTGCCGACACTTACCGGAAGCTGGGCGCTACGGTGGACGAAGTTTCCTTGCCACATAACAAGTATGGGGTAGCAGCTTACTACATCATCGCTTCCTCCGAAGCTTCATCTAACCTGCAACGGTTCGATGGTATTCGCTACGGTTACCGGGCACAGGACGTACAAAACTTGGAAGATGTTTACGTGAAGTCCCGTTCTGAAGGCTTCGGCGACGAAGTTAAGCGGCGGATCATGTTAGGGACGTTCTCCTTATCGGCTGGATTCTATGACGCTTACTTCTTGAAGGCTGCCAAGGTTCGGACCGTTATCATGAATGACTTCAAGGCCGTTTTAAAGGATCACGACTTCATCATGGGGCCAGTTGCCCCAACACCTGCCTTTGGTATCGGTGCTGAAATTAAGGATCCACTGACCATGTACATGAACGATGTCTTGACGATTCCAGTGAACTTAGCTGGGTTACCAGGGTTATCATTGCCAGCCGGGTTCAGTAACAACCTACCAGTCGGCATGCAACTGATTGGCCGGCCATTTGACGAAAGCACTTTGTACAAAGCAGGGTACGCCTTCGAACAAAACACTGACTTTCATTTACAAGTACCTACGTTAGGAGGCCAAAACTAATGAACTTTGAAACAACCATTGGACTAGAAGTCCACGTGGAGTTGAAGACGCATTCGAAGATCTTTAGCCCATCACCCGTTGAATTCGGGGTTGACCCTAACGCTAACACCAACGTTATCGATTGGGGATATCCTGGGGTTTTGCCAACGACCAACAAGGGCGTTGTTGCCGACGGTATTATTGCCGCTCTGGCATTACACGCTGAGGTTGAACAACACACGCACTTTGACCGGAAGAACTACTTCTATCCCGATAATCCCAAGGCTTACCAAATCACGCAGGCTGACAAGCCCATTGCTCATGATGGCTGGGTGGAAGTTGACGTTGACGGCGTGAAGAAAAAAATCGGTATCTCTGAAATGCATATTGAAGAAGATGCCGGGAAAAACACGCATGAACGGGACTACTCCTACGTCGATTTGAACCGGCAAGGGACGCCGTTGATTGAAATCGTGTCTAAGCCAGACATTGCTTCGCCTGCTGAAGCATATGCCTATCTGGAAGCTCTTCGTCAACGAATCCAATTTACTGGGATCTCCGATGTGAAGATGGAAGAAGGTTCCATGCGGGTCGACGTTAACATTTCCGTTCGTCCCGTTGGCCAAGAAAAGTTTGGGACCAAGACTGAGTTGAAGAACTTGAACTCGTTCAACTACGTGCAACGTGGGTTGGAATACGAAGAAAAGCGTCAACAACAAGTCTTGATGTCCGGCGGCTCCGTGCGTCAGGAAACGCGGCGGTTTGATGAAAAGACTGGCGAAACGATTCTGATGCGGGTCAAGGAAGGCTCAGACGATTACCGTTACTTCCCAGAACCAGACTTACCAGCCTTAAACATCAGTGACGACTGGATCAAGGAACTCGGCGATGCCATGCCAGAAATGCCAACCAAGCGGCGTGAACGTTACGTGAACGACCTGGGGTTGACGGATTACGATGCCATGGTTATCACGCAGACCAAGGAAATGTCTGACTTCTTTGACGCAACAGTCGCGCTGAAGGCTGATCCTAAGATGGCAGCTAACTACCTGCAAGGGGACGTTAACGCCTACCTGAACGACAACCACGTGGACTTACAAGCTACGAAACTGACGCCGGTTAATCTGGCTGGGATGATCAACCTGATTTCTGACGGGACGATTTCTAGCAAGATGGCCAAGAAGGTCTTCAAGGCCATCACGGCTGGTGAAGAACCTAAGGCTTATGTGGAAGCTCACGGATTAGTTCAACTGTCAGACCCAGCTAAGCTGCAACCAATTATCGACGATGTTTTGCAGGCTAACCCGCAATCCATCGAAGACTTTAACAATGGGAAAAAGCGGGCCGTTGGTTTCTTGGTTGGTCAAATCATGAAGCAGACACACGGACAAGCTAACCCGCAAGTTGTCAATAAATTATTGATGGCTGCATTACAGCACTAGGACAATGGAGGCACATCATGCGTAAACGGGCACGGGTCATTTATAATCCAACTTCAGGTCGCGAGGCCTTGAAGAAGGACTTGATCGATATTCTAGCGGTGTTCGAGCAGGCGGGGTACGAAACGAGTGCTTACGCCACGACACCGGCTCCCAATTCTGCTCAAAATGAGGCGACACGGGCCGCTAAGGCTGGCTTCGAACTCATCGTGGCTGCTGGGGGCGACGGCACCATTAACCAAGTGGTTAACGGAATTGCCGGCCTACCGCATCGGCCAAAGATGGCGATCATTCCTGCCGGGACCACGAATGATTATGCCCGGGCGCTTCACATTCCCCGTGAAGACCCGTTGGCGGCGGCCAAGGTGGTTCTGAAGGATCAGACCATCAAGATGGATATTGGGGAAGCTGGGTCGACGTACTTCATCAACATTGCTGGTGGGGGACTCCTGACCGAGCTGACCTATGACGTTCCATCTAATTTGAAATCAATTTTTGGTTACTTGGCTTACCTGATGAAGGGGGCCGAGTTGCTGCCACGTATCAAACCCATTGATATGGATCTGACTTACGATGACGGACATTTCCGAGGAAAGGCGTCAATGTTTCTGTTGGCCCTGACCAATTCGATTGGCGGTTTTGAGCAAATCGTGCCGGATGCGGCGTTGGATGATGGGAAATTTACCATGATCATCGTCAAGACGGCCAGCATGCCGGAAATCTTACGGTTGATGGGCTTGGTCCTTAACGGGGGCAAGCATATCAACGATCCTCATATCATTTACAAGAAGACCAGTAAGGTGATTGCTCGGCCGGTAGACGACCGGATGATGATCAATCTGGATGGGGAGTATGGTGGTGATGCACCGATGAAGTTCCGGAACCTGCGGCAACACATTGAAATGTATGCCAACCTAGACGCTATTCCAGATTCTGCGGTGACTCATGAAACCGAAGAATTTTTGGAAGCTGAGCAGAATTTCGTGAAACAGGTTGAAGAATTGCCTGAGATAGCGGATAATGCAAAGGAAGATTAAGAAACTGGAGGGATTTTGCGCGAACTGATTTCGGCAAAATCCCTTTCTCATTAAAGGAAATTGAGGTAGTTATGAAAATTAAAGCACCAGTAACAAAGAATGATCGCATTGACGTTACCATTACCGACCTGACTTATCAGGGGATGGGTGTGGCTAAAGTCGATGACTTCCCACTGTTCATCGAAAACGCCTTACCAGGCGAAGAGATTACGATCTTAGTAACCAAGGTTGCCAAGAGCTACGGGTTTGCCCGGGCCCTTTCATGGCAGAGCGAATCTGCTGACCGGGTTACAGACGTTGACAAGACGTACCGTCAGACCGGGATTGCGCCATTACAACACTTGGCTTACCCAGCCCAATTGAAGTTCAAGCAACATCAAATTGCAGAGCTCTTTAAGAAGAATCATCAGGAAGTAGAAGTTGCGCCAACACTGGGGATGGACAATCCTACGCAGTACCGGAACAAGGCACAGGTTCCCGTGCGGATGATCAAGGGGCAACTGGAAACTGGTTTTTACCGGCAACACAGTCACGACCTTATTCCATTGACGGACTTTTACATTCAGGACCCCGCTATCGATGAAGCCATCGTTAAGGTTCGTGACTTACTTCGTCAATTTGAAATTCCTGCCTACAATGAAATTAGTGACAAGGGTGTTATCCGGAACATCATGGTTCGTCGCGGCTACTACAGCCACGAAATGATGATTGTCCTGATTAGTCGTACCCAAAAGCTGCCTAGTCAGGAACAATTGGTCGACCAAATCCAAAAGGCTTTACCTGAGGTCAAGAGTATCGTCTTAAACGTTAACGCTAAGAAGACGAACGTGATCATGGGTAACGTGACCCGGACCTTGTACGGTAAGCCAACGATTGAAGATACCTTGATGGGCTTAACGTTTGCCATTTCGGCACGTTCCTTCTACCAAGTTAATCCACAACAGACTGAAAAGCTGTACCAGATGGCCATTGATAAGGCTGGCCTGACTGGTGAAGAGACTGTCATCGATGCTTACTGTGGTATCGGGACGATTTCCCTGGCTTTGGCTAAGCATGCCAAGCAAGTGCTGGGGGTCGATGTGGTTGCTGAAGCGATTGAAGATGCTAAGGTCAACGCCCAGAAGAATCACTTGGCTAACGTTACCTTTGCTGTGGCTAAGGCGGAAACGCAAATGGCCCAATGGCAAGAGGATGGCGTGAAGCCGGACGTTGTCGTTGTTGACCCACCACGTAAAGGTCTGGCCGAAAGCTTGATTGATTCCACCGCTGAGATGGGACCTAAGAAGGTTGTTTACGTGAGCTGTAACCCAGCCACGCTGGTCCGCGATGTGGCACGGTTCGAAGAACTGGGCTACGCTATCGATGGTCCAATCCAACCGGTTGACCAATTCCCACAAACGCCACACGTTGAAAGTGTGACTGTTTTAGTAAAGAAATAGCGTCATGTTCACTGGAGAGTGGGACAGAAGGCGGTTAGTCAATGAGCATTAACGTCGATAGACGAATAATCCCGGTTTTGGATTGTTTGTCTATCGAGGTTAAGCGGAGTTGACTGCCTTTTGTCGCACGTTTCCGCAATATACGTTCGAAGCACACGAAGGGTCTGAGACTTTTGTCCTAGACCTTTTTTTTGTTGCTTCGGCAAACGGGGGCCACCCCGAAAACTGAAGGTGGGTGTTTCAACCTGACAATAATTTTAGTAAAAAAACCTGTAGGCATCAGTAAACGATGCGTACAGGTTTTAATGGCGTTGCGTATTTTGCTCAGTCAATTGGGCTTGAGCGAATTTGAGAACGGTGGCTTGCCTAGCCGAAGAAAGCTGAATAAAAACGGCTTGAAAACAGGCATCACTATGTAAGAAGGCGTCATTGAAACGCGGGTCGATTGCGGATTTGTTGCAGTCGAGGGCGTCAGCAATGCGTTGCACGTTTCCGGGGCTAGGGGTGGAGCGCTGGGCAAAATAACCTGAAAGCGTGGAGGTTGGAATACCCGTCTTGGCGGCCAGGTCGTTTTGCGTCATTCCCTGGCTGACCTTCTTTAAGTTCTGCGCGATGATTTGGCGAAGACTTCTCTCAAATGTCGTTAATTTGTGACGGGGCACCGCAGTCACTCCTTAGTAAAATTTCTTAGTAAAAACCTTTCATTCGTCATTATAACGAATACGTTGTCCACAATCAAACAAAAGTATTGGGTGTACCATTTGGCAATTGACAAAACGAATAAAACCATTTATGATATGAAAGTGTTTCTAAGGAGGGTGCGTGATGGAGAACCTACAAATCACACTAGAAGCCGCCCGTCATAACGCTGGATACTCTCAGAAAGAGGCTGCGGCACAGCTGGGAGTTCACTACCAAACCTTAGCCGCTTGGGAACGAGACAGTTCGAACATGGGGATTACGACCATTGATCGTCTGTCCGACTTGTACCAGATTCCCAAGGATTACCTTTTTTTTGGAAACAAAAACGATTTTATTCGTTCTTTGCGCCAGCGCGCGGCCAAGAAGTAAGGCAACACTTCCGTGGGGGAGTACCGGGCTGGTCCGGTAAATAAAACAGAAGAAGTTAACCAATCGTCTGAGACTGTTCTCGGACGATTTTTTCTTGTCATGATTTTTCGGGTGGTAATAGTTCAGGGGGACAAAGTTATAACCGCTTAGATGACCCATTCAGGGACCTTAGGGTAGTCGTTTAGGAATCCCTGGAAAAGTATGGATAAGGGTCTGTCGAGGCCTCATAGTGGGCTTGGGGCAGGTGTCAATGAGCATATCGTGGTGACGACTAATTGTCTAAATGACTTAACGGAAAAAATATTCAAAAGAATTTTTAACAACAAAAGCGCCCACTTGAACGTCATGCCCATGAACCAAGTCAATTTTTTTTGAGTTTATGAAAGCTTGGTATCACAATGATATTTATAGTAAAACGATAAACCCAATTTCCACTAAATGAAAGATAACTATTTCACAATATACTGTTGGGATGAACATTGGTGCAGCGGAGGGGTTTACAAATGTGCAGGATTCCGGTATTCTATGATAGACAAATGAAAGGGGTTTCATACTATGACATTAACGACTGAAGAACTCGCAAAGTACATGGATCACACTAACTTAAAGGCGGATGCCACTGAGGCAAGTATCAAGCAAACTTGTGACGAAGCTGCCAAATATAACACGGCTTCCGTCTGTGTTAACTCCTACTGGATTCCGTTCGTTACTGAGCAATTAAAGAACACGGATGTAAATCCAATCGCCGTTGTTGGTTTCCCATTAGGCGCTATGGCAACACCTAGTGAAGTCTTTGAAGCAACGCAAGCTATTGAAGATGGCGCTGAAGAAATCGATATGGTAATCAACGTTGGTGAATTAAAGTCTGGCAACAACGAGGTCGTTGAAGCGGACATCAAAGCTTTGGCAACTGCCGTGCACGATAAGGGTAAGTTATTGAAGGTTATCTTAGAAACTTGCTTGTTAAACAATGAAGAAATCGTTCGTGGTTGCCAGCTGAGTGAAAAGGCTGGTGCTGACTTCGTGAAGACTTCTACTGGTTTCTCAACTGCTGGCGCTAAGCTGGAAGACGTTAAATTGATGCGGGAAACTGTTGGCGACCGCTTAGGCGTTAAGGCTTCTGGTGGGATTCACAGTAAGGATGAAGCTTTAGCCATGATCGATGCTGGTGCTAGCCGGTTAGGGGTCAGTGCGACGGTTGCTATCTTAACGGGTGAATCAGCACAGGCAAAGTCAGGCTACTAGAAGTTAATTTGTGAAAGCGGGGTTATCAGAATGAAGTACAAACGTATTTTTGGGTTAGTCATGGACTCAGTTGGTGCGGGAGCTGCACCAGATGCCGATAAATTTGGCGATGTTGGCTCCGACACACTGGGGCACGTGGGTCATCATTTCGGTGGTAAGCTGGCCTTACCAAACTTAGCAAAACTGGGATTGTCTAATTTGCACGAAACACCAATCGAGGGTGTTCCCGTGGCTGAAGCACCTAAGGCTTACTACGGTAAGATGCGGGAAATCTCAGCCGGCAAGGATTCCATGGATGGTCACTGGGAAATGATGGGGTTACCTGTGCGTCAGGCACTGGATACGTTCCCTAACGGATTCCCCGCTGATATCATCGAAAAATTGGAAGCGTTCTCAGGACGGAAAGTCATTGGTAATCGTCCTGAATCTGGAACGAAGATCATCGCAGAACTGGGCGAACAACAGATGGCCAAGGGTGACCTGATTGTCTACACCTCTGGTGATTCAGTTCTCCAGATTGCGGCGCACGAGGACGTCATTCCTTTGGCTGAGCTTTACAAGATTTGTGAATACGCGCGGTCCTTGGTCAATGGTCCCGACTACTTGGTTGGGCGGATCATTGCCCGGCCATACGTTGGACCAGATGCTGATCACTTTACGCGGACTGCTAACCGGCGGGACTTTACGTTGGAACCAACTGGTGAAACGGACTTGGATCGTTTGCAAAAGGCAGGCGTTCACGTGGTGGCGGTTGGTAAGACGAATGACATCTTCTCTGGCCATGGTATCGATGAAGGTTATCATAACGAAAGTAACATGGACGGGATGGACCACGTCGACCACGTCATGACGGAAGACTTTACTGGTTTTTGCTTCATTAACTTGGTCGACTTTGACGCTATGTATGGTCATCGGCGGAACCCAGATGGATTTGGCCAAGCATTGATGGACTTCGATGCCCGGTTAGGGACTGTCTTAGATAACATGCATGACGACGACCTCTTGTTGATTACGGCCGACCATGGGAATGACCCAACCTTTAGAGGAACCGATCATACCCGTGAACAGGTACCACTATTGGCCTACTCACCAAGCTTCAAACAGGGTGGGAGTCTCGGTGTTCGGTCACCATTCTCTGACTTTGGGGCGACTGTGTTGGATAACTTTGGCGTGGCTGGTAATGAAGAAGGCCACAGTTTCTTAGCAGACTTGAAATAGTTGCGACAACCATTTTAGGAGGAACTAATCATGAGTAATCATTTGGAAGCAAAGATGGGCGAAATTGCAGATACTGTTTTACTGCCAGGTGACCCGTTACGGGCGAAGTACATTGCTGAAACGTTCTTAGAAAATCCAGTTTGCTATAACCGGGTTCGAAACGCCTTTGGCTACACCGGGACTTACAAAGGTAAAAAAGTTTCCGTGCAGGGTACTGGGATGGGAATTCCGTCCATCTCCATCTATGCGCATGAATTAATCAACGACTATGGTGTTAAGAAGTTGTTCCGGGTAGGTACATCTGGTGGGATGAGTCCCGATGTTCACGTTCGTGACGTGGTGCTGGCTCAGGCTGCCACGACCGATTCTTCCATTATTCACAACACGTTTGGCGGTGGAATCTACTACGCACCAATCAGTGACTTTGGTCTGTTAGACACGGCCTATCACGCTGCTCAAGACCTGAATATTCCAGTACGGGTTGGGAACGTGTTGGCTGAAGACCGGTTCTACAACGACGAAATGGATCGTCAAAAGCTGGTGGATTATGGCGTCATTGCGACTGAAATGGAATCGGCAGCGCTCTTCATGTTAGCTGCCAAGTTCAACGTCCGGGCACTTTCCGTCCTGACTATCAGTAACCACTTGATGACGGGCGAATCAACGTCGGCTGAAGAACGGGAAAAATCCTTCAACGACATGATCAAGGTTGCCTTGGAGGCGGCCGTTAAAGGGTAAGACAGATGAGGAGGCAATCTAATGACGGAGACGACGGAACAGCGATTGGCTCAAGGGCTAACTGTTGCTAAGATGTACTATCAAGCTGATCAAAGTCAAAGTCAGATTGCTGCCAAGTTAGGGATTTCCCGACCAACCGTGTCCCGCCTACTACAGTTTGCACGGGAACAGGGGTTGGTACGTATTCAAATCGTGGATCCCGTGCAGGACGTGCAAACGCTGGAACAGGCGTTGACCACGGCCTACCACGTCGACGTTCACGTCGTGCCAAGTCGTTCGACTGGTGCAGATGAACTCTTAAACGCGGTGGGACAATACGCCGCGCGATACTTAGAAACAATTGTGAAAGAGCATGATGTGATCGGCATTGGGTGGGGCAAGACCATTTATGCAATTGGGTCAAACCTGCAACCTGATACCCTGACCGGGGTAGAAGTCATTCAACTCAAGGGAAGTGTTAGCTATTCAACGGAGCACACCTACGCTTACGAAAGCATTGACGCCTTTGCCAACGCTTTTCACGCGGTACCCCAGTATTTGCCGCTACCAGTGATTTTTGACCACCAACAAACTAAGGAATTGGTGGAAGCGGAGCGGCATATTCAATACTTACTTGAGTTAGGACGTAAAGCCAACATCGCAATCTATTCAGTTGGTACCGTCCGTAGCAACGCATTGGTCTTTCAGTTGGGCTACCTGCACACGAATGAACAAGCGTTTTTGCAGGAGCACGCAGTGGGGGATATCTTCTCGCGCTACATCGATGAAAATGGTGAAATCGTTGCCCCAACGTTAAACCAACGGACCATTGGCATTGATCTCGATAACCTGCGGCAAAAGGATCATTCGATTCTAGTGGCTGCTGGTGACGCGAAGGTGCCGGCGGTACGAGCGGCGCTACTAGGTGGCTATCCAAACTGCCTCATTATTGATCAACACGCAGCAGCACAACTATTGAAGCTGGCGCCCGCTACCAATGCGGTCAAGCCGGCAGTCGATTAGAAATGGAGTGGCTGAATTATGAGAATGGTAGACATTATTGATAAGAAACGTAATGGTGGCGAACTGACTAAGGAAGAAATTCAAACCTTCGTTGACGGTGTCGTTTCCGGTGAAATTCCAGATTACCAAACCAGTGCCTTTTTAATGGCGACTTACTTCAAGGACATGACAGATGAGGAACGTTCCGAACTCACCATGGCGATGATGAAATCCGGGGACCATTTGGACTTATCTAGTATTCCTGGGATGAAGGTCGATAAGCATTCGACGGGTGGTGTTGGTGATAAGACTAGTATCCCACTGGCCCCAATCGTTGCTGCACTTGGCATTCCCGTACCCATGATCTCTGGGCGAGGACTGGGACACACCGGTGGAACCTTGGATAAATTGGAAGCGATTCCAGGATACCAAGTGGAGATCAGTGAATCAGATTTTCTGCAACAGGTAAAGGATCAGGGGCTCGCCATCGTTGGTGCCACTGGTAATATTGCCCCAGCTGATAAGAAGATTTACGCTCTCCGTGATGTGACGGATACAGTGGACTCAATTCCGTTGATTGCTAGCTCCATTATGAGTAAAAAGATTGCCTCCGGCACCGACGCGTTGGTCATTGATGTGAAGACGGGTGCTGGTGCTTTCATGAAGACGCTGGATGATTCTCGTGAATTGGCGAAGGCCTTGGTGGGTATTGGTAAAGGTGTAGGCATGGACTGCATGGCCATCATTTCGGACATGAACCAACCCTTGGGAAACGCTATTGGGAATGCCTTGGAAATCAAGGAATCCATTGATCTCCTGAAGGGCGAAGCCCCAGCTGACATTACTGATTTAGTCCTGACGTTAGGGTCCCACATGGTCGTTATGTCTGGTAAGGCGAAGGACTTAGATGAAGCCCGGGCAATGTGTGAGAAGACCATTGAAGATGGGTCCGCACTGAAGAAGTTCGGCGACATGGTTGCGGCCCAGGGTGGCGACAGAAACGTGATCGATCATCCCGAAATTATGCCACAAGCGAAGTTCAAGATTCCATTGCTTGCTAAGAGTAGTGGGGTTGTTAGCCAGGTTGAGGCTGATGAAATGGGGATTGCCAGCATGTTATTGGGTGGCGGTCGCCAGAAGGCCGATGACCAACTCGATTACGCCGTTGGTATCATGATGAATAAGAAGGTCGGGGATGCCGTCAAAGAAGGCGACACGTTGCTGACCATTTACAGTAATCGTGAAGACGTTGCTGATATTGAGGATCGGCTATACGCGAACATTGAAATCAGTGACAGCGCTAAGCCATTCACTTTGATTCACGAAACGGTTCGGTAAGCGTACCACTAGCTGTGTTACGAGACACGTTCTAGCTGAATAAGCAGGGGGTCTGGGGCTTAGGTTCCAGACCTTTTTTGCCGTGTTAAATTTATGAACGAAATTCAGCGAGCAAATGTCACCCCTAAATGATAGGGTGCGTCAGAATACGTAGAATTCGCTACGAAATCTGGTTAACAGGAAGATTGGCAAGTGGTCGAACTGGCCGTGTTGGCTTAGCTGACGTAAACTTGTCAAACGGCGAGCGAAGTGAACTGGCCGTGCTCCTAGTGATTCAACCAAAGGTCCGCTAAATAACGGATGACACAGGAGTGTGAGGACCTCATATTTTTTGTAAAATATTACACAATAAGAGTGACAGGGGCATCAATATTGTTTACACTTTAGGGTAAAGTTAACCAAACTGAAGGTCAGGGGATGTTACCGCCATGCTGGACAATTTATTAGCGGTTATTCGTGAAGAAAACTTATCGGAACAACTTTATCACAGTCTTGTCGGGTTAGAGATTGAAGAACAGCGCATTGATAAACACGGCCGGTTAAGTCGACAGCCACATCCTAGTAAGCTGGGATCCCGGACATTTCATCCGTACATCCAAACTGACTTTACCGAGACGCAACTTGAAATCATTACGGATCCAAACCCCAACATTGGTGGGACGCTAGACCAACTGGATACGCTCCAGACTGTTGCCTATCGCTCACTTGAGGGCCCAGACCGAATCTGGCCGTTAAGTATGCCACCGGTCATGGATCACGACGACTTGCAGTTTGTGGCAGACCACTTTGAACGGCCAGCTATGCGGCCTTACCGGGAATACCTGGTCAAAAAGTATGGGCTGCAACATGGGTGTCTCACTGGCGTTCACGTAAATTACAACCTACCAGATCCCGTTATCCATCGGCTGTACAGTCATTACACCTCGGAGTTTAGCTCGTTAGTTGCTTTCAAGAACGCGCTGTACTTCCGAATTGCCCAAAACTTTGTGCGACATCAGTGGCTGTTGACGTATCTCTTTGGGGCTAGTCCCATTGCTGAGAAGGGGTTCTTTGACCTGAAGCCGGAAGCTCTGCATAATCCGGTACGGAGTATTCGCAACAGTCGGTATGGCTTTGTGAACCTGCCACAGGAACAAGTAACCTACACGTCGCTGCCGGCCCATCTGACCCAGTTACAGCGGTTGATTGATGACGGCACCTACTTCTCCGCCCATGAATTCTATGGACCAGTCCGGTTGAAGGGGCAGGCCAATGAGCGGGACTTTCTGACGGGTGGTATTCAGTACCTGGAGCTGCGGGACTTTGACAACACGCCGTTCACCGGGAATGGCGTTAGTCGTCACGCCCTATACTTCATTAAAATGTTTATGATTTACCTGCTGACGGAACAGTTGCCGGACAATCTGGCGGATGAACTGACGATTGCGCGGGCTAAGAACCAGGAAGTGGCGCTGGAAAATCCGTTAACACCAACGAAGTTTCAGGACGAGGGTGAGCGAATTTTCGCTGACCTCCGGGAAATGGCCGATCAAATTGGCGCGCATACCGAGCACTGGGGAGTCATCGATGACCTGGAAGAAGTGTTGATGCACCCTGAGTTGACACCGGCGGCTAAGATGCTGACACACATTGAGGACGATAGTTTGATGGCATTTGGGCAGTCGGTGGCGCGGCGCTGGTATCAAGAGCGGACTGCCACCAAGGACCTGTTACCGCAACTGCGGCGGCTGAATCCGCAATCTCAGCGCTTTATTCTGGCGGCCTTACAGGCGGGAATTCGGTTTTATCAAGTTCGGGATGAAGATGGTGCGGATCTCTTAATGTTTACTTTTGATGGTGTGACGCAGGTTCTCGGTGAACGCGAGACCAAAGTCGACAATCCAGTGGCGCAACTGCGGCGGTTGTTCCCAGACCTGCCACCTTTACCGGGACAGCCAGCGAAATAAACTGATTTCTGCAAAGTAAACAGCACTTTTAATTCTAAAATAAACGGCTACACAGGTTTTCCGCTCAGGAAAGCTTGTGTAGCCGTTTTTGATGACACAGAGAAACGTAAAGCTATTTTAGTGTTTGTCGCTGGTGCCAATAGTAAACGGGCAGTCCCAGTAAGGTGAGCGCCAACCCAGTGATGGCGAGGCCTGGTTCAGTCACGAGGGTCGTGATGAGGATGAAAATCCCACCAAGTAGGGCAATCAACGGGATGACGGGATACCAGGGGACACGATAAGGTCGTTTCAGTTCTGGTTCCCGTTTGCGCAAGCGGAAGACGGCAATGAAGATGAAACAGTTGAAGACCCACATGACAAAGACCAACATGTCGGTCAATAGGTCAAAACTACCGAGCAGCATCATAATTAGGGCAATAGCAAACTGAACGGTACCGGCGAAGTAGGGCACGTAGGTATGACGTGATAGACGACGGAAGTATGCTGAAAATGGCAGGCTGTCCTCTTCGGCCATGGCAAACGGCACCCGCATCCCGGTCAGCGTATAACCGTTGATAGCCCCGTAAACGGAAATCAAAATACCAATGGTCACGAGGCGACCGCCAAACTGTCCGAAGAGGCGGATGCTAGCTTCGGCCGCTGCGTTTTGATTGCCAGCAATTTGGTCAATAGGTAGGGTTTTGAGAAAGACTAAGTTGATCAACGTGTAGATGACCGTAATCAGGGTTAGCCCGAGAATGATGGCTCGTGGTAGGTCTTTTTCAGGACGTTTCATTTCACCGGCAATGTTTCCGATACCAATCCAGCCATCGTAGGCAAACATGGTGGCAACGAGGCTTGCTGAGAAGGCGTTCCCCCAGCCCAAATGATGGCCAGCTGAAATTGGCCAGAAACTGAGCGTCACATTGGCGGGGGCAAACAGGCCAACCCCGACGATGACGGCAATGGGCAGTAATTTAAAAATTAAGGCGATCGATTGAACGGTCCCACCAACCCGAGCGCCCAGAAAGTTAAGGGCCGTAATACTGCCACCGCAGAGGATGGCTACGGGTAGTTGCCACGCGCTGCTGAGGTGGAAGAGGGCCAACCACTGCGTACTAAAAACGATGGACAAAGCGGCAATGTTAGCCGGATAGTAGACCAGTAGTTGCGCCCAACCCATCAAGAATCCTAGTGGTTTGCCGTAAGCGTATTCCAGGTAGCGCATGGCCCCACCGGTCCGAGGAATGGCGGCAGCGAGCTCCGCACTGGTCAAACCAGCACATAGCGTTAACAGGCCACCGACCACCCAGGCGAGGAGGGTCATATTGGCCGAATGGTTTGCCGCGACGACACTAGCCGTTTTGAAGAAGACGCCGCCCCCAATCACGGTGCCCATGACAGTCGCTAGGGCGGTAAAGGTGCCGATCTCTCGGCGTAGTTCTTTTGCCAAGGTAAGTGAAACTCCTCTCTCTTTGTGCGTGATTTAACCATTATAGCACTTACCTTTTATTGGGTGGATGAGAATTTTACTGTAATTGGGGGTTCCAGTAGCTGGTGTTTCCAGTGGACAGGCGTGAGCTAAAGAACGGGCTTATTTCTCGACTAGCAGCTTTGGAAAGTTGTTGAGACTGCTAGCTCGTCCCACGGTGTAACCAGGCTTAAAACGTCTGATAACACCGTTGAGAGGCGGTCTTCCGTCCTTGGCCGCCAGAGGCTGTATTTCGCCTGTTCAGTTTGTTAGTAATTCTCAAGTTGCGTGTTTGTGGATAACCTGACCTGATTGGTTGTTTTTAAGAATAAGAATTGGTTCAATAGCAGGATTCATTCGCTATAGAAACGCATGAAAGAATGGTTGATCCTATTAAGGAGTAGAAAAATCGATACAACATTGTTTGATAGCATGACTATTCAGAGCCGAAGGATGCCAGGGGCCGCGCAGTATCGATGTTCTTAGTGGCGGGTTGGGCCGCTTAGAACATGGGACGTGTTTAGAAACTCGTGGGCTAGGCGAGGTTCTAAAACGCCCTGAAGACCCGTGGGCTCTCGGGCCTTCAGGGTTGCCCCACAGCGTGGCCCCTGGCAGCCGCAGGCGGCTAACTGTCCACCATTTGTTTTTAACATATCGATGCAGCTAAACAAAAAAGGCTTCCAGGAAGATTACCCGGAAGCCCAAAGCAGATTAATTTGTCAGAAAAAATCAGTTAAAAATCAATTATTAGTGGAAACCAAGGTTCAGAAGCAGCACAATCAACAGACCAACCACGGCAATGATTGTTTCCAGCACCGTCCAGATACTCAGCGTTTGCTTAACAGTTAAGTCGAAGTATTCGCGGAACATCCAGAACCCGGCATCGTTCACGTGAGAAGCGGCTAAGGAACCAGCACCAATGGCCAGAACCATGAGGGCAGGGTCAACACCAGATTGGGCCATCAATGGGGCCACAATTCCGGCAGCAGTCAGTGCGGAAACCGTTGCGGAACCCAGAGCAATCCGGAGAACGACAGCGACTAACCAACCCAGAACCAATGGGGACATGTTAGAGTCGATGAACAGTTTGGCAACTTCCTTACCGACACCACCGTCAATCAGGACTTGTTTGAAGGCACCACCACCACCGATAACTAACAGCAGCATTGCGATGGACTTTACAGCATTTTCTAGAGTGGCCATGATATCAGCGGTTTTACGCTTACGGCCCCAACCCATTGTGAACATTGCAACCATTAAGGAAATTAACATTGCAATCGCTGGGTCACCAATCAAGGCAACGATTTGGTCCAGCAGGGTGGCATTTTTGGCAGGCGTTGTCCCACCGTCGACCGTCATCTTGTAGATGGTCGTGATGGCCATCAGGATAACAGGGAAGAGGGAAGTCAGAACGGATAAACCAAAGCTAGGTGCTTCGGAAGGCTTAAACGTCTTGATGGCACCCAATGAAGACAAGTTCCCTTTTTGCTTGAAGGCAGCTGGGGCAAACTTTTGGGCTAACTTCGTAAACATAGGACCGGCAATAATTGCACAAGGAATTGCAACAACTAAACCGAATAAGAGAACCTTACCATCGTTGGCACCTAACACTTGCGCAATGGCAACTGGTGCGGGGTGAGGTGGCAGGAATCCGTGGGTAACGGAAAGGGCAGCTGCCATAGAAATACCGAGGTAGAGAATAGGAACTTCTGCTTCAACGGCAATGGCAAAGACGATAGGAATCAAGAGGACCATTCCGACTTCGAAGAAGAGGGCAATACCGAGAATAAATGAAGCGAGCATAATGGCCATTTGCAGCCGCTGCTTCCCGAATTTGTCGATTAAGGTCGTGGCGATAACGTAGGCCCCACCGGCGTCGGCAACTAACCGACCCAGCATGGCACCAAACCCAAAGACCAAGGAGAGTTCGCCTAATTGGCTCCCAATCCCGGACTCGATTGTCATGGCAATTTTGGTTAAGTCCATTCCTAAGAGAATCGCAGTAAGGACGGAGGTAAGAATCAGGGAAACGAAAGTATTGATCTTAAATTTAATAATGAGGACCAATAAGAAGATGACCCCGATGAGCAAAGCTATAAGTTCCATTGGAAGTAAGCCCTTTCATTTTCAAAATTTTGAAAAGCCAACGGTGTAAGCGCTGGCTTCTCAATCAAGTAAACATATTGTACTTGATAAATTCTCGTTTGTACATAAGAAACTTTCAAAAAAGTTAATTAATTCAGTTGGTTTTCTGAAATTACTAAAGTCATCAAACTACTTGGTGTCTGATTGGTGAACATGAGTACGTTGATACTCAGCGATGTTCTTGTATTCTGATTGTAATTGCCGACTAAGGCGAATGTAAATCGGAACCAAGGCACGGTAAGCATCGTAGGTTTCTGGGTTAGGGTGATGGACGTTTGACACACCGATGAAGTTCTTTACGGCAGCCAGGTCATCAATCATGCCTAAGGCGTACATCCCTAACGTAGCAGCCCCTAAGGCCGTTCCTTCAGGACTTTCAGGAATCGTGACGTCTTGTTCAAAGATGTCGGCTAACATTTGCCGCCAGAGTTCAGAACGGGCGAAACCACCCGTAGCTTGAATACTAGAAGGCTTGCCAACGACTTCTTCCAAGGCGAGCATCACGGTGTAAAGGTTGTAAACGATTCCTTCCAGCGCAGCACGAACCATGTGAGCTCGTGAGTGCGTCCGGGTTAATCCGAAGAAGGAACCGCGGGCGTTGGCATCCCAGATAGGTGCCCGTTCCCCACCTAAGAATGGGTGGAAAATCAGCCCGTCTGAACCAGCAGGGACCTTAGCAGCAATCTCAGTTAAGAGGTCGTAAGAGTCCACGTGCATTTGTTCAGCCGTAATTTTTTCTGGTGCGAAGAGTTGATCTCTGACCCAACGGAAGACGATTCCCCCGTTGTTTACTGGCCCACCAACGACCCAGTGGTCTTTGGATAGGTAGTAACAGAAGACCCGGCCCTTAGGGTCGATCTTCGGCTTGTCAGTGACGACCCGAACGGCACCAGAGGTTCCAATGGTCACAGCGACAACTCCAGGGTTGATTGCATCAACCCCCAGGTTAGCCAGGGGACCGTCGGAAGCGCCCATGATGAATGGGGTTTGTGGATCGATACCAATTACACCCGCATAGTCGCTCTTCATGCCGGAGATTTGGGCGGTCGTGTCAACCAACTTAGGAAGTTGATCACGCGTCACACCAGCAACTTCTAAGGCCTGGTCATCCCAGTCCATCTTGAAGATGTTGAACATCCCGGTAGCGTTAGCGATGGAGTAGTCTTCTTGTAAGACGCCAAATAACTTGTAAATGACGTATTCCTTGATACCGACGAACCAGTGAGCTTGGTTGAAGAGGTCAGGTTGTTCATTACGCAACCAAATCAATTTGCTCAGAGGGGTCATCGGGTGAATTGGTGTCCCAGTCTTTTCGTAGAGTTGTTTACCCACACCATTTTCCCGTAATTCATCCGCATACTTCACGGAACGGTTGTCGGCCCAAGTGATGGCCCGAGTTAATGGCTTGTGGTTTTCGTCTAACAAGATGAGACTGTGCATGGCAGCTGAGAAAGAAACGCCATGTAATTGGCCGTTCTTTAAATCTGCCTTACGCAGGACGGTCGTTAAACCGTCAATGATAGCGGAGAAGATTTCTTCTGGATCTTCTTCAGCCATATCTGGAACATCTTGATAGAGGGGATACAGGTTGTTTGAATAACCCTGCATCTTACCCGTGGTATCGTACAATACGGTCTTGACACTGGTAGTTCCAATATCGACCCCAATCATGTAGTCCATAGTGCTCTTCCTTTCGTGTTGCTAATTTAAAGCTTATTTGTCAGCCTTGTCCATGGCGTGACCACCGAAACCGTTACGTAAAGCTGAAACAACTTTACCAGTAAAGGTGTCATCTTGCATTGACCGGTAACGCATCATCAATGACAAAGCGATAACTGGCGTTGGGACGTGGCTGTCCAAACCTTCTTGAACAGTCCATTGGCCTTCACCAGATGCATGCATCCGACCAGCAATCTTTTCCAACTCTGGATCTTCGGAAAAGGCTTCTTCAGCAAGTTCCATGAGCCAGCCCCGGATAACAGAACCGTGGCTCCATACCTTGGCAACGGCTTCGTTGTCGTAGTCAAAGTCGGAAGCTTCGAGAACTTCGAAACCTTCGGCGATGGCTTGCATTTCACCATATTCGATTCCGTTGTGGACCATCTTCAAGTAGTGACCTGAAGCGGCACGGCCGGTGTAAAGGTAGCCGTCTTCTTCGGAAATGGATTCGTAAAGTGGGCGGATCGTTTCAAAGGCTTCTTTGTTGTCGCCACCGATCATGAAGTTCCCGTGTGAACGAGCGCCTTCCATACCACCTGAAGTACCGCAATCGAAGAAGTCGATGCCCTTGGCCTTCAAGATGTCGTTGTGACGAAGTGAATCCTTGTAGTAGGAGTTCCCACCATCAATCAAGATGTCACCCTTGCCGAGTAACGTGCTCAATGATTCGATTGTGGAGTCCGTAGGCTTACCAGCTGGAACCATGACCCAAACGATCTTAGGTGATGGTAACTTGGCAACCATGTCTTCCAAACTGTCGGCACCTTCAGCACCAGCAGCAACAGCCTTGTCGACAAAATCCTTGTTTAAATCAAAACCAACGATTTCGTGGTTGTGATCCATTGCGTTCATAGCCAAGCTAAGACCCATCTTACCTAAACCAATTAATCCGAGTTTCATGAAATTAATCTCCTTTACAAGATACGAAATTTTTCTGACAATGAGTATTATATGTAAAAAAGTTTCACATTTCAAGAGAAATGATGTAAAATGTTTACAAAAATAAAATTAAATCAAAATTCGTAACTTTGAAAGGGGACGGTGACCATCGCTCGTTCTACTATTGGCAAGATTCGGGGAACCTATGACCAATTATCTCGAACTGAAAAAAAAGTGGCACAATTGGCGTTGGACAGTCCAGCAGTCGTCAGTGAAATGACGATCAAGGAATTGTCGAGCGCCGCTGGTGTGTCTACGGCCACTATTTCCCGCTTTGTGAAGCGCATGAACTACGCCAACTACCGGGAGTTTACCATGGCGCTGATGCACACGTCTATTGAAGACACTTCGCATCCTAGTTCCTTTCCAGAACTGGCCGAGGGTGATTCACTTGCTACCATTGCAAGTAAGACGTTTCACTTTTCAATGAATTCTTTAGAGGCAACTAATGAGGCTCTGAATGAGCAGGATCTCGCGCGGGCTGTTTTAAAATTGATCAACTCGAAGACGATTAGTTTCTTTGGGTTAGGGGGGTCCTCAATTGCCGCGCTGGATGGTTATCACAAGTTCATGCGAACCTCACTCAATGTAACGTACTATCCGGACTATGATATTCAGCTGATGCAGGCCGCTCGGATGGGTGAGGACGACTGTGCGGTCATTATTTCCCACTCGGGGCGGAACCACGAAACGTTAAAAATCGTGGACGAACTCAAACGAAATGATGTGACCATCATCGCAATCACCAGCTACAGTGGGTCACCGTTGGCGCAACGTGCGGATGTGGCTTTTCTTTCATTAACAGACGAAGTAAACTATCGCTCTGAGGGGATGTATTCATTAATTTCTCAACTCGCGATTTTGGACAGTCTGTTTATGATGACAGTCTTGCGGATTTCCTCAAGAACCGATCATATTTTAACGAAGGTTCGCGATGTGATTGAACAGACCCGCCACGAATCCTAAGCAACATGGTATAATAGTTAGTAATCTTTCCAGGCTATGGAGAAACGGTGACTGACGGTGAAACGACGAGACTATCAACCTATATACGACAACACGTTTCGCCGCCACCATCGGTTCCGGCGTTGGTTAGTCGTGCTTATCTTGCTAGTACTTGCCGGGGCTGGTTATTTTGGCTGGTATCAATGGCAGGCGCACCAGCGCGAACAACTCGCCAACTATCCGGTGCGCGGGGTGACGCTTAGTCAGGACAGCGGTTATCTGGATTTTCAGCAGCTGGCCAATCACGTGACCTTTGTCTACCTCCAGGCAACCTCTGGGGCGACTTATACCGATGATGATTTTAGCGACAATTACTCACGCTCACAGGGGGCGTCACTCAAGGTGGGGGTCATTCACACCTTCAGTTTCACTACGTCTGCCAAACGCCAGTACCACCACTTTAAAGCGACGGTTGGGAACAACTCCGGAACCTTGCCGATTATGGTGGCCGTCAATTACTATGGTAAATATAATAGTAATAGTCAGGACATGGCGCTTCAGGGCCAGAAACTGAAACATCTGGTTGAAAAGTTGCGGAGTCACTATCAACAGGGCGTTATTGTATTTGCCAATAAACAAGTGCTTACGCAATTTGTGAAGCCAGTCTTGCCCAGCCAAGATTACTGGATTGCTGGTGGTAAACTGAGCGCGAACTCGAAACAAGTTAAGTTCATCGAATATGATGCTGATGGTTCGGTCACCCAGAACGGGCAAGAACAGACCGTGGCGCGTTCCGTATTCAACGGTACTAAGCATGACTGGCAGAACTTTACCCAGGGATAAACGTTTAAATTTAAACAAAGACAAAAAGACTCACCCGTTAGCTTTGATTGTGTCAAAGTTAGCGGGTGAGTTCGTTAGTCTGTCTGAATTTTAGGCGTCGCCATCAAGCGGGTGCATGGCGTAAGTACAATCGTCAGCTTCATCGAAGAATGAGATGGGTTGACGCTCATTGGCGTGAATCGTTAAGTGATAGCCAAACTTGTCCTGAAAAGTGAGCTGTTGCTCGTTAAGGTCCTTGACCCGGACTTGAAGCTGGTGATTATCAATTTGCACGTCAAGATTAGGACTAATTTCTAACCGGTGTTGTCGTTGGTTATGGGGGTCAACAAACTGCCAGGTGCCAACGTAAAACAACGGTGAGTCACTGGGTTGCGTCTGTTGTTTCTTACGCAACGAAAAGCCACCGGTTAATCCGGCAACTAGTGAAATACCAAAAAGTGCGATCTCACGACCCTTCACCGGTAATCCCTCCCTTGAATGAATTTACGAAAAGCTTGAAAGCCGATTGCTAAGGTGCTTTCAATACCGTATTTGATTACCTCTTAAATATAACATTTTTGACTGAGAATGCCGCAACAATTCCCTCCTTTTTGGGGAAAATTAATCCTTATGCTATCGCAGAGAGAGTCCGACTGTTAGAATGAGTTTATCAACTAAAACATGCTGGAGGGATCATGATGATTCGAATGGGAACGGTAGGTACTAACTGGATTACACAGCAGCTAGTCGAGGCGCTGGCGTTGAGCAAGTCTTACGAATTAGCGGCTGTTTATTCTCGCCACGCTGATACGGGGGCGGCCTTTGCTGCCAAGAACCACGCCCAGGCGAGCTACACGGATTACGAGGAAATGTTGACGCAGGCTAATTTGGACGCCGTTTACATTGCTTCACCTAACAGTTTGCACTTTGAGCAGGCCATGACGGCCATTCAACACGATGTCTCAATCGTTGTGGAAAAGCCAGCCTTCAGTAACCGCCAGGAAATGACGGCCATTCTTGCGGCCCTCAAACAGCACCCACAGGTCAAGTTCTTCGAGGCCGCTCGGCACGTGCATACGCCAAACTTCCAACAGATTGAGCAGGCCATGACCGGGTTACCTACGGTTCAGGGGGCAGCTCTGACCTTTATGAAGTATTCGTCTCGGTATGATCAAGTCCTTGATGGGGAGGCGCCTAACGTCTTTACCAAAGAATTCTCCGCCGGCGCTTTACAAGACCTCGGCGTTTATCCCGTTTACTTGGCTATCGCTTTGTTTGGCCAACCCGAGAACGTCTCCCTGTTTCCGACATTGATTGCGACCGGTGGGGATGGCAAAGGGCTAGCGGTCTTACGGTACACGGACTATGACGTGACCGTTGCCTATGGCAAGACCAGCAACTCCTATGCTTCTTCCGAAATCTACGGTCTCAAGGAAACAATTGAAATCGATAGTGCTGGTGAACTGACAAAAGTTGGTCTACGGGATGATCACGGGGCATTGACGGACCTAAGTCAACCTGCGTTGGAAAACCCCATGTTGCCAGAAGTTATCGATTTTGCTCGCGTCCTATTGGCACCAGAAGAAATGCAAAATGAAAAAGATTATCAACGGTGGCTCAAATGGAGTATCACCGTTAACGACGTGCTTTACAGCTTACGGGTAGCGGGGAACCTTCGCTTTCCAGCTGACGAGCACTAGCAGAAAGGAAACAGTATGTTAAAACAATTTGAGGCGCATTTTAAAGATTTAGGATATACAGAACCCACCGCTATCCAGACGGCCGTCTATGATGCAATGGTCGGGGATAAGAATGTGTTGGGGCTTGCGCCAACCGGTTCGGGGAAGACGGTGGCGTTTACGTTGCCAGCCCTGGCTAACCTGTTACCGGGAGATGGGATTCAGCTGATTGTCTTAGAACCTTCTCAAGAGTTGGCTATCCAGACCAGCCGCGTTATTCGGGACTGGGCTAAACTATTGGATTTGAAGGTCGCAGCCTTAACGGGTGGCGCTAATGTGAAACGGCAAACGGAACGGTTGAAGAAACGGCCAGAAATCATTGTGGGGACTCCTGGTCGGGTGTTGAACCTGGTCAGTGACCGGAAACTGAAGTTACATTTGGTTTCCCTCATGATTGTTGATGAAGCGGATGACTTGTTAACGGGTGATACGTTGGATACGGTCCGTTCAATTGCTCAGGCTGCGCCAGCGGACGTTCAACTTGGCTTCTTCTCCGCAACCGATACACCAATTCTTCACGAACTGGACCAATGGTTTGGCCAGACCGTTGAACGAATTGATGTGCGGGACCAAGACGATACACAGGGACAAGTTCACCATGGCATGTTAGAAGTGGGAATGGGCAAGCGTGATCAGATGCTCAAGCGGCTGTTGGCAATGCCTAATTTCCGGGCGCTGGTCTTCTTCAAACAGGCGAACACTTTACGGAAAACGGCAACGCGGTTTTACCATGACCACGTGTCTGCAGCCAGTCTGACGAGTGATTTACGTCAGGTCCAACGGGAAAAAGCCTTACAGGACTTTCGACTGGGGCGTATCAAGTTGTTGTTGACGACCGATGTGGCGGCACGGGGATTAGACATTCCGAAACTGCCAGCCGTTATTAACTACGATCTCCCAACTTCGGTCAACGAATACGTCCACCGAGTCGGCCGGACTGGCCGGATGGGTGAACCAGGCCAAGTAATTAGTCTGGGGGATGACCATGATTTACGGGATTTAAAGAAGCTCTTGAAAGAAACTGATTATGAGTTAGAACCCGTTTACTTCAGTGGGCGGACATTGACCACTGAACGCCCAGTAGCAACGGCGAAACCGGTGGAAGAAACCCCAGTAGCGACAACTTCTACGGAGGCTAAGCAGGCAACCACGGTTGAGACGACAGCGACGACAACTGGTCAAGCACAGCCGGCCAAGCGAAAACCCCGTAAGGCAGCTGCGGCCAAGGTGGAAACACCGAACCCAACTAAGAAAAAGAAACACAAGAACCGGCATACCAAGAACAAAGGGATGCGGAAAAAGTGGCGTGATCAAGACGCCCAAGATAAGTAGTCCTTTACAATTAAAAAGATCCGTGTCAGAATAAATTACGGATCTTTTATGGCCCTATAGCACAACTGGATAGGGCACTCGCCTCCTAAGCGAATGATCCCGGTTCGAGTCCGGGTGGGGCCAATTAATATACAGAGTGCGACTGCGGGCGGTTAGCTGGCGAGCATTAACGTCGTTAGCGTAGCGACCCCGAACTTGGGTCGTTGGGCTAACGGGGTTAAGCGGAACCAGCTGCCCACAGGTGCACGTTTCAGCAACGGTCACGGGAAAATTCCCGTGACCGTTTTTGCATACCGCCAATTAACAACCCCACCACCGGTTTACCAACATAATAAGTTGGAACCTATTGTGAGATTATTATTAATAGGAAGAGATTTACCAAATAGGTGACTTACGCAAGGTTGTGAATAGTCTGAGATTGCTATTTAAGGAGAATTTTCTTCATAAATTCAATCACTCACAAGAGTAGCTTGGCAAGTCACCTAATCTCCCGTATCCTAGACTTAGAGGAGGGGAGCTAATGTTTCGAAAATCGATGCGGGATGCCTGGGGATTGTTTGGCCTGGGTATCGGACTTGAAATTGTCTTCTTACCGCTAACACTCTTGTTTCACCGTAAGATTCAGGCCTGGGAGTTACTTAAAGATTGGTGGCAGGGGCCGGATAAACTGGCAACGTTGGCCTTGATAGTGGCAGTCGTTTTGGGGTGCTGGTTAGTCACAACGCTGGTAATTTATGGATTTCGCTGGTTGAACGCTAAGTTACGTGAACATGATGTTTATTAACAGGTACCAGTACAGGTAAGTTGGCCTCCTCCGGCCTTGATTATGTTTAATATTGTAATCACTGCAGGGGTCCTATGAACATATTTTTAGGGCATCTAAGTTAGCGTTGGAAAGATATATAAGCCGAGAGGTCGCCAGCTATGGGCTCAGGCGCGTCGTTCTGCTTAGTCAGTAGGGGGGTTCCCTACTGGCTTAGCAGAAGACCAAGCTTGTAGACTCGAGCCTTTCGAGGCTTCAAGTTGCGTCCGCACCGTTCCAGCCCATAGCTGGCGACCGGTAAGGCGAAAAGATAGGCCAATGTTTAAAAGCTTTCAGCCGCTCAGACTCCCCATAGGGACCGTTTTCATCTATAATGGAGGTAGTCAAACAAGGAGGATGATTTTTCGATGGATAACGTTGAATCAATGAACCCTAAGAAATTTACGCGCATCTTGGTCGGGGTCGATGACTCTCCTGATGCGCAGTTGGCTTTCCGGTACGCAATGAACCGAGCCAAGTTTGATGATGCTGAACTGGTCATTTGTTCTGTGTTGGAATCGGATAACATGAATATCTACCAGGCATTGAGCAAGGATTACGTTCACGGTCAACGTTCGGATTTACAAAAGCATTTACAACAGTATCAAAACTTGGCAGAACGCTTTGGTATCACCAAGGTAAAATTTGTGATCGGTGAAGGGGACCCCGGTGAAACCATTGTTAAAAAGATCATTCCCGAGGTACAACCAGACCTGTTAGTCATTGGGTCGCTGTCCCAATCCGGCGTTCGCAAGTACTTTGGGAGTCAGGCTGCCTACATGGCAAAATATTCTCCAATCTCCGTGATGATTGTCAGATAGCGTTTTCACGACTGTTTTCACGCATGAATTGTAAATAACATTCAATTGCCCCCTTGCAAGTTGAAAATATTTTTCATACAATGGTTCTTATGCGAAAGAGTTGAAGCGACTGCGGCAGGTCGTTCATCAGAAATAAGCATAAGAAAAGAGAGAGAAAAATGCAGTTCGTGATTTTGTTATTAGGTATTTTACTGTTACTCTTCTTGATTATTCGAGTAAAGTTAAACACCTTCGTATCACTGATCGTTACCTCAATTTTGGTAGCGCTTGGATTAGGCATGAACCCCGCAAATATTGCGGAGTCAATCAAAAACGGTATTGGGAGCTCCATGGGCGAACTGATTATCGTTTTTGGTTTTGGTGCCATGATTGGTCGGTTGGTGTCCGATGCTGGTGGATCTTACCGGATTGCCCGGACACTGATTAAGATTTTTGGGAAGCGTCGTCTCCAAGTTGCCATTGTGGTGGCTTCCTTCCTGATTGGGATTTCCCTGCTATTTGAAGTTGGGCTGGTACTGGTTACGCCAATCGTCTTTGCGGTTGCGCTAGAAGCTGACGTACCGTTCCTTTATCTAGGGATTTCAATGGCCGCCGCGTTATCCGCTACCCAAGGTTTCTTACCACCACAACCATCACCAACTGCCGTTGCGACCGCTTTGGGCGCCAACGTTGGTGAAATGTTGATGGTCGGGGTCATCGTGGCTATTCCGTGTGTGATTGTCGCTGGTCCTATTTGGACACGTGTCATTCGTCGGTTCAATCCCGGTTTGTTCGTCGTTAAGAAGTCCTTACCCGCCTTTGGTGAAGTGAAGGAATTTGATTTGAAGGAAACACCAGGCTTTGGTCTGTCCGTCTTCACGTCACTGTTCCCAGTTGTCTTCATGATTTTGGCAACGATTTATCAAATGGTTGTTAACGGGGGGGCTGCGCCGAAAAATCCGCACGGCCTAGACGCTGTCATCACGATGCTTGGGAATCCAGTGATCGCCATGGTGATTGCATTACTCTTTGCTATTTGGTCCATGGGTTTCCATCGTGGTCGTACCATGAAGGAAATCAGCGGGACCTTGGAAGACGCCATCAAGTCGATTGCCATGTTACTGATGGTTATCGCCGGTGGGTCTGCCTTTAAGCAAGTCCTAATCGACGGTGGTGTGGGGAAGGCTGTGCAACAGCTAATGATGCACTCCAGCTTCTCACCAATCCTATTAGCCTGGTTAATTACCGTTATCTTACGGATCTCATTGGGTTCTGCTACGGTATCTGGGATGACGGCCTCTGGGTTGATCACGCCACTGATGCACACGTTGGGTGCTGACCCCGTCATGATTGCCTTGGCAATCGGTGCCGGTTCGTTAGCTGCTTCTCACGTGAACGATGCTGGTTTCTGGATGTTCTCTGAATACTTTGACCTGAGCGTTAAGCAAACGTTCCAGGTTTGGACAACCTTGGAAACGGTCATCTCTGTGGTTGGACTGTTGATGGTCTTACTGATGAATCTCATTATTCACTAAATCATTTAAATCACGGGTTCGAGACAATTGTCTCGGACTTTTTTATTTGGATTATGTGCCAGTGGCATAAGATTTATTTGACCACCGATTTCGAAATAAAAAAGGACCCGCAACGCTCTGTGAGCATTCGGGTCCAAGTGAGTCTTATTTTTCTTCGCGAACAATGTATTGTGGGCGGTGTTTTGTTTCTAGGTAAATTTTACTGATGTATTGGCCTAATATCCCCAGGCAGAATAATTGAATCCCACCGACTAATAAGAGGATAACGACGAGTGATGGCCAGCCAGCGACTGAACCCCCAACGGTGAGGGCGCGGACAATGACAAAAATTAAGCCAATGATCGACAAGATAAATGAAATACTGCCGACCCAGGTGGCCAAGCGAAGAGGCGCATTAGAAAAATCAATGATCCCTTCAATTGAGTATGAGAATAATTGCTTCAAACTCCAATGAGTCGTCCCAGCGGCACGTGGTTGGCTTTCATAGGCCAAATAAGTCGTCTTGTAGCCGACCCAGCTGAAGATTCCTTTTGAGAAACGATTGAACTCGGGCAATGAGAGCACCGTGTCGACAAATTGGCGGGTCATCAAGCGGTAGTCTCGGGCGTTTGGTTCGATCCGTACGTCTGAAATCTTGTTGATGACACTGTAGAAACTTGTGGACAGGAAGGCCCGTAGCTTACTTTGACCACGACGTTCCTTTTGAATGGTTCCAACACAGTCGTACCCATCGTTTTCAATTAACGCGAGCATCTTTGGCAATAACTCAGGTGGATCTTGTAAGTCGACATCCATGACTGCCACCACGTCCCCGGTCGTGGCTTGAAGTCCGGCAGCGAGAGCCGACTCTTTCCCAAAGTTGCGAGAGAACGATCGAAAGTGGACCGTCTCAGGATACTTTTGGTGTAACTCTTTCATTTCGTTTAAGGTGTGGTCACTCGACCCATCATCCACAAAAATGTATTCCGGCGTTACCGTCGGTGTAGGGGTGTTCATTGAATCGATCACCTTGCTAACGGTTCGGTAAAATAAGGGAATTGACTCCTCCTCGTTATAGCAAGGAACGACCAGACTAAGCTTTTTCATCACAGACATTCCTTTCACACAACGTTACTATCTTACCTCAATTATGGGGGGCTTACCATGACAATTCCTTTAAATTTATGCGACGATTAGCTGCATGCCTAACCAGCTGAAAGCATTGATACCAATAGCGGCGGCCTTGTAAGCGGAAACGTCCTACCCGGCAAATTACTCGCGCTGCGAATAAATATTTGGACTTCGCAAATGGTTGCGGAATTAAAGCGATGATGAAGCGATGGTTGTCTCGATTTACTGGTTAGCAGACTGCGGGTTAGTTTATGAATATTGCTACGGTACTGGAAAAATAGTGTAATTATTATCCGATTGGTTGACTTACAGTTGATACTAGTTGTTAGGAAGCGTCGTAAGAGGTTGTACTTTAGGCTAGAGGCGGTCAAGGGTGGGGCCAGCCGTGAAAATAGCGTTAGCTAGCGTTCCTTGCTAGCTTAGGGTATGGGCGAATTTGAAGACACATGATTTTTGTGGCTTCAAATTGAGCGAGAAGCCCGTTCTTTGGCTGAAGCGTCCCCACGGCAGGCCCCACCCTTGACCGCCGTAACACGAGTAACCTAAACAATTAGCCGCTTGTATTAAAGCTAAAAATTTTCTTCAGTTTAGCACATTTGCCAGCAAAATTCGTATTTAATATCATGAAGGCAGGGCTTCTGCTATAATTGACCTAATCAACACCACTGGAGGAAGAATTGTGACGAAACCAATTAAAGTTATGACGGTGTTTGGTACCCGTCCGGAAGCCATTAAGATGGCACCAATCATCCTAGAAATGCAACAACGTCCCGCCGATTTCACCCCGATTACGGCCGTTACGGCGCAACACCGGGAGATGCTGGACCAGGTGCTTGATATCTTTAAAATTAAACCGGATTATGATTTAAATATCATGCGGCCTAAGCAGTCGTTGAGCCAAATCACGACGCGGGTACTCACCAAGTTGGATGCGATCATCGAGGACGCACAACCTGATATCGTCTTAGTCCACGGGGACACGACAACGACCTTTGCGGCCAGTGTTAGTGCCTTCTACCATCAAACCATGTTAGGCCACGTTGAGGCGGGATTACGGACTTGGGATAAGTATTCACCGTATCCTGAAGAAATGAACCGGCAACTAACGGATGTGTTGAGTGATCTGTACTTTGCACCCACCCAGCTGTCCCGGCAGAACCTGTTAAAACAGGCCCACGCTGACGATCACATCTTTGTCACGGGGAATACTGCCATTGACGCGCTCAAACAGACGGTCGATGCGGACTATCACCATGCCGTTTTGGATCAAGTCGATCCTAACCGCCGGCTGATTTTATTGACGATGCATCGACGGGAAAATCAAGGGGCACCTATGCACGCGGTGCTAAAGGCTGTTCGCCGCGTGGTCGAGGCGCATCCTGACGTTGAAGTGATTTATCCAGTTCACTTGAGTCCTGCCGTTCAGAGCGTGGCCCACGAGGAACTGGACGGGATGGATCGAATTCATTTGATTGATCCGCTGGACGTGATTGATTTCCACAACATTGCCGCCCGGAGTTTCCTGATTATGACCGATTCAGGTGGGGTTCAGGAAGAAGCGCCTTCCTTGAATAAACCGGTATTGGTCCTTAGAGACAGTACGGAACGGCCAGAGGGCGTTGAGAACGGGACATTGAAGTTGGTAGGTACCGACCCAGAACGGGTCACAACGGCTATGGAAAGTCTGTTGTCCGACCAAGCAGCTTATGATCGAATGGCCAAAGCCGAGAATCCATACGGCGACGGTCACGCTTCAGAACGGATTTTGGCAGCCATCCAAGCTGCCATCAATGGAGGCAATGCGAATGGCTGAGACGGCGTACGACCGGGCCGAAATTAAGACCACTGAGCAATTATCTGAAATTATGCGGGATATTCATCAGGCCGCAAAAAAGAAGAATGAACGCTTTGACTACAAAATTTTAAGAAACGTTCACTTTGCCAATAAGGTCAAAAATCCTGTAACGCAGGAAATGAACGAGGGTGATTCCTGGCGGGTCATGCAGATCGATAATTTGCTGGTGACGTCTTTTGGGGTCATTAACGTGGAAAGCAAGTATTGGCGCGGCATGATTTTCCATGACTTGTCGGAAGAAATCTTTTCGTCCAGTCTGGATGATTTTTCGGCGGTCAATTTATCCAGTCGCGAAAAGGAAAAAGAGACAACGAAGATGTTGACTGGTCGACTCGACCGGTTCTTCTTGCCTAATTTGTCGGAAGAAAATGAATCCCTGACGCAGGGCTACACGATGAGTCTGGAGCAGGAGGGACGAGGGCAACGGTCTATTACGTTGCATACGGGAATCAGTAACCCAGCTACCCAATCAGAACTTTCTTCAAAGCTGTTGGTGCGCTATATTAACAGTGAAATCACGATGCATAAGAAACTGGAAAACAAGAATGAACGAATTATCGACTTTGTTAAGCCATTAGTGTATTACAACTACTACGACCGGTATGATCACAGCAACTCACTGGTCGTCGGCAATAAGACGAAGCTCAATCCCAATGATGCGTACAATTGTACGGCCGTCGGTAACTATCAAGACCTGGCGACCTTCATCGAATCTTTCCGGCAGGCCAAGCGTGTTCGCTTTAGTCGCAAGACGCTGGAAAAAATGATCAGCACACTTAAGTTCGCTGAGGATTACGGGTCATTCTAAAGCGAAAGGGGGCCGAAAACAGTGGCCATTCAATGGCGCAAGCGCGCGACACAAGTTACGCACGTGATTAAAACCATCAGCAAGCACTACACAATGGCTAACGTTTCCGACTCAGCTGTCGTGTTGGCTTACTATACCCTCTTGTCGTTGTTCCCAGCGTTACTGGTCTTAGCGAGCCTGCTGCCGTACCTCAATATTCAGACGGATACGGTCCTAAATAGTATTGAACCACTGATGCCGGAGAGAATCTTCGACATGATGGAACCGATTATTCACTCCTTCCTCAACAATCGAAGTGGTGGAGTGTTGTCCATTGGGGTGATCATCTCTATTTGGTCCTCCTCACGGGCAGTAGCAGCGTTTCAACGAACAGTTAACAGTGCCTACGGAGTCGCCAAAAATCAAAACGGAATCGTTAATCGAATCGTGGCGTTTTTCTGGATGGTTGTTTTGATTGCGTTAATGTTTGTGTTAATGATCTTCTTTAGTTTTGGCCAGATTGTTTTGGAACAATTGACGCCATTACTACACTTGCCAACGGCAATCTTAGATTACGTCAACGGCTTGAAGTGGCCACTGACCTTTTTCGTGGTGTTTGTGGTCCTCATGATTTTATTTTACTTTGTGCCTAGTGCTAAATTAAAGTGGCGGTTCGTGTGGCCGGGAGCCTTAGTGGCGACGGTGGGTTGGTTATTGCTATCGCAAGCCTTCTCACTTTACGTTAAGTACTTCGTCCATAATATTGATAGCTACAAAACGATTGGAACGTTTATTTTCTTGATGTTTTGGCTGGATTTTACGGGCCTGATTTTGATGTTCGGGGCGGTATTGAATGCTGCCATTCAAGAACTCATCGTTGGGGCGATTCAGGAACAAAAGGCGTTAGCATTGCCCAATCTACTTAAGTATCGGCGGTACCGGTTGAAGAAGAATGGCGTGCGACCCAAGGTTAAAAAATAGGAACTTTAAACGACTTAAATAAAACGACTCACAGTGTCCTGTATTAAAGCAGGCCGCTGTGAGTCGTTTTGTGGGTTAGGTGATTTAATCCGGGTGACCCTGCCGGTAGGTGTTGACCAGCTGGGTTGCAAATAGATCGAGTTGATCAATGGCTGCCTGATCAGGTTCCAGGTTGATTTTGACGCCGGTGGCACCGCTACTGGCATGGGTCTGTTGAAAGGCCGCTTCAAAGTGGTCAACAGTGGTGTTGTAGTATTTGCCATAGAAAGTATCCCCTGACCCAGCAACGCCGTAAATTTTGCCCTTGAGGTCTAACGTTTGCAGGTCCTCATAGAAGTCGACCCCTTCATCGGGCAGGGAGCCCTCGTCGTAGGTGTAGGCACAAACGACACAGATGTCAGCTTGTTTGAACTCTGCGGCATCAGTCTGAGAGATTTCGGTTTCTTTGACCTGACAGCCGAGGTCCTCTAACTTTTCCGTGACGATGTCTGCCACGTCTTCATTGTTTCCGGTGATGGTGGCAAAGACCACGTGTGCTGTTACCAAATCAGACCACTCCTTCAAGTTGCTTAGTTGTGCTAATTATAGCAGGACATCGTCAACGCGAAAAGTTAATTGGCTAACTAATCTGGCTGTTCGCTTTCCCCGAGCACCTGAGAACTGGTAAAATAATTGCAAGAACAGCCACAAGTTGTTCGGCGAAATTTCTAAAAGGATGTGACATTAATGGCCGTCATTACCATGATTGAAGCTCAAAAACGTAGCGGCCGTTATAACGTCTACGTTGACGGAGAATATGCTTTTCCAGTGAGTGAGAGCGTATTGATTGATTTCAGTCTATTTAAAGGCATGGAAGTCGATAAGGATTTAGAAGCACAACTAGTTGATGCTGATAACGTTGCGAAGGCCTACAATCGGGCGTTAGATTACCTCTCAAAACAGTTACGGACGGAAAAGGAGGTCAGGGATAAGCTGGCCGATTTGGAAGTGCCACCAGAAACGATTGATTTAACCCTGCAGAAGTTACGGGAATTGGTTTTGGTCGATGATGCCCATTACGCCGCTAGCTACGTGCGGACCGTGATGAACACCGGAGACAAGGGCCCACGGGTGATTCGCCAGCATCTACGTCAAAAAGGGGTGGGTGAAAAAGGCATTGACGATGCGTTGACCCTTTATACGCCAGAAGAACGCCTTGCCGTGGGGACGGTAGTGGCTGAGAAGCTGGCCAAACGGTATCATCGTCAGGCATTTGGCACCCAGCAACAAAAGATTCGTCAGGGATTGCTGACGCGAGGGTTTGACAACGATGATGCCAGCAAAATGCTGGCCACGTTAGACTTGACACCCGACGTTGATCAGCAACACGATCTACTGGTGAAGCAGGGAGAAAAATTGTGGCATCGTTACCGCACATTGAGTCATTCTGAACGTCAATATAAGACCAAGCAGGCACTGTACCGAAAGGGATTCAACCTGGATGACATTAGCGCTTGGCTTGCTGATTTAGGGGAATCGGCTGACTAGTTGAGAATAAGAGTAAGGGGGAGCTTGCAATGAGGAGACAAACGATGGGGGCAGTTATCGCGTTGGGGCTGGTGTTAGGACTTGGTGGGGGCCTCGCATGGTGGTTTAGTGGTCAAACCAATTCGGATGCACAGCCAGAGTCATCTAGTAGCTCGATCGTGCAACCGGTCAAGCCTAAACCACAACCGAAGAAGGTCGTTCCTCAAAAGAAAGTCGCGCCTAAGCAGACGGCGGCAAGTCGGGAAATTGACACTATCTTGCGTGCTAATCGATTTGTGGGGACGGCGTTGGTGATGCACCAGAACAAGGTGATTTATCAAAAAGGATTTGGCTATGCTGACGCCAATCAGCGAAAGAAAAATGGTGTTAACAGCATTTATCAGTTGGCCTCCGTACAGAAATCCTTCACGGCTGGGTTGATCATGAAGTTGGCCGCTGCCAACAAATTGTCACTTAATGATAATTTGGCCAAATACTACCCACAAATTAGGGGCGCCAATCTGATTACGCTACGGGATATGTTGGATATGAAGAGTGGCCTGACGTTGACTGCCTTTCCAGACAGTTTGAACTCAGAACGGGGGATGGTCCGCTTTATCCTCCGAAACGTTCTCAGCAATCCTAAAGCAATCGGCAAGTGGGACTACTCACCGGTCAACTTCATGCTGTTGGCAGGGATTATTGAAAAGGTCACCGGGCAGAGCTACCGGCAATACTTCACGGAAAACATCATTCAGCCGTGGCATCTGACCCATACGGGATTTGTTTTTCAGATGGACCAACGGCGGACATATTCACAGGGGTATCAGAATAACAATGCAGCGGACGTGGGGACCAACTACGACTCAGCTTATCCAGAATCGCGGGCGTCCATGTTCTATCAGTTTGGGACTGGGCAGGTCTACATGTCGGCCCATGACTTATTTGTTGGCGAACGGAATATGTTGCTAGGTAAGCTATATCCCCAAAATGATGTCAGCACGCTGCTGGCACCGGGGTCTTCCTCTATGTATGGTGGTGGGGCTTACGTGTACCCCAACTATATTCGGGTGCACGGGTTGGCTTACGGGTATGAAGCGGCCGGGTTGGTCAGCAAGGATGGACAGGACGGTGTGATTCTTCTGACTAATTACTACCGGGCCAACCAACTGGCCCAAACGTCTGCTATTTCCATCTGGAACCTGCTTGAAGCGGGACAATTGAACAGTTAACGGTTGATATAACAATGATATTCGCATGCAATCTGGTGTGGTTTTCCGCCTTACCGGTCGCCAGATATGGGCTGGAACGGTGCGGGCACAACTTGAAGCCTCGAAAAGGCCGAGTCTCCAAGCTTGGCCTTCTGCTAAGCTAGCGGGGGAATCACCCACTAACTAAGCAGAACGACGCGCCTGAGCCCATATCTGGCGACTTCTCGGCTGACACAATATCTTACCCAACTAGACTGTTACCAGTTAGTCATTATTGGTGGCGCGTGTAAGGCATTTAGCGGTTATTATGTTAAACATGGCCAGAACCGCAGGCGGAATCTTTGGCCTCTGGGGTCCGACTGGTTTATATTAGGTTTTTTTCCAAGTTTCAAAAAATAATGAACACAAAAAGCCTCGCCGGTTAGCTAGTGATTTGCTAACCGGCGAGGTTTTTGAGCGTTACCTAAAGGTTGAAAGTACTGAAACACCCACTGTGTTTGATAAAACCTGAAGTGGGTCAGACATAGTGAAAAATTGCCGCCTTACCGTTCGCCAAATTTAGACTCGCGCTCGGCTACCAAGTGGCGCGTCAATAATATTGAGTAACTGTCTCATCCAGGTATTTAAATTAGCTTAGTTTCCAAGAACCCGTTTAACCGGAGGGGGTCAGAGGTGGAGCTTGCTGTGTCGACGGTGTTAGCCGATTTTCGGCTTACACCGTGGGACATGTTTGAAGACTGGTGACTTTCCCAGGTTTCAAACCGAACCGAAGGACCGCTTTTCAGGCCGTAGGCTTTCCCCACAGCAGGCGGAATCTCTGACCGCCGCAGGTGGCTGGGTGAGACTAGCTTTAAGCCTATAACGCCTGACTATTCTTGGTTTGATAACAGTTTTCAACCTTTAGGCGTTAATCCGAAGGTATTCCTTATTTATTTGGTCGACTGCCGTAAGCCCGTTTTGACTTATAACCGGCAGTCAAAATCAGCCGCATGTCAGCGATGTGGCGTTGCTGGGTAGCTGCTGCCTTAGCACTAAATACGTAGCGGGCCCATTCACGTTGGTAGCCAGTCGTGAGGCTATTGAAGAAGGCGGTTAACTGATCATCATCCGCTAAAAGTTTGGCAACCTGGGGGATCATTGGTTCAAAACTACTGAGTGGTGCTTGTGCCATGATTGATTCACCTCATTTGATTCGCTTAAGTTTACCGTAAGTTCGGTTATTCCCCAAGGAATTTGTCTGTCAGAATCGGTCTGAACCTATTCAAAGGGGCCTGAATCTGGTATAATGTTGAGTGAATTTTTATAGTTACCCGTTACTTAGAAAGTAGGGTTTATACATGACGCGCGAAGCTAGAGGACCTAAGGAAGGCGACTTCATTACGATCAAAAGCTACAAGCACGACGGAAGTTTGCATCGAACTTGGCGCGACACTATGGTACTCAAAACAAGCGAGAACGCCCTCATCGGCGTCAACGACCACACGTTGGTCACTGAAGACGATGGTCGGCGGTGGGTGACACGTGAGCCCGCAATCGTTTATTTTCATAAGCATTATTGGTTCAACATTGTTGCGATGATTCGAGACAATGGGGTGTCTTATTACTGCAATTTGGCTTCCCCGTATGTTTTGGATAAAGAGGCACTTAAATACATTGATTATGATCTCGACGTGAAGGTCTTTCCAGATGGTGAAAAACGCCTGCTCGACGTTGACGAGTATGAGGATTTTAGCCAACGGTGGAACTACGGTGAAGAGACGGACCGCATCTTAAAGTCCAATGTCTTGACGCTTGTCGATTGGATTAATCATCATAAGGGGCCTTTTTCTCAAGCCTACGTCGACCTCTGGTATCAACGGTATCAGGAGCTTCTACGGCGCTCGAATGATCAGTAAGAGTTGTCTTCCGTACCACCAGGAGCAAGTCCATTCGTGGCTCGCTCCTTTTTTTAAAAATAATGCCAGTGTTGGTCAGTGACCACACTGCTAAATACCATGATTGATACATAAGAAATAGCCTAGCTGTTTGACCGTTAGCATCTATGCCTGAAAGGACTTTGCCCATGAAGTGGTTTGCCAACTCGCGTTTAATGTTTTGGTCCGTTGAATTACTGATTGTCGCGGCATTGATTTGGGTCTGTACCCAAATCAGTTTTCTCTTTTCACCAATTGGGGTCTTTCTCTCAACGATTTTTGCACCAATGCTGTTATCCGGCGTGTTGTTCTATCTCCTGAATCCAATCGTTCGGCTCCTGGAGAAAGTTCGCTGGCGGCGATTTCACATTAATCGAACCGGTGCGGTAGCCATCGTCTTTTTACTATTAGTGGCGGTACTCGTTGCGGGTGGGATGTGGATTGTACCCCGTTTGGTTAATCAGGTAACTAACCTGATTGGCAACATTCCTGACTTTGCCAAATCTAGCGAGGCGGTTTTCTCAAATTTGATGAAACAACCGCTATTCAAGGATGTTGATTTCTCCAAATACTTGACCCAGTTGCAGAGCGCGTTGTCTAAGTACGCTGAGAGCTTCATGAGCGGCTTAACGACTGGTATTGGGACAATCATTGGAACTGTGACGACAGTGACCGTCACGGCCGTTACAGTGCCCGTGATGCTGTTCTACATGTTGAAGGATGGTGAACGGTTCATGCCAGCGGTTCGCCGGTGGCTGCCAGCCAAACACGCGGATCAGACGGCAGAGCTATTGAGCCGGATGAATGCGACGATTGCCCGGTACGTGGGTGGGCAGATCCTTGAATGCCTATTCGTCGGGACCTTTACGGCGATTGGCTATATGTTGATCGGTGAACGGTACGCTCTGTTGTTGGGCGTATTCGGCGGACTCTGTAACTTGATTCCGTACGTGGGACCATACATTGGCATCCTACCGGCACTCATCGTGGCTTTTACAATCAGTACGAACATGGTTCTGTACGTGATCATTGTGGTGATTGTGGTGCAACAGATCGATGGCAATCTGGTTTATCCGAACATTATTGGTCGGTCCCTCCAGATTCACCCACTAACCATTATTATCATCTTGCTAGCGGCTGGGAACATCGCTGGGTTGCTAGGAATGATTCTAGCGGTGCCACTGTATGCGGTAGTTAAGACGGTCGTTCAGTACATTTACAGTATTTGGCGGTTGGAACATCCCGATAAACCAGCGGCAGAATTACCGGTCAACTTCTCAAGAAAAGACTAACGTTTGTGGTTTGAAGTTGACGTCACGGCTCAATATGCTACTATTTAGTTTGTTATTGGAATTTTAGCGAAAACCTCCGACGAGAGCGTTCGGAGAGATTAACCAGATAAAGTAGGAGATTCTACATGAAAAAAGTAATTACTTATGGAACGTTCGACTTATTACACAAAGGTCATATCCGGCTGCTCAAACGGGCCAAAGCCTTAGGTGACGACTTAACCGTTTGCGTTTCTTCCGACGAGTTCAACGCCGAGAAGGGTAAGCGCGCTTACACGTCTTACGAAGACCGTAAGTATATCTTGGAAGCCATCAAGTACGTTGACCACGTGATTCCTGAAACCACGTGGGACCAAAAGATTCGCGACGTGCAAGAAAATGATATTGATATCTTCGTCATGGGTGACGACTGGAAAGGGAAGTTCGACTTCTTGAAGGATTACTGTGAAGTTGTTTACTTACCACGGACGGAAGGCATCTCCACGACTAAAATTAAGCACGACCTTGGCCTGACAGAAGAAGAAGACTGGCAGGAAAAGGAATAGTGTTGGTGATAATCCTTAGTCGTAGACTAGGGATTTTTTCTTGGAGCGCGTAATGGAGGCAAACGAATGCAACAGATTATTTTTCTAGTGACGTCCTTGAACGGGATGCACAAACCTAATTTCTCAAAGCAACTTTTGCAGGCCTTAGCTCGCGGAGCGCGGGTGAGTGTGCTGGTCGCGTTGATTGATTTTGACGCTTCCTGGTTGGTTCGCGAATACTTGAATCGGTTGGCCAAGAAGCATCGGCAGGTGGCGGACGTTGAATTGGTGACGTTAGCAGATATGTTCCGTCAAGAATCGGGCCTCAAGCTGACCAGCGATGAACGGAACGCACCTGATTTAACCAGTTTCGATGAACGCCTATTTGCGGATGATCAACAACAGGTCAAACGTTACTTAAATGAAGGGCACTTGGTTGCCGAGCTTCGTCAACTGGATGATGAGACCCCAATGGTTTTGCGTCAGTATAAGGCCGATCAGTTAGTTCAGACGGATACATATGGTTTGGACGGTCAAGTTGTGGCCATCGAAAAAATCGTTGACGAGGTTGCTCAGACGAGTTACGTCCTGAATGAACAGGGAGAAGCAGTCCTGCGTTTTGTACGTCACGAACGGCCAGTTGAACAGGTTTATAATTTGAGTACGAACTCCGTCATGACGGCCGTTGAATTTTCTGGCGCCAAGCAGAACGCGGAACAGGCTAACATGACGCAACGCCAGAAGGAAAAAGCGGCGGCTGAAGCCATCGATCACACGTCGATCATCAGTACGACTGAAACGTACTACGGTGTCTTGGCTTACTCCAACTATCGTCGATTTGATGACGTTTATGCCTTTTACCAGGCGGTCTTGAGTCGTTTGTTGACGTCAGACACGCAATTGTACGTGGACCTTGCTGCCAACGCAGCGTTCTCTCCACAGATGCCGAACCAGTTGATTTTTAATTACTAAGGAGTTTTTCCATCGTGCGTGCGATTTTATCTGGATTACATCATAAGAAAAATAAACAAGAACTCGAACTTGAATTGATCGACGTCCCAGAACCATTCGATGACTTAGCGGTCACCTTCTTAGAAAAGCAGACACAGGCTTCCATCACGTTCCCCATCAGCAAGGTCGTCAGTGCTGAAGTGGTTCGAATTCGCGTGGATGCCAACGACTTGCAGTTTTCCCAGGAAGGCCAAAGTGAGTTTAGCTGGGAGTTGTACCTTAATCTACAGCAACAACATACTCGGGGCCTTATTCAGGTGGAAAGTGAATACCTGAGTGACCGTCATCAACTATCCTTGACGAGTTTCTATCAAGTGAACAGTGATGCCAACGGGATGGCGTTATTCAACATGCACACGCAACAGGCCAAATCTGACTTCACCATCAATGCAATCAACTTGCAAAATGATCAGTTGCAGGTCATTGGCCGCAGTCGCTTGAACAACCAACCCATTGAAAATCAACGGTTGGTTTTGAAGAATACGCAGCAGGATAGTTCCGCAGAGTGGCCCATCACGAAGATGGGGATTCATGGACTGTTCACTGCTGCTATTCCGTTATCTGATTTAGCGGCAAACACGACGCAGCAACTGTTTATCCGGTCGACCGTTGACGGTGAGGACTTGGAACAGCGGGTCGTATTGGCTAAGTCACTTGCTGGTCAGGTCACGCAAGCCATTACGGGCAGTCACCGCTTAGTAATCTTAGAGAAGCGGTATGACAACGGGATTCGGGTGCAGGAAACAGCTGCCCCTACGTTACCACAGCGTTTGGCTAACATCCCCGGTAAAGTGGGGGGCGCTACTCGGCTGTTGTCGATGTTGATGGATAAGGTGAACTTATTCCGGATGCGGCGGCTGTTCAAGCGTGGTCACCGACCATACGACCAACCAACGATTATCTTTGAAAGTTTTGGTGGGCGTCAGGTCAGTGACTCACCATACGCAATCTACCAATTGTTTACGCAACTCTATCCTGGATTTAACTTTGTCTGGTCGATCGACCGGGTGCAGAAGAAATTCTGTAAGGAAAATGGGATTCCGTTCGTTATTCGTCGGACCTCGAAGTGGGTAAGAACGCTGGAAAAGTCCAGTTTTTGGATTAGTAATGCCCGTTTTCCATCCTGGGTACGGAAGCCCAATTATGTGACGTACATTCAGACTTGGCACGGAACGCCGTTGAAAAAATTGGGACTGGATATTGAGAACGTGTCGATGCCTGGAACCACCACGGCCAAGTATCACGCCAACTTTGTACGTGAGGCCAACCGGTGGGATGCCTTGGTCTCGCCTAACGACTATTCCACGAAGATCTTTCGGTCGGCCTTTGGATTCAACAACCAGATTCTTAAGGTTGGTTATCCACGGAACGACGAACTGATCAACAGTACGCCAGACGATGTGGTGGCTTTGAAGGAGCAACTGGGAATTCCACTGGATAAGAAGGTCGTGCTCTACGCACCAACTTATCGGGATAACCAGTTTGCTGAGAAGGGGAAATACACGTTTGAACTGCCATTCTCCTTGGATGAATTCCGGGAACGATTTGGTCAGGATGCGGTCTTGGTTCTGCGGATGCACTACTTGATCAGTAATGCGTTGGATATCAGTGGGTACGAAGGGGTCGTCTTTGACTTCTCCAACCATCCCAACATTTCTGACCTTTACTTAGTCAGTGACATGTTGATCACCGACTACTCGTCCGTGTTCTTCGACTTCGCTTACCTCAAGCGACCAATCCTGTTCTACCCGTACGACTATCACATGTACAAAGATGAACTGCGGGGCTTCTACCTCGACTACGAGAAGGACTTGCCGGGTGAAATTGCACACGACGAAAACCAGTTGCTCGACTTGGTAGCTGCCAAGCTGCAGACACCAGACATGAGTGGGGATACCAAATTCATGGACTTCTACCGTCGTTTCTGTGCTATCGATGATGGGTTAAGTTCCTTGAAGATTGTGAACTACGTAGTTCAACAGATTGAAAAGAATAGCTAAACTTGTTTATACGAAATGAGAGTGGGACCAAAGGCGATTAGTCAGTGAGCATTAACGTCGATAGGCGAATAATCCTGGTCTTGGATTGTTTGTCTATCGGGGTTAAGCGGAGCTGACTGCCTTTGGTCGCACGTTTCAGCTATATACGTTCGGAGCGCAAAATGGGTCAAGGACTTTTGTCCTTGACCCATTTCTTATCTTTCGGTTTACTTTGCTGAAGAGGTGCTTACTGGTTGATTGTCTTTAGTCTCACGCTACTTCTTCAGATGCCATTGGTCGCAGACCTTAGTGGTAGGTTACAACTTTATCGTAGGCGTGCTTAGTGAGCCGTTGTTGGGTGCTGGCGGAATCCGTCAATTGCGCAAAATAGTGGTGCAAAATCTGCCGATAATTGTGACGAACGAGCTGGACGTCAGGGTGCTTGTCCTGCGTCAGTTGCTGCTGGGCAGTTTCGGCTAGTTTGACGGAAGACTTGGGTTGCTTTAAATTTTTGATCAGGTAGGTCACATTTTTGCTGGCCTTCTTGGCTTGGGGACTGACCGGTTGGTTGGTCGTCCGGCTGCTGGCCAAGGAAGCGTGCATGTTATTGGTCAGGCTGGTAATCTCGTAGTATTGATCCTTCTTGACCTGAAAGTTGTCATAGCTCTTGAAGAGGAGTGTGCTGAGCAGTGCGGCAATGACCACTAATCCCGCACCACAGAGAATAACACTCATCATTGGTCGCAGGGGCTTTCGTTGGCTTCTAGCAACTAGGAGTCCAATCAGGGCACCCACCACTACGATGGCGCCTAGAATAAAGAGTGCTTGTATTAAAAAGGCTTCGGTACTCGCCGACATAGTTTCACCCGTTTCTAAATAAACTTCATTGTATTATCATACCACGAAAAGTGGCTCGGCCCAACAAACAGTGAATTGTGCCGCTAAATGTGTTAAAATCAAAGCGCTGTGTAAATTTGAAAATCACTGGATAAACTTAAAAACGAAAATAAAATTTTGTGAGGAAAAAATATGAACGAAAAAGAATTAGCATCAGCGGTCGATAAGCGCCGAACTTTTGCCATCATCTCTCACCCCGATGCCGGGAAGACGACGATTACTGAACAACTCCTGCTGTTCGGGGGTGTTGTTCGTGAAGCCGGTACCGTTAAGGCCCGGAAGAGTGGGAACTTCGCCAAGTCTGACTGGATGGAAATTGAACAGAAGCGGGGAATCTCTGTGACGAGTTCCGTGATGCAGTTCAACTACCAAGGCAAGCGTATTAACATTTTGGACACCCCAGGACATGAGGATTTTTCTGAAGATACGTACCGGACGTTGATGGCGGTTGACTCCGCCGTCATGGTGATTGACTCCGCTAAAGGGATCGAACCACAGACTAAGAAACTGTTCCAAATCTGTAAGATGCGGGGCATTCCGATTTTTACTTTCATGAACAAGCTGGACCGGGATGGTCGGGATCCAATGGACCTGATTGCTGAACTGGAAGATGTCTTGGGCATTGAAGGGTATCCCATGAACTGGCCAATCGGAATGGGGCGTGAATTGAAGGGTCTCTATGACCGTTACCACCAACGTGTGGCTTTATTCCGTCCGGACGATGAGGACCATCAATACTTGCCATTAAATGACGAGGGCGACCTCGTTGAACCAAATGACTTACAGGATGACGGGTGGTACCAAGATGCGCGTGATAACATGGAATTGATCGGTGAAGCTGGCAATCAATTCGATGAAGCCAAAATTGCCAGTGGGGATCAAACCCCCGTCTTCTTTGGTTCAGCGTTGGCTAACTTTGGGGTTAAGACGTTCCTAGAAACTTATCTCCAGTACGCGCCACAACCAGCTTCCCACCACACGGAAGAGGATACGGATGTTGCACCAACGGATTCAGAGTTCTCTGGGTTTGTCTTCAAGATTCAAGCGAACATGAACCCGAATCACCGTGACCGGATTGCTTTCGTCCGGGTATGTTCCGGAGAATTTGACCGTGGTATGGACGTTATGCAAGAACGAACTGGAAAAAAGTTGCGGCTTTCCAACGTGACCGAGTTTATGGCGGATACCCGTGAAAACGTGGAGAAGGCCGTTGCCGGGGATATCATTGGCCTCTACGATACGGGGAATTTCCAAATTGGGGACGCTATTTATACTGGTAAGAATAAGATCAAGTTTGAAAAACTGCCACAGTTTACGCCTGAACTCTTCGTGCGGGTTGCAGCTAAGAACGTGATGAAGCAGAAGTCCTTCCACAAGGGAATCAATCAACTGGTGCAAGAGGGGGCCGTACAACTGTACACGTCTTACTCAACCGGTGATTATATCTTGGGTGCCGTGGGTCAGCTGCAGTTTGAAGTCTTCCAATTCCGGATGCAAAATGAGTACAACTCAGAAGTTATCATGGAACCAATGGGCAAGAAGACGGCCCGGTGGATCAACCCTGACCAACTGGATGAACGGATGTCTTCATCCCGGAACCTGTTGGTGAAGGATAACAATGGTGAGCCACTGTTCCTCTTTGAAAACCAATTTGCTGAACGTTGGTTCAAGGATAAGTATCCTGACGTTGAATTGACAGCTAAGCTTTAATTAGGACTTAAGCGTCTAAAATGACGCAATTTAAAAGAATGTCACCTAAAATGGTTCTGGAAATCTGATGAAGATTTCCGGAACCATTTTTGGATATTGTGGCGAAGCTGCTCAAGTGACCGCGTTGGAAGGGGAAGTTACTTTTTCTCGACAAGGGCGTTACGAATTATTTACCTAGCAGGTCAAATTTCGAATAGCCGTCTACGAAATTTGGCAAAAAAGCTTGCTATAAATAAAATCGTGCTAAACTATTTGCAGAATCATTATGGGGGCACACCATTGGCGCCCACAACTTCAGGGGTAGAGAGGAGCGATGACGATGGCAGTCAAGAAATGGTGGGGACTGTTAATTGGTATTGGGGTACTGGCAACTATGGGTGTGGTGGCACAAGCGGATGCAGATTATGATCAAGCGCTACGAAGCGCCCCTCAGGGAATCTCTTTAGATAATATCTTCACACCGGGGACGACCAGCAATAATCAGGCCGCGGTGGTGGGAACCACTAACCCGGCGATTACTGGAACCCAAGCGGCCAAGGTCACGAACGGCAAGAAGCAATTTGGGGCCCTCTGGTCGACCGCGGATAATTTCTTCCAGCTAGATAAAAATCAATCGGCCTCAATGTGGCTCTACTTCGGAAATACTGGGAAGAAGGCAGCCGATGGGATGGCGCTGGTCTTTCAAAATGATAGCCGCGACTTAGCCGCGACACCCAGCTTTGGTAAGACGGTCTCCGGGGAAACACTGGGTGTTTGGGGCGTTGATACGGATAAAAGGCAAACAACCTCAGAGAAGGTAGCCCAGTCAGCCATTCAAAATAGCTGGGCGTTGGAGTTTGATACCCATTTGAACACGTCGACCAATTACGGCAACGCTGGGGATGCTGATTCATTTGACGTTGGGCTGAAGGGGCCCCACATTGCCAGCAACTATCCGGGTGATCAGGATACCTATGAGATGCAACGGACTTCGACACTGTTGCCGTTTTATAGTGTTGGTTATTACGCCACTCAGACTCATAATGGCGTGATCAACGGTGATTACACGTTGTTGGCCAACGGTTCTTGGCATCATTTAAGCTTGGACTGGCGGGCAAACACGCAGCAGATGACCTACACGTTCGACGACAAGAATCCCATTACCGGGACGGACCAAGTCGGTCATTCCGCCACCGTGCAACTGGATCGTAAAAAGATTGATCCTGACGACAGCGGTCAGATTCGTTGGGGATTTACCGGTGCCACGGGAGACAGTTATGAGAATAACCTGGTGGTGTTTGAAGAGGTTCCTGGACTCGTTGATGCCGAAGCAACGGCCACCCTAACGAATATGACAACTGGTAAAACACTGACGGATGGTGATGTCTTAAAGAGTCGGGATGCATTCAAACTGGCGTATCAGTTATCCTACGTTGCGGGTAAACAGTCCTGGAAGGATGTTATTGCAGAGCTGAATTTACCGCAAAACCTCACGTATGAGCGGGCGACTATCACCTATGCTGACGGTTCTAGTAATCAGATTTCATTGGCCGGGCTGAACGAGCAGGCACTCAGCTATCAATTAACGAAAGCCTTGTCAGATGAAAATGCAACCGCTACCATTTCTCTGACCGGGGTGGCAGCGGATGTTGATACACCGACGCCTGTACCGGCTGTTAGCAGTGCCTTTAAAGCAGTCAACGGTGTCGTTACGACGGCTACACCAGCGGTAACTGTTAATCCAAAATTCGACCTGCATTTGCTATCGCTCTCTGGTAATACCCAGACGGTGAAACCAGGGGTTGACGGTCTGGTAAAGGCACAGGTGGTCATCCCGGATGGCGCTCACTTGGAGAACACAGATATTACGGTTCATCCGCAACTTAACGGAACTGCGCTACCAGACTTTCAGATGCCTGCTGGCGCGGACAATTCAAGCGGTCAGTTTACGATGACGGTCCCAGCCAAATTGTTAAAGGCAGGAGACAATCAGCTGACTCTCACGGTAGAGGATCCTTATGGCAATGTCTCTAACGCGTTGACCCATACCCTGACAGTGTCTCGTCAGCTGGTCTTTCGGTCCGTTGCGGAAGCCAGCACTTTTCGCAACGTCACGCTGACGGGTGAAAGTCAACGGGTCAAGCGGTCCGGAGACTGGCGGGTTCAGGTCTTGGATACCCGCGAAGCTGGTGCTAAGTGGACGGTCCAGGTGACGAGTACACCATTTCAAACGGCCAGGGGTAGGCGTTTGGCTGGGACGCTGTCCTACTACGATGCCAATGGACCAACTGTCATCAATGAGGTGCCAGTCACCGTGGGTCAAGGAACGGCAGCCGATACGGACGTGGTGACTGACGTTGCTGCTGATTGGAATGAAGATCAGGGCCTGTTACTAGAAATCAATAGCGGGGCAGCAGAGGGAACTTATGAGGGAACCATGACGTGGACGTTAAATGATGTCCCGTAGACTAGGGCAAACGAAGTGATCGGCTAAAATCAAGTAAAAATGGCGCCACCCTTAACGTTGGGTGGCGCCATTTTTGTTTAATTATTATTTAGCGGTTGCGAGTTCAGCAACCTTCGCCTGGGCAGCTTGCGCCAGGATATTCAGGTAGTTGAACGGCCGGTCAAAGTTTGGCTGGAACAGCATGTCGACCATGGCCAGGTCATCAATCGTATTTTCGTTTTGGATGCAGACGGAGAGGGTGTTAGCAGACTGTGAAACGTCGTACTTACTCATCAAGGCACCGCCGAGAATCCGCTTGGAATCTGGATCAAATACCAGTGACATCATAACTGGTTCGGTCGTTGGCATGAACTCTGGCCGGTAGTTATCGGTAATCAGGACTTGCTCCGCGTTGATACCTTGCATCTTAGCAGCGGCTAAGGTCAACCCCGTCGAGACAATTGTCCGACCGTAAAGGGCTAGGCCAGATGAGGATTGGGTGCCCATGTACTTCACCGTTGGCTTCACTAAGTTTTTCCCGACCAAAATTCCTTGCCGAACTGCGTTGGTGGCCAATGGGATGTAGGCGTTTTGGTGGGTTGGATTGTAGTGAACAGCGGCACTGTCACCGGCTGCGAAAATATCTGGGTTGGATGACCGCATGTAGTCATCGGTAATAATGGCGCCATTCTTGGCCATGTCGACCTTGCCCTTTAGGAGACCTGTGTTTGGCCGGAAACCAATGCAGAGGATAGCCAGGTTGGTGTCGTAGCTGCCTTTATCGGTCTTGATAGTCACAGTATCCCCATTGTCCGTGAAACTTTGCACGGTTTCACCCATGGCAAGTTGGACGCCGTTATCTTGGTAATCTTTTTCAATAACATCAGTGAATTCTTGATCGAAATATTTAGGCATAACGCGGTCCATGGCATCGATCAGGGTGACGTCGTGACCAGTGGTCGAGTATGCTTCAGCCAGTTCGGCACCAATGTAGCCGGCACCAATAACGGTGATGTGCTTAGCACTCTTGGCGTCTTCGATTAATTGTTGTGCGTGGCCCCAGTTCTTGCAAAGCTTGACCTTGTCGCTGTCAATGCCGGGAATCTTAGGGATGATGGGCCATGAACCAGAGGTCATGACTAATTTGTCGTAATTTTCAGTGGTTTGTTCGTGTGAAGTTAAGTCTTCAACCGTTACCGTCTTTTGGTTAGGGTCGACGTCTAAGACGTTATGGTTCATTTGAACGTTGGCGCCTAAGCTCTTCAGTTCTTCAGGACTGGAGTAGAATAAGCCTTGTGGATCGGCGACCTGGCCGCCCAAGTAAAGGGCGATACCGCAGGACAAGAAGGAGATGTTATCGTTTCTTTCGTACACGGTAACTTCTGCGTCTGGATGTTCTGCTAAAATCTGCTTGATGGCAAAGGTACCCGCATGTGTACAACCTACAACTGTAACTTTCATGAATGTTGCCTCCCAAAACAAGTTTTTCCCAATTGAGACGGTCTTCACAAGTGATTGATTGTGAAATGAATCTCAATTGATTACAACTCTATTTTAGACAACTTATCGGCAATGTCAACACTTTTTTGAAAGTGTTACCATTTCGGTGATACCTGGACAAAAAGGGGAAGCTAGTCTTGCTGCCAGAAAAGGGGTACACTATTGCTTGTAGAACTTTTAAAGGAGTTGGATATTTAACATGAAAGCAGCAAAGCATCTTTCCGCATGTACAACAGTGTTGGTGGGGAAGCTCGCCACGGTGGATGGGTCAACGATGATCGCCCGGAACGACGACACCTTCCTACCACTGACACCACAACGATTCTATGTTCACCCGGCCGAACATGACCAACCAGAACGGACCTGGGTCTCGAACCAAAATGGGTTCACCGCCCCAATTCCTAGCGATGGTTACCGGTATTTGGCAACGCCAAACGTTGAGGTCGATAAAGAAGGGGTTTACGCCGAAAGCGGGTTTAACGAGAAGAACGTGGCCATGAGTGCCACTGAAAGTGTGTACGGTAATCCACAAGCACTAGCCTTCGATCCACTCGTTGCCGATGGACTTGCCGAAGATTCCTTGCAGACGATGGTTCTTCCTTACATCAACTCTGCGCGGGATGGCGTGCGTTACCTGGGTAACTTGATCAAGCAGTATGGTTCACCTGAAGGTAATGGGGTGTTATTCTCTGATCACGATGAAGTTTGGTACATGGAAATCGTTACCGGGCATCACTGGGTTGCGCAACGGATTCCCGACGATGCGTACGCTGTGGCCGCCAACCAGGTTGCTATTCAACAAGTTACGTTTGATGATCCCGATAACTTCATGTTCTCCGACGGAATTCAGGAATTTGTCACAACGAACCACCTGAACCCGGACCAAAGTGGCTGGAACTTCCGGCATATCTTTGGGACGAGTACGGAAAAGGATCGACACTACAACACACCACGGGTCTGGTTTGGCCAACACGTGTTGAATCCAGAAATTGAACAGGATCCAGAATCCAGCGAATTACCATTTATTTGCCGGACCAGTCACAAAATCAGTGTAGAAGACGTGGAATACATTTTGAGTTCGCACTACAACGAAACCAAGTATGATCCACTGGGTCAGGGACCAGAAGCTGATCGGAAGAAGTTCCGGCCAATTTCTATGAACCGGACGCAAAATTCTCACGTTCTACAACTGAGAAATGACGTTCCAGCTGAAAGTTCAGCCATCTTCTGGTTGTGCTTTGGGGTGCCCGCTTTCAGCCCTTACGTGCCATTCTTTGCGAACGCTACTGATACGGATCCTTCCTACAGTGAGACACCAGTTCATCTGGACGACCAGAGTGCCTACTGGATGTACCGGAAGTTGTCGATGATCGTTGAATCACACTACCGGAACTTCATTGAACAAGACACGGATTACGTTACGGCAGCCAAGCAGGACTTGCGGACGCACGTGGCGAACACTTTGGCCGGCAGTCAGAACTTGAGCGGAGACGAACTTACCGCTTACTTGACTGAACAAAACCACCAGGTGGTCGCAGCGATGCGCGCAACTACGACGAAGTTTACCAATGATTTAATTGAAAAGGGACTGACCCTGTCGAAGCTGACCTTCAACATGGACAAGAACCTATAGGATTCAGCGATAGCATAGAGGACTGGCAGCTTGCCAGTCCTTTTTTTATCTACCGAAGCGTTGAATACTGTGAATGATACTTAAAGTGTGCGACATCAATGATATTAGCGTGTAATTTAGTGTGGCTTTCCGCCTTACCGGCCGCCAGATATGGGCTGGAACGGTGCGGACGCAACTTGAAGCCTCGAAAGACCCGAGTCTCCAAGCTTGGTCTTACCTACTGACCAAGCAGAACGACGCGCCTGAGCCCATATCTGGCTGCCTCTCGGCTTACATGGAATTTTGTTGCCAACCAAAGACTATGAGCTCCGTTATAAATAGCTCGTTAGAATGGTTCAAGAAAGACCTTCAGCAGCCTACTACGCTAAAACGTAATCCCTGGCTTCCGGAGTGCGACCAGCGTACGCCAATTTATCTTTCAACCGATTGGTTAGCGAATAGCCAGGTGAGCGCGTAGGTTAGTAGCGACGTTATCATGAAATTGACGCGTGGTTTCACAGGCTTTTTTCGAATTTCTAGGAATCTTCACAATTCGTCCATACTGTATACAAAACTTTTCGTTTTAATAAGTATATAGTAATTAACCGGATAATCCATTTATATAACGGAGGAAAATGGTATGAAGAGAAAAGAGATGAACAACGTAGAATTGACGGGCCAAGATGGGCTGACAACGCAACAAGCACAGACGCAATTGGCTCAGGTTGGCGCTAACGAATTGGTGGCAGCACGGAAACCCCACTGGTGGCAACAGGTCGCCCACCATTTAAGTGATGTCTCCTCCCTAGTCTTACTGTTTGCGGTGGGACTGGCAACGTACATGGCCGTAGCTCAGGGTGGGGGCTGGACGAAGCCGCTCGTTATCGGTGCCATTCTGGTCATCAACGTGGTGATTGGGATGTATCAGGAAGCTTCGGCTGAAAAAGCGTTGGCGGCACTGCAATCTATGAGCTTACCGACCACGACTGTGCGGCGGGAAGGGATTGCCCAGTCTTCGCCGGCAAAGGAGGTCGTGCCAGGCGATCTGGTGTTGCTAAAAGCAGGGGACCAAGTTCCGGCGGACGGTATCGTCCTATCCAGTACCAACTTGGCCGTAGATGAAGCCGTATTGACTGGGGAAAGTGTCCCAGTTACGAAGGAGACGTTGACGGACATCACTGCCTTGCGCGACGCCCATCAGGTTTTTTTCGGAACGGCCGTGACTGCGGGAACAGCAGTTGTTCAGGTGGTCACTACGGGAATGGCAACTGAATTGGGGCAAATTGCCGGTCTATTGAACAAGACGAAGAAGCGGGCTACTCCGCTGCAGGGACGTTTGAACCGGCTTTCCGGCTGGTTGACTAGTTTTGCTATTATTGGGGGCTTCATCATTTTTGCCTTGAGTATCTGGATGCAAAATCAGGGGATGGCGGACAGCTTAATGATTGGTATTTCGCTGGCCGTGGCGGCCGTTCCCGAAACGTTACCGATTATCGTGACCATCAGCCTAGCCCATGGGGTCAAACGGATGGCAAAGCGTAACGCCATCATGCGGCGGGTCAATGCCGTTGAAACGATTGGGGGCGTTGATGTGATTGCCGCTGATAAGACGGGGACGCTGACACAAAATCAGATGACCATTACCCAATACTGGACACCGAATACCCAGAACCCGATGGCCGCAGAGCACTTGTCACCAGCAGGGGCCGACCTGATGAAATACTTAGGCTTGGCAACGAACGCTGAGATTCAGGTCGTGGCCGGTGAGGAAAAGACGACCGGTGATCCCACCGAATTAGCAATCGTGCGGTGGTTAGCGCGTCATGATCACAGTCGGCAGGCCTTTGAACACGCCGCACCACGGGTCGCTGAAGACCCGTTTGATTCGACTAAGAAAACAATGGCGACGGTCCATCGGCTGTCAGCTGATGAACAACTGGTTATTGTGAAGGGTGCTTTTGACCGGTTACCAGTAGCTTGGCGCCAGGGTGAGCAGGCTCAAGCTAAGCGGATTCATGATGAGTTTGGGCAGAATGCCCTTCGCGTTCTGTCAGTGGGCTACAAAGTCGTGCCAACGACCACCAAAGTAGAGTGGGCGAGCCTGGCAACTGATTTGACGTTTGCTGGCCTGGTGGGAATCATTGATCCGCCTCGGCCAGAAGTCATTCCCGCCATTCGGGAAGCTAAGCGGGCGGGGATCAAGCCCGTAATGATTACTGGGGACCACATGGTGACTGCGGAGGCGATTGCCAGAGAAATTGGTCTATTGACGCCTGGTCAACTGGTAATGTCGGGCGATGAACTGCGAACGCTAACGGATGCTGAGTTGGCAGCAAAGATTCAGAACGTTGCAGTCTATGCACGAGTGTCGCCAACCGATAAGATTCGCATCGTTCAGGCCTGGCAGCAGGCTGGCAAGACGGTTGCAATGACGGGGGATGGTGTCAACGATGCCCCGGCACTGAAGGCGGCCGATGTTGGTATCGCCATGGGAATTACGGGGACCGAAGTTTCCAAAGGTGCTGCGGATATGGTTTTAACTGACGATAACTTTGCGACGATTATCGCAGCAGTCAAGGAAGGTCGAACGGTCTACCAAAATATTTTGAAGGCCGTCGAATTTCTGGTGGGCGTGAACTTTGCTCAGATTTTCTTGATGGTTGGGGCGGTCCTGATGGGTTGGGGTGCCCCGCTGTTAGCGGAACAGCTCTTACTGATCAACGTGTTGGCTGATGGGATTCCAGGATTCTACATTAGTCGGGAGCCAGGTGAAAAGGAAGCCATGGAACAACCACCGGTGGCAAACGAAGAAAGTCTCTTCGCCCGCGGGTTAGGGAGCCGGTTGGCCATCCGGGCAACGACATTTACCTTCTTGACACTTGGGGTGTATGCGCTGGGTCGCTTCGTCTTGACCAACAATCAAGCAACGGTTGGGATGACCATGATCTTCCTGGTGTTAGCTGTTGGGTCCATGATCGATATTTACGCTATCAAAGATCGTCAGCCGCTGACGCTAGGGAGTCTGCGCCGCAATCCGGTGCTCAATTGGTCCCTCCTGTTGGCAGTAGCGTTGGTGATCCTGATTGCTACGGTACCAGGGATACAAGCAATGTTCGGTCTCGTCTCCTTGCCAGCAGTTGCTTGGCTAGTGGTGATTCCGGGAATGTTCTTACCAACGCTGGTGTTAGAGTTAGCGAAACGGGTCCAGCAGCAACGCCCAGCGCAATTGCGGGCTGAACTGGATTAGGAGGCTTGGGGAAATCATCACCGCAACGGTGTTTTCCTGCCGGTAAATCAAAAGGAACCGTCAAATTCTATTGAAGAATCTGACGGTTCCTTTTTCGTTCAAGTTTAGATAGTTTTGGTGGGTGCTAGTTTCACATAACGGGCGTTGATATAAGCATCTGGCCCAATTTGGAACCAGACCAGTTGTTGGTCATCAACGATGCGGACGCGAATGTCCAGGTCGGTGCCATGCTTAAGTTGACCAGCCACTTCACCGTAGGGTTCTTGGTAGTACGAGACAGCTTTGCCCGGCACGTAATCAACGGTCCCCATCTGACTGAATGGTTGGGGCTGCCAGTTGCGGCGGTGCGGCAATTCTAGTGTGGTTTGCCGGTGGTCCTGGGTTGTCGTTTCAGCCGCGTTTAACCACTGCTCACCGCCCAGGTTGTACCAGACGCTCCCATCGGTTAGCGTGATGATCCCAAATAGGCGCCATAACGAGGTTGCCGGGAACTGATAATCGTAGAGCTGTCCAGCTGGTTCGTCGAAGACGTCGTGGTCGATGGTCAAGCGGACAAATTGATGAACGCGTTGTACCGTTTGCCAGGATTTCCGTCGGTAAAAGTAAACCACTTGTTGGCTCTGGTCCGTGAAGGTTCCCCGTTGATGACCCTGGGCCTGAAAGATATGATAGTCAGCTAGGTCAGGAGGGGTCAGGGCGAAACCTTCGTCTAACCGCCCACGGTGAATCACGGGAAGCTGTAACAGCTTCCCGGAATCGAAGTCGACCAAGTAGCTGATAACCGGTTGGCCCCAGCAACGATCATAGATTAAGGTCGTCAGGCCGTAAGGTGAGATGAAGTCTTGCGTGAACCCGTGAATGTCCCAGAGAGCGTATCCCGGGATTTCAGGGAAGTGAAAATGAACCGAGCTACCCAGGTCACCAGTCAGCACAAGGGCCGGTTGGAGAGCCTGGTCGTGAATATCCACCAAGCGAATGACTAACGTTGCTTGTGGTAAGGCTTGCGGTTGCTCAGAGATGTAAAAGTCAGGGTTCTGAGTCAACTGAATGGGTGGGGTAACGGGCGTGGCACTTGGCGCTGGGGTTACCGTCGGTTCATGTGGAGCAGAATCCAGTGACCGTTGTGGTCGTTGAATAGCGTGTCGCGGTCGCCGAGCCGGACGCTTCTGATTGGGTTCAATCAGATTGCGTAGCCAGTCAAAAAATGCCATGTCAGTTCACCTCCAGAAGTTTCCTTTAAAATACAGTATACCGCATTCCAACGGTTGGCGGCAGGCCTTTTTCCAACGGCAGTTGGGTTGGCGACTTGTTCTGGGGTCTGGTGCCAGTCAGGACGCGTTTTTTTGTTTAGACTGGTAGCCTTGCAAGTCCCATGAAGCACTTAAGCCAACCACGATAGCTACCATAATATTTAGTCGTTAGCAGCGAACTTGGGCGGTGAGCGTTTAGATCGATTGAAATTTAGCTGAATTTACCAGCCGAGACAAAATATGAGGATATTTTGCGTAGATTATAAGTATGCAGTGATGTTGGGAGGGGAGATGAGACATAATTGGCGGCAATAAAAAAACGGTAGCGTCACAGCACTACCGTTTCTTTAAAAATCATTTATTTGGAAGGTGAAGCATCGTTACTAGTTTCGGCAGAAGGCTTTGGGGCGTCATTATCGGCGGCCAGAGTAATCTTACCGTCCTCAATCTTGGCGACTAAGTTCTTAACGTCACTGTGGTCGAGGTAGAAGTCAGCGATACGGTCTTCAATTTCTTCTTGAATCACTCGCCGTAGTGGTCGAGCACCCATGGCTGGGTTATAGCCCTTAGCCACCAGTTGCTCTTCAACGGGTTCCGTCACATGGATGTGGAGGCCTTGGCCAGCCAACATCTGGTTAACGTCACCAATCATCAAATCAACAATGTTCATCAAGTTTTCCTTGCTGAGTGAGTTGAATTCAATAATATCGTCAAAACGGTTCAAAAATTCTGGCTTGAAGTAGTTGGTTAAGTTGCCCAGGACAGAGTGGGTGGTTCCCTCAGCGGCGGCACCAAAACCAACGTTGGCTTCAGCATCCCCGGTACCGGCGTTACTGGTCATAATGATCAGCGTATCCTTGAAGGAAACGGTCCGTCCTTGTGAGTCGGTCAAGCGGCCGTCGTCAAGAATCTGTAAGAACATGTTCATGACGTCGGGGTGAGCTTTCTCAATTTCATCCAACAGAATCAACGTGTACGGGTGGCGCCGAACTTGTTCGGTCAATTGGCCCGCTTCTTCATAGCCAACATAGCCAGGTGGGGACCCGATCAACTTAGAAATGGAGTGCGGCTCCATGTACTCAGACATGTCGAAGCGCACCATTGCATCTGCTGAACCAAAGAGCTCATCAGCTAATTGCTTAGCTAATTCCGTCTTCCCAACACCAGTTGGCCCAACGAACAGGAAGGAACCAATTGGACGACCCGTTCCGTTTAGCCCAATACGGTTACGACGGATAGCCCGGGCAACCTTGTCGACAGCTTCGTTTTGACCAATGACGTGTTTCTCCAGGTCAGGGGCCAAACTCTGCAGTTGATGTTGTTCCTTAGCTTGTAACTCACCAACCGGGATGGACGTCTTTTCTTCAACGATGTCCTGCATATCCTTGACGGTGACCTCAGCGGACTGGTTGTCAGACGCGTTCGTTGCGGATTCCTTGGATTTCTCTAATTTGGTGACTTGGTCACGGTAGTAAGCAGCCTTTTCGTAGTCTTCCTGTTTCAAAGCCGCTTGCTTTTGATCTTCAGCTGACTTGATCTTTTCATCAATCGCTTTTGGATCAGCCACGTTGATTGTCAGGTTTTTCCGAGAACCAGCCTCGTCCAACAGGTCAATGGCCTTGTCGGGCAGGTAACGGTCTTGGATGTACCGATCGGACAAACGAACGGCAGCGTCAATGGCGTCATCCGTGTAATGAACGTGGTGGTAGTCCTCATACTTCTTCTGAATACCCTTTAAGATTTCAACCGCTTCGTCAGCGCTAGGTTCGTCTACCGTTACGGGTTGGAACCGCCGTGCTAAGGCTTGGTCTTTTTCAATGTCGCGGTATTCATTTAACGTCGTGGCCCCAATTAATTGGAAATCGCCACGGGCGAGGGCGGGCTTCAAAACATTGCCGGCGTCCATGCCGCCTTCGGCATTCCCAGCACCCATAATTTCATGAATTTCATCAATGAACAGGATGATGTCAGGACTAGACTGAACTTCTTTCATCAATTGCTGCATCCGTTGTTCAAACTGACCTCGAATCCCGGTTCCTTGAACCAGTGAAACGACATCTAAACGGATAATTTGTTTATTGGCAAGCTTTTCGGGAACGTTGCCTTCGACAATGCGTTCCGCAAGACCTTCGATGACCGCAGTCTTCCCAACACCGGCTTCCCCAATTAAAACAGGGTTATTCTTAGTCCGGCGGTTGAGAATTTCGATGACTTGAGCCGTCTCTTTGTCCCGACCAATGACGGGGTCAATCTTACCATCCTTAGCGAGTTGCGTCAGGTTTAAGCCGTACTGACTGAGTAGGCCCTTCCCGCCGGAACCTTGACCGCCGGATGGTTGGGTTGGCTGACCGTTTTGTGCGGAAGATTGCCGGTAATCTGCTTGGTTATTGTTTCCGCCTTGCATGGCCCGGAAAATATCATCCAGGTTACCAAAGCCGAATGGATCTTGTGCCATACGGCCACCTCCATTTCCAGAATCGTTTTGTTGCTGCTTAAGCAGTTGGTAACAATTTTGGCATAGGTCAACTTGTTGCCGCTGCCCGTTCACACTCATATAGAGGTGAATTGTTGCTTCATTGCGGTGGCAATTTTGACATAGCATCTTGTCGTCTCCTTTCTTGCCTGGAATTCTCGTGGGAAAACCCACGCGGTCGTTGTAAAAGTCGTTTGACCTTTCTTGACCATTGACCACATTATACCGCGTTCGACTCGCCTTGCAAGTATTTTGTTTGGCGGATGAATCCCGGTAGCTGGGCTATTTCCAGCGAACGACTACATTTTAGCACTCTCGTAGGTAGAATGCTAAAATGACGACCACATTTTTAGAAAATTGCTAAATTTTTGACCTGACGCGGTTTTCACCGTAGAATATGAAAGGCATCAAGAATAGGGGTGGCGAGTTGGATAAAGACTATACCGATTTAATGAACCAATTAAAGGACAAGAAGATAGATAGTTTTACGGTAACGCCAGCAGAATTCCCCGCGTTTCAGCGGGCCTTCATGGCATTTGAGACCAGGAAACGGGTCGTGGGTCAGGCTGAAAAGAACGGCCAACTCATCTATCACTACGATCATGACGCTGGCGAAGATACGGAATCTTAATTTTTTCATGTAAGCGGTTCATGAAGCGCTTGTAATTTACTGCTGAGATTGATATTCTTAGTAGGTAGGCGTAGCTCGTGGAATGGTTGTTTGGCCAATGCGCAAGGTCAAGGCGGGTTATGTCGGTAAGTAGTCAACCTAAGCTTAAAGGAGATCGATCAATTATGGAAAAACGCGAATTTCATGTTACAGCAGAAACTGGGATCCATGCACGTCCCGCAACTTTATTAGTACAAGCAGCCAGCAAGTTTAACGCTGAAGTTAGCTTGCAATACCAAGACAAGTCCGTTAACTTGAAGTCTATCATGGGTGTTATGTCCTTGGGTGTTGGCCAAAATGCTGACATTACCATTACGACTGACGGTGATGACGAAGCTGACGCCATGAGTGCTGTGGCTGAAACAATGAAAAAAGAGGGTTTGTCTGACTAATGAGAGCGATGCTCAAGGGAATTGCCGCGAGTGACGGTGTGGTCTGTGGGCCAGTCTACCGACTGGTTGATCCGGACCTCAGCTGTTCACCCCGGTCAATCAAAAATCTTGATTACGAATTGAAACGATTCCATCAGGCCCTTGACGCTGCTACCTCGGAAGTTGAGACGATTAAAACTCGCGTAACGAAGAACCTGGGCGCTGATGGTGCTCAGGTTTTTTGTCACCAAATTTCCATGTTAAAGGATCCTGAACTGGTCAAACACGTTGAACAGATTATTAATGAACAACGCATCAATGCTGAGGTGGCACTGAGTCGAGCGGTTGCGCAACTGGAAACAGTCGACCAACCGCTGCAGGATAATCCGTATTTAGAAGAACGATTGACCCAACTTCACCAGGTGACGAAACGCGTCACGGCTCATTTATTAGGGGTCAAGTTACCTGACATTGCGTTGATTGACCATCCCGTTATCTTGGTGGCCCACGAACTGGTTTCTAGTGACGCTTTTCCAACGGACATGTCGAATATCCTGGGGATCATTACGGACTTGGGTGGGCGTGTTGCACACGTTTCCTTACTTGCTCGTGCAAAGGGGATTCCAGCGGTGGTCGGGGCCCAAACTGCGACCACCCAGCTGCGAGATGGTGAGACGGTCGTGATGAACGGGAAGTTAGGTAACGTCACGTTGGGACCGAGTTCGGCCGAGCTGTACCATGCGAAGGTGACGATGGTAAAACAGCGTACTAATTCTGCGAAGCTAGCGGAACAAACGAATCACGGCACCCTGACGAAGGATGGGGTAGATGTTCTGCTGGCCGCGAATATGGAAACGGCTGCTGATTTACCGGCCATCATTCAAGGCGGTGCCGAGGCAGTGGGGTTATTCCGGACGGAGTTTCTCTATATGCAGACCGATTCATTGCCTTCCGAAGACGAACAGTTCGTGGCGTACCGTGATATTTTACAAAAATTAGCGCCACGTCCCGTGGTCATGCGGACACTAGACATTGGTGGGGATAAATCATTGCCGTATCAGGTGGCTGGTCAAACACAAAATTCGTTCTTAGGGGCACGGGCTATTCGTCAAAGCTTAGCGCATCAGCAAATGTTTCGCAGTCAGCTGCGGGCACTCTTGCGTGCATCGGCGTACGGCAACCTCAATATTATGTTTCCAATGATTGCAACGTTGGATGAGTTCCGGCAGGCCAAAGCTATCTATAATGATGAGCGTTCTCAGTTGACGGCTGCCAATATTCCTTTGGGGCAGATTCACGTGGGAATGATGATTGAAGTTCCTGCAGCGGCAATTTTAGCGGACCGTTTTGCTCAAGAGGTGGACTTCATGAGCATTGGGACCAACGATCTGATTGGCTATACGTTAGCAGCAGATCGGACGGATCCTGACGTGGCCTACCTGTATCAACCCTATCATCCGGCCGTGTTGCGGTTGATCGATAGCATTATTCGGGCCGGTCATGCGGCCGGTATCCCAGTGGCAATGTGTGGTGAAATGGCCGGTGATCCGATTGCTGTGCCACTGTTGTTGGGGATGGGTCTCGATGAGTTCTCAATGGGAGCGAATGAGCTTGGCCATACGCGTGAGTTGATTGGGCAATTAAAGGCCCATGACTTGGCGTCCTTAGTGGAGACTGTGTTAAATTCGGCCAGCACCAGTCAAGAGGTTATCACGATGGTTCAAGCAGTCGCACCGAACGTTGTTAACTAGCTACGCGGACGTTTGCACTTAGCTGGAAATAAAACCATATTAGAGCGTTTCTGGAGCAGTTTATCTCTGGAAGCGTTCTTTTTGTTTAATGCAACCGGTTGTGGTTTGCAATCACCTAGGCAAACCCATATAATTGTGTTGATTGTACAATAGAGATACTGGTTATTTTTTTAATCAAGCACAAAATCAAGGGGGATTGGCGATGAACATTGGCATATTTACGGATACCTATTTCCCTCAAGTAAGTGGGGTAGCAACGTCTATTAAGACGTTACGGGACCAGCTGGAAAAGCAGGGGCACCAGGTCTACATATTCACCACGACCGACCCACACGTTGAGAAGAATGTTTATGAACGCAACGTTTTTCGGTTCCAAAGTATTCCGTTCGTGTCCTTTACTGACCGCCGAATCGCAGTCCGGGGGCTGTTTCAGGCTTACCAGATTGCGAAGGAGTTAAATTTGGATGTGGTCCATACCCAGACGGAGTTTTCGATGGGCTGGATCGGTAAGTTTGTGGCGCGGAATTTGGAAATCCCGTGTCTACACACCTATCACACCATGTATGAAGATTATCTGCACTACGTGGCGAATGGCAAAATTCTTAAGCCCGTTCATGTTAAACAGGGGACGTTAGCTTTTTGTTATCACCTCACTGGGGTGGTGGCACCAAGTGACCGGGTGTTGACGACTTTAACTGATTATGGGGTCAAAGCACCGATTCGGGTGATTCCAACTGGGGTCAATTTACACCAGTACGAGCAACCCGATACAGCTAACTTACGACGGCAATTGGGTTACGAGCCTGATACGCCGGTCATTTTATCACTGAGTCGGTTGGCCTACGAAAAGAACATTAAGGCCAGCATTGCCGCGATGCCACAGATTCTGGCGCAGGTGCCTAACGCCCAGCTCTTAATTGTTGGGGAAGGTCCAGCGCATGAAGATTTGGTCAAGCAGACGGAAGAAGCTGGTCTGACTGATCACGTTTCCTTCACTGGTGAGGTCAATAACGATGAAGTCTTCCGTTACTATCACATGGCTAACGTGTTCCTATCGTCTTCCGATTCGGAGTCGCAGGGATTAACGTATATTGAGGCCATGGCGGCTGGTACCAAGATCGTGGTCATGACCAGCCCGTATACGGATGACCTATTATCTAGTCGGACTTTAGGCGTGACCTACCGTACGACCGATACCATGATTAAAAATGTGGTTGATTACCTGCTTCATGGGGATGAAGAGCAGGATCCTGACTTGTTGGCGCGGACGCTGTCTGAGATTTCAGCGGATACGTTTGGTCAACACGTGATTGAATTTTATCAGGACGCACAGGCTAGCTATGAGCGCTCCCACGAGGATACCCCGGACTTTACTGATTAGAGGAGTTTTTGAATGCTAAAAATCAACATGTTTTCTGCAGCCGATTCCGTCAAGGGTCAGGGTGTGGGGAGTGCTTACCTGGAACTCATGAATCTGTTACGCACACGGTTGAGTGATGAGTTTGATGTGTCCGTGAATAAGTACCGCCGGGTCGACTTGACCCACTATCATACGATTAATTTCTCGTACTATTTGTCGACCTTTCTCCCACACCGGGGCCGTAAGGTGGGCTACGTCCATTTTCTGCCGGAAACGTTGGAGGGTAGTGTTAAGATTCCCCAACCATTTCGGGCAATCTTCTACAAGTATGTGATTGCCTTTTACAAACGGATGGATCACATTGTGGTGGTCAACCCAACGTTTATTCCGAAGTTAGTGGCGGCGGGAATCCCTGAAGAAAAGGTGACGTACATTCCAAACTTTGTTAGCCGCGATGAATTCTATCCAGTAGATGCCCAACAAAAGGTCGCACTACGGCAGAAGTATGGGTATGATGAGCACCGGTTCACGATTCTGGGAACTGGTCAGATTCAGGAACGTAAAGGGTTATTTGACTTCATCAAGCTTGCTCGTAATAATCCAGACCTCCAGTTTATCTGGGCTGGGGGCTTTTCGTTTGGGCGGATGACGGATGGTTACGCGGCACTGAAGAAGGTCGTTGATGATCCGCCGGCTAACTTGAGCTTTCCGGGAATCGTTGATCGGGACAAACTCGTTGACTATTATGATATGGCGGACTTATTCTTACTACCATCGTTCAATGAATTATTCCCAATGTCGGTCTTAGAGGCATTTAGTACGGGGACGCCCGTTTTATTGCGGGACTTAGATCTCTACCAGGCGATTATTGCTGGCGACTATCAACCAGCCAAAGACTATGATGAAATGAATGCGCAACTTCAAACGTTACCAACGGATGAGGTTGCCTTAGAACATTGGCACCAAAAGAGTCTGGCGGCAGCCAACCGTTACTCCGAAGAACATTTAGCGGAGATTTGGCTTAAATTCTATCAGCAACAAGCTAAAGAGGGGTAACTGAATGTCACGTCGAAATAAATGGGTACTAGCTGTAATGTTACTCTTGGGGATTGCCATTTTTGCCTATTCACTCCGTGACATTAAGTTTTCAGTTTTGATCAATGATTTCGTACACATTAACTTTTGGTGGTTTGGGGTCGCCGTCTTGTGTATGTTGATATACTTAGGGTTGGAAGCGTGGATCGTAAAGGTCTTCATTTCTGACCGCATTACCGGTTTCACGTTTAAAGACGCTCTGCGGATTCCCATGGTCGAACAGTTATTCAATGGGATTACGCCATTTTCATCCGGTGGGCAACCAGCACAACTGATTGCGCTGATGCAGACGGGGGTCGATGCGGGTAAAGCCAGCTCGGTCCTGTTGATGAAATTTGTGGTTTACCAATCTATGATTGTCATCAACTTCCTATTTGCGTTGTTGATTGGGTTCCACAGCATTCAGGATAAACTGCATGCACTGGCTTGGCTGGTCGTTTTCGGGTTTACCATTCACTTTGCGGTGATTGTCGGCTTGTTAATGGTCATGTTCTGGTACGCGTTCACGAAGAAAATGGTTGGGGTCGTCCTGTATCCCATGCGGTGGTTTATGAAGCCAGCACGGTTTGACCGTATGGAAACCAACATCAATGGGAAGATCGATTCGTTTTATGCGGAGAGTGTCCGAATCAGCGGACAAGGGAAACTCATGTTGCGAGTCTTTGTGATTACCTTCTTCCAATTGATGTTTTACTACCTAATTCCGTATTTTATTATGCTGGCACTCGGTTACACGTCGGCCAGCATTGTGATGGTAATCAGCCTGCATATTCTAATCGTGATGGTGATTTCACTATTTCCTATCCCTGGAGGTTCTGGGGGAGCAGAGTATAGCTTTGAAATGATTTTTAGAAGCTACATCACGTCGAATAGTAAATTAGTCTTAGCGATGATTTTATGGCGTCTGTTGACCTATTATTTGGGGATGCTTGCCGGTCTGATTGCGATGGTAATCCGTCCAGATAAGGTCGTCGAAGAGAAGAATCAGGTAAATGACTAAGATTTTCTGGATTTGGGCGTGCCATAGTGGCTTAAGTTTGGTAAAATCATTATGAAAGCTAGAAAGGGGACCAACCATGGAAGAATCTCAACTGATTGGCATTATCAATCGCTTAAAGGCGATGCAAGAAGATGCTACCGACGAGCCACAACCCCGTCGTTTTGAAAAAGAAGGCGTGGAACAAGCTACGGTCGTATTTAACCAATTGACCCACACTTACACATTAACCGAACACAATCCGGAAACAACTTTCGAGTTTGATAACATTGATTTAGTCGCTATCGAATTATTCGATTTACTGACGGATAACTAACAAAACTATGGGTGCCATAGTTTTGTTTTTTTTAGACTAAACATTGAATTTTTTCAAAGGTTATTGAATCGAATTGATTACCCTTCGATATCAGCTATACTGTAGTAATGTTAATTATTTTCTGGAGGCTGTCTCATGGCGAACTTTTTTAAACGGAAGACCAACTGGTTGAATACCCGAATGGGCTTCTTCCTGTTAGTCATCGTTCTATTTTGGGTAAAGACTTATATTGCCTATCAAACCGAATTCACTTTAGGTGCAAAGGGGAGTGTGCAACAGTTTCTACTGCTAATCAATCCACTACCGGCAACTTTATTGGTATTTGGTATTGCCCTCTACTTCCGGGGACGGTTGGCCTACTGGCTGATGATGATCATCGATGTGTTAGAGTCGACGTGGATCTTTGCGAACGTCCTTTACTACCGGGAATTCTCGGACTTTCTCTCATTTGGGATCATGAAGGGGTCCAGTGACGTTGGGAATAATCTGGGGAAGAGTATGGCTCAGATTACCCATCTATATGATTTCTTTGTTTATCTGGATATCATTATCTTGATTGTGTTACTGGTTACGCACGTGATTCGCATTGATGCGCGACCATTTAAGCGGCGGTATGCTTTCTCAATCACAGTCCTATCGTTTGGTCTCATGTTTGCGGAGTTCGGAATGGCTAACGCTGACCGATCAGGACTCTTGACGCGAACATTTGATAACAACTATATCGTGAAGTACCTCGGGCTGAACGAGTACGCGGCCTTTAACGCTTACCAGACCCAAAAGGAAAGCGCAACGCGGGCGAGTGCCAATGCCAGTGATATGAAGAGTGTGTTGAAGTATCTCAAACAAAATCGGGTCAGTCCCAATGTCTCTTACTACGGTAAGGAAAAGGGGAAGAACGTTTTTGTTATTCATCTGGAGAGTTTCCAACAGTTCTTGCTCGACTATAAGGTTGACGGGAAGGAAGTCACACCGACTCTGAATAAGTTCTATCATAATCAGAACACCCTTTCCTTTGATAACTTCTATAATCAAGTCGCACAGGGGAAGACCTCTGATGCTGAAATGATGTTGGAAAATTCTCTGTTTGGGTTACCACAGGGGTCGGCAATGACGACCTATGGGACACAAAATACGTTCCAGGCAGCGCCAGCTATTCTGAATCAAGAGGCTGGGTATACGACGGCCGCATTCCATGGGGATGTGCCAAGTTTCTGGAACCGGGACAATACCTACAAGTCATGGGGCTATCAATATTTCTTTAGCTCCAGCTACTATACGGAGAAATCCGGTTATACGGTGGGGTATGGACTGAAGGATAAGATTTTCTTCAAGCAATCGGCTAAGTATATTGAACAGTTACCGCAACCGTTCTATGCAAAACTGATTACTTTGACGAACCACTACCCGTACGAACTAGATAAGAGGAACACGGACTTCCCAGCTACTAAGACTGGGGACAAGACTGTGGACCCATATGTTCAAACGGCCCATTACTTGGATCAGTCTTTTGCTGAATTCTTAACCTACCTGAAGAAGGCCGGGCTCTATAAGAACAGTGTGATTGTGGCGTATGGAGATCATTACGGTATTTCAAATAATCACCGACCAGCTATTGCCCAGCTATTAGGGAAGAGTAAGGTCACTAACTTTGACTTAGCTCAGTTCCAAAAGGTACCGTTCATGATTCACGCTACCGGACTCAAGGGTGGCATCAATCACACTTATGGTGGCGAAATTGATGTCTTGCCAACGCTATTGGATCTGTTAGGGGTCAAGAACACGGATACGGTGCAGTTTGGCCAGGACTTACTGGCTAAGAATCGGAATCAGACGGTTGCCTTCCGGAATGGTAACTTTGTTTCACCGAAGTACACCAAGCTTGGGGGGACTGTCTATGACACGAAGACTGGGGATGTGCTCAAATTGACGACGGCTCAGAAGAAGGCAGTCGATCAATTGCAGAATCACGTAACGACGGAACTCTCGTTATCTGATCGGGTGATCTATGGTGATTTGCTACGGTTCTACAAACCAACTGGATTTACCAAGGTTGATAAGTCTTCCTTTACCTATAAGTACAAACCAGCTATGGAGAAATTGGCTGAGGCGGAAAAGAAGGAAAAGACGAGTGCATTAGCCAAGAATGATGGTAAGACCACGGACTATAAAACCGATGCGCCTGAATTGAAGTAGACCACAGATTCAAAGGAACCCCCACTACCAGTACTGGTAGTGGGGGTTTTTAAGTGGTTAGTAGGGGGGAATAGGGGACCTTAACGGGTAAAGTTGCAATTTATTTCAGTAAATATTCATTTTACCCTTGACCAGGCGGCTGGATATTGGTAAACTATTTTTTGTTGTCATTAACCGGAACAAACATTATGACAGCAACGAGATTTCACTGCTAAAGAATTTAAAAAAAGGCTTGACGGTCTGCTTGATTCTTGATATAGTAGTAAACGTTGTTGAGAATAATTATTCAATTGATTCAGATAACTTCGATATTTATTCAAAAAGTTGTTTAAAAATTGATTGACAGGATTTTGACAGCATGATATACTTTAAAAGTTGTCACGGAGCGTTAATCGTTTCGTTAATAACTTGGTAGACCTTTGAAAACTGAACATTGTTTCGACAAACCAAATATGTGTAGGGCGGTTTGATACTTGGTATCAAACCC